>NZ_BBAG01000021.1 GCF_001311135.1 Secundilactobacillus paracollinoides DSM 15502 = JCM 11969
GGTTAGAGGGCGGAGCGTTAGGGACTTTGACCGAAAGTCCGGGCTTGACTTTTGGGTCGAAGTCCCTAACGCTCCGCCCTCTGCCTTCTGGAACACGTTTCGGCAATCTAAATAAAAAGCGCCCAAACGATAAAGCAAAACTAGATAACCACGCAAGTACGAACACTATATTCCAAAAAAACACCCACCACTCGCCACATCGCCAAGAAATACCAATCCTCGCCCACAAAAAAAAGCACCCACCCCAACCGGGACAGGCACTCACATTCTTCAACTATTCAGCGTCTTCCTCAGGTTCCGGCTTCTTAGCTGTCCCCTTACGCTTATAGTAGTTATCTTCCAACCGTTTATAAGAGCCAGGTTCAACCTGATCCAAAACGGTCGCAATCGTTTCAAGACTCTTTGCATAATCGAACTCTTGATCAAATAACCGTTGCGCTTCCTGACTCGCTTTTGCGACTTCATCATGTGTGAGCCGGTAACGGTTGGCGTATTGAAGCAATTGTTCAGACAACTCGGCACTGTCAACGAGATCAGTCGTTTTTTCAGCCAGAATATCCAGATCCGATTCAATCATGATCAACTGTTTCGTAATTTCTTCCATGTTAATTTGAACCTGATTGATATCGTCATTTAACTTCGCAATCTCATCACGTACCACATTATAGTAGTCTAAGTACGTTTTTGAGACCCCAGGCAAATTCAGATTTTCAACCTGGCGCCGTAAGCCATGCTGCCGCAGTTCAAACTGTTGCAACGTATCACGCGCCTGCTGTTCTTCTTTGACGAGTCCAGAAACCGTCGTATTGATGGTCTGTTGCTGTTCTTCAATCTGTTGCAGATCGTGTTCAGCTTGGGTTTGACGGGCTAAGACTTGCGTGTAGACTGCTTCGTTAGACTGAATGGCTTCGATATCAGCTTGATAAGCACTATCAATGTTTCGAATCTGCTCCTTGAACTCCCGCGCCGTTTCAACTTCTTGGTGATCCAGCGTGTAGTTCAAACTCAGTCGGTCGAGTTCACGGGTCAGCAACGTGTTTTGATTACGCGCATGGGAAATGAATTTTGCCAACGTATCAAGGTTTTCAGTCACCTTTTCTTTAGCGCCCATTTCCTTTTCCATGGTGTCATAGAAGTGGTCGATCTTATTCGTCAACGCGGTGTCGTTAGCCTGAACCTTATCCATATCCAACTGGGTCAGGGCTTCCTTACCAGCCTTGACCTCACCATTGAGGCCCTGGATCTGGTCATGCATGTCTGTTTCCGGATACTTAAATCCTTGGGCACTCAGCGTTGCCTCACCCTGTTGCAGTTCGGTAATTTGTGCTGGGAATTCCGTTTCGAGGTTCTTATACAGTGGCGGGATTTGTTGGATCATTTCTTCAAGATGCTCAGTATCAGTCTGTAATTGTGCTAACAGCTCAGCAGCTTTTTCGTGATCCCCCTGACTCGTGAGTTCATGGAAGCGGTCGTTGTCGTCTTCCAAGGTACCAAGTTGCGTTTCCAGTCCATCGATACTTGGACCGTACATGAAGTTCTTTGCCAGCAAGGTCTTACGCAGATCCTGATATTTTTTCTCCAGTGCTTTGACAGCAGCCTTATGATCTTCATCGACTTTTTTTAGGGCGTCGATCTGTTCGGTTAACTTCGCAATCGCATCCTGAGTGACCTTTAATGAAGACTGGGCCTTTTTTACATTGCTGTGCGTTGCCAGTAATCGATACTGTTTAGCAGCCCCAGTCGCTTGATCTAACTGGGCTTTCAACCGTGGCAACCGTGTCTCATTGAGTGCTGTATAATCGCTAAGCAGCGCCTCAACTTGATCGAGCGTCTTGCCCGTCAAACTCATGGTCTTGACTTGAGCGACCGCCGCCTCCAAGCTGTCAATGTCCAGTCCCTGACGTTCTTGATCAATCGTCTTGAGCTGACGCAACAGATATTGTTGATAAATTAAAATACCGCCATAAATGACGATTGCCAAGATTATAATTCCCACGAAAACCTTAAACATCCAATCCCCGTCCTTCGTTTACCATTTCATATGTATGGTGAACCATTTTTGGTTGCTTTTTATACATTTAGCCATTAAAATCAATTCTAGCTTAAATTATAGCATAGTTAGTGAAAAGGCTTCACCGTAAATTTGAAGATCTATATAATAGTAAAGGGGCGATTTTATGCAAGAAGCAACACCATCGTTAATGAACCAACAAATTGATGCGCTTTTGTATAATGAACACAACTTAATTAGTAACCTGTCTAATGCATCCGCTTTGCTCAACCAATCCCTTGAGGATATCAACTGGGCTGGCTTTTACCTCTATCAGGAGGATACGGATGAATTAATGCTTGGTCCTTCCAGGGAAACGTTGCCTGTGTGCATATTCAGGTCGGTAACGGCGTCTGCGGCACAGCGTTTAAAGAAGAAAAAACGCTGGTTGTCGAAAACGTCCACGAGTTTCCTGGCCACATTGCCTGCGACTCCGCAAGTAACTCTGAAATCGTGGTGCCGCTGATCAAGGATGGCAAGAAGCTTGGTGTCATGGATATTGACTCCCCTAAGCTGGCCCGCTTTAATGATGACGATAAGGCTGAACTCGAACAGTTCGCGGACATTTTGCTGTCGCACATTGACATTGCCTAGTGTTTCGCGGTACACTACTCCTTGTGTAAAATAATGCGGCGGTAAGCGGTAAGCTCGTCAACAGGTCACTGCCCACTTGGTGGTTCAGTTAGTAACCTGCGGCTGCACAGGGCGAACTCTGCAAAGCGATCTGCACGAATACTGTGCTTACGAAGAATTATTTTACTCCAACTAAAATTATTGGAGGATTCATTTATGTCACGTTATACAGGCCCAAGCTGGCGCATTTCACGTCGTCTTGGTATCTCCCTTTCAGGGACTGGTAAAGAATTAGCTCGTCGTCCTTACGCTCCTGGCGATCACGGTCAAGGCCGTCGTCAAAAGTTGTCAGAATATGGGACCCAACTTCGCGAAAAGCAAAAGTTACGGTTCACTTACGGCTTAACTGAACGTCAATTTAAAAACTTGTTCGTTCGTGCCGGTAAGATTCGTGAAGGCAAGCATGGTGTTAACTTCATGATCTTGCTCGAACGTCGTTTGGACAACGTTGTTTACCGGTTAGGTTTGGCAACTACTCGTCGCCAAGCACGTCAATTGGTTAACCACGGTCACATCACTGTTGATGGCAAGCGTGTGGACATTCCTTCATACGAAGTTAAGCCAGGCCAAGTGATCAGTGTTCGTGAAAAGTCCAAGGATATGCAAATCATCAAGGACGCTGTTGAAGCAGTCGTTGGTCGTCCTCAATACGTTGAATTCGACGCCGACAAGCTTGAAGGCTCATTGTCACGGTTACCACAACGTGAAGAACTTGATGCTGATATCGACGAATTACTTATCGTTGAATACTACAACAAGCTATAGTCTTTTGCGTCAACTCAAAAAGCAACTTGCCATTTGGCAAGTTGCTTTTTTTGCTCAAACTTCCTGGTGCATTGGCGTGAGAGCCGCTGCCAGTAACTTAAGGTTGGTGACCATTTTAAAAGGTCGGAATCCCCACAACTATCAGGAACAAGGCTGCGATGACCACAAGCGTTAACCCCACCATACCAAAAATAATCACGGTGCGATTGCCTTGAAAGGCGCCAAGACTAATCGCAATCAACATGATGATGAGCAGAACACCAAGTATCATTGTCATCATGATTCCCCCACCCTATTTGTCAGCGACCAGCGCCGAATAGAATGGTGCTAGTTCATGCGTCGTGTCGACGAGGATCTGTTTAAGATCATTGGGATGATTAAACACATCATCATCCTGAAGCCACTGCCGACCGACCATAAAGTCTGCTTGTTTGACCGTTTCATAGCGGGTCAATTGTTGTTTGAGGCCATTCATCGTGACTGGACCGCTCTTTTTAGCCATATGATCTGGGCTGATTTCAAACCGACTCGGTAATTTGACCAGCTCAGGTAATAACCTTTGCCAGCGATTGATCATTAAATCGCGGTCAGTTGCCTCCGCCAGACTCGCAAGCCACAAGAATAACCGGTCATCCCAAAACCCAAGCATCAGGTGCGGTGTCATTTTATAACCCCGTGGATTTTGGTTAAATGCGATCCAGGTATTCATCGGCGGATTTTTGAACCGGCGCAAGTGCTTGGCAATGTGATCTGAGACTGGTTGGTCTTGACCTAAAGCAGCCTTGATTGTCGGTGCAATCGCCTCAAATTTTGGATCGATCACACCGCGGACACCAGCCATCCGGCCAGCTAATGTTTGGTCCTTAAATACGTCAAAATCTTCTTGATTAAACATTGCAGTCACCCCTGTCGTTAACTTCGATTAAGCCTGAAACCTATGTTATACTAGATGGACTAAGAAAGAAAGGTTGACGAAATATGCCAGAAAAAGATCAAATGAGTGCCCACCTTGACAATGCCATGTATGGGACGCCAATGTTGCACCCGGATGAACAACGTCAATATTTAGGCACTTTTCGTGAACGGGTCTCCCTGCTTGTCACCGTGCAGGAGATTCGTGACAAACAGTTCCAGGATGCGCTCACGCAAGAAATCAGCGCCCATCCGGACTACCAAGTCATCTTCAACGGCCATCTCGAAGCTGCCGAATTGGCACCGTACATGGGTATTGCCAGCAAGGCTGGGACAAAGTTCACCATCGTTTCAGATGATTTTTATCCACACCAGCCAGACAGCGCTGGGTTCGTGGTCGTTGCTAAAAATGCCATCAATGTGTATCCCATTGAAGCAACCAAAAAATATCCTGACAAACCGGCATCCAATGCCAAACCGCAACAATCAAATTCCGTGCTTGATAAACTCAAACACCGTTTTGGCTTATAGAAACGCCAACGTCGCCGACTTCGGTCAGGCGACGTTTCTATTGCCAGCACTTATTAGACCCTCAATTGAAAGGAGTGACAACCTTGCCACAACCGCTTGCCTACCGCATGCGCCCACAACGGATCGAAGATGTGATCGGCCAACAACACCTCGTTGGCCCAGGAAAAATCATCAGTCGCATGGTGCAGGCTAAAATGCTCTCCTCCATGATCCTCTACGGGCCGCCGGGAACTGGAAAAACAAGTATCGCGAGTGCCATTGCGGGCTCAACGAAATACGCTTTTCGTAAACTGAACGCAGCGACGGATTCAAAAAAAGATCTTCAAATCGTGGCCGAAGAAGCAAGATGAGCGGGACCGTTATCCTGTTGCTTGACGAAATTCACCGGCTGGATAAAACTAAACAAGACTTTCTGCTGCCACACCTAGAAAGCGGTCGAATCGTTCTTATCGGGGCGACAACGGAAAATCCTTACATCAACATTAATCCTGCCATTCGCAGTCGGACACAGATCTTTGAAGTGCATCCGTTAACGCCCGATGACATTCGGACAGCCATCGACTGGGCACTGAGTGATAGCGAAAACGGCTTGGTGATCAAAATGTTCAGTTAGATGATGATGCCGAATCATTTTTAACGACGGCAACGAATGGTGACTTGCGAAGTGCCCTCAACGGCCTAGAATTAGCCGCTAGGTCCACTCCTGCCGACGACGATGTCATTCACCTCACCCTGCCGATCATTGAAGAATGTGTCCAAAAAAGGCCTTTAGCCATGATAAGGATGGTGACGCTCATTACGACGTCATTTCCGCGTTTCAAAAATCAATTCGCGGCAGTGATACTGACGCCGCACTCCATTACTTGGCCCGATTAGTCACTGCTGGCGACATGCAGTCGATCGTGCGGCGGCTCATGGTCATTGCCTATGAAGATGTTGGCCTCGCCAATCCGCCAGCTTGCGCTCGGGTGGTGAATGCTGTTTACGCCGCAGAACACATGGGGTTTCCAGAAGGCCGCATTCCCCTCGCTGATGCCGTGATTGAATTGTGCCTCTCGTCTAAATCGAATTCTGGCATGGCAGCCATTGATGCTGCATGAGTGACGTTGCCAAGGGCCGTGGCGGTGACATTCCAGCTCATCTGAAAGATGCCCACTACGCCGGCGCTGCGAAGCTCGGCCACGGCGTTGACTACAAGTACCCGCATAACTTCGACAATGACTGGGTCAAACAGCAGTACCTCCCCGACCCGATCAAAAATGTGCAGTATTACGAACCGAAACAAAATGGCAAGTTTGAAACCGCACTGGGCGAGCAATATACGCGTCTGCGAAAAGCCCAGGGCCATTAGTCACAAAAGTTGTCAAAACAACGTTTCTGTGCTACGATACATGTGAGTTCTAGGGTGTTCGCCTTGCCCATCATACGTGTTTGCCGAACAACTAGTTTTACATTGGGACATGGGTAGATGTTCATAGCGATGACAGGCCTTATCACTTGGTAGTCAGAGTCATGGCCTGCCCGTCCCACCTGCTTACAAGCGGGCCAAAACCTATCGGGCAATTAACGGCACTATTAGATCTTTCAAAGTGGCAACACTTTGAGGACTGGCTTGCACCTTGTAAGCCAGCCTTTTTCTTTTTAAAGAAAATTTGGAGGTTTTTTATTTTGGCCATCACCATTCTCATGATTCTCTACACCCTGCTGACCTTTTTTATTGGGGGCTTCTTTCTTGCCCATCAGCACAAACCCTTTTTGATCTTTCATCCTGAAGCGAACAAACCACTATCTGGCGTCATCAAGTTCGGTGGCTACTCACTCGTCATTCTTGGCGTTGTTGCCGCTGCAGCAACAATCAGTCAAAATACAGTCTTTATCTGTATTGCGCTATTTATTGGGGTAGCTGATATTGTTGGCGTTCAGTTGATGTTGGTCAGTTTCTTTCCGAAAGCTAAATGATTTTTGAATACTCATTAGCGTCTGGGGCGGTTGGCCTTGGACGCTTTTTGGGTTTGTGAGATTTTTGGAAATGGTATTTTTTTGTTAGGGTGCTTTTTCTGTTTTTGTTGTTCTGTTTGTTTTCAGAAAACCCTCTTCGCTATCTCGCTCTCCTGTCCTCGAGTCGAAACGAGCTCCGCAAGGCTGAGGGCTCCTGCAGAAGCCCTCAAACCGCCTTGCTCCGCTCTATTTGAAAACGCCACCACATTTTTCTTTTTATTTTCCGCAAAATAATGTAAGATAGAGTTAACAAGTGAGAGAGGTGAGTCATGATGCTACAACAATACAATCATATCTTAGTACCAGTTGATGGTTCTTACGAGGCCGAATTAGCCTTTAAGAAAGCCGTTGCCGTTGCCAAACGAAATGATGCGGACCTTCATTTGGTTCACGTTGTGGATACGCGGGCGTTTCAAAATATTTCTAGTTTTGATACAACATGGTGGAAGAGGTTACCGATACCGCCAAGAAGACTCTGGACAAATACATCCAAGAAGCCAAGGATGCCGGAATTTCTGACGTGGATTACTCAATTGAGTACGGTGCGCCAAAGACCATCATTTCCCGTGAGATTCCAAAGAAGTTAGACATCGACCTGATTATGATCGGTGCGACTGGGTTAAACGCTGTTGAGCGGCTCCTCATCGGGTCAGTTACTGAATACGTGACCCGGACAGCCGTTTGTGACGTTCTCGTTGTGAGAACTGACCAAGAAAACAAACCGGCGCAAAAAAAAACTGGTGAATAAGTCACTTTAAAAGCGTGGTAGAAGGATAACCCCTTCTACCACGCTTTTAATTTACAGTAATTCTAATCGCCGATAACAGTCCGTTTCATGATCATTGATCACACCGGATGCCTGCAAAAACGCATAGCAGGATTTGAGACCAACTCGTTTGAATCCAAGGTGGCTCAGCGTATGAACTAAATCCGCATTAAACCGCGCGCAAACATCTGTCTCGTGTGTCCGTTGCAATAAAACGGCATTCGTCCACACGGCTTCGGTCAGTGACCAGTCCAGATCATGCAGTGCGACTAGCACCTTGGCATTTGCGACAACTGCTGAGATCTTCTGCCGGTTACGAATAATGGTCTCATCGACGCATAACACATCGATCTGCTCATCACGCAACGCCGCGATTGCCTCAGGCTCAAAATCCATAAAGGCTTCCCGCAATGCTGATCGGTATTTTAAAACCAATTGCCAATTGAGACCCGCTTGAAAAATTTCAAGTGATAGGTTCTCAAATAGTTGCCGTTCGTCTCGTGTGGGCACGCCCCACTCTAAATCATGATACAGCAGTAACTGCGTACTTTTTGCTGCCCATGAACAACGCTCTGTCATGTAAATCATCTCCTTTACGTATACCTACGTAAAGATTAGATGAATTGGCTGATTAAACTTTGTATAATTGCCCAATTAAATTGGCTGGGCTGCTCACGGTTCATTTCTTGTAACACCGTCAATCGATCAGTGATCTGCCCATCGACACCGTAAACACGCATGAGCTGCATCTGACTTAAATGGTTCGGTGTCCAGGCAAATACCGGTGCGCCAATCGAATGCGCCTGTTGCACAATTGTTTTGCCTAATCCAATGGCCTGAACCGAATAAAAATCAGCCGGTAAGTGCTTCACGGAAACCAGGTTAAAGGGCACAATGTACCCAACTATCAGATTAGGCACCTCTTTTTTGAGATCCTTCACCGTTTGATAGTTCATGGTATGCACAAAATCGCGGTCGGCGACAAGGGTATTCCCATACTGGGCAGCAAACCGCTTGGCTAGATTTTTCGAGTCATCCGGCGTGACTTTAATTTCAACGATGACCCGTTGTTTATACTGCTTAGCCACTCTTAAATAGTCAGCTAAATCGGTCAAGTAAACTTTGCGACCATCTTCCGTGACCTTAATCTTAGTCAATTTTGCCAGCGACGTTTTTTGAATGTTGGCTAACTTACCATTGTTGGCTTCTCGAACGCGTTGATTGTGACAAACCACAAATTTGCCATCACGCGTCTCTTGAACATCGATCTCAACATAGTTTGGGTGATCCTTCACCGTTTTTTCCAAGGAATCAAGCGTGTTTGGCACCCCATTATTATCAACAGCACCACGGTGTGCAACGGTCGTTGAGGCCGACGCAGGCGAGCTAAAGTGAAAGGCCTGAAAACTAAATAAGGCTACTAAAATCAGCACAAGTCCAGCTGGGAACCACGCCATTGTGTGCGTCGCATCATCCTTATCAAACACAGGTTTGAAACTAGGCTGCCCTAACGCTTCCCAAACCATGGCGACCATTAAACAGCTCAGTGCCATGACGGTAAACGTAATAAGAATGATCATGACCACTACACTTAGAAATTTGCCCAGCGTCTGTGAGGTAATGGTCGGCATGAGTGCCCGAAATCCAAAGATCACAGCCTCATCGATCACGACAACGGGCACCATGATACGAAGAAATGGTCGAATGAACACCCGCTGGAACTGCCAAAGTGATTTTAATCCGTGTCGCTGCGGTTCCCGGCGGTTAATGATCCCGTTGACCACTCGGTAAGTTAATAACATGAATAGCGTCAAAACAATCAAGTAGCCGATAGCGACCAGGACCAGCCAAATACGGCGATACATCACAAAATTATCCATCACGTGAACCGGCAACCGAACCAAATTAATAAATGCGGAAGAAAACCCAACGTCGCCAAACGGTGCCCAGACGAGCAGCAACAAGAGTTCCATGACGAGTAAGGGCAGCCAGTGTTTCTTGAATCGGCGCCAGGTCGTCAACAGAAGCAAGTCATTTTGGTTGATAAGCTGATTAGATGCAAATAACGCCGTGGTGACCAGCGTCACCTCAAAGGGTAGCCCGGCAAGAAATCCCACGACTAAAACCAGCTTGGCGACAACCAAGCCGGCATTTAACATGAGAATTTGCATGGTCATGAGCAGTGCCATAAGCAGTAACCAGCCAAGGTTAACAGAACGTACCTTTAACAACTGATAGCTCATCGAAAATAAACGTTTATAATAACTCGACTTCATTTGGGTGTCCTTTTTTATAGTATAGAGTGTGAAAGGAGACGATTAGGGGGCGGATCATAAGTTGCTTACGCAGTAGCCCTCTGTCTCCTGGAGGGTCTTTCCAATGTTGGGTGAATAAATGGCGCTGATATGTCGCTTTGTTGCACCGTTCGGCCCTGCAGGCTGAGGTGGGGTCGCTCCGGAGCTATTGAATGTCCTTTCAGACATTCAAGGATCTCCTACGTCTCCCGTGTTACTAGGCAAGGAAAGAACCCTTGCCAACTAACACCAACACCACAGCCTGCAATGCCGAACGGCTCCACTACGCTACGATTCTTGAACGCCTCAACATTGAAAATAAGTGTTCATAGTAGTTGCTCAGAAGCTGGCTAGTTAATCGTGATTGTCAATTGTCACATCGTAAGAAGCATTGCTACCGAGAGTCTGACAAGCAGTCGAGGGCGGATTCTCTTCGAACTTGGTCTAACGCTAGTGTGTTGCTAACTTTTCTGAAAAGTAAGCTCAACGTGAGTGGAATGCAGCAATTCGGCAGGTTGTCGTGGTGTCGACATCAGTTAGCGACCGTTTCTTGGTCGGTTACTGATGTGCGAGACGACTGAGATCCACTCGAGAGCTGCGCAGCAGAAATCGAGTTAGCTCAGTCGCGAGCCACTACGACGGCCTGCCGAATTGCGGAATGCAACGGACTATCACCTAACATTGGAAAGACCCCTCCTGGAACACGTTTCGGCAATGTCATCTAGAAAGCAGAAAATCTACGCCTGCTTGCGCCGCACATGTCGCCAAGAATGCTGCCGCAAGAGTTGCTTTTAACAATCAAAACACAAACCAGGCTAAAACAGCAGGCAAATCCTAAGCCAAAAAATCGATAATCGAATTCAAATAAGCCATAATCTGATCATTAAAGTCATGGCGAATAATCATGGCCTCTATCAATCGTCCGCGGTTATACACCCGGTTCCAAACACCCTGGGTTTCCGCAGATTGAATGATGATCATTTCCTGACGCCAGCGTTTTAACTGAGTCAAAAAATAGTCAGCATAGAGCTGGTTTTTATTGGTCAGTCGTGAAAAATACCCTGCCAACCGCTGCGGTTCTCCAAAAATCAAGGCGCCATCCAACTGCTTGTAGCGTTCAATGATCAGTGCCAGCATCAGTAACTTATCCGCCGTGTTAACCGTGGCCGTTCAGACAACTCATCTAACAAGTTGCCGATGTGCGTGTAGGCGTGAGCCCACCCCTGTTGGCCGATAAAGCCGCGGGTATCGCGCTCTAATAAAATATAGAGGGCAAATTGATCCACAACTTGGGCTTCCAGATCTTCATCCAAAAAATGATAGGCAACCCGATCTGCATAGATGACGACTGAAAGTAAGAGTACCGCAAATGAACGTTGATACACGGCCTCATTTTCAGGTTCAAAAATATGGCTGAACAACACACTGTCACTACTGAGATAGCGCACCATCATGGTCATCTGACTATTCGTCAGCAAGTGCTGTTGAATCAAATCATTAAACAGGAAATAGATGCCCTTATCCCGAATTTTTGGATCTGGTGACCCAATATGGTGTAACAGAGAAATGACATCCTGGTCCCGTAATTCTGTTAGCGTTTCATTTTGAATCTGGTCGTTTAGCTGCAGTAACAGCGGCCGGATCCCGTCATCGTCGTTTGGCAACTGAACCGGGGTCGGTGGCACAATTTTTGCTTCCTTGATCAGGTCCTCCAGCTTGGGGCCTAGGGATTGATATAGTTTACCTGCGTTAACTTCATCTTTATAGGTCTGCAACTGGTGTCGCAACGTGTCAATTTGATCGTCCACTCTTTTCGCCCCGTTTCTGTCTGTCTAGACGTGTCCATTTTTAACTAATACTGCTATTTTAGCATGTTTCTGTCCATATTAATAATGGCGTTCAGGAAGGCTTATCGCGGCACGCGTAATTTTAAAGTAAATCCGTATGAGATTCCCAGCATAATCAGAATGTAGAGCGTTCCAGAAATCATCGGTGCAAACGGGTTCAAATAGCCCTGGGCCTGCTTGTGATAGCCAACCATGAACGTAAGCGCATCGTAGATCCAGGTCAGTTTTAGACTGCTCGTCGTGTTCACTGAGATCAAGACAGTCAAGATGATAAACAGTAAAATCGGGATGCCGACGATCAAAATGATTTGAACTCTGCGCGAAAACAAACCGAGAATACTGCCGACTGCCATACTTGTTGCAAGAAAACAGCCAATAAATAAAATCGTGATCACAACAACGGCCAGTCTGTCAGCCACTTGGTTGTGAAAATACTTGCCATAAAGGTCAAAGAAGACCATGGTCCCAGAGTGGCGACTGGTGATGACGTTCTCATATAACCAACCGTACAACACATTAATCACTTCACCAACGAGCACGATGACGCCAAGCACGGCCGTCTTTGACCAAAAATAAGTCTTCCGCCCGATACCATTTTGAATAAATAGCTTGAACCCATCATAAGTGATGGCGCCGTAGACCACTAAGAAAATCCCAAGAACAATACTGGTCAGCCCACCTGGGAGCGCATCGCTTAATGTGTAATGTTGCGCCTGCCCCAGGACAACCGTGATCAGCGTGGGCAGGATCACGATGCCCGCAATGGCCCAGACATAGAACCACCCGAGCGCTTTTAGATAGGTTTTGAATTGGTATGAAAATCCAGCTTTAAATCTCACGATGGCCCCCCTGACTGGTTAGATAAATAAAGAGTTTCTGCAGATCAATGTGACTCACAGTCACCGTGTCCGGAATTTCGCGCTGGTCATCAAGTTGGCCATAAACGTAGTGAACCAATAAATTGCCCAAACTTTCCTGACCGATCACGTTCAGATCTGCCGTATAAGTCTGCACTTCCTTGGCTGGCCCCGTGACAGCGTACCCTTCCTGAAGTACATTTTCAGTTGTGTCGTTAACAAGCAGCTGATGGTCTTGAATCACAAAGACGCGTTCGATCACGTTCGCAATTTCTTCGATAAGATGCGTTGAGATCACAAACGAACGTGGCGTCTTAGCATAACTATCGATCAGTTCCTCATAAAACAACTGCCGGTGATTCGCATCCAGTCCCAGCGTGGGCTCATCTAAAAACACGTAGTCCACATCCACTGCCAGGGCAATGATCAGCTTCATAACGGAGCGATAACCAGTTGATAATTTATTAAACCGGGTCTGCGGATCCAGTTCAAATTTCGCAACCAGCTCATCCGCATAGGCAGCGTCAAATCCCTGATACATCTGGGCAGTGAGTTTAAAGATCTCACTCACCCGCAGCCGCGGCGGGTAAAGGTTGGCTTAACTCATCATGTAAATACGATTCAATAGCGCGTCATTGTTTGCTAAGGGCGTCCCGTCAATCGTCACCGTCCCGGTCGCAATCGGCAGCCGGTTCGTAATCAAGTTCAACAAGGTACTCTTACCGGCACCATTGCGGCCAAGCAGACCATAGATGGTATTGGGTTCAATTGTCAGGTTAATATCTGTCAGGACCGTCTTTTTGCAAACGATTTGGATAGTCCCGTTACTTTAATTGGATTCATGCCTGTTCATACGCCCGTTTCACCATCTCAATGATTGCCGTCTCCGGCAACGATAATTTTTTTGCTTCGCTGACCAGGTTGGACACGAAATCAGCGTAGAACTCATCTTGTCGTTTCGTTCGAATTTTGTCATTGGCGCCAGTTGTTACAAACATGCCTAACCCCCGTTTCTTTTCTAGAAAGCCGCTATCCACAAGAATGTTCATGCCATTCAGCACCGTTGCCGGATTGATGTGGAACTGTTTTGAAATTTCCGTGGTGGACGGCACCTGCTCACCTTCCTGAAAGCTGTTTAAGAAGATAGCCTCCTCCAATTGATCGGCTACCTGTAAATATAGCGGTTCTGTACTGTCAAAATTAAACTGCATTTTTCACCACCCGCTTTTGACGATGTTCCTTTCCTAACATTTGTTTGAGACGACCGCTCACGCCTAATTATTAATCTGAATCTTCGGCAATACGATTCGTTCGTAAAGTCTCACAGTAATCACATAGTAAATAATATACAACAGAATAAAGATTGTAAATGGTATCCAGAGCTGATCGTACGGATTTATCATTAATAAGGTAAACAATTGTAAGCCAAACAGGACGTGAATGACACCAACGATTCCCGGCAGAATGAACAACACCCCGACTTCTCGGTTGATCGACCGGCGCAAAACGCTGGGACGTGTGCCCACTTTGTTGAGCATCATGTACCGTTTACGGTCGCTTGTAGCGCCGCTTAAGATCTTAAACATCAGGCAACTTGCAAGCATTGCAAGAAAGGCGATTCCTAAGAAGAGTCCCATGAACTCCAGGCCACCATAGAGTGCGGTACCCAACACAAGCATGCCGTACCCGCCAGGAAGAACAGTGCCCGCAGCAAGAGACTCACTGTTTTGAATCGTTTTAAGGGCTGCTTGGCTGGCTTTTAAATTGGTGACTCTAAAGACTAACAGGTGGTGCGTGGTCCCCTTTATTTGAGCAAATTTAGCCGCTGAGACCACCTTAGCTGTCTTTGTCTGCTGCTGTCCAGACTGCAACATTTCAAGTGCTACCGGATCTTTTTTCAATTGGTCAACGCTCACCGTTCCATAGCGCACTGCAACATGACTGCGGTGCTGTTTTTGCATTTCTGCTAAGGTCGTTGTTACCCGTTGAACAGGATGGGCCTTCAGTTCAGCTGCATTGTAATAGACAGTCGTGCGCGTTTGTTTCTGCTGATAGAGGGCCTTAGTGGCAAGGTGCAACCGGTCAACGCACGATTGAGTCACTGGTTTTGGATCCGGAATTGCCATGGTGTATGGCGAATTAACATTTGCCATGAGATCGATCTGCCGGTGAAAGCCAATGCCGACTGTAATTGCACCCAACGCTAACGCAAATAAAATGGAAACGATCGACAGCATTTTAGTGTAATTACGAATCCGAAACTGTAACTGCGACAGGGTAAACGTGTTTAAGCCCCTATTCGCCCATGAGGTCCGCTTCAATAACAGCACGAGCCAAATGAAACAGCGTTAAATAAGAAGTACGTCCCAGCCACGATGGTGACCAGCGCAATGAAAATACCGATCAGCCAATCGTTTGGACGTGAGCCATGCAGTAGTAGCCCACTGCTAACAAGACAAGCCCGACGATTACTTGAATCAACTGGGCAACGGGCCGCAGAACGGGACGGTTAGGCTGCTGATCACCCTTCAACAGTTGAAGGACTTGCGTTTTAGTGAGACTCAACCAGTTCACAATACCCGCAATCATAAACAGGCCAAGGTAGAGATCGATCGTGGTCAACACGCTGTAGATAGAACGCACTGAAGTGTTTAAGGTGACTCCCAATGACGACAGACATCATCAGATTTCCTAGCGTACTGGTAAGCAACCAGCCGACCAGGATTCCGATCACGCTGGCGATGACGCCTATGACCATGGTCTCCAGTAAGATCAGTTGACCAATTTTACGTTGTTTGGCTCCAAGCATCATAAACATCCCATAATCATGTCGGCGCATGCTCATTAAAAACGAATTCGCGTAGAAAATGTACACCAGCGTAATGATCGTTAGCAACACAGCACCCAGTTGAAAAATAATACTAGCGCCTGACACCGTGGTGTTATTTTTAATGAACGACTGGTTCGTCGCGAGGGCCTCAAACATGTAGAAAATGGCACTGGACATGACCAGTCCTGAGAAGAGGACAACGTAATCTTTAATGCGGCTCTTAATGCCCGCAAATGCTAATTTTACTAACACGGCGCCCCTCCTAGTTAAATGTCCCTAGCGTATCAAGAATTTCTTGATAAAACGCTTGTTGTGTCCGGTCTTCACGATGCAGCGTCTGGCCGATTTGGCCATCCTTAATGAACAAAATACGCTGGCAATAGCTGGCCGAAAACGGGTCGTGGGTCACTAATAAGACTGGGACCTGTTGATCATGATTAACGGCCGTCAACATTTCCAGGAGGTCGCGGGCACTGTTTGAATCAAGTGCCCCGGTCGGCTCATCACCAAACAGGATGGCCGGCTTTGAAACGAGTGCCCGCGCTGCTGCCACCCGTTGTTTTTGGCCCCCAGAAATTTCCGTTGTACTTGGAAAGTGTCTCGGTAATCGTCAACTGCGCCGCAACCTTTTCCACGGCTGTCTTGATTTTTGTACCCGCAATATTTTGAAGAGAGAGCGGTAAAGCAATATTTTCATAGTTCGTTAAGTTTTCAAGCAGGTTAAAATCCTGGAAGATAAACCCGACTTTTTTTGCCCGAAAATCAGCAATTTGGTTGCCTTTAAGCGTCGTGACATCCAGTTGGTCAATGGTCACCTGGCCACTCGTCGGTTGGTCCAGGGTCGCAAGAATGTTCAGCAAGGTTGACTTACCAGAACCGGAAGCCCCCATTATGCCGACAAATTCTCCAGGTTGAACATCAAACGTGATGCCCTTTAAGGCTTCGTATTGTTTCTCCCCCGCCTTGCCATAGGTTTTGTGAAGGTCCCGTACTGAGACAACTGCATTCGCGTTCATTTGAATTCCCCCGTTAGTCTTAATTGGTTAGTTACTTGTGTAGTTAACTATAAAGGTTGGGTGAGAAAAGTCAAATTTCAGAGTGGTCCTGACGGTGGATTTGGGTATAAAAAAACTGCCAACGCTTGGTTGACAGTTTTTGGTGGTGATTTTGAAGTTGTTCTTTTTTCAGTTGTGATTGGGTCAGGACGTCTTGCATTCTCTTTAAAAATGCTCATTTTATTAGAGAATGCCTCTTGCGACGCGCTTTCTGGCCTCCGTGCCGAAACGAGTTCCGCAAGGCAAGGGGCTACTGCCTAAGCAACTTCCGGCACAAAATCCAAAACCGGGATTTTATGCCGAAAGTTACTTAGGCTCCGCCCCTTAAACGCCTTGCTCCACTCTCTAGTATGCCTTCGCCGGCAACACTGCACCCTTATAGTGGTTGTAGATCCACTTTTGTGTGCTCTTTGATTGCAATGCCTTCATCAACTTCTTGATGGCTGGCTTGTTTTGGTCACCCTTACGGACAGCCACGATGTTGACGTATGGTGATGATTTCTTTTCAGTTGCGATGGCATCCTTACGAGGATCCAAACCTGCTTGCACAGCGTAGTTGGCGTTAATGAAGACCACGTCACCTTCACCCTGCTTGTAGATTGTTGGCATCAACTTCGGTTCGTAACTGTGCTTGAACTTCAGGTGACGAGGATTTGACGTAATATCTGAGAAGTTGGCAGTGGTGATATCAATGCCCTTCTTGATCTTGATCAAACCGGCATCCTTCAACAGCGTCAACACACGACCGTAGTCAGGCGTGTTGCTGCTGACAAGGATCGTTGACCCATCCTTAACATCCTTTAAACTCTTGTACTTCTTTGAGTAGCTGAGATGGGTTCCAAATGAACACCACCAGCGCTAACCAATGTCCCGTGGTTTTCCTTGTTCCACTGGTTTAAGAAAGGCATATGCTGGAAGTAGTTAGCATCCAGTTCCTTGGCAGCCAATGCCTTGTTAGGCATTACGTAGTCTTGGAAGACTTTGATCTTTAAGTTGACGCCTTCCTTTTTCAGTTGTGGTTGCACATGCTTCAAAATTTGAGCATGAGGCACAGCTGAAGCCCCAACAGTGATGGTTGTAATTTTCTTTGAAGATGACGACTTACTGCCACAACCCACTAACAAAACGGCCGTTGCCGCTACACCTAACACACCTAACACACGTTTGGATAATCTCATGATGATTCCTCCCAAATAGTTGTTTTCTTTTACAATGTCCGTTTATCAATCCGACGAACAAGAAAATCCCCAATAAATTGAAATACAAACACGATCAAAACAATAATCACAGTCGCCACTAACACAATGGTGTTATTGTTGGTCTCAAACCCGTCGATGTATGCCAGGTTACCTAGACCACCAGCCCCAATGGCCCCAGCCATTGCGGTGTAGCCGATCAGTGAGATCGTCGTAACGGTCGCTTCAGAAACAAGCGCCGGCATACTTTCTGGTAACAAGACCTTTAAAATGATCTGCGTCTTATTGGCCCCCATGGCCTCAGCCGCTTCAATCACCCCGTGGTCAATTTCGTGAAGGGCCACTTCGACCATCCGCGCATAAAACGGGGCCGCTGACACGATCAACGAAGGTAACGCCGCTGTGGGACCAATGATCGTCCCCACGATATTCTTGGTGATGGGCAATAATAGCAAGATCAAGATAATGAACGGAATTGACCGGAAAACGTTGACGAAGAGTGACACTAGCCAATTCAATGCCTTTGCCAAGAAATTGTGACTATCGGCTGTTTCAAACAGCAGCAGTCCTAATAGGATGCCCAAAATAACGACGACGACCATGGAGACGAGCGTCATCCAAATCGTTTCCCATGTGGCGCCCCACATGCTGCCCCAATCGACTGTATGGAACGCAAAGTATGAGCCATTAGTCATGGTGAATGACCTCCGTTTCTACCCGCATCTTCTTTAACAGTGCCTGGCACCGTCGATGCTTTCTTGTTCCCCAATCAGTTGCAGGAACAGCGAACCAATGGCGCCTTCTTGCGTCTGATGAATGCTGCCTTCAATAATGCTGACCTGAAGATCAGGGTACTTATGAATCATCTCAGACACAATTGGTAACTTGGCTTGATCGCATGAAAGACCAGTTGGAGCAAAACGCCCTTTGGATAGTTCTTGATCAGGTCATCAATAACAACGTTCGTATCGGCAAGGGATGGGTCAACTTCCTCGTTGACGAACCGCTTGGTGATCTCCTGTTGCGGATTCCGGAAGACGTCAAACACGGTACCGCGTTCAACAACCTTCCCTTCTTCCATAACAGCCACGTGATCACAGATCTTACGAATCGCGTGCATTTCGTGGGTGATCAAGACGATCGTCAAATTCAATTCCCTATTGATTTTAAGCAACAGGTCAAGCACTTCATCCGTTGTTTGCGGATCCAGCGCACTAGTCGCTTCATCTGAAATCAGAATTTCAGGGTCATTTGCCAACGCTCTGGCAACCCCGACCCGTTGCTTTTGACCACCAGATAATTCTGACGGATAAGACTTTTCACGACCATTTAACCCGACAAGGTCAACTAATCGCTGGGCCTTTTCTCGGCGCTCTTTCTTGCCCACGCCGGCAACTTCCAACGGAAACATAACGTTTTGAATCACGGTTCGTGACCACAACAGGTTAAAGTGTTGGAAGATCATCCCGATCTTTTGGCGTTTCTTTCGCAGCGCCGTCCCGCTTAACTCTGAGATCTTATCCCCATTAATATCGATTGCCCCGCTGGTGGGTGTTTCCAATCCGTTTAGCATCCGCACCAGCGTCGATTTTCCGGCGCCGGAATAGCCGACGACCCCGTATATCTCGCCGTCTTCAATGTTAAAGTTAACGTGCTGAACGGCATTTAACGTGCCATCCTTCGTTGTAAACGTTTTGGACACATCTTTGAATTCAATCAACGGATATCCCCTCCTTTTCATCACTATCACTTGTACTCATTATCAAATAAAAAACGCCTCGCCCAACTAGTCTACCACTAGTTAAGGACGAAGCGTTTCGCGTACCACCTTAGTTCGTTACTGCCTCACAGCAGTAACCTCAATGAGTCATCTCATGACTCAACGCGATAGTGGACGTTACCCAGTTGCGGCTCATTAAAAACTCACCGTAACAGTGCCTGCAAGACCATCTTCAGCCATGTATCGGGATTCCCTCTCACCTAATAGGAACTCTCTAAACCCGTTGTCCGGCCTACTCATCTTGCCACTTGGTATTCAATTCAAGTCAATGACAAAAGTATACTCAGCTCAATTCTAAAAGTCAAGCAACATTTATCATCAAACTGTCATTTTGTCTTAGGCAGTTTGGATGTCTACTAACCAAGCATCGTCTTCACTGGCACTGTTTAAGGCCTCAAAGTCGTTGTCCAGTTGTGGGTTAACAGCAGCAACAGTGCCGCTTACGGGACTGTCGATGTCAGAAACAGCCTTTTCAGCTTCAACACTGATCAGTGTTGCGCCGGCCTTAACTGCATCGCCAACCTTTGGTAAATGTGCGAACTTGATGCTACCCAGTTCGTCTTGGCCAGCCTTGGTCAAGCCCACGCGGGTCTTACCGTTAATCTCTTTTGTCCAAAAGTAAGTTGCTTGTTCGTTCATTATCCTTCACCTCAACATCAAATTTGTCGCCCAACAGTGATCATTTTGAGATCGGTTATTCAAAATCATCACTGCGGCTAAACATGTAACTCTTATAATGATAACGCATCGACATGATTAAGCCAATACCGATCATGTTCCCAATCAATGCCGATCCCCCTTGACTAACAAATGGTAATGGAATACCAGTCAGTGGCAGGAGGCCAATACTCATCCCAATGTTTTCAAACGTATGGAATAGGATCATCATAATGATCCCGGTCGAAATATAAGCGTAGAAAACATTCTTCGTATCAAACGTGACCCGAATCATTTGATAAATTAATAGGAAATAAAGCAGAATCAGCAAACAACTGCCGACAAACCCGAAGTTTTCACCAATAACGGAAAAGATCATATCGGATTCACGCACGGGGACGTAGACCTTTGAAACGTCAAATCCGGTACCAAACACGCCACCAGATCCAACGGCTTTCATACTTTGCCAAAGCTGATAACTTTGGTTAGATGTCTCACCCGATGGATTCAACCAGGTATCGATTCGTGAAAATTGATAGGCTTGAAAGCCCAAATGCTCAAGAATCGTTCGCCCACTTGAAGTGACCACCAGTAGTAATGCGCCACCGCCAATGGCACCACCACCACCAAATATTGGCACTAGAATTTTCCAGGTAATCCCTGAAATCAAGGCCAGTCCTGCAAAAATAGCAAAGAACACCAGCATCGTCCCAAAGTCGTTTTGCAATTTCAATAACACTGGAATTGGAATTGTCCAAGCCAGCATTTTGCCAAGTAATGTAAAGTCCGTCCGCACTGTATGATGATAGTACGTATGATTATGATCACTGATGACTCGTGCCATCATCAAAACATAAGCCGGTTTCATAATTTCTGACGGCTGGAACGTTAAGGGGCCGATAGCGAACCACGATTTCGCACCCGTTGAAGCGGCATACGATCGACTGTAAAACACCAGCACCGAGGCTAACAGAAAAATGCCTAGCCAGTAGGCAATGGGCGCGACCTTCCATAATTGTTCCGAGTCAAATTGCATAATGATCACGACGGCGATAGTCCCAATAATGTACCATGCCACCTGAGAAATCATTTCTGACTTTATATTCACGGCACTTGAATCGTGGGTAGCGGCAACATAGATTGAAGCTAACCCAATAATTGATAACATTAAAACGCAAAAAATAACGCCATAATCAATTCTTGAATCCTCTTCGTTTTTATTTTCACGAAGCTCTTTTGCCAAAGCACGCCCTCCTTCCACACTCATCATCTATTATAAGCATTCGTGAGTGTATTGCGATTTTCTAACTAGGCATTTAAGCCTTTTTTAGAAAACGGCTTAGTGGTGTAAATTGTAGGCTTGGATGAGGTATTCGATCCCGTCATCCTGTGTTTTGACCTTAACTGGCTGGTCGCTTCAATATCGACTTCAAACGTTTTATCTAAGGGTTTGATCACGCCGATCACATCATCTTTGATTGAGACTTGAAGGACCGTTAATTCCCCTTGTTGCACTTCGTCAATGGCAACACCAATTGGTTGATTTTTTTTGGACATACGAAACTCCTTATTTTGTTTTTCATGCAAACGAAATCGTGCACGATTCCTATTTTAACGCATTTAACCCGTGGAAGAAAGCAGTTATAGGCCGCTTAGAAAATCTGTTAGGCTCGGCCACATAAGAGGACTCAGCTAAATAACCGCTATGGTTTCAGCTGAGTCCTCTTATCCCCTCGGAAAAACCGGTATAACGGTTCCCGTGGTTACTTTAATTTCATTTCTTCGAGGTAAGCCATTTCGGCTGCCTTGTTTCTTCGGAGGCTAAAGTGATCCGGCACTGGATCATAGCCGCCATGGACGAGCGGATTACACCGCAAAATACGGGCAATGCCCATCAGTGCACCCTTAATTGCACCATGTTTTTGCAACGCTGTCAGCATATAGCTGGAACAGGTTGGCGAATAACGACAAGTTGGCGGAAACAACGGTGAAATAAACCGCTGATACCCGCGAACCAGTACCATTAGGATCTTTTTCATATCAGCCTCGCTTACTTATTGGCTTTACGACTCTTCTTTGAATTCGTATCCATGTGTTCAAGTAACACACCAGCACCCTTAGCCACGTTATCCAATGGACTGTCAGAAATAACAACCGGCACCTTGAGCCGGTCAATAAAGAGCTTGTCGATGCCCTTCAGCAACGCACCACCACCGGTCAGCATGATCCCCCGATCGATGATATCAGATGCCAATTCAGGCGGCACGATTTCGAGTACTTCCTTGGCAGCATTCACGATTTGATCCATGACAACGCCAATTGCTGGCCGAATTTCCTCAGCCGTAATTTCTACTGACCGTGGCATCCCCGTTACGGAGTCGCGTCCACGGACTTCAAGGCTGTCCTGGTCGTTTTCATCTGGATAGGCTGACCCAATTTGAATCTTAATGGCTTCAGCTGACCGCTCACCGATCTGCAGGTTGTGCTGGGTCTTCAGGTAGTTAATGATGTTGACGTTCAACTCATCACCGGCAACCCGGATGGACTTGCTAGCCACAATGTCACCCAGTGAGAGGACGGCAATATCACTCGTCCCACCACCAATATCGATCACCATGTTCCCGCGAGGTTTGAAAATATCCATGCCCGCACCAACAGCGGCAACTTTTGGTTCTTCTTCAAGGTAGACCTTTGCCCCACCAGACTTTTCAGCAGCCTGAATGATGGCCCGCCGTTCAATCTCAGTAATGTTGGTTGGCGCACAGATCATAATGTTTGGCTTTGACAAAAAGCCCTTCACATTCAGCTTACTGATAAAGTATGACAGCATGCTTTCAGTAATGTCAAAATCTGAAATAACCCCATCCTTCAATGGTCGAATTGCCCGAATGTTGCTTGGTGTCCGCCCAACCATCCGGTAGGCTTCTGAACCGACTGCAAGCACCTGGTTCGTCTTGGTGTCAACGGCAACCACTGACGGCTCGTTTAACACAATTCCCTTACCCACTGCGTAGATAAGAACATTGGCAGTTCCTAAATCAATACCAATATCTTTAGCCATCCTAAATAATTCCTCCTGAACTTATTATCTCAACCGTTAATTATAGCATAGCCCATAGAAAGGGACTATGACTCGATAAAAAAGATGGGGCAATTTAACCCCATCTTTACTTAATTCATCATTAATCCTTGGTTGCAGTCTTTAAAACAATTTCTTCTTGGGCTGGCACAGAGACGCGTTCGATCTCAGCACCCAGCGCAGCCAACTTCTTGTGGAAGTCATAATAGCCGCGATCCAGATACTTGAGGTTCGTCACTTGGGTGTACCCGTTAGCAACCAATCCTGCAAGCACTAGCGCTGCCGCAGCTCGAAGATCAGTCGCTGCCACTTCGGCACCGTTGAACGACGTCGGCCCATATAACACAACGGTCCGGCCTTCGATCTTGAAATTGGCATTCATCCGCCGAAGTTCTTCAAGGTGCATAAAGCGGTTTTCAAACACGGTTTCAGTCAACGTACTAGTGCCATTGGCTGCCAGTTGTAGCACTGACATTTGTGGTTGCATATCAGTTGGGAACCCTGGGTGCGGCATTGTTTTGACGTTGGTTGGGGTCAAGACCTTAGGACCAATGACCCGAACACCAGCATCTTCATCAATGACCTTTGCACCCATTTCTTCCAACTTAGAGATCAATGGCTTATTGTGTTCTGAAATCGCATCCTGAACCAGAATGTCCCCCTGTGTCAGGGCAGCAGCGACCATAAAGGTGCCCGCTTCGATCCGGTCTTGAACAACGTGATGAGTCGTGCCATGTAAGGCAGTGACACCATCGATTCGAATCGTTTCTGTCCCAGCACCACGAACCTTGGCACCCATCTTGTTTAAGACATTTGCCAGATCCACAATTTCAGGTTCGCGCGCAACGTTTTCAATGACCGTTGTGCCCTTCGCCATCGTTGCGGCCATCATAATGTTCTGGGTCGCACCAACACTTGGGAAGTCCAAGTAAATTTTTGTCCCTACCAACTGATCGGCCTTAGCTTCGATGTAACCGTCCTGTTGATTGATTGTAGCACCCAAGGCTTCAAACCCCTTGAGATGTAAATCAACTGGCCGTGAGCCAATGGCACAACCGCCTGGCATCGCAACACGTGCATGTCCATAACGCGCTAACAGCGGCCCCATGACCACGATCGACGCCCGCATTTTTGAGACGTATTCAAACGGTGCTTGTCGATAGTTTTTTGGCCGCATTAAGCCGCACAGTATTCCGTGCTTCGTCAAAATCGACATCTAAATTCAAAAATTTTAAAACATTATTCATCGTATAAACGTCCGACAAGATCGGTACGTTTGTTAAGACCATTTCATCGCGTTCAGCAAGGATTGATGCTGCCAATATTGGTAGTACCGCATTTTTTGCGCCTTCAATATGTACAGATCCCTGTAGACGATTTCCGCCATGCACAATGATTTTTTCCACTTTAATTCCCTCCACGTGTCACGTTACTTAACGATGTAAATTAAGTTACGGACATTATCAATAAAATTCAGGAAAAAAGAACTGCAGGTATATCCTACCGTCACAGACAGCATCACAATTAACACCCGCGCCTGTGTTGGGTAGAGCCTCATAAGATTTTCAATGTGCAATTTGAATACTCCAAAAAGCAACAAAGATAAAAATAAAATGACTGATTAGAGTCAAGAGGGCCTGTGTCCCGATTGTTCGCATAAGCTAACTTTCCTTTCCGCATTACCTCTAAAATATAGCATAGTTTCTAGGGGTTGTCGCTAGTTACGTGTCATTTGTAATATTACGAATTCACTTGAGCCGTGCAATTACGACACATAACCTGATTATTGTTTGTGATTTGCTAATTGGTGATGTTGTCCGTTTAGAGCCCTGCCTCTGACGGGATAATGCACATGCCGAATCGCTGTGATAGCAAGTGACGCCGATGACGCTTTCACATTGTCGGATTTAGTGGTCATAGTTGTACGTAGCAAAGACATGCCTTTGTTTTCTCCTGTCTGACTGTCATAGAGGCTTATTGCTTATTACAAGTAGTTTGGAATAGTGGTTGTGTTGATTTTGTTGGTAGCCGGATCGTGGTCGGTTATTGATGTGTAAAAGAACTGAGAGCCGTCACACCGCCTTTCGAATTTCGGAGACTTTACAAATTGTTTGCCCACTTTTCGGCTTAGTTGAATCGAGTTCTAGAAAGAATCTTTTGATTGCTAGGTGAGGTAAATAGTGCTGACAAGTTGCTTCGTTTCACCGTTCGCCCCCAACAGGTGGAGGTGAGGTCGCTTTCCGGCCTGCAATGCTAAACGGTTCTGTTACGCTACGATACTTGTAATCGTCATCATCGGTGATGCCGAGAAATCTCTTGATCAATTGTTACCAGAGTCTACAACGTGTGAAAAGCATTGCTGTCAATGGGCTTACTAGCAGTCGAGGGCGGATTCTCTGCAAGCCTGGATTAACACCATTGAGAGGCTTAACCACCGTGGAAAAAGTAAGCTCAATATCAGTGGAATGGCGTAATTTGGCACGGAGCTGTGGTGTCGACATCAGTTAGCGACCGTTTTCTGGTCGGTTACTGATGTGCGAGTCGACTGAGATCCACTCGAGAGCCACGCAGTGGAAATCGAATTAGCTCAGTCGCGAGCCACTACACGGAGTGCCAAATTGCGGAATGCAACGGACAACACTACATACTATTTGATTCTTACTACCTACTAGGCTACCGAGTGGAAACGCGTTCAGCAAGGCACGGGGCTAACGTGTAACGGACTCTGGCAAAAATGCCAAGTTCGGGCATTTCTGCCAGAGTCCGTTACACACCGCCCCTAAACCGCCTTGCTTCACGCTCTAAAAAAAGCACCCAAACCCTAAGGTCTGAGTGCTTTCATCATAGCCAATATTATTTACCAGCAACGTTAATTCGGTTAATTGCTCGGCGAAGTGCTACTTCTGCCCGGGCCAAAGCGTCGCTATCCTGTGCTTGTTGTGCTTCTTGAATCCGTGCTTCAGCACGTTTCTGAGCATTCTTAGCACGGTCAACGTCGATATCAGCCTGATATTCAGCCGTATCAGCGACAATCGTTGCCGTATTTTCAGAAAATTCAACGAAACCGCCGTTAACAGCAATTTCATCAGTTTCCTTACCGTCAACTGATTGGACACGAGCTTCATCAACCGCCAATGAGGCAATAACAGGAACGTGGTTCGGCATGATCCCGAGTTCACCAAGCTGCGTCTTAACGACGATCAGGGTCGCTTTCTCGTTATCATAAACCTTACCGTCGGGGGTTACGATACTAACGGTTAAAACCGATTGAGAATCAGCCATTTAGAACCCTCCTTAGTTGTTCAGGTTTGCCTGCATCTTTTTAGCGTTTTCGACAACGTCTTCGATTGGGCCGGCGTTACGGAAGGCATCTTCTGGAAGATCATCGTACTTACCTTCAAGGATTTCCTTGAAGCTACGAACAGTGTCTTCAACAGAAACGTATGAACCTGGGACACCAGTAAATTGTTCGGCAACACTAAATGATTGTGACAAGAAGAATTGGATCCGACGAGCACGGTTAACAATCGTTTGTTCTTCATCAGACAATTCATCCATCCCTAAAATAGAGATTATATCTTGTAACTCACGGTAACGTTGCAAAACATGTTGAACTTCAGTGGCCACTTCGTAATGTTCTTGACCGACAACTTCTGGGTCAAGGGCAGTTGAAGTAGAAGCCAATGGGTCAACGGCTGGGTAGATCCCTTGTTGCGTCAATGCACGTTCCAGGTTGGTGGTAGCGTCCAAATGGGCGAAAGTCGTCGCTGGCGCAGGGTCGGTATAATCATCGGCAGGAACATAAACGGCTTGAATAGAGGTAATTGACCCCTTCTTCGTTGACGTAATCCGTTCTTGCAACTGACCCATTTCAGTAGCCAACGTTGGTTGGTAACCAACGGCTGAAGGAATCCGGCCAAGTAAGGCTGAAACTTCCATCCCGGCTTGAGTAAACCGGAAGATATTATCAATAAATAACAGCACATCTTGGCCCTTAACATCACGGAAGTATTCCGCAATCGTTAAGCCGGTCAAAGCGACCCGCATCCGGGCACCAGGTGGCTCGTTCATCTGACCATAGACCATGGCCGTCTTTTCAAGAACACCTGAACCTTTCATTTCGTAGTACATATCGTTACCTTCACGGGTCCGTTCACCGACACCTGAGAAGACAGAAATACCGTTATGACCTTGCGCAATGTTGTGGATCAATTCTTGAATTAAAACAGTTTTACCGACACCGGCACCACCGAACAACCCAATCTTACCACCACGCACGTAAGGTGCTAACAAGTCGATAACTTTAATCCCAGTTTCCAAAATTTCAGAAGTTGGGTTCAATTCGTCGTAACTAGGCGCGTCACGGTGAATTGGCATTCTTTCGGCATCTGGGCCGAATTCGGCACCGCCATCAATGGGATCCCCAAGAACGTTAAACACACGACCTAACGTGTCATCGCCAACGGGTACGGTAATTGAAGACTCAGTGTTTTCAACTTCCATGCCCCGACGAAGACCATCAGTACCATCCATGGCAATTGTCCGCATAACCCCGTCCCCTAATTCAAGGAGCACTTCGGTTACAAGGAAACTGCATCATCCTTCATAATGTGAAGGGCAGTATTGATATCGGGTAATTTATCGCTCAACGGGAATTCAACGTCGACAACTGGTCCGATAACTTGAACAACTTTACCAGAACTCATTATGCGTTAATTCCTCCCGTCTTAATTATTTAATGCCTCTTGCCCACCAGTAATTTCAGTAATTTCAGTCGTAATTGCTGCTTGACGGGCACGATTATATCGCAACTCAAGTTCGCCGATAAGGTCGGTTGCATTATCTGAAGCCGACTTCATGGCGTTCGAGCTAGATGCATGTTCTGACGTTTTCGCGTCAAGGATTGCACCAAAGACCAAGCTCTCTGAGTATTGTGGCAAAACGACAGCCAACACTTCTTTTTCGGAAGGTTCCATGTCGTAGCTCGCAGTCAGAGGCGCAGTTTCAGTTTCTTCAGAAGAGTCGTTAGACAACGTTTCACTGTCAACTGGCAGCATCTTATCCGCCCGGAAGCGGGAGACCAACCGGTTTACAAAATGATTGTAGCAAACGTACAGTTCGTCGAAAACGTCATTATCATACATTGAAGTCACGGTTTTGACAATTTCACGTACTTCATTAAACGTTGGCACGTCGCTGACACCGCGGTATTCATAAGCCACGTTGTCGCCGCGCTTCTTGTAAAAATCAGCACCAGTTCCGCCGACCGCAAGGATCATGTGTTCACCATCAGTATTATGCTGTTCGATGAACGCATTAGCCTCACGTAAAACGTTACTGTTATAACTGCCGACCATTCCTCGATCAGAGGTAATGACCAAATAAGCCGTTTTTTTCGACTCCTTGGATTGCGAATCGCTCGAGGAATCACCTAAAAGATGAGATTTTGCGAGATGCATCACAACAGCCTTAACTTTGGCCACGTAGTCTTGGTAACCGACTGCCGCTTTTTGAATCTGGCTCAACTTTGAAGATTGAACCATCTGCATCGCCGTCGTGATCTGCCGTGTATTCTTTGTTGAAACAATGCGACGTTGGACGTCACTCATTGATTCAGCCATGAGCACTCACCATCCTTCCTCAAGTTTTATTTGTTCGCAGCTGCAGTCTGGGCTGCACCCTGGAACGTATCCGCAAATTCTTTGATTGCAGCCTTAAAGGTGTCTTCATCTGGCAAGTTACCAGTGTCGGCAATCCCCTTCAGGATGTCGGCATGGTTACTGTCGAAGAAGTCAAAGAGGTCGCTTTCAAACTTGGCGATATCGTCAAGTTCGACCTTATCAAGGAACCCTTCATCCAAGGCGTACAGGATCAGGACCTGCTTTTCAACTGACAATGGTGAATGGAGTGGTTGTTTCAAAACTTCCACGGTCCGAGCACCACGGTTCAGCTTAGCCTGAGTCACATCATCCAAGTCAGAACCGAATTGCGCGAAGGCTTCCAGTTCATGGTATGATGCGAGGTCCAAACGTAAGGTCCCAGCAACTTTCTTCATCGCCTTGACTTGGGCGTCACCACCAACACGAGAGACAGAAGTCCCGGCATCGATAGCTGGCCGAATTCCTGAATAGAATGAATCGTTATCCAAGAAGATTTGACCATCGGTGATGGAAATAACGTTGGTTGGAATGTACGCCGAAACGTCCCCAGCCTTCGTTTCGATGATTGGTAAGGCAGTCATTGAACCGCCGCCAAGATCATCACTCAACTTAGCAGCCCGTTCGAGCAACCGTGAGTGGGTGTAGAAAATATCACCAGGATAAGCTTCACGACCAGGAGGCCGACGAAGGATCAGTGACATTTCACGATAAGCATCCGCTTGTTTTGATAAATCATCATAGATGATCAACACATGCTTGCCGTTGAACATAAATTCCTCACCCATTGCGGCACCAGCATAAGGTGCGATGTAGAGCAATGGTGCAGGTTCAGAAGGACCCGCAGTAACGACAATGGTATAATCCATTGCGCCAAACTTTTGAAGTGTTTCTACGGAACCACGGACAGTTGATTCCTTTTGCCCAATGGCGACGTAGATACAAATCATATCTTGGCCTTTTTGGTTAATGATCGTATCGATGGCCACAGTCGTCTTACCTGTTTTACGGTCACCAATGATCAATTCACGTTGGCCACGACCAATTGGAACCAATGAGTCAATGGCTTTCATCCCGGTTTGTAATGGTTCGAAAACGGATTTCCGTTGCATAACACCGGGTGCTTTTCGTTCGATAGGCCGAGATTTGTCGGTCTTGATCTCACCTTTGCCATCAACTGGCTGACCTAGTGAGTTAACGACCCGGCCAATCATAGCGTCCCCAACGGGAACTTCCATGATCCGACCAGTCCGCTTAACAGTATCGCCTTCAGTGATCTTTGTGAAATCACCAAGGACAACGATACCTACATCGTTGCTTTCAAGGTTTTGGACCATGCCGAAAACCCCGCTATCGAATTCGAGCAACTCACCAGCTAACGCATTTTCAAGACCGTGAGCTCTGGCAATACCATCACCAACGTAGGTAACAGTACCGGTTTCGTCAACAGAGATCTCGTCTTGGTAATCCGCTAATTGTTGTTTGATTAGAGCACTGATTTCCTCAGCTTTAATGCTCATATAGGTTTCACCCCTTTATAAAGATCTCGTTGTTATCCTAACAGTGCCTGACGGACACGGGCAATCTTCGTCTTAATGCTGCCATCAAAGATGGTACCTTCAGACTGAATGATCACGCCGCCAAGAATTGATGCGTCAACCTTGCTGTTCAAGATGACCTGCTTTGCGCCAACGCGTTCCGCATAGCCCGTCTTTAAACTATCCAGTTGTGCATCATCTAAGGCGACCGCAGTCGTCACGTCAGCATACACCGTTTGGTTCTTCTCATCATACAAGGTTTGGAATTGGTTGATAATTTCAACCATGGCATCCATCCGATTGTAATCAAAGACCATTTGAATCAAATTGTGAATGTAACTAGATGAGTTATCCAAGAACGGCTTCACTAATGCTTCGCGCTTAGACAAGTCTAAGGTCGAATCTGTTAACGCAGTGCCCAATTGTGGGTTGTCTTGGAAGACTTTACGTAGCTGTTCGAGTTCCGCAAAGCCAGCATCAAGTTGGCCTTTTTCATCAAGAATCTCGAACAGTGCTTTTGAGTAGCGCTTGGCTACTGTAACCTTATCAAGACTCATGTTGCTTCCCCAACCCTTCGATATAAGAATCAATCAATGCCTTTTGATCATCAGCGCTTAATTCTTTTTGAATGATCTTGGAAGCAATCTCAATAGATAAGTCCGCCACATCGTTACGCACGTTTTGCAATGCATCTTGGCGTTCTTGTTCAATATCCTTTTGAGCGTTGACCTTCAATGCTTGTGCATCGGTCTGGGCTTGAGCCACGATACCATCGCGTTGTTGTTGACCCTGCTTTTTAGCATTTTCAACGATCGTGGTAGCTTCTTGGCGAGAATTTGAAAGTGCGTCTTGACGTTGCTGTGCAAGCTGAGCGGCTTCATCACGGGACTTTTCGGCTGAATCAATATCGTTAGAAATCTTATCAGCACGGTCTTGCATCATTTGATTAACGGGCTTCCAAGCAAAGATCTTGATCAACCACATTAAAATTAAGAAACAGATCGCGTAGAACAAAATGTCACCGTAAGGTAAGCTCGTAGCTACGATTAAATGTGAGAGCATCTATTGACACCTCCTTCGTTTTAAAAGTAAGCAAACTAAATGTTATCAAAATTACTTGTTCATAACAAGCAAAGCGACAACGAAGGCAATGATAGGCATGGCTTCAACCAACCCAACACCGATAAACATGTTAGTCCGTAATTGACCGGATAATTCTGGTTGGCGTGCCATACCTTCGAGCATCTTGGAAATAACAAGACCGTCACCGACACCACCACCAATAGCCGCACCGGCCATGGCAATACCTGCTGCAATAGCTCCCATAATCTGTATATCCTCCTTAAATGATATAAGTATTAAGTAATTCTCTTTCGCCTAATCGATTTCGATTTTGTCTGCAATGTAGACGGACGAAAGTGTAACAAAGACGAACGCTTGAATGGCCCCAAGGAATGCCGAGAAACCTTGCCAGACCAATGCCAGAACGACTGCGACCCCAAAGGACGCAACCCCACCAGAAAAGGCCATGTTTCCGATAATCTTCAACAACATTTCACCTGAGTAAATGACACCGAAGATACGAAGTCCCAACGTTAGGAAGTTCGTAAATTCCTCAAAAATACTAATTGGCAGCCAGAAAACGAATGGCTTTAAGTATCCTGAGAAATGTTTTTTCCAACCAAACTTCATTACGCCAGCGTACTGCGCAATCATTAACGTGGCAAGTGAAAATGTCATGGTAACGATCGGGTCAGATGTTGGACTACGAACCCAATCTTTTCCGCCAAGGGAAATTTGGAGGAATAGCCCAAGTTCGTTGGAAACGAACAGGAACAAGAACAAGGTGAATCCATATAGCCCAAACGCACTCGTTTCGTTGCCTGGAATCGACCCCTTAAGAATGTTATTCGTAAAGTCGATCAGCCATTCCAGAATGTTTTGTCCACGACCTGGCTTCATCGTTATATGACGTGACAGCGCGAAGACAAACAAAAAAACGAGCACAAACGCAATAAGTCCCGAAACCATATTCGTGACGTTAAACGTAAGCCCTCCGAATTGAAAGGTAGGAACTGAAGATGGATCTCCCACAGAGTATCACCTCTTTTCAAACCAAATTAACGCAAGAATATTCGATGGTGCCAGTCGATTTTTAACTTCAACTAGAATCCATGATTAAAATTGTTGCGGCATATGAATGATACCCCAAATTGCCCCTCAAAGACAACCTGAAACGTCACAAAATACAAAGAAAATACTACCACCGTTTCAACAAAATTACAAAACAAACTTACTATATTTCATAACAAAAAAACAATCAGTGTCACGATATCAGCGGTATCACTGAAATCTGAAACTGATTGTTTTTATAATCTAATGTTTATTTAGTTCCGAATAACCGGTCACCAGCGTCACCAAGGCTGGCACGATGTAGCCATCTTCATTCAAATGGTCGTCAAGGGCAGCGGCGTAAATATCAACGTCGGGGTGCTTTTCGCGAAGGGCTTTAACCCCTTCCGGTGCAGAAACAAGGCACACAAACTTAATGTTAGTGGCACCGCGCTTCTTTAGGGCATCAATGGCATGATGGCTGACCCACCAGTGGCAAGCATTGGATCCACAACAAAGACTTGCCGCTGTTCAATATCAGCTGGCAACTTCACGAAATATTCGTGCGGTTCAAGCGTTTCCTCGTCACGATACATCCCAATGTGGCCAACCTTAGCTGCGGGGATCAGTTTCAAAATGCCATCGACCATCCCAATACCAGCCCGAAGGATCGGAACAACGGCAACCTTTTTCCCGGATAACGTCTTGGCGGTCATCTTAGAAATTGGTGTTTCAATTTCAATGTCCTCCAATGGCATATCGCGCGCAACGTCGTAAGCCATCAACGTTGTAATTTCGTCAACGACCTCGCGGAAGACCTTCGTCCCGCAGTTCTTGTTTCGAATAATTGTCAGTTTGTGTTGAATCAACGGATGATCCATAACCTGAAACTTGCCCATGAGTTTGACTCTCCTTTAATTATTTCCTTTATTGTACCATTATCCACCCCAATGAATAAATGGCCGGATGATAAAAAATAAAAAAAGCGTGTATCCGTATGGCGGGGTACTCATTTCCAGTAATATCAGTGTCCTAACTCGCAGAACAGGCCTCTCAGGTTAGTAGTCGACCGCTGCTATTTCCTGACTGGTCTTTCCACTATTAGGTAATAGTCCGTTGCATTCCACAATTTGGCACGGCGCTGAAGTGGCATGTCAGAACAATTTGCCTCACCAAACAATAGAAAGACCCTTCCTGACTTCAGAATTGGCTATCCGGAAGCATCAGGTGTCTCTTATAAAACACCACCATCAGCGAAAGCGGAATCCTTGAAAGCCCTTACATATAATGGAAGAAAAAAATCATAAACAACCCGACGCCCGTATCCCCTTTTCAGAAAACACAGCGGGTTATTTATGATTTATGACGCAAAAAGCGTCCAAATCTAGACACTTTTCTTCCATAGTATAGGCCAATTACACAGTCAAGTGAGGTTGGCTAGTTTACTTAAATTCAATTTCTGCCACGTTAGCGTCAATTGGATGGGCATCCGTCAAAGCACGAACTGCTATCTTAACCTCATCCAAGACAGCTGCATCTGCGTGATTCTCAACAGCCTTCACAATGAGTTCTGCGACCTGTGCAGCGTCATCTTCCTTGAATCCGCGGGTTGTAATAGCAGGCGTTCCCAACCGAATACCCGACGTCTTAAACGGACTCAAAGGCTCGTTTGGAATGGATTCCTTGTTAGTCGTAATCAAAACAGAATCAAGTAATTCCTGTGTTTGCTTCCCGTTTAACTCAGTCTTAGTGAGATCGAGTGTCATCAAATGGTTGTCAGTGCCACCAGAAACGACGCGAATCGTCTTGCTCTTGTTAAACACGTCTGCCATAGCCTGCGCATTCTTAATGATCTGCGCCGCATAGTCCTTGAAGGCCGGTTGGAGATCTTCATTGAGCATTGCAGCCTTCGCAGCCACCACGTGCTCTAATGGCCCACCCTGCGTACCAGAAAAGACTGCGGAGTTGATCTGCTTGGCGTACTTCTCCTGTGACAGGATCAGCCACCACGGGGACCACGCAATGTCTTATGCGTCGTCGTTGTCACCACGTCTGCAATGCCAACTGGTGACGGGTGCAGACCGGCAGCAACTAGGCCAGCAATATGCGCCATATCGACCATTAAATAGGCGCCTACTTCATCCGCAATATCGCGGAAAGCTTGCCAGTCGATGATGCGACTATATGCTGAGGCCCCAGCCACGATCATTTGCGGCTTGACCTGCTTAGCCAGATCACGAATCATATCATAGTCCAACAATTCGGTATCGGGATTCAACCATAACTGTATGCTTGATAGAGTTTGCCGCTAAAGTTGACCTTTGCTCCGTGGGATAAGTGGCCCCCGGAATCCAGTCCCATGCCAAGGATCGTGTCGCCGGGCTTCAAAAAGGCGGCGTACACGGCTTGATTGGCTTGTGACCCGGAATGTGGCTGAACGTTCGCGTATTCGGCGCCGAACAGTTCTTTGGCCCGGTCAATGGCCAGGTTTTCAACCACGTCGACGTACTCGTTACCACCATAGTACCGTTTAGACGGATAACCTTCCGAATATTTGTTGGTCAAAACGGAACCCTGAGCAGCTCTCACAGCTTGCGAAACAATGTTCTCAGAAGCAATCAGTTCAATATTATGTTGTTGGCGATCTTCTTCATTTACGATGGCCTGCCATAATTTTGGATCTTGTTCTCGATAGTTCAACACAATCAGCTCCTTGGCATTTGATAAGACTACTTTACCAAATTTTTACTGAAAATGAAAGGGTCTATACCGAACAATGTTACTTATCAATTGATTTATCGTTCGTAAAATGCTCATCGCCAGCCGATTTGTTTAACCGGTTCATGTAAGCGGCACCCAGCCGTCTGTGCTAAACCCTTGCGTCAAAATTGCCGTCACATCAGTTTCCAGGTCAAAGTGGCGCAGCCCGGCAAACAACCGGTGACTTGCCGCCGCCACGTCAGGCCCGAGGGTAAATACTTCAACGCTATCAGGCACCGTTAATTGACTAAGAACACTGTCCGTTGCCATTAAGCCAGCCTTGCTATTATGACTGCTTACCCAGGCAACGGCAGCTGCAAAGTCAGTTGGGTCGTCCACAATGGTCACCTGAGCAGTCGGGGCGTAATGTTTGTATTTCATCCCGGGCGCTTTTGGCGTCTCGTTGGCACCAACCTTGTGCTTGTTTCCCCGCACCTCGCCAATGACATCGGCCAGCTGATCTTCAGTCACGGCACCTGGCCGCAAGATCGTCGGGATTTCGGTCGACATATCAATAATAGTCGATTCAACACCCACATCAGTTGGCCCATCGTCTAAAATACCGGCAATTTTCCCCTTTAAATCATGATACACGTGTTCCGCGAGTGTCGGGCTCGGTTTCCCTGAAGTGTTTGCAGACGGCCCAACGATTGGCACCCCTGCTGTTCGAATCAGCTTCAACGTTGCGTTGTTTGCCGGCATCCGAAACGCCGCGGTGTCTAAGCCACCCGTTACCGTTTTTGAGAGTGCGTTCGGTTTTAATGGCAGAATGATCGTTAACGACCCTGGCCAAAAGGTGTCAATGAGCGTCTTAACTTTATCAGAGAGCGGCTGAGCAAACCGGGTTAATGTTGCGACATCCGCAATTGTGACGATCAGTGGATTATCGCTAGGACGACCCTTTGCTGCATAGACGTGACTGACCGCCTCAACGTTGGTAGCATCGGCGCCAAGTCCGTAGACCGTTTCAGTTGGAAAAGCGACCAGCTGACCCGCCTTAAGGGCTGCCGCTGCTTCATCAATATCATCAAGTGAATAAATTTTAGTTTCCATATTTAATTAACTTCCTTAATTTTCTTTAAGCATCACGTGCACTATCCGGTCGTGGCCCGCAATGTCCTGGTGAACATCAACGCTCATCGGGTCAAGGACGGATTCAAAGAGGTGCTTCACTGCCGTCCCCTGATGATAGCCGATCTCCACAAACAAATGTCTGGTCATGACAATGTGGTCTGCCAGCTGCTGGGCCAACTGCTCATAAATAGCGAGGCCGGCGTGATCGGCAAACAGCGCAAGATGCGGTTCGCTTTTAACAACATCATCATCCATCACCGTGATCTCTTGGGGATCGATGTACGGCGGATTGCTAACGATCACGTCAAATGATTGCCCGCTAACCGGCTGCAAAAGATCACCGACATGCGTCTCAACGTTCAGTTGCAACCGGTCAGTATTTTCGCGGGCAACGGCAACCGCCCCAGCTGAAATATCGGTCAGGGTCACCTGCCAGTCTGGCCGTTCCGCCTTGAGTGTCAGGCCGATGGCGCCGCTGCCAGTACCAACGTCCAGGACACGTACCGGTGTTGCCGGTAACGCCGCTAACACCCACTCCACCAATTCTTCCGTTTCCTGCCTCGGAATCAAGACGTGGTCATTCACAATAAAATTACGGCCATAAAATGGTGCCGTGCCAACAATGTACTGGGGTGGCGTGCCTACCAAATACTGGTCAATTGCTCGTTGAAATCGCTGCAACGCTTCATCTGGCATGACCTCACGATACGCCATCAGCAGGTGGGTCTGATCCATGTCATTTAGCGCCAGCATCAAATAATTGGCTGCAGAATCGTCTAACTTCTTGCTCTGAATACGCAAAGAAGCCCATTTCAGGGCTTCTAAGTAGGTCATGTTAGCCATGGTTCAGCTCTTCCATCTTCTGGGTTTGATCATAAAGGATCAGCGCGTCAATGACATCGTCTAACTCGCCGTTCATGATCTTGTCCAACTTGTTCAGGGTCAAGCCAATTCGGTGATCCGTGACCCGGTTTTGCGGATAGTTGTACGTCCGAATCCGTTCTGACCGGTCACCGGTTCCGACAGCTGACTTTCGCTCAGCATTATAGCTGTCTTCTTCTTGTTCCTTATAGTAGTTGTAGACCCGGGCCCGCAAAATCTGCATGGCCTTCGCCCGGTTTTGTTGTTGTGACCGTTCATCTTGCATGGCCACAACGATCCCGTTGGTAAGTGGGTCATCCGCACTGCAGAACTCGTCTTGTTAATATGTTGCCCACCGGCACCAGATGACCGGTAAACATCCGTCCGAATATCCTTAGGATCGATATCGATGTCGACTTCTTCAGCTTCTGGCATCACCCCAACGGTCGCCGTCGAGGTATGGAGACGACCGGCTGATTCAGTGACAGGTACCCGTTGCACCCGGTGCGCACCACTCTCGTACTTCAGTTTTGAGTAAACTTTATTGCCGGAGATCAGCAGCACGATTTCCTTAAAGCCACCGACTTCAGTGGCACTCTGGTCAACAATTTCAACTGACCAGCCCTGTTTTTCAGCGTACCGCGAGTACATGTTGAACAGGTCCGCAGCAAATAAACTGGCTTCATCACCACCAGCAGCCCCGTGAATTTCCATCACGATGTTTTTATCGTCATTAGGGTCTTTAGGCAGCAATAACACTCGGATATGGTCTTCGAGTTCTTCTTTTTGTGGTTCTAATTCCTTTAGCTCATCCTTGACCATTTGTTCCATGTCATCGTCAAGCTTTTCGTGTAACATCTCATTGTCTTCGTTAAGTTGGTCGGTCACCTGCTTGTATTTTCGATATGTCTCAACCGTATCGCGCAGTTCACCCTCCTCTTTAGAGAGGGTCATGAACCGTTGCGTATCAGCAATCACTTCAGGATCACTGATCAGTTCATTAAGTTCATCATAACGGTCAACGACCGCCTGTAATCTGTCGAACATTTCGTCCATTTCTTAATTTCTCCAATCTCTTTGCGTCAGTGGTATCACCATCGATGTTGAGCAGCAATAGGCTAGCTACAACATTGAAGCGTCCTGACCCAACATATCTAATGGCGGGTTGTAATAGTGCCGTCGACAAACGGGATAGTACGACTCGTTGCCGCCGATCTGCACCTGTTCGCCCTCATAAACGGGCTTGTTATCATGAAAACGCAGATTCATGGTTGCTTTTTTCGCACAGAACCAACAAATGGTCTTCATTTCTTCTAACTTATCAGCGTAAAGCAAGAGGTACTTTGAGCCTTCAAACAGTTCATTTCTAAAATCATTTTTCAGGCCAAACGCCATGACGGGAATGTGGAGTTCATCCACGATCTTCGCCAATTGGAAAACGTGTTCCTTTGTTAAGAACTGGGCTTCATCGATCATGACACAGTTAGCATGTTCGTTGATGCGCTTCACTTTATCGTACACGTTATCCGTTTTAAAGATTGGAACCGCCTCACGTTCAAGGCCGATCCGACTTGATACCTTACCGACCCCCGAACGTGTGTCCACGCCGCTGGTCATAATAATGACCGGTTTATTTTGCTCCTCATAGTTATGCGCCACCTTCAAAATTTCAATGGTCTTGCCACTATTCATCGCACCGTACTTAAAAAATAATTGCGCCAATGGTCTCCACTCTTTCTGCAAATTTCATATCCATTGTACAATAATAGCATAAGCCGTTTAAGATGAGAACAGGCGCGCCCAACAGATTTATTGAATTTGTCAAATCTTTATATTGACTGGGGACTTTCCAATGTTGGACGACCAGCCCGTTGCATTCCGCAATTTGGCAGGCAGTCGTAGTGGCTCGACACCACGACAACCTGCCAAATTGCTACATTCCACTGACAATGAGTTTACAATTTACCATTAGTTAAGCATCACAATTGCGTTAAACCATGTTCGAAAAAAATCCACCCTCGACTGCTAGTAATTCCAGTGACAGCATTGTTTCATACGTTGCTCAGGTGAAAAGTAATGATGACCCAGCGTATTTATACCGCATAGTCTCGACTGACCGTACATATTTATTGTTTACTAGCATGTAGCGAGGCGGAGCGGCAGCCACTCTCCGTTCAAAAAGAAAAAGAACCGCTGATTTCATATTTTTAATTAAAAGTCAGCGTTTCTCACACCATTAGCCGCCAAGCATGGTAAAATTAAAGCTTAGTTTGGGTGTTTAATATGTGACACCCGTTAGATCTAGAGGAGCGAAGAAAATGACATTACGAAGTAGCGTTGCCGCCTTTGCGGGGAGATCATCCTACTGGTTTTTACACACATTCTTAAAGGGTGGCAGTTCGCTGCCTGGTAAGATCACCACGAAAATTGATCCGGATATTTTAAGACACCTGGGTCAAAACTACGATGTTGTGATCATCACCGGAACCAACGGTAAAACACTGACCACAGCACTCACAGTGCGGGTCCTCAAGCAAAAATATGACTCAATTTTAACCAACCCTACCGGCTCCAACATGGAACAAGGGATCGTTACCACGTTCCTTCGAGCCCCTAAGACAAAGGGCGCCCGACCGATCGCCGTTTTGGAAGTTGATGAAGCCAACGTCATCAAAGTGACCCGTTACATCAAGCCAAAAGCCTTTGTTTTCACCAACATCTTCCGGGACCAAATGGACCGCTATGGTGAAATCTATACAACCTATCAAAAAATCATCGATGGGGTTGCCTTAGCACCAGATGCGACGATCATCGCAAACGGCGATGCCCCGATCTTCCACTCCAAGAACTTGCCAAATCCGATCGTTTATTACGGATTTGATCAGGATACAGATGACAAAACAACGGACATGAAAGCAAAGCCAAATACTGACGGCGTTCTGTGTCCGAAATGCCAGCATATTTTACACTACCATTCGCTGGTCTACAGCAACTTGGGCGATTATTTCTGTCCAAACTGCGGCTTCAAGCGCCCCGAACTAACGTATAAGTTAACCAAAGTCGGTGACCGGACGCCTAAGAGCTCCTCATTTGAAGTCGACCACAGTCCGATGAAAATTGAAATTGGCGGCATGTATAACGTCTACAACGCTTTAGCAGCATACGCTGTCGGCCGTTTCTTTGACGTTACCCCTGACCAGATCAACACTGCCTTCATCGAAGACAAGAAAGTCTTCGGTCGTCAAGAAGAGATCAACGTCGATGGTAAAAAAGTCACCTTGATCCTGGTCAAAAATCCGGTTGGCTTAAACCAGGTACTCGACATGATCAGCACTGACAAGCAGCCTTTCTCCTTTGTTGGCCTGCTCAACGCTAACTACGCTGATGGGATCGACACAAGCTGGATCTGGGACGGCAATTTTGAAAATCTGCCGAAACTCAATATACCAGCATATATTACCGGTGGCGAGCGCTACAAGGACATTACCTTCCGTCTAAAAGTCGCCGGTGTGCCCGATGACAAACACGAGGTCGTGCCAGAACTTAGCGATGTGCTGGAAAAGATTAAGACTTTGCCAACCGAGAACGTTTATGTTTTGGCAACCTACACAGCTGTGTTACAATTACGGAAATTATTAGCTGACAAGGGCTATATCAAGGAGGGAATGGGCGCATGACCTATGAATTAAATGTGGCTCACCTTTATGGCGACCTGATGAATACTTACGGCGATGTCGGTAACATTTTGGCATTGCAGTACTATGCAAAACAGATGGATGTTCATTTAAACGTCAAAGTAGTCAGTCTGGACCAAGATTTCAGGGCTGACGACTACGACATGGCATTCTTCGGCGGCGGTCAAGATTTCGAGCAGGAAATCGTTTCCCAAGATATTCAAACTAAGAAACAAGCACTGACCGACTTCATTGAATCTGGCGGCCCAGTGCTGGCTATCTGTGGCGGCTATCAGCTGTTGGGGCACTACTACATCGATGCTAAGGGTGATAAGATTCCCGGCATTGGTGCGTTAGACCACTACACACTGGCGCAGGATCACAACCGGTTCATCGGCGACATTGTGATCAAAAACGCCGACAATGGCGAAACCTATCACGGGTTTGAAAACCATCAAGGTAAAACATACCTGGGCAAGGATGAAAAAACATAGGTAACGTTGTGGAAGGCAAAGGTAATAACGGCGAGGATCACACAGAGGTGCAATTTACAAAAACGTCTACTGCTCCTACTTCCACGGCCCGATTCTGACCCGAAATGGCAATCTCGCAAAACGCTTGCTGGTCGCAGCTTTGAAGCGGCGCTATCCAGATGTTGATTTTTCAAAGCAGGAAGAGTTGGCGGTGCCGGCAACGTTTTAAGAGAGTGGAGAAAAACGGTTTGAGACCAGAGCGTAAGGGCAATGAGTGAAAAATCCCGGTCTTGGATTTATCACTCATTGCCCTTACGCGGCCGGTCTCAGTTTTTCGGAACTCGTTTCCGCTACGTAACATAGAAAGAAAAAACAACGCTCAGTCCCTATCGACTAAGCGTTGTTTTTAATTACTCCCGTGTCTCACCACGATGCCGAACCACATAAACCACAGTCGCCAAAATCAGCACCAACGCACCAACAATCACCGACACTCGCGTATCAGGATTCACAAACATAAACGCCACGATCACCCACAACATGGCGAACGCAAAGTAGTTCGAGAACGGGTACAGCGGAAGTTTAAACGGATGGTCAGTCATGACTTGCGGATTGCTCTTGCGGAATCGTAATTCAGCTAAGAGGATCACGAACCACGCACCATGCCGGGTAGTACGGAGGAACTAAAGACGACCACAAACAGATTCGACGTCGACTTGCTGTACGTTGACGCCAGCGTATCGATGATGAACCCAAGCAGGATCCCGCCAGAAATACCTAAAATAGCAGCATCCGGCACGACTCGTTTCGATAATCGCCCTAACACCTTGGGTGCGTCACCTTCATGCGCTAACTTAAACAGCATCCGACTTGACGAATAAATACCGGAGTTCGCACCGGACAGTGCCGCCGTCAGAACAACGAAATTAATCACCGAGGCAGCAGCGGTAATGCCGACCTTCGCAAACGTTGACACGAATGGCGACCCCAAACTGCTGAGCTGGTTCCACGGGTAAATGGTGACGATCACAAAGATCGCACCCACGTAGAATATCAGAATTCTGAATAACACCGATTTAACAGATTTAATAATGGCCTGTTGTGGATTAGCAACCTCCCCTGCTGAAATTCCCAGCAGTTCGATGCCTTGGTAGGACCCAACAATGATGGACATTGAGAAGAAGAAACCGGTAAACCCACCAGTGAAGAAGCCGCCGTGCGCCCAAAGGTTACTCAACCGATTGGATGACCACCGTTGCCCCAGCCAAAGAAGATCAGTCCAAGGCCTAAGAGAATCATGGCGATAATCGTCAACACCTTGATCATGGCAAACCAAAACTCCAGTGACCCATACGCCTTTGCGCTGGCCAGGTTGGCGGCAACAAGAAAGACAATGATAATCAGTCCTGAAACAAAGGCGTTGATATGCGGCCACCAGTATTTCAAATACTCCGTGGCAGCGACCACCTCAGACATCCCGACAACAATGTACTCAAAGACGTTCGCCCACTTGGCTAAATAACCAGCCAACGGATGGACGTATTCGGTCGCGTAGTCCGCAAATGAGCCGGTGCCGGGATTGATGTAGATCATTTCACCAAGTGCCCGCATCACAATGTATAAAATCAGGCCGACAAACATGTAGGCCAGTAAAACAGACGGCCCGGTCCACTTAATGGTCGATGAAGACCCCATAAACAGCCCAACACCAATGGCACCACCTAAGGAGATCATCTCCATCTGCCCAGCGGTCATGGACCGCTGCAGTTTGGGTGCCTCGTTAATCTTTCGTTTCATGAATTTTGATTCCTCCAGAGAGAGTGAAGCAAGGCGGTTAGAGGGCGGAGCATAAGCTAACTCTGGCAGAAATGCCTGGGTTTGGCATTTTTGCCAGAGTTGGCTTATGCAGTAGCCCTCTGCCTTGCGAAACTCGTTTAGTCTATTTCACAGAGAACCACCAGCATAAAAAATGTCTGAGTTTGGCATCTCACTAGTGGTCAAATAGGTACCTTTTGAAAAAAAACCTCACAACTTAGTACCCTGACTAGTTTACTTTTCCTCAAGATAAGTTGCAATAACCGCATTACGCCGAGCCAAAAAAGGCTTATTCGGCGCGTCAGGATGCACCCGGTTCGACAGAAAAACCAGCCCTTGATTCGTCACAAGATCAAGCACGATTGCTGTCCCAGTATACCCGCTATGCCAAATACACTGGTGCGGATGGGCATCATTTACCGGCAATAATGCCCAGCCAAACGACCGCCCCTGGTGCCCCAAAGGCGTCTGATCCTTTGCAATCTGCTGGCGAAACTGATCGGGCAACGGTGAGTTATGACCGCTTAAAATCGCTTGTTCAAAGGTAACGAGATCATCTCGAGTCGCAAACAACCCAGCCGACCCGCACCGCTCGCGAAGCACAAATGCCTTGGGGTCATGCACAACACCACGTATTAGGCCGCGTGTGGGCGATAATTCCGTTGGCACACACATGGCGGCATCCGTTGGAGAAAAGGTGCTATGCGCCATTTTCAGGGGTTCTAAGACGCGCTGAGCAATAAGTTGCTGAATCGGCGTTCCGGTAATGGCTTCAGCAATCCAGCCTAAGAAAATAAAATTAATGTCCGAATAGACCATTTTTTGTTCAAAGTCCGGCCCAACGTGGAGGTTGAGCAGTGCATCGTGCAACTGACTAGCTGGCAGCTTATTGCGGTTTGGGATATACCCGGCGATGCCAGAGGTATGTGTGATCAAATGACGCACGGAAACGGTGGTGTCCGTCCATTCCGGCAGATACCCATGCACCTTATCCGTCAGGGCCAACCGTCCTTCATCCACCAACTGTAAAATGACATTGACGGTTCCGACCACTTTGGTCAGTGAGGCCAGATCATAATATTGATTTTCCTTTAGTGGTTCATAGCCGGGCAGCAATTGTTCAGCGCCGTAGATGCCGCTCTGAACCGTGTTGTCATCAATAAAGGCGTAGCTGATTCCGGGCACGACCCCCTCTTCAACCAATGCGTGCATGTCGCGAATCGTTTTTGAATATGTTGCCATCTCCTGCAGCCACTTCCTAGTTTCTTTTTTAAAGATGCACCTAGTTTAGCACAAGAACAGAATTAAGATTTCGCCTTTCTTTTATTCCTTGCCAGTCAGTCCGCGTGAGGTAACCGTTTAAACGCGGATGATATTTATTTTTAAACGAGCCCACAAAAAAATCGGGAACATTGTCCCGATTTTTAAAAAGTATCACATTAGTCTAATGGCACTTTTTGAATCCAGCCTTCAGGCGCCTCAACGTCACCAAACTGAATCCCAGTTAAGGTGTCGTAAAGTTTCTGGGTGACTGGTCCAACTTCAGTTTCACTGTAGAATACGTGTAACTTGTCGTGGTATTCGATACCGCCGATTGGTGCAATAACGGCAGCCGTCCCCATGGCACCAGCTTCAGTGAACCGGTCTAGATCATCAATGAAGACGTCGCCTTGAACAGGTGTCATCCCTAAGTTGTGTTCAGCTAAGTATAACAATGAGTACTTCGTGATCGAAGGCAGAATTGAATCTGACTTAGGGGTCACAAATTCGTTATCCTTGGTGACACCGAAGAAGTTGGCAGAACCCGCTTCTTCGATCTTCTTATGGGTTGCGGGATCAAGGTAGATAACATCTGAGTAACCAGCCTTGTGCGCTTCGTCGCCAGGAAGTAAACTCCCGCCGTAGTTACCGCCGACCTTAGACTGGCCAGTCCCATGAGGGCAGCCCGGTCGTAGTATGACGTGGTAAAGTTGGTCGGTGTCACACCACCCTTGTAGTAGGCACCAACAGGCATTGCAAACACCGTAAAGATGTATTCTTGCGCTGGGTGAACACCGATATTACCGCCGACACCAATCATTAAGGGCCGTAAGTATAAGGTACCTCCCGTACCATATGGTGGCACATAATCGGCGTTTGCTTTAACAACCGATTTAACGGCAGCGATAAACTTGTCTTCTGGGAAGGCAGGCATCAATAACCGTTCACAACTCTTGTGCATCCGGGCTGCGTTTTGATCTGGACGGAATAAATTAATTTCGCCATCCTTCGTGCGATAGGCCTTCAAGCTTCAAAATCGGCTTGCCCATAGTGTAACCCAGTGGAACCTTCGCTAATATGTAACGTTGCATCTTCTGTTAATTCACCATCGTCCCACTTGCCATCAGCGTAATGTGCGATGAAACGATACGGTAAATCCATGTAATTGAAGCCTAAGTTGGCCCAATCAATTGTAGATGGTTCTGGTGCTTTTGCCAAACAGACCACTCCTCAAAAATTAATATGTTTTAATTAAAAATCATTTGAGGGAGTTATCCCTCATTGATTTTTAATAAATTGTAGTCTGAAACGGTGTTCCTGTCAACCCGCCCTCAAAAAATAACCATGTTTGCTGACGAACGGCTGCATTTTTGCTACAATGGGGCTGGCATTTGAAGAAAAGAGGATATAATACTTTGGCAAGCAATTCGGATTCGATTTACAACGTGTTGACCTATGTCAAACGACATCCAGATCGGGTCATCTTTAAACCACAAGAATTCACCAACGTTGTCACTATCGGCATTCCAGACACGGTCAAAGTCGCTAACCAGGACATCTACTTTCCTAGTGACCGTCTCAGCGTGAACTTGATGACTGACGATTTTTTGGGCGAGTATGGCGACCTGCTGGACCATTTTTATGAGCTGACGAAACAAACTAAGCCTGACTACCGTGATGTTTGGATCACGACGAGTCATCTAAAAAAGAACATCTTTTTTTGTTAGATCTGTCTTTTGAATAGCATTACCCACGCTGGCCAAATGGGCGGCGTTTTTATTCTAACATATGAAATGGGAATGCTTGTCGCCATCCATCATTCCTTTCATTTTGAAATCCAAAAAAAGGCCTCAAACGCTGACAAATCAACGTTTGAGACCTATGTTATCACCCGCACGGGGATCGAACCCGTAACTCCGCCTTGAGAGGGCGACGTCTTAACCAATTTGACCAGCGGGCAATGGCATGATGACACAATTATTTTAGAACATCATTCAATTTACACGTTTTTATGCAAAAAGTCAACCGTTTTGGGAGAATATACGTTATTTGAGGTAATATCCAAAAAAATCAGGTGAATTTTGCAATTGTCAGTTGACATTGATTTTAAAAGAAGTTAAACTATTAAATTGTCAGATAGCTTATCGCTTATTGGGTATTCGCCAAATTGGTAAGGCAGCGGACTCTGAATCCGTAAGTTACTGGTTCGAGCCCAGTATACCCAATTATTATTAACCGCCTGCATGATTATGCAGGCGGTTTTTCGTATCTTCAATTCAAGCTACTTATTTAGGATAGCCGCTAAGTGACGAGTGAGGGTCGCCACTGTTTTGTACTGATCAGCCCCCGCCGCAATTAACGCTGGCAAGTCAACGGAACCAGCCCAAGCCGCTGAAAAACAGTGTATCCCGACTTCCCGACAGTTTTCTAAATCGCCGATCGTGTCGCCCACATACGCGAGCTCAGCCGGTTTTAGGTCGTTATCTGTCATCAGCTGACGCAATTGAGCCGCTTTATTCGGGTGCTCAGGGTCACCGGTCAGGACTGGTGCAAAATCGTCTGTCAACCCTAAGGCGAAAAGCGTGATTTGACAGCTCTCAGCTCCCTTACCCGTCACTACAGGTGTTTTAACGTTGGCATGGTGTAACATTGCCAACTGCTCACGAATGCCAGCAAACGGGCCATCGATGAGATGATGGGCCGCACGATAATTTTGGTAAAACGTGGTCATTAACGTCGCTGGTGCATCGGGAACGAGTTCGCGCAGCATTCCTGCCTCATTGACGCCAAACGTCGCCAGAATGGTTTGATTGGAAATTGTCTGCCCAGAATAATCATGAACCGTTTTTCGAAACGCTTCAAAAATAACGGGGAACGTCTCTGCCAACGTCCCGTCAATGTCAAAGTCCACCATTTTTAACATAATCAGCCACCACTTTCTGTTTTAACTGTCTCCAGCATAGCACAGGCAGCAAGATTGTTCTGTGAGGAGTCGTCAGACAGCGTGCTGATGACCCAAAACGGCGTTATTATGACGCCAGATAACGCCGTTGTTATCAGAACGCAATAATTCTTAACACACCCTTTACCACTCCCCACGGTATAATGGATGTATTCCCATCAGAGAGGATTGAGATTACCACTATGATCTATACTTGGGTCATTATTTTAATATTGGCACTGGGCCTTATTTCGGGCTATCGCAGTGGGTTTGTCACCATGCTCGTTCGGCTGGTCGCGTACGCCATTGCCTGGCTGCTGACCATGGCCTTTAGTGATAAGTTAGCCCAGTTGCTGTACAGTGCCGTGACCAACGGCAGTACGGCGTCGACAATCACTGTGCCGCGGGCGTTTTCCGGCATTTTATTTTTCGTCATGTTCAGTGTCATCTACGGCATTGTTCGCCGAATCGGCAGTGATCTAAATATCATTACCCGCCTGCCGCTGATTCACCAGGCAAACGCACTGTTAGGGGCTGCCATTAGTTTTATCATTCGTTACCTGTTTATTTTTCTGGTATTGAACGTGCTGTTACTCTTCTCGACCACCTGGACAACTAGCCAGTACCAAAATTCGAGTCTGGCGCAAACGATCGTTAAAAAAACGCCGGTGGTTTCTGGCCAACTTTATCGACAATGGCAGGATAGCCGCAGTTCGACCAATAATTAAGTTATGGTTAATTACTAGATTAATAATATGAATTTAACGCACGTATCACTATAATGAAGCCAACAAAATTGTTTGAGGAGGAATTACCGTGCTTACACTAATCATCATCGGCATAATCCTGTTTTTTGGTCTCCGGATCTTCTTTGGATTATTCGGTTGGTTATTTCGAATTTTAGGAATTCTGATCATCGGCGGCCTCGTATTCGCGTTTGCGTCGTCGTTTATCGGTATTTTTCTAATTGTCGCGGTCGTTTTAGTCGGAAGCTGGTTCGTGGGCGGCTTTTTAAATAACTAACCACCGAAAGGAAGACACACATGCGTTCAAGACAAGTTAAATCCAGAAAAAGGCGCTGGCCTGTGGTGGTCACTATCATTATTGCCATTCTGCTGATTATCATTATCTGCGGTGCGCTATTTTTTACCCAGATAAACAACGCCATGCGCTCAGCAACTGGCAAAGACACCCCCGCTGATACAGTAGTTAAAAACGAACTCGTTAAAAAAATCGAAGCTTCTAAAACTGGCAATGCCCAGACAGATGCCGCAATTGATAAAGCCGCAACCACACTGAAACAAACTAAGATGAGTACGATCATGAAGCCGCTAAGAATCAAAACCAGGCCAGCGCGCTCCTTGATAAAACGACGGATCTTACAGCAGCACAGTCTAAGGCTGCCACAACAGTTGTCTTCCATAACGCGGCCTATTCAAAACTGCGCACAGCCATTGCCGATGGCAACTGGGTGGCTGCCTATAATCAATATAAAACACTCTCGACAAACGGCAATTTCAGCACCCTTGAAGGTGAACTGAATTAACCAGTAATGCTATAAGTACCGATTCCAAAATATGCCCACTACCAATCAAATGATTGGTAGTGGGCTTTTTGTATGGAATCCGACACAGTATTAATCGGGGTAAGTCAACTGCCACATAGCAAAACGAGTCACAACAAAACTAGGTGATAGTCCGTTGCATGCCGCAATTTGGCACTCCGCTGTGATGGCTCGCGATGAAGCTAATTCAATTTCTGACAAGACATTCACTAGCTCCCCGAAGCGACCCCACCTCAGCCTGCAGGGCCGAACGGTGGAACGAAGCGGCATAGTGGTGCAATTTAAATGACTCAAAATCAATGTCAAAAAAAAGCGGACTATTTTATAAAAATAGTCCGCTTCCGCTCCAGTCTTTAACTGGTTTGTTTCAGGCGTTTAAAGCCGTTTATTCAATTTCTC
>NZ_BBAG01000022.1 GCF_001311135.1 Secundilactobacillus paracollinoides DSM 15502 = JCM 11969
AGACTTTTTTGACCAGAGTTGCTTACACAGGAGCCCTCTCGTCTTGCTGAACACGTTTCGGCAATGTGAAATACGAGCACGACGCCGATTTATCCTTGTAACATAGAATCAGGCATTTTTGCCAGAGTCCGTCACATGGTCGCCTTACTGAACACGTTTCGGCGATTTGAAATTCAAGCACGACGCGGATTCAACCATATCAACATACCTCACAAAGAAATCACACAGTTTCAGCCATATGTCCGAATTTTAAATGTTCTGAATGAAACCAATCATGCTCTAAATTAAAAACCGACTTCAGGCAGGATCCGATAGGGTTCTGGCCTGAAGCCGGCTTTATAGGTTTGATGTAACTTCAGATGAATGGCAATTTTATTTTAAGTAAATGTTTGATTTGATTTTCTTGGCAACTGTGCCGAAACGCGTTTCGGAAAACAGAAAGCTGCGTGTAAACTGACTCAGACATGAAGGCCAAGTTCGGGCCTTCTACGTTGGTTCTCTGTCCTCGAGTCGAAACGCGTTTCGGAAAACAGAAAGCTGCATGTAAGCCAACTCTGACATAAAGGCCAAGTTCAGGCCTTTATGTCAGAGTCGGCTTACACTCCGCTTCCTCCCGTTTTCCTTCACGCTCTACCAAATGGTCTTAATCCCCATCAAAATCAACAATATCCCCATCACAGGCTTAAGTTTTCCGCCCCCGTTCTTTGAATTGCCCACGAACCTTTTCATAATATAGGGCGCAATAGCTGCGCCAATTAGTGCGCCAATCATCAGGCCGATGCCTGCGTGCCAATCCACTTGACCGCCCACTGTGTGGAAAATGGCGCCGACGATCGTCATGAAAACGAGGACGTAGGAGGATGTTGCCACGGCGCTAACGGTGTCGAGTCCCAGCAACAAGAGCCCGGCTAAAATGGGCCCGCCGCCGCTCAGACCCGCAACACCGACCATCAGTCCACTTAGCACTCCAAAACTGCTTGCTTTTAAGCGACTGTGAGTCGGTAGTTCTGCGGTCTTACTCTGCTTATTGCGCATAATGTTAATGCCCAGCAGGACTAAAATAAGACCAACGACCCATTTATAGATTGATTCGGGAATGTAGGGTGATAGCAACGACCCTACGACAACGGCAGGGATGGTCGCCAGCAGCATTTGATTGCCAATCTTAAATTTAATCGCGTGTTGCCGGTAGTACCAAACGACCCTAGAATAAGGGAGGGCAAGGCGGTAACGAGCGACGTTGCGGTTGCGGCTGCGGGCGCAAGGTGAAAGACCGCCGTTAAAACACCAAGGTAAATGGCGGCACCACCGCCGCCCATTGAAATGACGAAAAAACCGACGATAAGGCCGATCAGTAATAGTGATACGATTTCCAAAAAAAGACTTCCTCTCAGTTGATGCTGATCGGACTGATCCTAAATGACACCTTGTAAGTAAAGGGGGACGCCATTTATAATAGGGTGATCAGTCGCAATTAGCGTTGATTTAAATCCGTGATGATTACAATATGTTATTATAGTTTACAATATGTAAATAGCGAGCAAAACGAGGTAATTTTTATGGTTCGACAAGTTTTAACCCAAGAACGTATCATCCAAGCAGCCATGGACTGCATCGAAGCAGGGCAGAGCCCCACATTCTCAACGCTGGCGCGGACGCTTGGTACCCGGTCACAGGCGTTGTATCCGTATTTTGCGAATCAACAGGCGCTAAGTTACGCCATTTTTAACTCGGCGGCACAGCAGCTTTCTGACCAGCTGAAGACGGAACTATTTGGCCAGAGTGGTCGGGATGGTCTGTTGGCACTGGCGGTCGCTTGCCGGCGTGAAGTGTTGGCACACATTCACCTTGCGCAGTACCTACTAGGCGTGCCGCGAGATACTGAAAATCCTGATATGCAGCAGGCAACGGATGTGTTTCACGAGCTTTTGGGACGGATGATCAGTCCGGTCTATAAAAAGCCACGGGTGCGACTACTGGCGGGTAGGTGGTTGCGTGATCTAATTGTGGGTGACGCACTCAACGTTGGTTCCGGGTGGTTTCAAAACCGGGAACTGACTTCAGATGAAAGCTTTATTTGGCTAGTTAATGCGAGCTTGGACCGTTTAGCACTCGAGGATCAGCAGGTGCAATGACCAAAAGAACGCCAGTCAAACCCAGAATTGGATTTGGCTGACGTTCTTTTTAGTGTTTCATTAAAGTGATTATCCTAGTAAGTCACCGCGCTGACAGGGGCCATTTCTGGTGCCTGATCACGCAGCACAATAATTTGGTCATTCTTTGCGAGCGCTTGTGAGATCACATTGTTGATCGCATCGTAGGCTTCACGTTCCGTTGGTTCAATGTGGTGTTGTGCGTTGATGACCAGCTGCTGAATGCGGTTTTCAATCAACGCTGTGCGGATCTGACCCATTTCGGTGAGCAGCCGGTGGGTATCTAAATCAGCAACGTCGCGCGAGGTACTATCCTTTTCATGGTCGGAAATCGTTTTAGCTGCGAGCTGACCCAGTTCCTTAGTGGACAGGTCAGTGACCGAGCGGCGAATACTAATATCTGCCAAGTTGAGGCGGTTGCCGGCGACCTGCGTAAAGAGGGTCAGGTTTTGTGGTAGACCCATGAGCACGATTGGTCGGTTATCCAGTTTCGGATTAGCAGCTAAGAAGTCAACAATGATTCGGTAGTAGCGTTCTTGGTCAATGTCTTTTTCACGACTTGTTTCGTTGTGGCCGTGATACTGACTTTGACCCGGAGTAGCCTTGTAATTTAAGCTGCCGCCGCGTTTTTCTGTCCCGAGGCAGTGGTTAAATTACCTGGTGAATCAGGCAGTTTTAGCGTCGTTAATTGTTGCTCCTCTAAGCGGTACAGGCTAAAATCAGTCTGTTCCAGTTGGAGTAAATAGTAGTCTTTGTTTGGTGTTTCTTTTAGGATCGATAAGAGGTCGGGACCGCCCGCCACACTCAGGTGTACGGTCTGCACACTGTTTCGCGGCAGGTACAGGATCTCATCGCCATCGAGGTTCGCAAAAATACTCAATCCCCGATATGGGAGGCCCTGGTCGAAGAGATGATTGATCTGGTCGACAATTTGATCACCCGGAATTTCCGGCGAGACCGCGGTCAGATTATGAATCTCCTGCAGGGCGTTCTTCAATTTCAGTTGCTCAGTTTCTTGATAATTGAGCTTATCAAGGTTCACACTCAAGGTTAGTACAGAAGCTTCAGGTCGTTTCAAAGTTGCGAGTTCTTTTAGCGTCACCATTTTTGCCATACACATGCACTCCTTTTTATGTCGTTAACTTGATTATACCCGTTAATTGTGACGAGAGTGTGAAGTTTTATCGAAAACGGTTCCATTGACGCTAAATTAAGGTTTGTGATGGAATTTAATGGTCAATAATAGCCAAACGATTGCGGCGAGTGAGAGGTCAACCACAATCAGCCAGGCATCGTTTAATCCCGCTAATGGCAGCTTAACGTTCATGCCGTAAAACCCGGTAACGATCGTTGGTACCGCCATGGTCAGCGACCAAATTGTGAGAAACCGCATCGTGTCATTCAGATTATTGTTGATGATGGAATCAAAGGTGTTAATGATCCGGTCAACCACCTGCGATTCGTTTTCAATCATGCGACGCACCTGGTCCGCTTCAATGGCAACGTCCTCAAGCTGATCACGCTCGTAACTGGAGTTGTTGACGCCAAAGTAAGTCCGCGGAATCCGGACGAAGAGGTCACTGTTTGATTCAACGGCGCTAAAGAAAAAGGTCATCGTCTGCCCCAGGTTAGACAGGTCGACCAGCATGTTATTTTTCGGATCGCGATTCAGTTGTTTATCCAGCTGGTTACGCTGTTTTGTCACCTGTTTAATGATGGGAATGTAACTATCAATGAAGGCAAAAAGAGCTTCTAAAATAAAACTGGCGGGGGTCGTGACCTCATCATCAACGGCCGCCTTGTCCAGCGCCTTATCAACGAAATCAAGGTTGCTATCATTAAACGTGAAGATTCGGCCTTTATGAATTAAAAACCCAACCGGCCGCGCGATATAGCGCATTTTTTCACCCTTTAATCGGTAGGGCACTAGCGCAATCAGGAGCTGTTGGTTGTTTTCCGGGTCGTAGACGTAATTGGCGCTTTCATCTTTATCAGTGACGTAGGTAATGACGTCGTCGGTAATCCCATAATCGTCCATGAGTGTCTGCTGTTCTGGCACGGTAAGCGCGGAAGTGGCGATCCACTCAAAGCCGGCCAGTTGTTTTGCGGGTTTGATCAAAATGAAGATCCTCCTATACGAGTTCGGTAACCGTTAGTGATGTGTTGTTGGGTGCAGCCGGTCTAGTGACCGTCCCATTCTTAAATACGCAAAAAAGTGAAACACGATCCCTAAAATTAAGAGGGCGGCGCTCAGACTGATCGACCAAAACGACGAGAGGATTGCGACGCATAAATCAGAATACTTTTGACAGGATCTAGTTTGATACTGTCATAAAACGTCTTCGGGATTTGGTGACGGTGTAATTCTGGGTGGCGATGGATGTAAAGGTACATCAGGTAAAAGGTTGCCGAAATGAAAAGGGCAACGATGTCATACATCACAAAAGCCGTTTGCAGGTCGGCCCGGTTTCCAGTAGTCAGGGTCGCGCTAGAAGGGACATGGGGTAGTCGATGAGGGTGATACTAAAGAGCATCAACAAATTCAACATATTGACGTTCCGGTCAATTCGCGTTAATAATGAAAAATAATCATGGTGAAATAACCAGAGCGTGCCCACGTAAAGGTACGAAAATAGGTAAGAAACGAACGTTGGCCCCTGGGTATCCAGCGCGGCCAATAAGTGGCCTGTTTTAAACACGGGAATATGAAATTCAAGCACTAAAATCGTAATGAGAATTGCAAAAACACCATCACTAAACGCGTTAAACCGGTCTGTTTCCATGACGTCCCCTCCTATTCAGCTTGATTTCATCTTAGTTGAAAGCAACTGATTATTCAATCATCATGTTTTAAACAAAATAGTTGACAAATGCGTTATTTTTCACTAGTATGTTATTTTTAGAACTACTTAAAACTGTTTATTATGCCATGAAGACTTTTCTTGAATATGGTATGATTAACCTTAGAAGATAGTGCTTACATTTTAATCGTTGGGAGGTGGTTACCGTGCTAAATAGAACTAAACAGTACTTAAAAAACCGTAACTATCATTATCAAAAGTCCTATATTCGACCATTGATGACGCCGGAATCTGTTTACGTGTTTAAGTTTGGTCGCGAGGCATTAAACAATCGGGTAATCATTCGATACAGTCATACGTGGACTGGTCGACAACGGATTAATGAGATTGATCTGCGCTTGCATAAGCAAAAGCATCCCCGCATTTTCCGCACAGAAACCGAATTACTAGATTACCTAGAGTCACGCTTACCACAGCGTGAAAAAAAGGAAGCCGATAAAGACGATCGGCAAACGCAACAAAACAAACAAACAGACGCATCCAAGTGAGGGTGCGTTTTTTTGTAGAGTGCGGAGCACGTTTGGGCAATATGGCAGCAGAGAGCGGTAGCCAGTACCATTCAGGAGCAGAAATGTCTGGGCCTGGCATTTTTGTCAGAGTTGGCTTAGGCAGGAGCCTCTGCCTTGCGGAGCACGTTCAGTCATAAAGATAGTAGACTGAAATATAAACCAGCCATTCACCCACACAAAAAGCAATAAACCCAACCGCTCACCAGGAGATGACCATCATCAACGCCCAACTCACAAAATTCTTCACCGATGGCACCACCCCAGAAATCGCACAACGGCTCCTGGGCTGTCGTATCCAGTATGAAACCCCAAACGGACCACTGACTGGCTCATCGTCGAGACCGAAGCTTACGTTGGCCCAAGTGACGCCGCAGCACATGCCTTTGCTGGAAGACGCACCAAGCGCAACGAAGCCTTATACGATGCGCCAGGAACAATCTACATGTTCCAATCACGACAGTATGTGTTATTGAATTTTATTACCCAACCGGTCGATGTACCGGAGGGAATTCTGATTCGCGGCGTTGAACCGGAACAGGGCATTGAAACAATGCAAGCCAATCGCGGCACTAGTGGTGCGTCGCTCACGAACGGTCCTGGGAAATTAACACAGGCGTTTGGGATGTTCATGCTTTAAATCAGACGCCCTTGAACGTGGGGGCGCTTTCGCTCGATCTCTTACCAGTACGCCATCCGAACCAGGTGGCTTCCAGTGCCCGCATTGGTGTGCCCAATAAGGGTGAGTGGACCTCGGCGCCCCTGCGCTATTTCGTAGCGATCAATCCCTACGTTTCAAAAATAACTAAAAAAACAATTGATCAGGCCCATCACGGCTGGCGAGCATGACTCGCAGAAAGGAAGTAACGACTATGGATTGGACAGAACTCTCCGTTACCACAACGAGCGAAGCAGTGGAGGCAGTTTCAAACATTCTGATGACCCACGGTGCAACTGGGTCCAGATCGACGATGTCAAGGATTTTGAAAAATTACGCGACGGGCATTGGGAACAGGAGGGCAAGATCATTGATGTTGATGAGATTCCTCACCAATTGACTGGTGCCAAGGTTAGCGCTTATTTTCCAGAGACGATTTTTGTGCCGGAAATCGTGCCAGAAATCACCCAACAGGTGCAAAGTCTGACGAAATTTGGCTTGGCAGTGGCACCGGCAACCGTTGAAACTACTGCTGTTGACGAAACCAATTGGGCAACCGCCTGGAAGAAGTATTATCATCCGGTTCAGTCACCCGTTTCTTAACCGTTGTGCCAAGTTGGGAAAAATACGAGCCGCAGTCGTCAGATGAACGCTTGATCGTTCTTGACCCTGGAATGGCGTTTGGCACTGGGACGCATCCTACCACTCGGCTCTCCTTGGAAGCTCTGGAAATGGTCATTCGCGGTGGTGAGCGCCTCATCGACGTTGGTACCGGGTCTGGTGTGTTGAGTATTGCAGCTAAGCAACTGGGCGTGGGCGACGTCCGGGCCTATGATCTTGACCAGGTCGCTGTTGACTCGGCCCAGAAAAACCTTGATCTGAATCCAGTTGACAAAGACGTCAAGGTTGCTGCAAACAATCTGTTGACGGGCATCACGGGGCAGGCTGACATTATCGTAGCAAACATTCTGGCAGAAATCATTATGCCGTTAATTCCGCAAGCGTGGGATCTGTTGCCGGTTCATGGTTACTTTGTGACGTCTGGGATCATCGCCGAAAAGGCGTCGGATGTGATCGTTGCACAGGAGCACCAAGGCTTTAAGATCGTTCAAACTTTGAAGATGGGTGATTGGTTCGGCGTTGTGGCGCAAAAACCGGGGGAAGATGACTAATGCAGCGATACTTTATTGACGGGTCATTGACGGTCGGCCACACCTTTGAATTAGACGCCACGGTCAGCAAGCACTGGCGTCAAGTTTTGCGGGCCGAACCTGGCGCCCAAGCCGAATTTGTGGATGGGCATGAGCAGCTCTTTTTAGGCGAACTGGGTGACGGCAATCAAACGACAGTCCTGAAGGCGTTGACGAGTACGGTTGAGTTACCGGTGAACGTTACGATTCTTTCTGGCCTGCCGAAGCAGGACAAGGCCGAATGGATCGTTCAAAAGGCGACTGAACTTGGCGCCCACACGATTGCGTTCTTTGGCGGTGACTGGTCGGTTGCCCGTTGGCAGGACAACAAGGTTGCCAAGAAGCTGGTGCGGCTGCAAAAAATTGCGCACGGGGCCAGCGAACAATCACATCGGACACACATTCCAGAAATTCAGTTTTATTCCACACTCGCAACTGCCATTCAGGCAATTGATTATGACCAGCTGCTGGTGGCCTATGAAGAGGCGGCTAAACAGGGTGAGCAGGCGCAGCTGACGCGGACGTTGTCGCAACTGCAGACGGGACAAACCCTCGTGGCTGTGTTTGGTCCAGAAGGCGGGATCTCACCGGCTGAAATTAAAACCCTGACCACTAATGATGGCGTGCTTGCTGGCTTGGGTCCGCGGATCCTGCGAACGGAAACGGCACCGTTGTACCTTCTGTCAGCTGCATCCACGGTTTGGGAATTGCAACGACAAGCTTAAAAAACGAATAGCACATAAGCGCTGAAGCCGGGACAGTCATGTTCGGGCTTTTTGTTTCGGCAGCGGTCAGCAAGTCATTTGGAAAAAAAGACGCCTTAACCACAACCGGTAACGTCTTTCCAGACTCTTAATTTTTATAGCGTTGAATAGCCCTACGTTATAGCGTAAAATGAGACCTAATATTGTAACGAACCGGGTCTTTTCTTCGGGAAGGTTTCTTTGAACTATCTGAATAAACCAGTTAAAATAGGACATTGAGATCCGGTTTTAACGGGTTTAAAAAGGCTCGAAACCGCGCAACAAACACTAAGATAAGAGAGTGGAAGACACATGGGACTTTTTTTAAAACGAATTGGTTGGCCGTACTGGGTAATTAGCTTGATTCTAGGGGTGATCATTCCCTATATTCTTGAGCGCATGATCTCGTTTGGCGCGATGGTCCATTTAGGCATTATTTTTGGGATTTTATATACGATCTGTGCCGGCGTTATGGGTTGGGCTGTGAAACGCGTGGTCAATCAGTTTGGTTCATTTGGATCTTACCAGTGATCTACGCAGTGGGCCTCTATTTTGTAGGACCGCTTCACGCAACTTATTTTGCGCCGGTCTATCTCTGCGTGGCCTATCTGGCTTACGGGTTAAGTGCCGCAAACTAATTGTTTTTAAGGGGAAATGCTTAAATGCCAAAAGAACAGACATGGACGGCAGAAAGTGTGATTGCTGCCGTTTCTTCATATATGAATAAGGAACACGTTGCTATCGTGGAGCGGGCCTATCGCTTCGCTGCGGTGGCGCATCGTGACCAGCAACGGCAGTCGGGCGAAGCCTACATCATGCATCCGATCCAGGTTGCCGGAATTTTAGCGGACCTGAAAATGGATCCTACCACGGTCGCATCTGGCTTTTTACACGATATCGTTGAGGATACCGGTGTCACACTGGATGACGTTCGTGAGCTCTTTGGTGACGACATTGCGATGATCGTCGACGGGGTCACGAAGCTTGGAAAAATTAAGTATAAGTCGAACAAGGAACGCTTAGCCGAAAATCACCGAAAGCTGTTATTGGCCATGTCAAAGGACATTCGGGTCATGATCGTCAAGCTTGCGGACCGGTTACACAACATGCGGACCTTGCAGCACCTGCGGCCGGATAAGCAGCGGCGCATTGCGAATGAAACGTTGGAAATTTACGCACCGTTGGCTGACCGATTAGGGATCAGTACCATTAAATGGGAACTCGAAGATATTTCGTTGCGGTATTTGAATCCACAACAGTATTACCGTATCGTGCACCTGATGAATTCTCGTCGTGATCAGCGTGAAGCTTACATTGCGGAGGCTATCGGTGATATTAAATCAGCCATTAGTGACCTGGATCTGGACACCGAAATTTATGGGCGGCCAAAGCATATCTATTCTATTTATCGTAAGATGCGCGACCAGCACAAGCAGTTTAGTCAGATCTATGACCTATTGGCGATTCGGGTAATTGTCAACACCATCAAGGACTGTTACGCAGTCTTAGGAGCCATTCATACCCAGTGGAAGCCAATGCCAGGGCGGTTTAAAGACTACATTGCCATGCCGAAAGCCAACATGTACCAGTCCCTGCATACGACCGTGATTGGGTCAGAAGGGCGGCCGCTTGAAGTCAGATCCGTACTGAAGAAATGCACCGAGTGGCTGAATATGGGGTTGCTGCGCACTGGGCATACAAAGAAGGTATGACCGATAAAGTCGAAGCGACAAATTCGGGAAATAAACTCAACTGGTTCAAAGAAATTATTGAACTGCAGGAGGAAACTGATGACGCGTCCGACTTCATGGACGGTGTTAAAGGTGAGCTCTTTGGCGATCATGTTTATGCCTTTACACCAAAGGCGATGTTCTCGAACTGCCGAAGGGTGCCGGTCCGCTGGATATGGCCTATCAGATCCATACCGATATTGGGAACCATACCACTGGCGCCACGGTTAACGGGAAGATCGTTCCCCTTGATTACGAAGTTAAAAATGGCGATATCGTCGACATTAAAACGTCTGCGAACTCTGCGGGGCCTAACCGTGACTGGTTGAAACTGGTCTCTACGCGACGGGCGCGAAACAAAATTAAACAGTTCTTCCGCCAGAAAGATCGGGAGAAAAACGTGGCTGAAGGGCAGGATATCATTGCGCGACAGTTGCGGGACATGAAATTTGATCCAAAGGAAATTATGACCAAGGAAAATCTGGCCAAGGTCGTGGGTCGGCTGCATTACCAACACGTTGACGACTTGTACGCAGCGGTCGGGTTCGGCGATCTGCAACCCGTTGGTGTGGCCAACCGGTTAACGGAAGATGTCCGCCACGAGCGCGAAGAAGCCCGGCAACGTCAAGAAGAGCGTGAACTATTGGAAGAACATCAATCGATCAATAATGAGACCCAGGAATCTGACACCCAGCGGAAACGGAAACAAAAGGCGTCTGAAGGGGTCATTATTGAGGGTGTTGATAACTTGCTGGTTCGGCTGAGCCACTGTTGCTCACCGGTGCCTGGTGATGCCATCGTGGGGTACATTACAAAGGGCCGGGGAGTTTCGGTTCACCGGAAGGATTGCCCGAATGTGGCCCACGCTGAAGCCAATGGCGAGCGGCTGATCGATGTGCATTGGGAGAATCCTAACGAATCCACGTCAATGTATAACGCTGATTTGGAAGTGCAAGGGTATAACCGGAATGGTCTGTTGAACGAAGTACTGCGGATCGTGAACAATACGACTAAGCAGTTGAACTTAGTCAACGGGAAGGTCGATCACAACAAAATGGTGACTATCTCTATTTCACTGGGTACGCGAAACGCGGCGCAGTTGCAGCGAATCATTGATAATTTGAAAAACATTCAGGATGTCTACGTGGTTAAACGGCCGTTTAGATAACCGGGTGACTATCGTAGGAGGAAAACGACAGTGCGAGTAGTATTACAACGTGTCAGCGAAGCATCGGTGGCAATCGAGAATAAGACTGTTGGCAGTATTCAACAGGGTTATTTACTGTTGGTGGGTGCCGAAGATACTGATGGCACCGAAGAAATTGACTATTTGGTGCGCAAAATTACCCGGTTGCGGGTATTTGCGGATGAAGCCGGTAAAATGAACCTGTCCATCCAGGACATCGGCGGTGCGATTTTATCCGTGTCGCAATTTACCCTCTATGCGGATACAAAAAAGGGCAACCGCCCAAGTTTCGTCAAGGCGGGAAATCCGGAGCACGCAAACAAAATTTACGAGCAGTTTAACGATAAACTACGTGAAGAAGGCCTTAAGGTTGAAACGGGTGAATTTGGCGCCGACATGCAAGTTAACCTGGTGAACGATGGGCCGGTGACGATTTTGTTTGATACGGACAATAAGTAGAGCGTGGAAGGAGGCGTTTTGAGGGCGGAGCATAAGCTAACTCTGGCAGAAATGCCCGGGTTTGGCATTTTTGTCAGAGTCCCTTACACGTTAGCCCCTCCTGGAACGCGTTTCCGCTAGATAAGGGGCAACAGACAGAACCGCACAAGAGTGTGATCCTGCCTGTAATTGGCATTTTATGTCAGAGTAAGCTTACCAAGTCTCGTCTAAAAAAAGCGTCACAACCAAAACGCATAACAGCAGCACAGAAAAACGGATAGCAGCGTAAAAGCTATTATCCGTTTTGTGCCGTTCTATCTGATTCAAAAGGAGAAACCAATGCAAAGAAAAACATTCTTCTGGGACTTTGATGGCACCTTGTTTGACACGTATCCCATCATGGTTCAGGCGTTTATGCAGGCGTTATTAAAACAGCACGTGTCCGAATATGAACTAGACGAAGTCGAGATCTACGAAGTCATGCGACAGCACGCGATGGGGACGGCACTGTCTCAATTCAGCGCTCAGTTTTCAATTGATCAGGTACAGCTAGAACGTGACTATCGCGACATTGAACCCACGATGATCGATGCAGCGCAACCGTTTGACGGGATTGTTCCGCTTCTTAAGGCGATTCATGATCAGGGTGGTCAGCATTATCTGTTGACGCATCGCGATGCAAGTTCGCTGCACTTACTTGAGCAGGCAGAAATCAAGTCATTGTTCAACGACTTTATCACTAAGGAGCAACCATTTGCCCGCAAACCTAACCCTGATTCGCTGAATTTCCTAATCGATAAACACAACGTTGATCGTGATACAGCAATCATGGTGGGTGACAGAACGTTAGATATTGATGCGGGGCATAATGCTGGCATTGCCGGTGCGTTATTTGATCCCCACCGGGTCATTAATGCGGCGGCAAGTCATCCGGAAATTGATGTGACGAATGTGCCGGCACTGGCGAAAGCGTTACTGGCATAGGTGCCAAGAAATGGCCAAAATGAACGTTTAACGAAAGAGGTCCCAGGTCAACGACTTAACAGCGTTGACCTGGGACCTCTTATGCAACTGAGTAGTAAACCCACAATGTCATTTGGCAGTAAAGGCCTGAATGGTCGGCTTAATAGAGACTCAAGATCCGATCCACGGCGCCACCATAGGTCTCACCAAAAAGGTTAAGGTGTGCCATGAGATAGTAAAGCTGATACCAGGGAAGCCGGTCATTAAAGCCGGGTTTGACTGGGTAGACCGCGTTATACCCCGCGTAGAAATCAGCATCAAAGCCACCGAAAATGGTGGTCATCGCCAAATCAAATTCACGGTCGCCATATAAAACGTCCGGGTCGATCAAAGCCGGCTTGCCATCACTGGTAAACATGTAGTTTCCAGCCCACAGATCACCGTGCAGTAAGCTGGCTTCCGTCTGATTTTGGTGGTAAAAGTCCAGAATAATAGTGCGTAAATGCGCTAATTGCGTTTGGCGCGAACGGGACCATAGGCCGTGCTCTTGTGCGCGTTTTGCCAGGACATCCAAGCGTTGATAAACGTAAAATTCACCCCAGTTGTCCTGCCACGTATTGATCTTTGGTAATTTGCCATCGACGTTGTGGGCAAACCCGAACTGGTCATTGTGAACCTGGTGCACATGTGCGACGAGTTCGCCAAGGTCGCGCTGACTGCCGCTGCCGCTTTCTAACCAAGACAAAATCAAAAAGGCGTCACCGTCAATTTGACCGTTTGCGATCACCTCGGGCACCAGTGCGGCTTTACCAAGCAAGTGGAGACCCTCAATTTCATGCCGATAAAATGCTGTCTCACGATGCGGTTGAACCAGCAGAAAATAAGACGATGTGCCTTAGTGATTCGATAAGCCTCGTTGATATCGCCGCCAGAAACAGGCGTGGCGGTATCAATTGGGGCAATCGGTAGTTGTGCTAACCATGTGTTTGAAACCATCATTGAAGCGACCTTTCTCATGTGTGTTAATTGTTGGCTTTATCTTTGAAATAAGCAGCAAGTCCTTTTGTGACATCCTTTGCGACGTGTTCTTGATACTTGGGTGACCGAATGTGTTTGAAATCATTGGCCGTGTTAATGTAGCCCATTTCAAGCAGCAGTGCTGGTCGCAGGTTATCACGAATGACTTCAAAATTACCAAATTCCACGCCGCGATTATTCAGCGGCAGTCCTGTTAAATGACTGTTGATCGTCTTAGCTAACTGAAGCGACGTCGATTTGTGGTGGTAGTAGGTGGTAAACCCGGAACCGAGATTGTCAGACGGTGCTGAGTCGAAGTGAAAACTGATGAAGGCGTCCGCGTGGTTGTCGGTGGCCAGCTCTGGTCGGGCACCAAGGAAGACGGTTTGGTCGCCCGTTCGGGTCATGATCACGTGAGCACCGCGCGCCTGCAATAGTTTGCGAACCTTTTTGGCGAGCCGCAGGGTGTACGTTTTTTCATCGTGCTTTTGATCAATGGACAGGGCACCAGAATCACTGCCGCCGTGTCCCGGATCCAAAACGATGGTTGCTTCAGACAGACTCGTCGCACTTTTAACCTTGGTATTTTGATTGATCAGCCAGCTTGCGACCCAGCCAAAATGGTGGTCGTTGTAGCGGATGCGATACCAGTTGTCCTTTTTCTTAACAACGTAGACGGCGGACCCCTTCTCTAACGTGCCGTTGGACTGGTAACTAATCCCAGGCCCCCTGCGAACGTTGATGTTGCTCATGGGTACGGTCAGCCGGTTTTTCCAAATAGTGGCAAAAATTGTCCCGCCGGCGATAATCATAATGGCAATGGTGACCGCCATTGGCAGCCAATGTTTTTTAAGATAGTTCACAACCTCATCCTCGATTTCTCTCAGTCTTGCAGTCAGTTGGGCAACTACCTGGCTGACTGAATTGTCTTCCATTATAAAATAGATGTGGCCAAATTAAAAATTAAGATAGTCTTGACTTTTATCTTTGAAATCGTTAGTCTTAATCGTAGTTAAATAAGATACACCGATGACGAAGACCAGTAGGCAGTTGCCAGCTTTCAGAAAGTATCCGGGTGATGAAAGGGTACAGCAGGGCAAGTGCTGAAGACACTTTTGAGGTGAATAATGCAGATTATTCGTGTCCAACGTTATGGATGAGTAAAATTAAGGTGGTACCGTGCCAAGCACCCTTGTGAAAACAAGGGTGCTTTTTAATTTCATTTGCACATAAACCGATAATCAAGAAAGGAGTTTTACATGCGCTATCAACGACCAAAAGGAACTGCCGATACGTTGCCAGCTGACACACGTCACTGGCAGTACGTTGAAGGCATCGCACGCGACGTTTTCGCCAAGTACCGGTTTGAAGAGATCCGCACGCCGATGTTTGAAAACTTTGAAGTCTTTTCTCGGACTTCAGGCGACACCTCAGACATCGTGACGAAAGAAATGTATGATTTTAAAGATAAAGGTGATCGCCACATTACCCTGCGGCCTGAAGGGACTGCTGGGGTGGTTCGGGCCTTTGTTGAAAACAAATTGTATGGCCCTGAGACTCAAAAGCCCTACAAGGTCTATTACATGGGCCAATGTTTCGTTACGAACGGCCACAGTCAGGCCGATTACGTGAATTCCATCAGATCGGGGTGGAGGCGTTCGGCAGTGACGAACCAGCGTTAGACGTTGAAGTCATCGCAGTTGGCCGGGACCTGTTGAAACATTTTGGTATCGACAACGTACGGCTGGCTGTGAATACACTGGGTGATCAACAAACCCGTGACGATTACCGCAAGGCGCTTGTGGATTACCTTGAACCCCACTATGAGGAACTGAGTGCTGATTCAAAGACCCGGCTGTACAAGAACCCATTGCGGGTACTCGACAGTAAGGATGAACAGGATCAAAAATTTGTTGAGGGTGCCCCGTCGATTCTTGACTACTTGACACCCGAAGCACAAGCTCATTTCGATGAGGTCCAAAGCCTGTTGAAGGCCCTGGATATTCCGTTTGAGATCGACCCGACCATGGTTCGTGGGTTAGATTACTACAACCATACCATCTTTGAATTTATGGTGAACTCAAAAGCCTTGGGTCACGGGTACACCACGATCTGTGCCGGCGGCCGGTATAACGGGCTAGTCGAAGAACTCGGCGGCCCTGAAATGTCAGGCGTTGGTTTTGGGATGGGTGTTGAACGTCTCTTACTGCTGATGCAGGGCGAGGGCGTTGAATTCCCAGATCAACATCCATTAGATGCTTATTTAGTGGGCATTGGTGAGGGTGCTAATGCGGCCACACTCAAGGTCGTCCAAGCATTGCGGAACCAAGATTTCGCTGCTGACCGCGACTACTTAGCGCGTAAACCAAAGGCCCAGTTTAAAACGGCTGATAAACTGAATGCTAAGTATACGCTGACCATTGGCGAAGAAGAGTTAAAAACCAACACGATCCACGTGAAGAACATGGCTTCAGGCAATGAAGTGACCGTTCCGATGGCGGATGTGCTATCAGGATTTGCGGCAGTGACTGCCAATATTGACTAAGGAGAAATTCTAATGAAGCGAACAACATACGCAGGACTCGTTGACGAGCAGTATCTCGACCAAGACGTTGTCCTTAAAGGATGGGTTCAAAAACGCCGGGATCTCGGTGGGGTGATCTTTATCGACCTCCGCGACCGGGAAGGCATCGTCCAACTTGTGTTCTCAGAAGAATACGATAAGGATGCGCTGGCAGTTGCTGACCAACTGCGAAACGAATACGTGATTGAAATCAAGGGGCACGTTGTCAACCGGGCCGACCGCGAGATCAACCCCAAGATGAAGACTGGGAAAATTGAAGTGCGGGTCACTGAAATTAACCTGTTAAACAAGGCCAAGAACCCGCCATTTTACATTCAAGACGACATTAACGTTTCGGATGAACTGCGGTTGAAGTACCGTTACTTAGACTTGCGTCGGCCAGAAATGCAGCGCGGTCTGATGATTCGTAACCGGATCACGCAAGCCGTCCACAGTTACTTTGACGACAACGGTTTCATCGATATTGAAACGCCAGATCTGACCAAGTCGACACCAGAAGGCGCCCGGGATTACCTGGTACCGTCACGGGTCTACCCAGGTCACTTCTACGCATTGCCACAATCCCCACAACTGTTTAAGCAGTTGCTGATGGGCGCTGGCTTCGACCGTTACTACCAAATCGCACGGTGTTTCCGTGACGAAGATCTTCGTGGTGACCGGCAACCAGAATTTACCCAAATCGATATGGAAACTTCTTTCTTAGATGCTGAAGAAATTCAGGATCTAACTGAAGGCTTGATTGCCCGTGTCATGAAGGAAACCCTGGGCATCGATGTTAAATTGCCATTTGACCGGTTAGATTGGGACGACTCCATGGCGCGCTTTGGGACTGACCAGCCTGACGTTCGGTTCGGGATGGAATTGAAGGACTTGGGCGACTTAGTTGACGACCTTGGGTTTAATGTCTTCAACAACGTGCTCAAGGATGGCGGTCAAGTCAAGGCCATTGCGGTTCCTGGTGGGGCTGACAAGTACTCCCGGAAAGACATTGATAAGTTCGTTGAACATATCGACCGCTTTGGTGCCAAGGGGTTGCCTTGGTTGAAGGTGACCGAAGATAACTTCACTGGTCCAATCGCTAAGTTCTTCAAGGATAACGCAGACCTTTACCAAAAGATCACTGAACGCACCGGTGCTAAGCCTGGTGACATGCTGTTATTTGCTTGTGACTCTAAGCGCGTTGTTGCCCAAACACTGGATTACCTGCGTCGGACGATTGCTAACGAACTTGGTCTGATCGACGAAAACAAGTTTGCGTTCCTTTGGGTCGTGAACTGGCCACTGTTTGACTACGATGTTGACTTGAAGCGCTGGGTACCAGCGCACCATCCATTCACGATGCCAAAACAGGGTGATGAGCACTATCTGGACGAAGGCGAAGATCCACATCAAGCCTATGCCCAATCATACGACATCATCTTAAACGGTTTGGAACTTGGTGGCGGGTCGATTCGGATCCACACCCGTGAGTTGCAAATGAAGATGTTGAAGGCCCTTGGGTTTACTAAGGAACGTGCCGAAGACCAATTCGGTTACCTCTTGAATGCCTTGGACTACGGCTTCCCGCCTCATGGTGGTCTGGCCATCGGTCTCGACCGGTTCGCCCGGTTGCTCGCTAAGCGCGGAAACATTCGTGACGTCATTGCGTTCCCTAAGAACTCAAAGGCTGTCGAACCACTGACCGAAGCCCCAACCACGGTTTCAGACAAGCAATTGCAAGATCTGAGCTTGTTTGTCACTAAGGAAGACGACGATAAAGATAACGACTAGTTTTGTTGAAGCACTGCCTGTTGGGCGGTGCTTTTTATTTTTGCTGTATGCTTTCGTTGCATTCCGCAATTTGGCACTCCGTGTGGTGGCTCGCGATGAAGCTAATTCGATTGTCGCTGTGCGCCACTCGAATGGATCTCCATCGTCTCGCACATCAGTAACCGACCAAAGTACGGTCGCTAACTGATGTCGACACCACAGCTCCGTGCCAAATTACGCCATTCCACTAATATTGAATTTACTTGTTACCACTTGCTAAGCATCACAATGGCGTTAAACCAAGTTCGAAGAGAATCCGCCCTCGACTGCTAGCAATACCAATGCCAGCCAGGTTTCTCACAATGGGTTAGTTGCCGTTAATGGTTCATTAATAGGTTTCGAGGCAACACTTGCAAAGACCTGCCATCTAGGATGACGATTGCAAGTATCGTAGCGTAGTGGAGCTGGTCGGCATTGCAGGCAGTAGTGTCGGTATTAGTTAGCGAGGGTTTTTTCCTCGCTTACTAATACGGGAGATGTTGACGCACTTCAACGTAGGAGATCCTTGTTTTTTAAATTTACGTTGCTGAAACGTGTTCCGCAGGCCAACTCTCGGAGTGTAAGGCAACCTTGCCAGAAATTCAATACCGGAATTCCCGGCAAAGTTGCCTTACACCCCGGAAGTTACCAGGCCTGCTCCACACTCTGACTACAGCCTGCAGGGCCGACCGGCGGAACGAAGCGGAAGTCAACTACTTTCACATCAAGCATAGCAAGGCCATCCAGCTTGTCAGCCACTGGTAACTGCGGTAAAATGAATAGCATTAAATTTCGAGGTGAAACGCATGAGTGAGCATGAAGAGACAGCAATTTTTGCGGGTGGGTGTTTTTGGTGCATGGTGATGCCGTTTGATACACTACCCGGTATCAAGCAAGTGATTTCCGGGTTTACGGGCGGTCATGTCGCCAACCCGACGTACGAACAGGTAAAGGCCCATGAAACAGGACATACGGAAGCCATTAAGATCATCTATGATCCAACGGTGATTTCATATGCTAAGTTGGTCGATATTTACTGGCAGAAAACGGATCCAACAGACGCCATGGGCCAGTTCCAGGATCGTGGCGACAACTATCGACCGGTTATTTTTGTCCAAAACGCGCAATAACGTGAGGTTGCTGAGGCGTCGAAGGCAAAGCTTGAAGCCAGCGGCCTTTTTGACAAGCCCATTGTGACGCAGATCGAAGACGTTCAGCCGTTTTATGATACCGAACCTGAACACCAGGAGTTTTATAAGTTCCACCCAGAACGGATGGCGGAAGAAGAGGCGGCTGGTCGGGCCGACTTTGTTAAGAAATACTGGGAAAATAACACGAAAATTAAGTAAATCATGAAAAAATGACAGTTGAATCAACGATGGTGATCAATTATGGTAAGATTATTGGGGTATAACGAGGTAGACATCACATTAAAGAAGGTTAATACATGGACGACGTACAGCGCCTAATTAAACGCCATCAATCAATTGGAAAGATATCAACTGCATTTATTTATGGGATTTTGGTCTCAGTGGCCATGAATTTTTTCTGGACGCCGGGACACATTTATTCATCTGGTATCACAGGGTTGGCCCAACTGGTCACGACACTGACGGAGCGGCATCTTGCATTTACAATTTCAACGGCGCTGGGGCTGTTCTTACTGAACGTGCCATTGTTCATTCTAGCCTGGCGTAAAATCAGTCACCAGTTTGCGGTGTACACGATGATCACGGTCTTCATGGCCAGTTTAATGATCAAGATGCTGCACCCGGTTCACCTGACCACCGACGATCGTGTGTGCGATCTTTGGGGGTGCGGTCAACGGGTTTGGGACTGGGTTAGCCTTGAGAAACGGGATCTCCACTGGGGGTCTTGATATTTTGGGCATCGTTATCCGGCGAAAAACGGGCCGCTCAATTGGGACGATCAACATGATGTTTAACGCGTTGATCATCATTGCGGCCGGATTCATGTACGGCTGGCCATACGCGTTTTACTCCGCCATCGGTCTGGTCGTGAACGCCCGGGTCATGGATATGACCTATACGCGTCAGCAGCTCATGCAGGTCATGATCATTACTGACCGTCCGAAAACGGTGATCGACTCCATTCAAAATCACATTCGGCGGGGCATTACAATTGTGCACGATGCTGAAGGGGCGTACCACCATGATAATAAGACGATTTTATTTACCGTGATCTCACAGTATGAAATGAACGATTTGGAAGAGGCCATGGACGAGGCAGATAACCACGCCTTTGTCAGTATCTAAGAGTTGTACAAGGTTCTGGGACACTTCTATGAACCGAAACTATAGGCAAATGATAAAAGCCTGGCGTAGAAAATCTGCGCTAGGTTTTTTTGACGAACAGGGTAAAATGGGTGTAATGGTCGCAAGGATACGCTGACCGATTAGTTAAGATCAGACGAAAATCGGACAGTTTGACACCTCCTTTGCATTAATGAAAGAATGCTGTCAAAACTAGCAATTAAGTTGCTATCGATTTAGATCAATGGGTTTAACGACGCAACTATTTTCCTGGAAAGTGTTGGTCTTCTGCCTAATTTAGGATGCCTCAGGCTAACCGTTAAAGCTTAAGGAATTCATAAGCATTAAATTCTGCTTAAAAGTACGGTTAGCATAAAGTGATGTGGTATAATACCAAGTTGTGCGTCGGAAGGGGCACGAGAATTCATAGAATTGGTGGTTGTCGTGAAAGCAATTTATATATGGTTAGTTCGTTTTGTGTCGATCCTGAACTATTTTTCGCGGTCGAAAGACAGGCAGGTCGTTTATCTGATGAGTTTTGGCAATAACTTGAACTTTATTGCCCGTCTCGCGGATGCGCTGCCTGACCGGAACCAGTTACTAGTTTTGTACCGACCTTCAGTAGAGGTGGAAGCTACTGAATTAGCCGCGTTAGGCATTCCAGTCATGCCATTTCAAGACAATGTGCACTTTGTTTTGGAAGGTGTGCCAAAGATCATGCAGGCAAGGCTGATTTTTTGCGATAACTACTACGCGTTTTTAGGTGGGTTGGTGCACCCGCGGCACGCAAAGATCGTGCAGCTGTGGCATGCCAATGGCGCCATTAAACGTTTGGCTGGGGCGACCCCAAGACTGTGCAACGGTCAAAAACAGACCAGCGCAGATTCCAGCGGGTCTATAACCAGTTCGATGACTATGTTGTTGCGTCGCAAGCGATGGGCAAGGTGTTTGAAGAAAGCTACCGGGTCCCCGCAAAACGCATGCAATTACTTGGTTATCCAAGGTCTGACCGATTCTTTTCGGAGGATTGGAAACAAACTGCAGTCCGGCGCGTCCAGCGTGTCGCACCGGATCTGTTGACGCACCGGGTCATTTTGTATGCCCCAACATATAGGGAGAACATGCATTTTGAGCTGTCAAAGGACTTGAAGGAAGCCCTGATGGCGGACCCAGATGCGGTCGTTGTTGTGAAGCTGCATCCCGTATTACAAAAGTACGAGCAGCAGTTTAGCCAGGCCTCGCACCACCAGATCCGGTTTTACCCGAATCTGTCAACGACGGATCTTTTGGCAGTGAGTGAAACACTGATTACTGATTATTCGTCAATTGCCTTTGATTTTAGCTTACTCAGCTCAGCCCACAGTTTATTGTTCTACATGTCGGACTTAGAAGCGTACGCGCAAAATCCTGGCATTCAGCCGCACTTCGTCAAGTGGCTGCCCACGCCGCCGCTGAAGACGCCTGCGGAGCTCAAACAAGCAATTATTGCGGATCAAGCTACTGATTATTCAGCGTTTAACCACCATTGGAACACTTACAATGACGGTCAGGCCACTCAGCGGGTTGTGACATATTACTGCGACTATTTAGGAAAATAGTCGGTTTAAAGGAGTGTTTTAACTTGAAAGAGGTTGCTACCTTATTCAAAGAGCAGTTTAAAAACATGGGAATCGTGTTTCGAATCTCACGTTATGAAGATATGGCCAGTTACCAAAGCCATTATCTGGGGTTAGTTTGGGAATACCTGTATCCGTTGATTCAAATTTGTATTTATTGGTTAGTGTTCGGGGTCGGCTTAAAGCGTAGCGGGACAACCGGTGGCGCTGACTACCTGCCGTGGATGGTTATCGGGATCACGCCTTGGTTCTTCATGAACCGGGCAACCTTGGATGCTTCAAAGAGTATCTACCAACGGGTCAACATCGTCTCAAAAATGAAGTTCCCAGTTTCAATTCTGCCATCGATCAGAATTATTTCTAACTTGAGCTCATTTTGGACCATGCTGGTCGTATCCGTTTTTGTTGGGTTCCTATACGGGATGCGCCCAAACATCTACTGGTTCCAGTCAATCTACTACTTCTTCGCGATGATGATGCTGATGCTGGCGTTTGGGATATTTAACTCGGCAGTCTCGGTGCTGGTGCGGGATTATCATATCCTGCTCCAATCTGTCATGCGGATGCTGTTCTATCTATCAGGTGTCCTGTTCAACTTTGAGACGGGCTCATTCCCACCAGTGATCGTTCGGATCATGCAGGTCAACCCATTCTTCTACGTGGTTTCCGGTTTCCGGGAAACACTGTTTGGCCAAGGCTGGTTCTGGCAACGACCAACACTGACACTGAGCTTCTGGTTCTTTGTCCTGTTCTTCTTGCTGATCGGCTCACACTTGCACTACAAGTTCCGGTCACGGTTCGTTGATTTAATTTAGTTGATTAATTTAATTTAGGAGGAATCATGATGGCACTGTCTCGGGGATTAAACCAGATCGTTAAGGGGCTCAAAATCGTGATTCGTTATGGACTCATCGTGCTGAACGATGGGTTCATTTTGTTTTCACCGAAGAAAAACTTATTGATGTTTGAGAGCTTTAACGGCAACGACATTAACGATAATCCGGCCGCCATTTATTACCAGCTGGTTGCCGACCACCCAGAATTAGCGAAGACGGCCTATTTTGGCGTTAAGCCGCGTTACTACGCGCGTCTAAAGGCGAAGTATCCGGATATTTTGCTGGTCAAACGCTTTTCCTTAAAATGGGTGTGGCTCATGGCGCATGCCCACTACTGGGTCTTCAATTCGCGGATGCCTAATTGGTGGCGCAAAAACCGGCGGACGATTTATATTCAGACCTGGCATGGGACGCCGCTAAAGCATCTTGGTGTCGATATTGAAAATGTGGCGATTCCGGGGACAACTACTGAAGATTACTACCAACAATTTACCCGTGAGGCGAGTCGCTGGGACTATTTGATTGCGCCAAATGCGTATTCTAAGAAGGTTTTTCGTTCAGCGTTTAAGTTTCATAACCAGTTTTTAGAAATTGGGTATCCGCGCAACGATGTGCTGTATCAGGATAACCGACCAGACAAAATTCGAGAATTAAAACAGCGGTTAGTCGGCAGTCCAGACGCGACTGTGATTACCTACGCACCAACGTGGCGAGACGATGATGCCATCAAGAATGGCCAGTATCATTTCCAACTGCCATTTGACCTGCAGCGGTTTTTAGACCAGGTCGATGACCAAACGATTCTGGTGCTCCGCCCGCATTATCTGGTGAAGGATAAGATCGATATCCGCGGGTTTGAAGACCGGGTTAAGATTCTGGCGGATGAAGACATTGCGCATCTGTATCTCATCACTGATCTGATTATTACGGACTACTCGTCAGTGATGTTTGACTTCGCTAATCTGGAACGGCCGATGCTGTTTTACGCCTATGATCTGGAGCACTATCGTGATCAGCTTCGCGGCTTTTATTTCAATTACCAAGCCGAAATTCCGGGTCCGCTGGCAACGACTGAGGACCAGTTAGATACTTATCTGACAGCGTTTCAGCGGGACGGTGGGTTCAGTGATTACCGCACGGAATTATCTGGTTTTAATCAGAAATACTGCAGTTGGGAAAATGGGACGGCTTCCGAACAAGTCGTTCACGTCATTGAAAAGGGGTTGTAGGACATGACATTTTTGATTGGGTCACACGTAAGTATGAAGGGCAAGGAGATGCTGCTGGGGTCAGCCAAGGAGGCGGCGGGTTACGGCTCGAACGTCTTAATGGTGTATACCGGGGCACCACAAAATACCCGTCGCAAGCCGATCGACGAGCTGAATATTCCAGCGGGACAGGCGTACATGAAGGACCACGATCTGCAGCAGATCGTGGTGCACGCACCCTACGTTGTGAATTTAGGCAACACGGTTAAGCCTGAAAACTATCCCTTTGCGGTTGAGTTTTTGAAGGAAGATGTCAAGCGGGCGGATGCGTTAGGCGCCACCCAGATCGTCTTACACCCCGGTGCACATGTTGGTGCCGGGCCAGAACCCGCCATTGCTCAGATTGCGAAGGGACTCAATGAGATCATTACCGAAGACCAGCACGTTCATATCGCGATTGAAACCATGGCTGGCAAGGGGACTGAAGTCGGCATCACGTTTGAACAGATTGCCGAAATGATCGACAAAATCAAGTTAGACGATAAGGTCTCCGTCTGTTTTGATACTTGTCATACCAGCGATGCCGGTTATGACATTGCGGGCGACTTTGACGGTGTGTTGAAACACTTCCATGAGGTCATTGGGTTGGAACGACTTCAGGTCATTCACCTTAACGATTCAAAGAACCCCCGCGGCAGTCACAAGGACCGTCATGAACTTATGGGCAGTGGTACAATTGGGTTTGACGCCCTAAATGCCGTTGCGCACCATCCATTGTTGGAGAACGTGCCAAAGATCATGGAAACCCCATGGGTCGCCATTGATAAGAAGCACAAGCTGCCACCTTATGGGTACGAGGTCGCAATGTTGAAGCACCAGCAGTTTAATCCGCACCTTGAAAAAGATGTGTTGGCTGGCGTGCCATTTGATCAGTATCTCCAGGAGTAATAATAAAAGAACCCTTCTAAATCGTGAGTGCGATTTAGAAGGGTTCTTTTGATTTTTGGTTGAGAGATTCAAAGTATCGCTTTGATGCCGCTTCGTTACACCATTTGGACCTGCAATGCCGAATGGCTCCACTGCGCTACGGTACTTGCAATCGTTATAATAGATGGGAAGGTTTCATAAGGGTTGCCTTGAAACCTGTTAATGAGCCAATGACAGCAACTAACCCACTGTGAGAAGCATTGCTGTTGAGAGATTTGCTAGCAGTTGAGGGCGGATTCTCTTCGAACTTGGTTTAACGCCATTGGAATGCTTGACTAGTGGTAAACAGTAAGTCTAACGTTAGTGGAATGGCGCAATTTGGCACGGCGCTGTGGTGTCGACATCAGTAAGCGACCGTTCTTTGGTCGGTTACTGATGTGCGAGACGATGAAGATCCATTCGAGAGCTGCGTAGCAGAAATCGAATTAGCTTCATCGCGAGCCACTACTGCGCCGTGCCAAATTACGGAATGAAACGGACCTCAGCTACTGTTTAACGCGCTAATCTTTGATAGTATCCACTTCAGCCGGTTCCAAATTCAAACTTTCAAGAATCAGCGTGGCCGTTTCTTCAATCGATTTGTTGGCGACGTTGATTTCAAGGCAACCGATCTTACGATAGATGGTGTCGGCGTATTCAAGTTCTGCCTTGATCTTATTTGTATCAGAATAGTCGCTTTCAGCAGGGAGCCCATAGGAGATCATCCGTTGCTGGCGGATGCGCCGCAGGACCTTTGGATTGTTTGTGAGGCCAATGATCTTATTGGAATCCACTTTCCACAGGTCGTCTGGTAACTGAGCCTTTGGCGATAATGGTAAGTTTGCCACCTTTAGTCCTCGGTTAGCTAAGAACAGTGATAGTGGGGTCTTAGAGGTTCGTGATACCCCTAAAATGACGATGTCCGCCTTCAGAAGGCCAGCGGGGTCCTTGCCATCGTCGTAGGCAACAGCGAACTCCATGGCGCTGATCCGGTCAAAATAGGTGTCAGTCAAGCTGTGGTTCATGCTTGGAATCGCAGCGGGTTCCAAGTGGCTGCGGTTGGATAACACCTTCATGGCAGGTTGGATGCAGTCAAACGCCTGCAGGTTGTTTTCTGCGGTAAAATCACGAATCTGTTCAGTCAGTGATTTCGTGACTAATGTATAATACAAGACAGCGTTCTTTTTCTTGGCAAGGTCGAGAATACCCTTTAAGATCGAAGCTGTTTGAATGAACGGAAAGCGTTGATATTTAACGTTTAAATCAGGAAACTGAGCGACAGCCGTTTGCGCAACTGTCAGGGAAGTTTCACCGGACGAGTCGGAAATAATAAAGATTTCGATCTGTTCGTTTTCGGCCATTTTTGTTACCTCCAGATGTGAGTTTTCATTGTTTCTAGTTTAGCATAAAACCTTTCGAAAAATACGTTTGTTTTATTGACGATTCGCCCCGAGATATGTATAATTAAAAAGAAATGTTGAGGTGAACGTTATTTTCGTAATGCTCATTTTTGATAAGTTACTATTTGAGTCCGGAGGGAGGGAATTTACATGACAAAGACAGTCGTTCGCAAAAACGAGTCTCTTGACGATGCTCTTCGGCGCTTCAAACGAACCGTTTCAAAAAGCGGTACATTACAAGAATACCGTAAACGTGAGTTTTATGAAAAGCCAAGCGTTAAACGCAAATTAAAATCTGAAGCAGCACGGAAACGTAAGAACAAGCGTCGTTTCTAGTTGTTTAAAAGGTTCCTGTGTTTACGCAGGGCCTTTTTTATGAAATTAGATATTAAATACGGGAGGAAAACGATTATGTCATTAGAAACAACGTTAAATGAAGATTTAAAGACTGCGATGAAGGCGCATGACAAGCTGGCATTAAATGTCATTCGAATGGTTAAAGCCTCTTTGACCAACGAACGTGTTAAGGTTGGCCATGATTTAACTGCTGACGATGAACTCACTGTTTTGTCACGTGAGATCAAGCAGCGTAAAGAATCCCGTGAAGAATTCGCCAATGCTGACCGTCAGGATCTGGTCGATGGCTTGGATAAGGAACTTGCATTTCTTGCTAAGTATGCACCAAAGCAACTCAGCGAAGACGAAGTGAAGCAGATCATTACTGATACTGTGAGCGAAATCGGTGCTAGTTCAATGGCTGATTTTGGTAAAGTGATGGGCGCTGTAATGCCTAAACTTAAGGGTCAAGCTGATGGTGCTTTGGTCAACAAGACCGTTAAGGCATTGTTAAGTAAATAAGCGCTAGAGGAAAGTCTGGGTAGCGACTACCGAGGCTTTTTTTTGTTTGCTCAAAATTCGGCGACATAGGAGAAAAAAGTCTTAAATGAGTGACACTTGTTACATACAATTGACTGATAAATCAGGCCTTAAAACTGTTAATCTGTTTCATTGCAATTTGATATAAAAACGCTTACGCTATAGAAAATTTGATGCAGCAGTTAGTCAACAAAAGTTTGGATGGGTCGACGTGCTCGATGTCAAAAATTCAATTGAGCGGTTGTCGTGGACGGTGGAACATCATTTCTTGCATATTCAGGCGCAGCATGAATTTATGCGGGCGTGGGCCATTCAGTTTGAGTTAGCATACACGGATTTTCGAGTGATTCAAATGGCGTTGCAACTAGCGGGGGATTCACATCATGAGCTGCTGTCGCAGTTCTCCGCAGCGTATGAAAAGGTATTTGACTATGAGTATGCGTTTGTTGCTGGCGGACTTGACGGTTTTAACGCAAAGTTTGGTGACCAGCTTGATCAGTATGAAGCGGCCGAAAAAGAGACCTTAGGTTGATCAAGCAAATCAGTGCGATTGATATTTAGAAAATTGGTATATACAAACATGGGACTACTAGGCAATGCGCTAGTAGTCCTTTTAATTTGCGACTATTGTCCGAAATGCCGCATCGACTTTTAATCCAAGACCCCTGTCACAACCTTTGCTGCGGTGGTAAGTGTGACAAGCTTTTTGCGGGCATTTGTCGTATAATATATAGAGCGAAAGACTAATCTAATACAAAGGAGTCAATGATATTTGGCTGACAATACACAAACCGAAAAAGAATTCATCCTTGCCAATCCAGAACGTGAAATTTCGTTACTAGGCGCGCAGGATCAGTTCGTTTCACTGCTGGAAGAGGGCCTCAATGTGACGGTCAATCCGTTTGGCACGACCATTAAGGTTGCGGGCGAACCTTTTCAAGTTGAAAAAACAATTACCATTTTACAAAAAATGGACAAACTGGTTGAAGAAGGGATTCAGCTAAACAGTGCCGATGTTGTCAGTGCCATGAAAATGGCCGACCGCGGGACGCTGGACTACTTCTTGGACTTATATACTGAAACGCTTATTAAAGACGCAAAGGGCCGTCCTGTTCGGGTTAAGAACTACGGACAGCGCCAATACATTGATGCAATCAAACACAACGACGTGACCTTTGGCGTTGGCCCAGCTGGGACGGGTAAAACTTACCTAGCAGTTGTGATGGCTATCGCTGCGCTCAAGCGCGGTGATGTTGAAAAAATCATTTTAACGCGTCCAGCCGTTGAAGCTGGCGAGAGTCTTGGGTTCCTGCCTGGGGACTTAAAGGATAAGGTTGACCCATATCTGCGGCCCATTTACGATGCGTTATACGCCATCCTTGGCGCGGAACATACGAATCGCTTGATGGAACGCGGTGTGATTGAAATTGCGCCGTTGGCTTATATGCGTGGCCGGACGTTGGACGGCGCATTCGTCATCTTGGACGAAGCGCAAAATACAACCAATGCCCAAATGAAGATGTTTCTGACCCGTTTGGGCTTTGGCTCCAAGATGATCGTTAACGGGGACGTGACCCAGATCGATTTGCCACGGAACGCGAAGAGTGGTTTGATTCAAGCAACTAAGATCTTAAAGGGTGTCAACCACATTGAGTTTGTTGAATTCTCGGCCGACGATGTTGTGCGTCACCCAGTGGTTGCCGCAATCATCAATGCCTACGAAAAACTAGAAAATAACTAAAAAGCGAGCGTAATAATAAATGGATTTAGAGATTTATGATGAAACAACCGATGGCTTCCCAGACGAAAAGGTTAAGTTGATTAGAGACGTCCTGGAGTATGCAGGCCAGTACATTAAACTCGGAGAAAATACCGAAATGTCTGTGACGCTAGTCAATAATGACCGGATTCAAGAGATCAACAAAGAATACCGGGGCGTTGACCGGGCAACTGACGTGATCAGTTTTGCCATCGAAGACAGTGCAGAGGAAGATGAGTTTCCAATTGTGATGGATGACGAATTAAGCGAAGTCATTCCAGAAAACATTGGTGACATTTTTGTTTCCGTGGACAAAGTTGGGGAACAAGCTGACTTTCTGGAACACTCTTATGACCGGGAACTCGGATTTTTGGTCGTTCATGGCTTCCTGCATTTAAACGGCTACGACCACATGAAGGCTGAAGACGAAAAGGTCATGTTTAAACTACAGAGGGATATCTTGGACGCTTATGGGCTTAAACGATAAACAAGTCAATAAAAATAAATCGTTTTGGCAGTCCTTTGGCCACGCGTTTGACGGTGTGAAGGATCTAGTGCTGACGGAGCGTAATTTTCGCAAGCACTTGATTTTTGCAATTCTCGCCATTCTGCTGGGGATCGTTGTGCGGCTGTCAATCAACGAATGGTTGTGGGTCACACTTGCGATTTTTATGGTGGTGACCGCCGAAGTACTGAACACTGTTGCTGAATCCATTGTTGATCTGGTGGTCGGTGAGCGGTATGAGGCAGCTGCCAAAAAGGCCAAGGATGTGGCCGCTGGCGGTGTTTTATTGGCAGCATTTTTCGCAGTCATCATTGGCTGTCTCGTTTATATTCCGGAACTACTCAAGTTTTTTTAATCATTTCAGGAGGAACACAGTTGGATAATCCAAACTTTAAATCAGGATTCGTGGCCATTGTAGGCCGACCAAACGTTGGTAAATCAACGTTGTTAAATCGGGTGGTAGGCCAAAAGGTCGCCATCATGTCTGACAAAGCACAGACGACGCGGAATAAGATTCAGGGGATTTACACCACCGATGAAGCCCAAATTGTTTTCATCGACACACCTGGAATCCATAAACCAAAGAGTGAACTCGGTGATTTTATGGTGCAGTCTGCACTATCGTCACTTAACGAAGTCGACGCCGTTTTAATGATGGTCAACGCCACTCAAAAGCGGGGCGCTGGAGACAACTTCATTATCGACCGATTAAAGAGTGTTAAACAACCAGTTTATCTCGTTATCAACAAGATCGACCAAGTAAAACCAGATGATCTGCTGACGGTGATTGAACAGTATAAGGATGCCTTGCCGTGGCAAGAAGTTGTTCCAATCTCCGCATTGGAAGGCAATAATGTGGTTGAAATGCTTGAAAAAATCATCGATACACTGCCAAATGGCCCACAATACTATCCAGATGACCAAGTCACTGATCACCCAGAACGGTTTGTTGTGTCAGAACTGATCCGGGAAAAAATTCTCCAGCTGACCCGTCAGGAAATTCCGCATTCCGTTGCTGTGAACGTGGAAAAGATGAGCCGTCAGGACGAAAAGAAAGTCCATATTCAGGCCACAATCATTGTTGAACGACCAACGCAAAAGGGTATCCTGATCGGTAAAGGCGGCTCGATGTTGAAAAAGATCGGAACGTTAGCCCGTCAAGATATCGAACGCCTTTTGGGCGACAAGGTCTTTCTAGAGCTGTGGGTTAAGGTCGTTCCAGGCTGGAAGGATAAGAAGTCAGCACTTCAAGCTTACGGGTATAAGAAGAGCGATTATTAGAAAGAGCGCGGAAGAAGGCGGTTAAGGGGCGGAGTGTAAGTAACTTTCGGCATCAAATCCCGATTTTGGATTTGGTGCCGGAAGTTGCTTACACAGTAGCCCCTTGCCTTCTGGAGCGCGTTTCCACTAGAGAAGGGGCAACAGCTGCAGCCAGTACCAAGAAGACAAAGATATCAACCTTGGAATTTGTGTCAGAGTTGGCTTATGCAGTAGCCCCTTGCCTTCTGGAGCGCGTTTCCACTAGAGAAGGGGCAACAGCTACAGCCAGCACAACTAAAGCTAGTCAAACACTGCTCGCCATCTCCAGAAACCAATCAAAAAAACTAAGCAACAGAATCGGGTGACACAATGGCCGGCCAAATTATGGACTTTAACGGCATCGTAATGATGCAGAAAAACTATCGTGAACGAGATCTACTGGTTAAGTTTTTTACCATGGAGGCTGGCAAACGGATGTTTTTTATCCGGGGTGCGAAAAAACGCGGGTTTAAAATGACGGCGGATCTGTTGCCCTTTACGTATGGCACCTACGTGGGTGATCTGCGGGATCCCGGGCTGTCGTACATCAATGCAGTGAAGGAAACAGCTCACTTTCAAAATATTAGTGAGGATATTGAAAAGAACGCTTATGCGACGTATATTATGTCACTGCTTGATCGGGCAATTCCTGATAACGAACTGTTAGGCAGCTGGTATAACCGGCTGTATCATGGGCTGTTGGCGATCGACCAAGGTCTGGACGCCGGTATCGTTGCTAATATTTTTGAAGTGCAACTTCTGGAATTGTTTGGTGTGGCGCCCAATCTACGCAACTGCGTGATCTGTGGGCGAACAGATTTACCGTTCGACTACTCGGAATCTTATGGTGGTCTGCTTTGTCAAAATCACTGGCATATGGATCCGAACCGCCTAAAGTTGGACCAGCGAACGATTTTTTACCTGCGCCAATTTTCAGCGGTTGACCTCACGAAATTATCATCCATCAAGGTCCATCCAGAAACGAAGCATCATCTCCGGTTAGCCTTGGATATGATCTACAGCGATACTGTGGGTGTTTACCCCCGCAGCAAACGGTTTATTGACCAAATGAATAAGTGGTCGGATAAGTTACCTCATCCGACAGACGACAAGAACTAGGGCCAGATGGTCCTAGTTCTTTTTTTGCGTTTTAAGGGACCCGTTTTTATGATTATCAGTGTGTGATGTACCAAACGGCAATTTCGAATCTGCTGTAAGGCGTGTCATATCAGGAAATAAATCACTTATTAAAAATAATTGATCAAAAGTGCTTGACCTGAAGTCGACTCCAGGTTTTAAGGTTAGTCCATCACCAAATTAAGTTATTTTTTAGGAGGACAATCTATAATGAAATCAATTAATTGGGCAACAGACTATTTACCAGGCACCACCGACAATTTTGTGTCAAACGAGGTGATTGCGAGCGGCATCACACTTGATGCCGTTTGGGCAAACCTCGTGGACACCAGTCAGTGGACAACATATTACGACAATGCGACCAACATTAAGTTAGATGATCCGCGCGATACGACCTTACATTTTGGCGAACATTTCCGATTTGATACGTTTGGCTTTCCCATTGATGCCCAGGTCATGGAATTGGTTGCACCGACAGATGGTCAGGTCGCTCGGTTAGCCTGGCACGGGTGGCAAAATGGTGACGCCGACACGCAGTTCGACGTTTACCATGCCTTCGTGATTGAAAGATTCGCAGATGGCCGAATTCGGTTACTGACGCAGGAATCACAGGTTGGCAAACCGGCTGCTGAATTGGCGGCACAAACGCCCAACCCAATGTTGAATGGTCATCAAGCTTGGCTGGATGGTCTGGTCAAGGCGTCTCGTTAGAAGAGAGGAGAAAATATAAAATGGCAAAAACATGGTTCATTAAAAAACATGGTTCATTACAGGTACTTCTAGCGGCTTCGGACAAGCATTAGCCAAAATCATTGCGCAACATGAAGACGTTAATTTAATTGCGGCGGCTCGAAACTTGGCGGACTTAGCATATTTGAACGACTATGATCAAACGGCAATTGAAAAGGTTGTCATGGATGTGACCAATAAAGACCAGATTGCTGAAGCCGTCAAACAGGGTCAGGCGAGGTTCGGGGGGATCGATGTGTTAGTGAACAACGCCGGGTTGGGTTATTTTGGGACGGTTGAAGAGTCAAATGAGGCGGATGTTCGTCAGTTGTTTGACGTCAATGTATTTGGCCTCGCAAACGTCACAAAGGCCGTGTTACCTGTCATGCGGCAACAGAAAAGCGGCCTGATCATCAATGTTTCATCCGTTTTAGGCATCACGTCGTTGCCCACATTTGGCTGGTATAGCGCAACCAAGTTTGCGGTTGAAGGGGTCTCAAATGCGCTTCGTCAAGAGGTAAAGGGGCTTGGCATCAAGGTGATGCTGGTGGAACCAAGCGGGGCTCGAACCAAATGGAATGCCGGTAAGACGGCACCCGTTGAAATTAACGATTATCAGCAGTTTGCGGAGATGATCAGCGGTGCTGCCAGCGGCACAACGCAAGCGCCTGGTGACCCGGTTCGAATCGCCCAACTGATGTTTGACGTGGCGACTGCTGATGAACCAGTTCCGGGACACTTACCACTTGGCGAATTTGCGACGAACGGCATGAAACAGGAACTGTCGACGTCCCTGGCTGAAGTTGAACAGTATCACGAGTTATCTTTAAAAGCTGATGCACCAGCCTAGCAGGATACAAAGGGCCTGACCAGTTGCTTGGCGAGGCCTTTTGGTCATAGAAAGGAGCTATCAATGAGAAGGGTAGTTGTAAACGAAAACCGGGAACTTATGGATGAAGAAACATCACGTCCGAGCCCCCAAGCCCACGATGTTCTCGTCAAAATTGAGGCTATTTCCATTAATCCAATTGATATCAAACGCATTCACCGGATCACAGCGACTGATCCGCGGGTGCTAGGCTACGATGCTTTGGGCGAAGTGGTGGCAACTGGCAGCCGCGCCAATCAGTATCAGATCGGTGACGTCATCTTTTATGCTGGTACTACGAGCCGAGATGGGTGTTACGCGGACTATCAATTAGTTGATGAACGACTAACAGCGTTGGCACCAACGAGGATTCCGGTTGCGCAAGCGGCTGCGATGCCGTTGACATGGTTGACGGCGTACGAAATTTTAGTGGATAAATTAGGGGTTCAGCCGACCCGAGGTGCTCACAAAAACGACACACTGCTTGTCATTAATGGTGCAGGCGGGGCAGGTTCCGTCCTGACCCAACTTGCTCGTTGGATGGGGCTGACCGTGATTGCTACCGCGAGCCCCAACAACTTCGACTGGTTGCGCGAGCATGGGACGGCTGTCTGTATTGATTACCACGGCGATATTCAGGCACAACTCAAACAGGCAGGATATCCGACTGTTGACGCTGTTGTCAATCTCTTTGATACTGCCAGATACTTCGATATTGCGCGTGCGATCGTGCGACCGTTTGGACACCTCGTGAACGTTGCGCTGACGCCTGAGCCAATCGATATCATGAGTTTGCAAGCGAAATCGCTGAGTTTTGACTGGGAGTTGATGTTTACGAAATCTAATTTAGGATACGAGATGGCAACCCAGGGAGCAGCTCTAGCCCTTTTAAGTCGTTTGTTGGATAATGGTGACATCACATCCACACTGACAAAAAGGATTGTGGCACCCATTAACGCAAGGACAATCACTCAAGCGCATGACTGCTTAAGTGCCAATTCGGTGGTTGGTAAAATTGTGATTGAGAGTCCAAAATAGGGAGGCATAAGTATGAGTTACAGTATTGGTCAAGTAGCCAGCACCTTGGGTGTCAGCATTGACACACTTCGTTACTACGACAAATCAGTCTGCTGCCGTTCGTTAAACGCAGCGCGAACGGACGCCGACAATTTACCGAAAACGACGTCCATTTGATGCGGACAATTATTTGTTTAAAGAACGCCGGTGTCTCAGTAAACGACATTGGTAAATTTATTCACTTACGGTTAATGGGCGACAGCACGCTTAATCAGCGCTATCATCTATTGGAAGATCATGAAGAAGACCTGCAACGGCAAATCAATGATCTGCAAGAAACATTGAGTTACCTAAAGTTCAAGAAATGGTATTACGAAACGGCGGTTGACGTGGGAACCGAATCCTTGCATTTCGTTCCGGATTCAAACGAAGTCAAGCCAGACTTGGATCAGGAATACATGGCGCACTTGAAGGAGAATGACGAGCCTGAAGAGTTGCAGCGGTTTTTGAACGTTCGTGATTATCGGAATAAACGTTAATGGGTGGTCGGGCGCAGCATTACCAGTAGCGCTATTGGCATGAACGGGGTACAAATTAAGCTCACTCATTCAACTGTTAATGATGGTGTCAGTCAACTCAAGCAGGATTCGTCGGTCAACTACCGCCATAAATCAACGACACTCACCACCAGCAACAGGGCCACCACCAGATTAACAACACCCTGGTGACGCTCGTAAAACGTTTTTAAATAATGGCCTGCTAACGTCCAGATCAGTGTTCCTAAAATGCCGATCACCACCATCACGGTAAGTTTCAACCACACACTGTACCGATTGGTCGAAAAAACAGTCGCAAACCCTGTTAAACCAGCAATGTAGTACAAATAGATTTTGATGTTAGTTGCCTGAAGCAAAATGGCCGCAAAAATAGGGTGGTTTAAGCCCTCACTGGTTTCAATGCTTGAGGCAGGTAACAGGCTATGCACGGCTAAGTAGATCAGATAGAGCGACCCGATCAGTTTCAGTCCGGTGGTGAGCTGCGGATTATTGACTACACTGGCCGACAGACCGGCAACGACTAGCCCGACCAGCCAGAACCCAATAAAACTACCGAAATTAAACGCCAGTCCACGACGAAACCCTTTGTTTTGACCTTCTGACAGAGCCATGATGGTGTTGGGACCGGGCGTGATCGCCATGATCCAATTGAATGTTAAAAATGAGAGCACGATATTGCACCTGATTACTTGTTGTATTTGCAACAAGGATAACACGACGATGTTGTATTTGCAACAACGTTTTGTTATACTTAAGCCATGACAGATGAAGAAAAAAATGGGAAACAAATTTGGCGCGATATCGGCTGGATCGCTCGAGAAGTTAACGGGACAGCTAATCGTGAATGGCGTGATGAGCGGTTGGACGACAATCGGTTCATTTACGTGATTCGTGTGCTGGAGCAGCCGGGCATTGGTATGCAGGCCCTTGCGACGGCCATTGGTGTGGATCGAACGACTGCGTTTCGTGCCGTTTCTAAGTTGGTAACGGATGGGTATTTAGAAAAGCGCGATCATCCGACACAACCTCGACTGAAGGTCCTTTTTCCAACGCAAAAAAGTCTGGCTTTAAAAACCCGCTTGTTTCGATTTGAAAGTGAGACGTTTGATCGCTACCTACACGGCTTGTCGTCGGCTGAGGTTGCCACTCTCGAGCGCCTGCTTGAACGGGTTCGACTAGGCGAAATAGAAAACAATAAAAATAGACTAACGGTGAATTGACACTACCGTTAGTCTATTTTTGGTTATTTTGGGCCTTAAATCTGTAATAGACAGTGTAGGCACAGGCTGCAACGGTCACGATGGTCGTCATGAGCACAACATCTTGAAATGAGTTGCGCCATAGACAGCCCACGTAACCTATTACAGTGGTTACCACAAACCAGATGCCCATGTGATTATGAATACGAAAGCGGTGTTGATTATAGCGTTTAGCTGACCAAACGCCAAAAAGTAGGAGGCCGATGCAGCATAGAGCGCTGTGACCGCAAAATTAAGATTGGCTTCAGCGTCTGCGATAAAGTGAAGCGACACAGTGACAAGGCTAAGCCCAAATATGATCGGGTAATGCAGGTAAATCAGTAAGTTGCCGGTCTCACCGCTTCGACTGCTGGCAATCAGATGGTCGAATTGCACAATGTAGATGAAGAAGAGACTTGCGACGATGATGAAAATCAAAACGGAAGTCCACGAGAGGGCGTCGCGCGTAAAGAAGGTGGCGATGCTGACAATTGTTTCACCAAAGGTAATGATCGTGAGTAGTGTCAGCCGTTCCAACAGATGTGAAAAAATGATTGGATGTTGTTTTGTTTGCCGGCCAGTAAAGGCAGGTGCTGTCCAACTAATCAGAATACCAATAATTGCCAGTGGCAGCCCTGTTCTTAACGGTAAGTAGCCGGCTGACAATAACGTCACCGTTCGAATCAATAAAATACCGACAAAGTCCGCGGCAATCCGGCGGTCGATCTGTTCTTGTGTCCGGAAAAGAACGATACCGTATTGCAGCAACAGGGTGAGCGATAATAGCCCTGCCGCAATGAAAAACGGATGCAGGTCTGTGTTGAGCGTCGCAGCAAAAGAATTTGACATGTATAATACAATCATCATATCTATAAAGGTAAAGCCAATATCGATCCAGGAGGAACGACCATAGCGATTGGTGAAGACGGACTGCACCATCCAGGAATTAATAAACACAATAATGACAAACACGAAAATAAGTAAGGTTATCGGCGACAGCACACCATGATGTAAATGGTGAATCAGGTCGGTTGCCTGGGCAATCATGTAGGCAAACACTAAATCGTAGAATAGTTCAAACATGGAAACACGCTTATCAGTAGGGACTTCCATAGGACACCTCCTTTGAAGAATGGGGTAATAGCAGTATTTTGTATATAGCAGATAGTACTTTTTAAAGTGAATCAGGCGCGACGAGATCAGATTCGTAACGATGTGCCAGCAACCTTAAATTCAGTTTAGCGAAATTATCAATGAAATTCAAAGAATGACGCTTAAGGTACATGCTGAGGAGTTGAAAAAGTGTCAAATTGACGCTGAATGTAAAAATGACAATTTATGATGATTATTGATATAGCTAGATATTGTACAATACAACAAACCCACTGATACGCATGAATCAAGTATCAGTGGGTTTTAAAGGACTAGTCAGTCATCGGCTTCTCCCAGAAACCGCGAGTATCCACACCAGTCTCATTGGCAAGGGTCTCGAGGCGCGCCATCTCATCGGCTGAAAGCTGGCACTTGATCGCACGTTGCTCATCAGCAATGTATTTCGCTTTTGTGACGCCAATAATTGGAACGGTGCCTTTTTGAATCGCCCAGGCCGTTGCGATATCTGCGGCGGATGCGTCATATTTGGTACCGATTTCCGTGAGTGCGGCGGTTAGTTTTTCTAATTTAGGCAATTGCGGATTGTAGTTCTTCGCGCGTTGACTGCCTTCAGGTAACGGATTAGCCGTGTTGTATTTACCAGTCAGAACGCCTTGTTCGAGCACCATGTATGAAAAGAACGTGATGTTGTGTTGCTGGCAATAGTCTAGGATGCCCGCTTTTTCCGAAGACCGGTATAGTAGACTAAAATGGTTTTGAACGGCACTGACCTGGATACCAGCTTCACCCAGAATTTCGTTTGCTCGTTTGATCTGTGCCAGATTATGGTTTGAAACGCCCACGCGTTTAATGTGGCCGCTTTTCACTAACGGAATCAACTGCGGTGTCCATTTCTCAACGTCGGTTGGGTTATGGATCCAGTACAGGTCAACATAGTCGGTGTGTAGTCGTTTAAGACTGCCCGCCAGCATGTCGGTCATTGCCGTGTCAGAGTCGCTGGCCATCGCCGGCGTGAACTTGGTCGAGAGGACATACTCATCACGCTTATAAGCCTGCAGCAGGTTCCCAAGGATTTTCTCCGATGCGCCAGAACCATAGGCGTAAGCGGTGTCCCAGAAATTCAAACCAGAACGCATGGCGGCGTCCACAACGGGGCGCAGATTGACCTCGGTCTTAGTATTCCCGCCGAAGTAATCATCGCCACCGGCGTCACCCCACGCCCAGGTACCCAGTGCGAGTTTTGGTGTTTGTTCAATTGTCATTGTCATCCCTCCGAATCGACTTGTTAGCATCAGTGTAGCACGTTTAATGGGGTGGAAATGCTTGAAAATTATGGGTCTTTTGTCTTTCCTTGCGCAAATACCAAAACATCATTTGACTTAAAGCGTACTTGAAGTGTTAGGCTATGTACAAAGACAATGAGAAAAGAGGGACTTCTATGGCAGAAACAATCTATAAAATTGGTGCTTTTAGTAAAAAGGTTGGGTTACCAAACTCAACGCTGCGATACTACGAAGATGAAGGACTGATCAAACCGCATTACGACGACAATGGTCAGCGATATTACACGGATGCTGATATTAAGTGGATCGGGTTTATCCTGCATCTAAAGGGTACTGGCATGCGCATGGGTGAGTTAAAGGATTACGTGACGTGGCGAGCTCAGGGTGATGAGACCATCCCGCAGAGGGTCGCACTCCTATCGCGGGTCAAGACCAATGCTGAAGATGAAATTAAGGAATTGGAAGCAAACCTGGAAGTTGTCCGGCATAAGATCGATTGGTATCAGGGAAAGTTGGATGCCACGATTGATGAGGATGAGAATTTTGAGCATTATTTGAGGAGATTCCAGTAGCAGAGCGTGGAAGAAGGCGGTTAAGGAGTGGAGCCTAAGGGGACTTTGACAGAAATTCCGGGTTTGGATTTTTGTCAAAGTCCCCTTAGGTGCAACTCCTTGCCTTCTGGAGCGCGTTTCGGCACGGTGGCCAAGAAAAATTCCACGAATCTAAAAACAAATACAAGTAAATCTACAATATCCAAGTTATCCAAAAAAGAAATCTAGGCTCTAAACTTTTCGAAGCACCAAAATACCACCCAGCAAAAGGGACCACGAATCCACATCGCGGTCCTTTTTAATATCCAAAAACCAACCGAATAAACACCTCTTCAAAACAATATACTTGCGCTCGCAACTATTTATCGCTATACTGGGGTCGACTTTAAGATAAGGGAGGGACACCATGAAGGATACAGGTGAAAACGCAGTCGCCAAATGGCTGGTGATTGCTGGGCGCCAGATCAGCCAATATCTCGGTCAACAACTGGCTGGTTTGGGCCTCACTGCAAGCCAGTACTACTATATTTTAAAAATTCACGATAATCCCGGGTTAACACAAAAAGAATTAATTGAAGCAGAGTTCATTAATCCGAGTAATGTGACCCGAGCAATCAAACAACTCGTGACCCTAGGTTTCGTTGTGCGCCAGCAGTCGCCAACCGACAAGCGTGCGTTCCAACTCAATCTCACCGCTGAGGGGGAAGCACTTTACCCGAAACTAAACGCGATTTTGCAGAAGGAAGAGGCTGAGGTGCGTCAGGCAGCTAAGAATGTGATCCCCGATTTTGATGCAGATCAGTTCGTGGCGGTCTTGCACCTGATCAGTCATCTTCATGGTGATACCGACAAACAATAAGGGAAGGTCCACATGAAACTCATTACAGTTGAAGAACATTTTGATACCCAGGCCAACATTGACCAATTTAACCAGTTTTCAGAAGTACCGAATAATAATCCGCACCAAGAAGCGCTAAATGGTGACCTGAAAAGCTTTGCTTGCCACGTGGCTTACATGGACAAGTACGGCATCGACATGCAGGTGATTTCCGATGCCGGTAACTCGCCACAGGTGCTGCCGGACAACATGGTCGTTGCGTCCAGTAAGGCACAAAACGACACGTTAGCTGAACAGATCAGCCAGTATCCAGACCGTTTTGTCGGACTTGCTGTTTTACCCATGAACAAGCCAGAAGATGCTGCCAAAGAATTGGAACGTGCCGTTACCGAACTTGGGTTAGTAGGCGGTATTATCAGTGGTTCAGTCAACGGTCAGTTCCTGGACGACCCTAAGTTTGAGCCCGTTTTTGCGATGGCCAGCAAACTCGATGTGCCGTTATACCTGCATCCAGGTGTGATCTCAAAGGAACAGCAGGCCGTTCTCTACGATTCTAAAGCCTACTCTAAGGCAACGTCGACCTTGTTAGCCGGTGCTGGCTGGGGGTGGCATCAAGAACAAGGAATTCAAATGGTGCGGTTGATCGAATCTGGACTCCTTGAAAAGTACCCGAACCTCAAACTCATCAATGGTCACTGGGGCGAACTTGTACCGATGTTCCTCGAACGGGTCACTGAATTTATGACCCTGGCAGACACCAACTTGCCACACGACTTTCAGTTCTACTACAAGCGCAACGTGTACATCACCCCATCAGGCATGTACACGAACCCACAACTCGCACTTGTTAAGGCCGAGGTGGGGGCTGATCACATGATGTATGCGGAAGATTATCCCTACATCAAGCGTGAAGATCAAGTCCACAGTTTCATTGAAAATGCAGACTTGACGACGACAGAACGTGAGGCCATCGCCCACGGGACAGCCGAGAAACTCTTTAAACTTTAATTAACAGAAAAAAGGATGGCGTTATTCATGAAAGCAGTTGTGATTGAACATGAGGGCGGTCCAGAGGCACTGACGCTTAAAGAGGTGCCGACCCCGGAGGTTAAGCCCGGTTGGAGTCTTGTGAAGATCAAGGGGTTTGGCATTAACCGCTCTGAGATCTATACCCGAAACGGCGAGTCACCGGATGTTAAGTTTCCACGAATTCTTGGTATCGAAGGTGTTGGCGAGATTGCTCAGACCACGGATGCTGAGAAACTGCCGGTTGGTCAAACCGTTGTCAGCATCATGGGCGGCATGGGCCGTGACTTTGATGGCAGCTATGCCGAATACGCCTTGTTGCCAAACAAGCAGATTTTTCCAGTAACGACAAGTTTGTCCTGGGCAGACTTGGCAGCGGTTCCTGAAACGTTCTTCACGGCGTACGGGTCACTGCTTAACAGCCACGTGCAGGATGCAAAGACCTTGCTGGTTCGCGGTGCTACAAGCGGCGTGGGCGTGGCAGCGATTAAATTAGCCAAGGCGATGAATCCAAGCGTTGTCATTACGGGGTCGACCCGGCATGCCGATAAGTTTGACCAACTGACGGCGGTTGGCTGTGACCACCCGATTTTGGACACAAATAACGAGGTTCAGACGGATGACCATTTCGACAGCATTCTGGAACTGGTTGGGTCGAAAACGGTGGTCGACTCGCTTAGTCATTTGAACCCAGGCGGCTACTGCTGTTTGACCGGTGGGTTAGCGAACGTCTGGGAAGTTGAGCATTTTAGCCCGTTCATGATTCCGAGTGGTGCCAACTTGACTAACTTTTCGTCTGGGTCAGTCACTGAGAAAGCGTTTAATGACATGTTGCAACTCATTGATCAGAACAACATTGACGTTAAGCCAGCCCAAACCTTTGATCTTGCACATACTGGGGACGCTACGGCAGCCCTTGATGAGCCTGATATGTTTGGTAAGGTGGTTGTGTTACCGTAATTTTGACAAAAAGCCCGTCAGCCTGTGATGACGCCAGGTTGGCGGGCTTTTCTTAATCCCTTAGTTATGCGCCACGTGGACGAAAACTAATTTCGTTGCGGTGGATAGTGTCGGTTCAAACGCATAATCCGGGTGGTCGAACGTCTTGATCTGGTCAACGGTGGTCACGTTGTGTTCAGCCATGTACCGAACCATTTGCCCGCGCGCCATTTTCGCAAAGGTTGCGCGAGTCTTCAATTGATCACCGACCCAGTGGCCAAACACGATTTCGATGAACTGGTCGTCTGGTTTCAGGTAGGGCGTGATGGCCTTGGCGTACTCTTTTGAGGCCAAATTAATGACCGGGCCGTCGTTAAATGAAAGCGACTCGTATAGCCGGTCGCCCCAGAACTGGTAGAGGTTTTTCGTTCCGGCGACCGCCAGCCGGCCCTGCATTTCTAACCGGTATGGCACGATGCCGTCAAAGGGGCGTAGGCTGCCATAGAAACCGGATAAAATGCGCAGATTGTCCTGAATGTAGTCCAACGCCGGCGCCGTAAACAGGTCGGGCGCCATGTATTGGTACTGGATGCCGGTGTAGCTGAGAATCGCTGGAGTCACCTGGTGGTCGAGCTGGAGTTGCTGCAGCCAATCGTAGTTCGGGCGGGCCAACTTGTCGCTGCATTGCCATAAGCGCTTGGCGTCTTCGTACGACAGTTGTTTGAGGACGGACAAGATCTCGGCCGTTTGCGACAAATATTCCGGGGCACTGAGCGGGTCAAACGTGTCCATATCCACGACCATCTTTTTGGCCGGGGCAATGATGATTTTCAAGGGCGTCTACTCCTTTTCACAAGATAATAAGTCTAGTTTACCAAAGTTTTGTTAAAACCGTCTATCATGACGCAGAAAGTGAGGCATCAGAGATGACAGCTACCATTGAGATCGATGTGCGGGTTCAAAAGACAAATGAAAAACTCTATCAAGCATTACTGTCATTAAAGGCGAGCGGCGTGGCGTATCAGGACGTGACCATTAAACAGCTGGCGAGTGAGGCGCATATTTCACGTCAGACGTTCTACCGGCACTACCAGGATAAGGATGATGTGCTGGCCAGTAAGATTCATGCGTTTAAACTGGCCACGCTACAGCAATTTAGCCACGAGGTGTTGACGCCGGGGCGGATGATCACCACACTGCTTGATTATTGGCAGGATCACCGACAGTTCTTTGCGATGATCGACTGGGCCAACCTCCGGGGTGTTTTTATTGATAACATTGCTTATCTCAATCATCAAGTGATGCTGATGAATCATGTGAGTCACCTGAACGAGGCCTTTATCAGCGATACGTACGCTGGTGCGACCTATGCGTTTTTGCGGACCTACCTGTTAAAGGACGCGCAGCACCAAAATATCAGTTCGTTGGTGCACCTTTTCTTGGACGTCACGAACCATTATCGACTCCTATTCGAATGAGGTAGCGATAATTGGGAAAAGTGACACAGGCTGGTGAAGTGACACGTAACTTTGTGACGGTATCTGTTATTCTACTAGTGAAAATAATTACAAGCAATCATTAGGAGGACTGAACATGAACATTACAGCAGCAGTAGCCGAAAAACAGGGTGATCCGTTAACCATTCGCGAGGTCATATTGGATGACAATCTCAAGTCAGTTGAAGTGTTAGTGAAGACGATCGCCAGCGGGATTTGCGGCGCCGATATTCAAGAAATTAATGGCGGGCCAACAGGGTTTGCGCCTATTCCAATGATTCTCGGCCACGAGGGTGCCGGAATCGTGCAAAAGGTCGGCGCCGCGGTGAGCGACTTTGAACCTGGCGACCACGTGACGATCTCCTATGCCAGTTTCGGCACCTGCCGTCAGTGTGTTCTGGGGCGGCCCTATGCGTGTGAACGGATGAACGAATTGAACTTCGGTGGTAAGGACATCGATGGCGGTACGAGGTACAGCTTGGATGGCAAACCACTGAGTTCCTTCTTCCAGCAGTCATCGTTTGGCAGTTACATGAAGGTCCAAGCACGCAACATGGTCAAGGTGACCGATGATGTTGACCTCAAGCTGCTTGGCCCCTTAGGCTGCGGGCTACAAACTGGTGCTGGGACTGTCTTAAACGAATTGCGGCCGCAACCAGGCGACGGGATTGTGATCTTCGGGACTGGGACAGTGGGGCTCGCCGCAATCATGGCAGCCAAAGTTGCTCACTGTAACCCGATTATTGCTGTGGACGTTGTACCAAGCCGGTTGGAAACTGCGCTGTCACTTGGTGCGACAGACGTTATTAACAGTAAGGAAACGCCTGACGTACCGGCTGCGGTCAACAAGATCGTGGCGGGCGGTGTGACCTTCGGCATCGTTTCAGCTGGCATCAACGGATTGGCAGAAAATGCCGTTCGGTCAACTGCGATTTACGGGGCGGTTGCCATTGTTGGTGGTGCCTTTAAGGGCGAGTTCAACATGGCACAGGACTTCTTGATCCCAGCCCGCACGGTTAAGGGTGTGCTGCAGGGGTCATCGCTGCCAAAGGTCTTCATTCCGAAGTTGATTCAATTGTATAAGGAAGGCCAATTCCCATTTGATAAGTTGGTTAAGTTCTATGATTTGAAAGATGTGAACCAGGCGATCGAGGATTCGAAGCCTGGGCAGGTGATTAAGCCGATTTTAGTGATGTAGAGCGTGAAGCAAGGCGGTTAAGGGGCGGAGCAGAAGAGACTCTGGTCAGAAAAGGCCGGTCCTGCCTTTTCTGACCAGAGTCTCTTCTGCAGTAGCCCCTTGCCTTGCTGAACGCGTTTCGGCACGGTAGCCTAGAAAAGAGCGTGGAAGAAGGCGGTTAGAGGGCGGAGCGTAAGCCACTCTGGCAGAAATGCCTGAACTTGGCATTTTTGCCAGAGTCGGCTTACGCAGTAGCCTCTGCCTTCTGGAACGCGTTTCGGCACGGTAGCCTAGAAATCTGTAGAGCGTGGAATAAACCGGTTAAAGACTGGAGCAGAAGCGGACTATTTTTAAAATCCTGGGTTTGGATTTTGAAAATAGTCCGTTTCTGTGCAAGTCTTTGGTTTGTGGAACGCGTTTCAGCACAGTAGCCAAGAAATCTGTAACGCGATTCAACACAGCCGCCGAGAAAATTGAATCCTCAAACAAAAAGAAACTATCAGCGTAGGGGGCAACCCACGCTGATAGTTTCTTTTGACATATACGGTCATTCAGAGTCAACATCATCGCCCAACCAATAATCCAACAACCGCCCCAACAACGCTGTCTTCGCATGCCCGTTGTACAGCGCATCGATCGTATACGTCTGCGTGTCATCATTTTCAATCGGCAGGTAGACCACACTGTCATCAGTCGCGGGCGGTGTCAATCCCTGAGGATAGAAGGCAAAAGCCTGATCCAAGGCCACCAGCAGGTGCATTTGCTCCGCACTGGCGACGCGATGAATGTCTTCGTAGTTTTGAATGAAGGGCGCGCTGGCGAGGAAACTTTCCAGTAAAAAGGTGGAATTCTCAGGGCTGTAGTACAACATTGGTCGATCCGTTAATCGTGTTTGAGGAAGGGCCGTTAAACGACTCAGTGGGTTGAGGCGACTGACGCCCATCACCATCTGATTGCGGTAGATGGGGGTTGCAGTGATAGTGGCGGTTGCCGATAATGCGGGCTTGCCGTAACTAATTGAAAGCGCGAGGTCCAGTGCTCCGTTGGCCACACTTTGAGTTAAGTGTTCATTGCTGCCTTGCCGCACGATGAGTTGCAGGTCCGGCACATTTTGTTTCAATTGATACAGCGCTTTTAAAAGTAATTGTTGTTCGAAAGCTGAGAAGTAGCCCACCCGCAAGAGGGGTTTTCTTCAGTGCTCGTTTGCTGCAATTCTGTAAGCGCGCTCAAATAATTATTCACAATATCTTGAGCGGAAGATAGGAACTGATGACCCTGAGGTGTCAGTGAAATCTGATTTTTCCCGCGATTAAAAAGGGTCACATTTAGTTCGGCCTCCAACTGCGTCATTTGTTTTGAAACAGCCCGCTGAGTCACGTATTCTTTTTCTGCAACCTTTTGAAAACTCCCGTATTGGGCGATTTTTAAAAAGTTTGAAGACGATTAATGTCCATTTTGACGTCCTTTCTTACCCGAACAAATCGTTGGGCTGTCCGACTAATTGGTGGTTCATTTCGAACAGTCCGGTCGTTATGATAGTCGTATATCAAGCGTGAGTTCATTATAGAAACGATTTACGCTGACGTCAATTGCTCACTAACTAACGAGTATTATTGGAGGGATTTTCATGTCAATTAGTCAAAAAACACAATACGATGTTGTCGTTGTTGGAACGGGTGCCGCTGGGACTTCCGCTGCACTGGAAGCCGCTCAGCACGGAGCCAGTGTCTTATTACTGGAAAATGGTCGTCATACAGGTGGCAGCAGTAACTACACCGAGGGATTGTTTGCGGTGGACTCCTACCTGCAAAAAGCCCAGGGCATCAAGGTCTCTGCGACGGATGTGCTGCGCGAAGAAGTGGATTACTCAAAGTACCGCGCTGATTCACGCATCTGGCGTAACTACTTAGACGACAGCACTGGTACTGTGCAATGGTTGAAGGACCAAGGTGTTAAATACGAAGGCGTTCAAGCGATGGGTGCCGGTGAAGCTACTTGGCACATCTATGAAGGCATGGGTCAAAGCGTGTTGCACGATGCCTTGCAGCCCCAGGCTGAAAAATTAGGGGTTGAACTCTTATCTTCAACGACGGTGACTGCCCTGCATCAAAATACGGATGGGGCAATTAATGGCTTGACGATACAGGATGAAGCCACGGGCACCACCGAGGACATCAAGGCAGGTGCCGTTGTGCTTGCCACTGGCGGTTATTTGAACAATCCTGAAATGATGAAAGAACTGACCCACTACGATACGAGTCGTCTGATTCAGGTAAGCTCTGGTAAAGGGACTGGTGACGGTTTACGGCTGGCTTGGAAGATCGGTGCCAAGAAATACGGTACTGGGATGGCTATGCTGTTCGGTGGTTATTTAAAGGATCCTGATGAACCCTCATTTAAGTACATGGCCTCCCAAATGGAAACGGCAGCAGGTCAACAGCCGTTACTCTGGTTGAATGAACACGGTGAACGGTTCGTTGATGAAGCGGTCGTTTACAATTTCTCATATGCGGGAAATGCGCTCTATACGCAAAACAAGGTGTTCAGTGTGCTTGACCAGGGTGTCATCGACAAGATGGCCAAGGACGGTAACTTTATGGGGCTAGGTGTCTATGTCCGGCGTGGTGAAAAAATGGTGAAGTTACAGGCTGAACTGGACGCTGCCGTTTCCGCCAACAAGCCGTTTATTTTCAAGGCTGATACAATTGATGCGTTAGCCGAAAAGATGGGACTGCCTGTTGAAAAAGTAGTTGAAACCATTAAAACCTACAACGGCTACTGCGATGCTAAAGAAGACGGTGACTTTGGTAAGAATCCTGAATACTTGGTTAAGGTTGCGAAGGGGCCATTTTACGGGTTCGAACTTAACGTTGGTGCGTTCTGCACAATGGGCGGACTGCAAGTAACCACCGAAAACGAAGTCTTGGACGATAATGGTGATAAGATCGGCGGATTATACGCTGCAGGAAACGACGCAGCGGGACTCGCTGGCGATACTTATGGGCCGAATATGCCGGGGACTTGCGTGGGGTATGCTTACTATTCTGGTCGGAATTCTGGCAAGCATGCTGCTAGTTATACCAAAGGATTAAAGATTACTGAATAATATAAAAAGAGAAGCGTTGGATTGTCGGCGCTTCTCTTTTTGGTTATTCAAGTGATTTTCTTGGTTTTAATGTTTGCGAAAAGGGTTTCTGGCATGCCAGTAAGTGTGGTTTGCCATAGAAGTAGCCTTGTCGCAGCACGATGTTTAACCGGTCAAGGATCTCCTCGTCCTGCGGCGTTTCGATGCCTTCAACGATTAACCGTAAACCGTATGACTTTGCGATTGCGTTCCACTCGTATAGTTTTGACGGAATTAACGCGTCGTTGCCATCGTGGCGGAAGTTTTGAATCGCAAACTTAATTTCAGTCGTGTAGGGCAGCAGTGGTTGAATGCGGCTCAACTGATTTTCACCCGTTCCAACATCGTCGAGGCTTAATTGCACACCGCTCAACGATAGGAGCTCCGCTGAAGCCAGAATTTCTTGACTGGACTGTGGTGTGATCAGCACTTCTTCAGTGAGTTCGGCCACGATTCGGACAGGGTGAACCTGTTGCTGAAATGAAATCAGCGCGTTGATCACCGCCGAGTCGGTAAACTGTGCCCGGTTTAAATTGACAGAAATGAAGTGGACTTTTTTCCCCAGAGTTGCCACGACATCCCGTAATGACAGTAACTGTGTCTCAAATGGAATGGCCTCAAAATCCGCTGGCAATTGCCAGTGGCCATCTTCGCACTGTTCGCGAATCAAAGTTTCGTATCCCACAACGGAATTTTGATAGCGGTCCACTTGAGGCTGTACAAAGTAACGATACATTGTGCATCCCGCTTTCTCATATTAAGATCCAAAGTTGTCTATTCCTGATTAATCCCCATTAATACCCTTATTGTATGCTTGGAAGCGGGATAATAAAAGCAGAAAATAAACCGTTGAG
>NZ_BBAG01000023.1 GCF_001311135.1 Secundilactobacillus paracollinoides DSM 15502 = JCM 11969
GATCCATTCGAGTACTGCGCAGCAGGAATTGAATTAGCTTCATCGCAAGCCACTTCAGCGGAGTGCCAATTTGTGGAATGCAACGAACACCCCCACAACCCAAAAAGAACCACCACATCCATAAAACCTGATGTGGTGGCTCTTTTTAAATCCTAGTTAAAACGCAGCTAGTTATTTTTCAACGCCTTTACCGTCGTATTCATCGATCATGATCTGACGCAGTTCACCGATCAATGGTTCCTTAGGGTTGGCAGTCGTGCATTGGTCTTCGTAGGCCAGTTCAGCAAGCTTGTCGACACTAGCATCAAAGTGCTTCTTGTCAACGCCGTTTGCCTTCAAGCTCAAGGTCGTGTCAACGGAGTGAGCAAGGTCGATGATCTTGTTGACCAAGGCTTCTTTGAGTTCTTCCTTGTTCTTGCCAGTCAGGCCGATGTAACGAGCAATCTCAGCGTAGTCTTCATCAGCACGGAAGTATTCGTACTTAGGCCACATCGTGAGCTTGCGAGGTTCCTTAAAGTTGTAACGAATCACATGTGGAAGGGTGATGGCAATGGCTAACCCATGAGGCAAGCCGAATTCACCACCCAGTTTGTGAGCGATGGAGTGGTCAACACCCAAGAAGGCGTTGGCAAAGGCCATCCCGGCTAAAGTAGCCGCATTGTGCATCTTTTCGCGGGCGTCAATGTCGCCGTTGTATGATGCGGTCAAGTTTTCAAAGACTAATTTGATTGCTTGTAGTGATAATGGACGAGTGTAGTCTGACGCCATGTTTGAAACGAATGATTCGATGGCGTGGGTCAATGTATCCAAACCAGAGTAAGCAACGGTCTTCTTTGGTACCGTTTCAACGAATTGAGAGTCGACGATAGCAACGTCTGGGGTCAATGCGTAGTCTGCTAATGGGTACTTAACGTGGGTTTCTGAGTCAGTGATAACAGCGAATGGGGTGACTTCCGAACCAGTCCCTGAAGTGGTTGGAATAGCAACGAATTGCGCCTTAGCTGGCTTTTCTAACTGGTAAGTCCGCTTCCGGATATCCAAGAACTTCTGCTTTGCACCGAAGAAGCTTGCGTCTGGATGCTCGTAGAATAACCACATGCCCTTAGCGGCGTCCATTGGTGAACCGCCACCCAGTGCGATGATCGTATCTGGGTTGAAGTTGTTCATCTGTTCAGTACCCTTTTCTACTGTGTCAGTAGTTGGGTCTGATTCAGTCACTGAGAACAACTGGTATTCAATTTCGTTTGACCGACGCTTCAATTCACCAAGCACCTTGTCAACGTAACCGTGGGAGATCATGGCAGGTGAGGCCACGATGAAGACCCGTTGAACGCCAGGCATTGAGTTGAGGTAACGAACTGATGTCTTTTCAAAGTAAACTCGAGGTAATTTAATCCATTGCATATTGTTCCGCCGCTTTGCGATTGTTTTGATGTTTAACAGGTCAAATGATGAAACGTTGTGGGAGATGGAGTTCTTGCCCCATGAACCAGTCCCAAGGGTCAGTGAAGGAATCATTTCGTTATAAATGTTCCCGATCCCACCAATGGCTGATGGTGTGTTAACAAGCACACGGCTGGCCTTCATCTTGATCCCAAATTCAGTAGCGAGGTCATCGTCCATCGTATGGATGGCTGCGGTGTGACCGAGACCACCGAAGTGGAGCAGGTCGTTACAGATACTGAAGCCTTCCTTGTGGTCAGCTGACTTGAAGATTGAGATCACTGGGCAAAGCTTTTCAGCTGATAACCAGTTCTTAGGCCCAACTTCGTGAATTTCAGCAGCCAAGACTTTAGTGTCTTCAGGCACTTCAATGCCGGCTAACTTAGCGATTGCAACGGCTGACATCCCAGGAATAGGACCCTTAACACCGCCGCGCTTCGTATCAAACATCGCATCAGCAAGTGCTTGTTGCTGGTTCTTCTTAATGAAGAAGACTTTGCGTGCTTGCATTTCCTTCTTCACATCGTCGTAAATATCAGCATCGATAACCGCGCTGTTTTCTGAAGCACAAACCATCCCGTTATCAAACGTCTTTGAAAGGACGATATCGTTAACGGCCCGCTTGATGTTGGCCGTCTTTTCGATGTAGGCAGGACCGTTACCAGGACCAACACCCAAGGCTGGCTTCCCAGTTGAGTAGGCAGCCTTCACCATGCCGGGACCACCAGTTGCCAATACTGAGGCAACCATTGGATGGTTCATCAAGGCGTTCGTAGCTTCCAAACTAGGCTTGTCGATCCACTGGATAACACCTTTTGGCGCGCCGGCAGCAACCGCAGCATCACGAACGATCCGAGCGGCTTCAACAGATGACTTTTGTGCTTGTGGGTGGAAACCAAAGATGATTGGGTTCCGCGTCTTAACAGCAATTAATGATTTGAATAAAGTAGTAGAAGTTGGGTTGGTAACAGGTGTAACACCGGCTAAGATCCCCAGTGGTTCAGCAACGGTGATGAGTTGACGTTCGCGGTCATCATTGATGATGCCGACCGTCTTATCATTTTTGATGCTGTTCCAAATTTCTTCAGTGGCAAACATGTTCTTGATTGCTTTATCTTCGGTAACCCCACGGCCCGTTTCTTCAAATGCCATCTTGGCGAGCTTCATGTGGTTGTCCAGACCTGCGATTGCCATTTGGTGCACAATGTGGTCTACTTTTTCTTGAGAAAAATCATCCATGGCACAAAGTGCATCGTGCGCCTTGGCAGTCAACCGGTCGATCATTTGATCAACGGTTTCTTCTTTAGTAGTAGTTTTAGTTGTTTTTTGGTTTTTGTCTTGGTTCATTTCTTTTAACATTTTCCGACCTCCGTCATGAAAACTTCTTTGTTTTTTCTTTCACATGTATTACTATAACACCTATTTTTTGAATGTAAACAGTTTTTATAGAACTTTTTTTAGCGTCTTGCTCATCAATATGCAATACTGTTATATCAGCGATTACATCATTTTCATAGAAAAATAGGCAATGAAAGCGCTTTATATTTTTGATTGTGAATCGAATTACGAACTCAAAAATTATTTTCATTTTTTTGACTGTTTGATTTTCATTTTAAGTCATCAAAAAGACCCAACTAACGATTAAATTAGTTGGGTCTTAATTTTAGTGTTTTTGTTAGATTTTCTTCACGCGGCGAGCCGGTTTTTGAATCATCGTCAGTAATTTTTCGGATTGGATCCGGCTGATCACGGCATCAATTGCGACCTGCATCAGTTTTTCGTTCAGAGTCGTAGCAACTTTCACGTCGTGTTGTTCACCAATGTGTGCCAGCGCGTCGTTTAATGCATCCACGAAGTTATCGTAGGCCTGCTTAGGAAAATCGCCCGCCGTCACCTGATCGATTCCGTTGCGGATCGTATCTGTGCTAAAGAGCGGTTTTAACAGCCCAATCAGCAAAAGATCGGCCAGATGCATGGTCTGATACTTCTTTTTAACAGGCGACAAGATCACCTGATGCTTGACGTAATTGTTGATCATCGCTGGTGTCATTGGATCAACACCGAGTGGCCCCAGGGCGTCGTTTATAAACGCAATCACCTGGTCCATGTATAAATCAAATTTTGGTAATTCGCTCCAGTGCGGTATCCGCAGCTCGCGAATCTGGTTTTCCCAACGATGATACTGATCAAACTCAGCCATGTCTGTCACCCTTCCTGCTTCCTCTTTACTCAATATCTTAATGATAACACGACAATCTAGTTTTTAAAACTAGCTAATCCAAAGTTGTGACTATTTGGATAGAATCTGATACTAACAGAGTGTGCGCCTCTTTTAATTCTTTGCTACCTTAGTTGTTAAACTCACAGAATATACCAAAGCAGTTTTTTCATATGGTAGGGGATGGTCCGTTGCATTCCGCAATTTGGCATTGCGGAGCTACACTTTTACATTGTCGAAAACGTGTTCCGCAGACCAATCGCGCAACGCCACGAAATGGCTACCAGACCGTCCTTTTGCAAAGTTACCGCCATCTTATTCGACTAAACAGCCGCTTTCCAAGCAGTTCCTGCACCAGGTAAAAGAACGGATAAACCGACGCCAATAGTGGCAGATAGAACATTGCCAGTTGAAGATTGAAGATGGACGACAGTGAGAACAGGTTCCCAAAGAACACAAAGATCATGACGAAGCAGACCAGCATCAGGACTACCAGTCCCACCTTCAGTCGGTTCAGCGGTCTTGCGCACATGATCAGCGCCATGAAGCAGACCGCGCCCGTCATCATGACACTCAGCGTTGAGGTCTGGACGTACGGCATCTGAAGCTGCACACCGCCGACCAAGAAGATGAACATGATATAGGAAACAATACAGATTGCCGCTGGAGCTGCGATAACCATAACTTGCTTCATAAATTGGCCACTTAACCGTTGATGGTTCGGCTCCAGCGCCAAGAAGAACGACGGAATCCCCACCGTAAACATAGAGATCGGCGTCAGTTGGATCGGCTGAAATGGGTAGCTGCTGGCCATGAAGATGAAAATAATACTAAGCGCCACCGAATACATCGTTTTAATGAGGTAAAGCGAGGCCACACGTTCAATGTTGTTTACAACTCGACGTCCCTCGTTTAACACGTGCAGCATGGCATCGAAGTTGGAATCAATCAGCACAAAGTCCGCGATACTCTTGGTTGCCTCGCTCCCGCTAGCCATGGCAATGCCGCAGTCAGCCTGGCGCAACGCTAAGATGTCGTTGACCCCGTCACCGGTCATCGCAACCGTGTGATCTGCCCGTTGCCAAGCCTTCACCAACTCCCGCTTCTGTGTGGGCGTGACCCGGCCAAAAACGGTATACGTTTCAACTAAATGGTCGTAGTCGATAGGCTCTGGCAGCGTGCTCATATCAACATGGTGCTCGCAGCCCGCAATCCCTGCGCGGCTGGCGATATTTGCCACCGTTGTTGGATTATCGCCGGAAATGACCTTCAACGCCACATCCTGATTTGCAAAGTAGGCAAACGTGTTGGCGGCATTGGGCCGCAGTTCATCCGTGATCAACACCAACCCCATCGGTGTCACCGTACCCAGATCATCCGCAGACAGGTGACTCACACGTGCCACAAAGAGCACCCGGTAGCCCTCAGCGGCATATTGGTGCACACGTTTTTGAAGCGCGGGATCCGGCTGTGGCAGGATAAACTCCGGCGCACCCAGTACATAGGCCCCCTGCTCAAACGCTGCCCCGCTCCACTTACGAGCGGAAGAAAACGGCATGACCTGTGTGGCTGTCCAGTTGGGATTCGGCCAGGCAGTTTTGAGAGCCATGGCGGTTTCGTTATCGTCACCAATCGCGTGAATCAGCCCACTGGTAACGGTTTCAAGTTCCCCTTTAGTCGTTTGACCAAGTGGGACGACTTGGTCTAATTTCAATTTGCCGCTCGTAATCGTTCCTGTTTTATCCAGACAGAGCACGTCCACGCGGGCGAGGCCTTCAATGGCTGGTAATTCTCGCACCAGCACGTGGCGCCGCGCAAGATTCATTGCAGAAACGGCGAGTGACATGTAGGTCAATAACACGAGCCCTTCAGGAATCATCCCGACCATTCCGGCAACCGTTCCTAATATGGCGGCGTTTAATGAATTCCCGTTGACAAGTTTTGAAATAAAGAGTGCGGCCTCCAACGGCACAATGACGATCGTCAAAATTTTAATAATGCGGTTAATTGTTGCCAACAACTGACTGTGGCTGGCGTGCTCGGTCTTGACCTCACTCGATAGTTCGCGAATAAAGCTCTGACTGCCGACAGCTGTCACCTGAGCGACTGCCTGCCCGCTGACCAGAAAGCTCCCGGAGGTCAGTGAATCGCCGACCTGTTTGGCAATCGGCGTCGACTCCCCAGTAATTTGCGACTCATCGACTTCCAACCCCTTCGTTGAAACGATATGGGCGTCCACCGGCAGCTGATCGCCGCGGGTTAAAAAGATCAGGTCGTCTTGCACAATGGCGTCCTGATGGACTTGGATAAGTGCACCATCCGTTTAAGCTGATACGTGGCTTCCGACAACAGACTCATTTTATCGATCTGTCGTTTCGAGCGAATTTCTTGAAAGATTCCAATTGCCGTATTGAAAAGCGCAACCCCAAAGAACAGCATATTCTTATAGCTGCCGGTAAAGAACACTAAGGCTGCCAGTAAAATGTTAATTAAGTTGAACCAGGTCAGGAGATTATCGCTGAAAATGCGTTTCACTGACCGGGTCACGCGGGCGCCGGGTCATTCTGCTGACCCGCATCGATTCGTTGCTGTACTTCTGTCTTCGTTAAGCCCGTCTCTAAATTAGTGGGTGTCATCCCAGCGCCTCCTGTTCATTATTCATTACTTATATTGTAACTAAATTTCCCACCATTTGGCCGAAATATGCTGTCGTCTTAAATAAAAGCCAAGAAATGAAAGCGGTTTGATATAATGGAGAGGACGAAACAAATGGAGGATGAGGATATGACGACAAAATTAGACACAGTGAAACTCGCTGATGGCAATGAAATGCCAACGGTCGGCTTCGGAACTTACCTGATCGACACGCAAGAGTTAATGGATAGCACGATCAAAACAGCGTATGAAACGGGATATCGCCTCTTTGATACCGCGCAGTTGTACCGCAACGAGGATCTGCTGGGTGATACCCTGGCCAAACAAAGCATTCCACGAGATCAGATTTTTATTACCTCAAAGGTTGCAGAAATCAGCCAGGGCTTCGACAATGCGATTGCCAGCATTGATGATTCACTGAAACGTTTAAAAACGTCCTACTTAGATTTAGTGATGGTCCACTGGCCAGTTCACGATCATTTTTTTGAAACTTGGAAGGCGCTGGAACAGCTTAAAAAGGACGGCAAGGTCAAATCAATCGGTGTCGCAAACTTTGAGCTGTCCCACCTTGAACTACTAAAGACCCAGGCCGAAGAGATGCCCGTTGTTAACCAGATTGAGTGCCACCCTTACCTGAGTCAAAAACCACTTATTGAATTCGATAAGGAAAATGACATCGTCACGCAGGCCTGTAGCCCCCTTGGTCGCGGCGTTGTTTTGGATGACCCCATGCTCAAGAAGATGGCGGCTCACCATAACGTTTCCGTCGCGCAACTTGTCCTCCGCTGGCACACCACAAACGGCGTCACGATCATTCCAAAGTCTAAAACACCAGAACGTATCCAAGAAAATATCCAGCTGGACTTTGACCTCACCGAAGACGAGATCGACATGATCAACATCATGAACCGCAACCAGCGAACTGGCCGCGAACCTGAACTCGTTTATGAACTTGGGAAACAGTATAAACTGCGGAAGGATTAGTGCTTTGCAGTCGCTGCGTTGCGCCGGTCGGCCCTGCAGGCTGTAGTGGGTCGCTACGGAGCTATTGAATTTCTTTCAGAAATTCAAGGATCTCCTCCGTCTCCCGTGTTTGTAGGCGAGGAAAGGACCCTCACCAACAAACACCGACACTACTGCCTGCAATGCCGACCGGCGCCACTCCGCTTACTATTTGCGAAACGATTAAAATTCCGATGCACGGTTACATCAACTATCAGAACGTTGACCTCAGCATAGTCGCTTAATTCAAGCTCATACCGTATTGCATAATGGTTTACTGTCAGTGGTTAATCAGCAGTTGAGCGCGGATAATCTGCAAACTAGTTTTGACTGAATTTTTGATACTTAGCCGCTCTCAACAGTTAGCTCACAGTCAGTGGAATGGCGCGATTTGGCACGGAGTTGTGGTGTCGATATCACTTGGTGGGCGAGGTCTTCGGCCACCTAGTGATATGCGAGTCGAATGAGATCCACTCGAGAGCCGCACAGCGGAAATCGAGTTAGCTCATTCGCGAGCCACCACTGCGGAGTGCCAAATCGTGCAATGCAACGGACAGATACATCTCATGACAGCATCAGCCTTTAAAAGAAAGTGGCTGTAAAAAAACACCCCGACGAAACCGCCGGGGTGTTTTTGTGTCTTAGTTAGGTTAGATGAGTGTGTGTGTCTTGTTGATTAGCGCGAGTTGATTAGTCGATTTCAATGTGGTGGCTGTCTTTTTGATCTTCAGCAACCTTTGGTAAGGTCAGGGTCAAAATACCGCCATCGTACGTTGCTTTAACGTTATCCTGATCAACACCTGGCAGGTAGAAGCTGCGCGTGATGTTGCTGGAGCTGCGTTCTTGACGTAATACCCGGCCATCTTCGTCCTTGTCTTCCTTTGCAACGTCATGGGAAGCGTTGATTCTTAATGTGTCATCACGGTAGTCAAGGTGAATCCCATCCTTCTTGAAGCCTGGCAATTCAGCCTTTACTTCATAGCCCTTGTCTGTTTCGTTAATATCGGTCTTCATCGTGGAGTTGCCGTTGAAGAAGTTGCGGCCAAAGTTGCCCATGTCGTTGAAAATGTTCATTGGATCAAACTCATTGTTCCGGTTGATTAAATAACGTGCCATAATTAAAACCCCTTTTTTTAGTTTTTAATTTAGCAATCTAATATTTAGAGTGCTAACGTTAGTCAAAATTTATCCCGCCGCTCTTTTATCTGCGGGGGTTGTCGTTAAGTTGCTTAGTGTTTAGTTGATATCAATGTGGTGACTGTCTTCAGTTTCCGGAGCCCGCTTTGGCAACGTCAACTTCAGCAACCCACCATCGTAAGTTGCGGCGATCTTGTCAGCATCCGCGCCTGGCAGGTAGAAACTGCGGCTGATGTTACGTGAAGACCGTTCCTGACGCAACACGCGACCTTGTTCATCCTTATGCTCATGAGTCAGATCGTGGTTCGCGTTGATCCGCAACGTATCATTGTTATAGTCCAGGTGAATGCCATCCTTCTTGAAACCAGGTAACTCAGCTTTCACTTGGTAGTCGTTCTCGGTTTCTTTGATATCGGTCTTCATGGTGGTGCTGCCCCCAAAGAAGTCCTGGTCGAAGTCATCAAAAACGGTCATTGGATCAAATACAGTGTTTTCATTTGGTAAATAACGCATCATGTTAAAAACCCCTTTCAGCATCTTCATCTACGTTCGGTCGGTCATTGGAAATAACCCTTAACCAACCTTGCAAGATATATAATAGTCAGTATTGGTCAAAGTTTCAAGCATTTAGCACTCTTTTATTTAGAGTGCTAAAATTAATTTTGCTTGATTGCTTTAAAGCACTGTTATTAAGGCGTTTATACGCATAAATTATTTTCAAAGAATTAGTTAAATAAGGTGAAATTGGAATCGTTTAAAAAATAAAGGTCAATTAATTTATGCATCTGTTCCTGTATGAACGCATAAAAATGCCGATGCGTTTTTGTGCGCATCGGTCTTTTTATTTGCTTTATGATCTGTCTTTCTTGGCAACCGTTCCGAAATGAGCTCCACAAGGCACGGGACTAACGTGTAACGGACTCTGGCCAAAAAGTCAGGCCCGGACTTTTCGGCCAGAGTTGACTTTCTTTGCAACCGTGCCGAAATGAGCTTCGGAAAACTGAGGGCTACTGCCTAAGCCACTCTGGTAAAAATGCCAAACCCAGGCATTTCTACCAGAGTGGCTTAGGCTCCGCCCTCAAACCGTTTTCCTCCGCTCTCTAGATCTCTTCAATCGGTAAATTCATACCTTTCCAACCTTCCAAAGCGCCGGCTAATTCAAAGGCTTTGAATCCCGCAGACAGCAAGGTTAACAATGCTTCCTTACCTAGGGTCGTCCCAGCATTCCAATCGTACACGACGTAGGTCTTAGACTTATCCAATTCGTCTAAATGGTCGGCCAAATCCTTTGCAGCCAACGCAACAGCACCCTTGATCTGATTCTTCTTGACCTGAGCTGGCGCGTTACGGACATCCAGCACCACCATTTCAGGGTCAGCCTTCTTCATATCGGCTAAAACGGCAAAGTGACTGATGTACAAGCTCAAATACGTTTTTAAAAATTAATTTTCTGTTTCCATGGTTAAGACTCCATTTCTGTTTTCAAATTTGAGGTACCCTGATTGATCTTGTTCAACAACGACGCAAATGTTTTCAGTTCGTCTGGGGTCAACTGACCAAAGAGCGTCTTGACGGCCGCAAAGTTGGCGGGCAAAAATGCATCCAGGGTCGCCTTACCAGTTGGGGTCAACTGCATGTACGTTGCCCGTTTGTCCGTCTCGGAGGCTCTTTTTTGTACCCACCCATCAGCCGCCATTCCGCGCAGCAGCTTGCTGACGGTGGCTCTCGTGGCGCCCAGCTGATCCGCAATTTCAGACGGCAATAACTGTTGGTCTGTCGCTTCTGACAAAAACATCAGGATGATAAAACGTGATTCCGTTAAATGATGCTGCGTCAAAACAGCATCATATTGTCGCTGCATGCCACGGTAGGCCCACTGAAAATTGAGGAACTGTAATACGACTTCGGTATCAATATCCGACAGCGCACTGTTTTTCGTCAGTTCAATACGTGCCGCGTTCGGGCGGTTGTTAAAGTTAAATTTATCCATGTCGTCACATCTTTCAATCTAATTAGCCGGCTAACTATATTGGGTAGTATACGCCGGTCATCTTGAATGTCAATCTTTTTGGTTTTAAAAAATGACGAGCCTAATTTTCGTCGTTAGTCTTGGGTTGTGCCTCATGAGTTAGTCGAGTCCCCGCTTGCCGCATCTGGTCGAGGACTGGCGGCTCACCAAACAGGCCGTTCAACTCAGCGACCACTTCTGCCGGTGAATCGTCCGGAAAGACGGTCATAGCCACGCGTAAGCCGGTCATCATCATCGCCGACCGTACCTCAATGAAGTAGCGCCAATCCCGCTGGGCAATGTGCCCGCTCTCGCGTAGAAAGCCCAATTTGTCAGCTAACAGCTCCGCTACCATCTGCTGAAACTGATCAAATAATTTAGCCGCCATAAGTGCATTAAACAGCGGCTTCTGATCCAACCAGCCCTGCATTAAGGCCGTCATCACCGTCTGCGTACTCGTCTGCCATGAGGTTTGCGCCACGATGGCATCAAACTGCTGATTCATTTGGTACAACAACACGTCACCCTTATCATCAAACAACCTGTAAAAGGTTGCCCGGCCAACGCCAGCTCGTTGGGTCAGCATTGTGATCGTGATCGTTTCGAATGGGGTTGTCGCTAACAGATTCGTCATGCCTTGATAAATCAGCCTAGCTGATTGCTGTTTTCGTTTGTCATTACCAACGTGATACATCATCCCGCCTCCTGTTTCACTTCTTCTTATACGCTATAATTCATGAATTAAACGTGTTACGATACAAATGTATCATATCATAACCACTAAAAACGAGATGATTTTTATGACAAAAACAACCTTTAAACAACCACTTTTAGACCACAACTCGCCAGAATTCAAGACTGCCAAGCAAGCTGAAACGGCCCTCTTTAACGTGTATAACCTTACCGGGACTGACACATACTATCAGTTGCCGGATTCAGACATGCGCGTACGCGTGACCGAAATCGGATCCGGAACACCCATCTTCATCGTTCCCGGTAACACGGGCGACGGTTTCCCTTTCAGTAGTCTCATTGGTCATATGGGCAACCACCATTTCTACCTTTTTAACCGCCCTGGTGGCGGACTTAGTGACGGTATTGACCTGACGAAATTACCTGACATCCGCCAGTTTGTCGTCGACACTATCGATACCGTTTTAAACGACCTTCACCTAGACCGGGTGCCAATCATGGCCCACTCAATGGGCTGCCACTGGGCACTCTGGTACGCTCTGGCGCATCCGGAACGTGTCAGCAAGTTAATTTTAATTGGCAACCCAGGCCGCGTGATGCTGGGGAAGACGCCGGCGCCACTTAAGGTGCTTACACTGCCCGGTCTCGATAAAATCGTTTCAAAGCGCCTCATTCCTAAGAATCAAGATCAGGCATTCAACGGCTTGAAACTGATGGGCACTAACAAGGAAACTCTGGCAACCTTGCCGAATGAACTGCGTGAAGCCTACCTGCGCTTTGAGCACTTACCAAACTACAGTGTTTCTACGTTATCGTTGCTTAAGACCCTGACGGTAAACCCTAAGTATGAGATCAAGGCCGCCGATCTGGCTCAGATTCAATGCCCAACACTGATGTTATGGGGTGAAAACGATACGTTTGCCTCCGTTGATAAGGGACGTGAAATTGGAAACGCCCTGCCTGATAATCGGTTCCATCTAGTCAAAGATGCCGGTCATATGCCTTGGCTGGACCGGCCTGAAGAGTGTGCTGGTCAAGTTGAGTTGTTTTTACAATAATGAAGTTTAAATAAGCAGCCATATTAAAACCCCCAGATACAAATTCCGAATTGAATGTTGTATCTGGGGGTTTTATGAGTTATTGATAGGTTTTGTCGAAACACCTTTTGAGAAACTGAGGGTGACTGCCTAACCAACGCGCTATTCTGTGGCTTCACGTTTCTTGATCCGCTTTGTCAGCACAACTAACAGACAAACCGCTAGGATCACAATGATGCCAATCGTCATATTGCCGTTACTGATCAGATGGCCACCCATTGCGTAAATAATGGCAACTGGTAACGTGCCAACAAGCATTGGTAGTAAAATTTCACGCATGGTTAATTTTAAATTCACGGCTGTAAAATTGACGAACAGTGTCGGTAACATAGGTACCGCGTAGCCAATTGTCAGGCCCACGCGTGGTGCCCGCATATTGGAGATCCGGTCAATGAGCCGAAAATCATGTTTCTGCGTCCAACGGGAAAGTCCCCACCGTTGCAACACACTAAACGTGATCAGATTACCAGCTGCGATACCTAGTAGATTGATCAGCCAGCCCCATGAAGCCCCGTAAATGGCGCCAATCAGGACACAGGCTGCTGAAACAGGGAAACCAGGAACTGCCGACAACGTGGTAATGAGCAGAAAAACGAGTACCAGCGTGGAAGGCCTAGCTTGGTTGGCTCGAACTGTATTCCAAAACTGCTGACGCGTGGCCGTGTTAAAGGATTCGATTGCATGAATCTGGGGTGCAAATTGTACCAGGAGAAGATTGACCAACAGGACAATGAGGATGACGCCCAGCATAAACATGGTAAAGTGCACCCACCGTCGCCGGCGATGCCAGTACTTCGGCCGCATGGTGTGGCCTCCCTTCTGTGATGGAAATTATAGTATCTAGGATACTCGTGAAGTTCTTCTCACTCAACTAAAGGTAATTCATTTTGGGTATTTTGTTGGTATTTGAAAGTATGTTTGATTGGTTATGCTTTCTATGGGTCTCTTCTACATAGCCGAAACGCGCAAAAAGGGCACCCCCGGCCACGTATGCTAAATAAAAACAAGATCCCAAGTTCAGGGACCTTGTTTTTTACTGTGGTTCTCTCTCACATAGCCGAAACGCGCAAAAAGGGACAGCCCCCGGCCACGTAAGCTAAATAAAAGAAGACCCCAAGTTCAGGGGTCTTCTTTTTATTTAGCTTACGCTCTGGGGGCTAACCGTCCCTTTTTACGCTCTATTCTGCGTCATAAGCTTCCTGGAACAACTTCACAATTTCTTCTTTAGTCCCCTTACGAGGGTTTGAGAATGCGTTGCCGTCCTTCAATGCATTTTCAGCCATCAATTCAAAGTCTTCTGGCTTTGCACCGATTGCTTGATGCTACGTGGGATGTTGCAATCATCGGCCATTTGACGCATTGCCTTGATTGACAAGTCAGCAGCGTCGCGTGTTGATAAGCCATCGGTGTTTTCACCCATGTACTTAGCCAATTCAGCAAACCGTTCTGGGCAAGCCACGATGTTGTACTTTTCAACGATTGGCAACAAGATGGCACAGCAGACACCATGAGGGGCATCGTATTGACCACCCAATTGGTGAGCCATGGCATGAACGTAGCCTAAGTCAGCGTTGTTGAAAGCCATCCCACCGAGCATTTCGGCTTCGACCATCTTAGTACGGGCTTCAACATTGTGGCCGTTAGCAACGGCATCACGAAGGGCTTCTTCACAAAGCTTGATACCTTCGATACATTGACCGTCAGTGATTTCGTTACGGTTGGTTGACACGTATGGTTCGATCAATTGAACGAACGTATCCATACCAGTAGCAGCAGTTATGCCAGCTGGCACAGCCAACATCAACATTGGGTCGTTGAAGGATACCAACGGAATGTTACGCCATGAAACAACAACGAACTTCAGCTTTGTTTCTTCGTTCGTGATCACACAGTGACGGGTCAATTCTGAAGCAGTCCCGGCAGTGGTGTTAACAGCCATCAATGGTGGTAATGGGTTTTCCAAAGTTTCGATCCCGGCTAACTTGGTGATATCATCGCCATTAGTCAAAATGATACCGGTACCTTTCCCACAGTCATGAGATGAACCACCACCAACAGTGATGATACTGTCACAGTTTTCGTCTAAGTATACTTGTTTTGCAGCTTTAATGTTGCGAACTTTAGGGTTTGGTTCTACACCATCATAAATGGCGTAGGTCACACCGGCAGCGTCCAATGAAGCTAAGGTTTGGGCAACTGGGCCGTTATCCATACCGCGCAGGAATTTGTCCGTTACGATCAATGGCTTCTTCATGTTCAACATCTTGGCACGATCGCCAATCTTTTCAATGACACCTTTACCAAAGAAGTTAACACTTGGCATTAAGAAATCGAAGTTCTCTTTCATGGTATAAACGCTCCTCATAAAATGTTTGTTATTAAGTTCACACCAGAATCATACCACCGCGTTTGTGAATTGTAAACGTTTAATCGACTGATATCGTGCAGATTAATTAACCCGGTAAATCGTATTCTAACGGCGTTTTTAGTTATTTATTATACTTATTTCACAAAAATGTCCATTAGAATTCACTAAGGTTACTCGACGTAATGTGGCCACTAATTTCACAAGCATTTTGGCATTAACTGACCAGCAAAAACAGGTGACACCCTTTAATGAACCTCCTTTTGGGACGTTAATTGTTTTACTTATCGAGGCATTTATTTGTGATTTCTTTCTGAGGGTGGCATGTGATGGTTTCTGTGAGAAATGACGTTGCCTATGATATTTTATAAATTGGTCGCACAAGCCACGAATAAGGTTCTTATATTCAGACCTAGATTTGGCAAATTAGTGCTAGTTTTATAGCGTGATTTTGCGCAGCTTGTTACCGAGCCCCACCTGCCGATTTGCAGCCCTGAACTTTTATTGCGCTAGTATCCGCTTTCAGTGCTAAGATAAAGGTGTCTATTAAAACAAAGGAGATCTTATTTATGGCAGACAAAAAAGCAGAGGGCGCCACGGTTACTGAGCCGACCTACGACTTTTCCGATGAAACGATCGAGAAAGCTGCTGACCTGATTGCCAAGCAAGGCTACATCACACGCAACGATATTCCAGAGATGAAGGACCTGCAGTGGGCAGATGCGTTCGGCAAGAAAATGGACGAGTACTTCCTGGCAAAACAGGCAGACCGGTTCATCTACTACGAAGACTTTGACTACGTCGGCGGCGACATTGACGCAATCATCTTTGATATGGATCAAGTCAAGACAAGAGACGATGCCCTCCACGTGCTGGGCAAGGCGCTTGGGTTGAAGATCGTTGATGGTAGTTTGGATGAGATCGAGAAGAATATTACGAATTAGAGCGTGGAACAAGGCGTTTTGAGGGCGGAGCGTAAGCTAACTCTGGCAGAAATGCCCGGGTTTGGCATTTTTGCCAGAGTTAGCTTATGCAGTAGCCCTCAGCCTTGTGGAGCGCGTTTCCGCTACGATTCCAAGAAAGCCGTAGCCTCACCCTACTTCAAACAAATTACCACAAAACAAAAACCAGTTCAGTTCAAATAAAGACCTCCAGCCAATCTCAATCCCGAGATTACTGAAGGGCCTTTTTACATAAAAAACACCACACCAACAAAACCACCACCCAAATTTCACCCCCAACCCAAACACACCCCCAGCTATATGTTGGACTCCCCACTTCATCCCAAACACCCCATCAGTATTTTCCCTGATTAATGCAAACACTACTTAAAAAACAACTAACAACGCGGTATAATAAATGGTAGTTTTACAACTATATGCTTTTACGAAATGAGGAATGAATCTTTGGATAGTGGTCAGATAATTATCAATTTAATTGTTATTTTAATCACTTTCTGTTTTGCTGCGTTTTTCGTGGCTTGCGAATTTGCTCTGGTTCAAACCAGACCCAGCGCCCTTGAAGAGGCACTGGACAACGGAGAAGGCTCAAAAGCCCGTCTAAAGCGCTCGCTGAAGATGGTCACGAACCTTAACGAATACCTATCGACGACACAAGTTGGGGTTTCAGTAGCCGGCATTATTTTAGGTTGGCTTGGGGAATCCACACTTTCTGCCATTTTAATCGATCTGCTAAATATTACCCACACGAATCCAGGTGGCGCCACTGCTCATGCAATTGGCGCGGTCGTGGGGGTCCTCCTACTAACTTACCTGGAAGTTGTCTTTACGGAAATCGTGCCGAAGAACATTTCGATCGACATGCCAATGCAGGTGCTGTGCTGGGTCACAACGCCGCTGCATTATTTCCATATTCTGTTCTACCCGTTCGTTTGGTTGTTAAACGTCTCAGCCAGCGGCGTCGTCAAACTGTTAGGATTTCCCGTAGCGGACGAAAGTGATGAGGTCTTCTCACAGGCGGAAATTTTGAGCCTGTCGCGAAACGCCGTTGAAGGTGGGGAACTTGAGAAGAACGACTATGTTTACATGCAACGGGCCTTCGAATTAAACGACAAAGTGGCTAAGGATATCATGATCGACCGAACGGCGCTGGTGGTGATCGACATCACGACCTCCGTTAAAACGGCCATCAATGTCTATCTGCAAGAGAAGTTTAGCCGCCTGCCTGTCGTGGCAGACAACGACAAGGATAAGATCCTGGGTTACGTCTACAACTACGACCTCATTCGGCAACAACAAGTTAATTCTGACATTCACATTGATAAACTGTTGCGGAATATTTCGACAACGCCGGAATCAACGCCAATCACAGAAGTCCTGCAAAACATGATCCGTAAACGCACCCCAATCGTGGTCGTTGTGGATGAGTATGGTGGGACTTCCGGCATCATCACGGATAAGGATATTTACGAAGAACTCTTCGGGACTGTCCGGGATGAAATTGATGATTCGTCAACTGAAGATATTTTCAAACAACCTAATGGCAAGTACCAAGTCAGCGGGAAAATGACGACTTACGATTTCGAACGCTATTTTGATACCGATTTGAAAGAATTTGAAACAAACGACATCGTCACAATTGCTGGTTCCATGATTGATAATCACCCCGATTTGAAACAGGGTGACATCATCAAAGTCGCTAACTTCGACTTTAAAGTTCTCGATTACGAAAATTCGTTTATCAACTGGTTTGAAGTCACTGTCCATGATCCAAAGGACATGCCGCCAGAAGATGACGACGAGGATGACGATTAAAAACACCCAGTCAGTCTCAGCTGGCTTGGGTGTTTTTTGGTTGGTTGTAAACGTCACTCTTGGTTGGGTTGTCGTCCTTAGTATGCTGTTATGATTAACCACGCTCTCAATCAAATTAACCATGACACGAAAAATTTGGTTGGGTCAACGCAACTGTTGATGAATCAACTCAGCGATAATCGTCAGTCCCTCGGTGAACCGTTCCGAAGTTTCATATCCATATGACAGCCGAATCTGCTGGGTGGCATGACTATCGTAAACTACACCAGGATTAAGCAAGACCCCGGCTTCGACGGCATCGTTAAACAGTTTCGTGACTGATATCTCCGGTGTCAGCGTCACCCAGATATAAAAGCCGCCACTTGGTCGGTTCCAGGTCGCAACATCGCCGAGCTGCCGTTCCAATTCGCGCTGTGCATTATCGCGTCGAACCCGAATTGCAGCGCGCATTTCTGTAAGATAGGCTTCATAGTCAGCATCGGCGAAAATAGCGGTCAGCACCTGTTGGGACAGTGAACTGGCACCATAATCCGTCTGCATTTTAACATCCGCCAATCGTTTGATAATCGCACTAGAGCCAACCAGCCAGCCTAACCGCATCCCCGGCGCCAGCGACTTTGAGATTGACCCCAAGTAGAGGACATTTCCTGCAATGTCGTTTGCCTTCAAGGGTTGCGGTGGTCGCTCATCCAGCCAAATATCCTGGTAAGCTGTGTCCTCGATGATTGGCAGCTGATGCGTTTTAGCAAACTGCAGGAGGTCCTGCCGTCGCTGAGCATCCATCACGGTGCCGCCCGGATTATCAAACGTCGGGATCGTATACAGCAGTCGCTGGTGGGTCGTTGGCTTAATGTGCCAATATTGCGGCCCATTATCGTCGACCGGTAATTCCGAAAACTGGGCGTTCACCGACTGCAAAACACGCAAGGATTTCAAATAACTCGCTGGTGTGGTGTACACCGTCGCACCCTTTTCCAGCAGAGAAACCGCAATCAACTGCAAGGACTGTAACGATCCCGAGGTGATCAGCACGTTATCCGGTGTGGTCACGATGCCCCATTTACTGAGCCGTTGAACCAGTGCCTCCCGTAGTGCCTGCAATCCAAGCGGCGGCAAGTAGTTCAAGTTAGTAAGTTGGTCAGCCGCTTGGCGCATCGCTCGCTGGATAAACGCCTTGGGATAGAGGTCAGGCCCTAATTCGCCAGTACTCATCCGAATCAGGTCGCCACGGCCTTCCAGATCATTGATCCGCTGAATCACAGGCTGGTTGGCAACAAATTCGCCAGACGAAATATAATCCTGCCAATTCATGGGGTCATGTGCCATCATCACGGACCAACTGTTACTGGCGATTCGAGTACCAGCACCATGGTCAGTCGTGAGCACCCCATCTGCCAACAGAATCGTTATGGCCTGTGAAATGGTACTGCGATTAACACCAAACTGAGCTGCCAATTGCCGCTGTGTGGGCAGTTGGTCGCCAATCAACCAGTCGCCTGTCTGGATCCGCGCCAAAAAATAACTGATAATTTGCTGGTACATCGGAATAGTCGCCGTTGAATCCGGCACCCAATTCAGTTCAATACGTTGTCCCATTTTCCACACCCTTTCGTGTCTCATAAAGGAGTTCCTATGATCAATCTTATTAAGGGCCTATTATTTGGCCTTGCCTACGTGGCACCAATCGGCATGCAAAACCTCTACGTCATTAATACGGCGCTAAAACAACCACGCCATAAGGCTTATATCACAACCATTATCGTCATTTTCTTTGATATTTCGCTATCCCTCGCCTGTTTTCTTGGTGTCGGCCAGTTGCTGAAAGTCTTTCCCATTATCAAACAAGGCTTATGGCTCATCGGCGGTGGTCTCGTCGCTATATGGGCATCTCACTACTCAGGGATAAGGGCAGCGATAGCCAAACAATAAGCGAACCAGAATCCTTTAGTTATCGCAAGGTCGTCATCGCAGCCTTTACGATTGCGTGGCTAAACCCGCAAGCAATCCTAGACGGCACGCTGCTGCTAGGGGCCTTTCGAGCGTCACTGCCAGGAACCGCTGGCGACATCTTCCTAATTGGCGTGATGATTTCTTCATTCATTTGGTTCAATTCATTAACCACCATTTTCAACTTGTTGAAGGCAAAAATCAATCTCAGGATCCTGGTCATGATCAACCGCGTCTGCGGGGTGATCATGATTGGGTATGGGGTGAGGTTGTTGTGGGCATTTGTGCAGAGTGTGTAGCGAGTCGGTAAGGGGCGGTGTGTAACGGACTCTAACAGAAATGCCTGGGTTTGGCATTTTTGTTAGAGTCCGTTACACGTTAGCCCCTTGCCTCGCGAAACACGTTTAGTCTATGAAAACTAGAAGCACAGATCTAGCAGAACATTCCGAACCAAACTTAGGCGATATGGCATAAAAACGCCACAAAACTGCCGCCAATAAACCTTTAGCATCTCTATATAAACTCAAAAACGACCTCAGGCAAGATTCTATATAAAATCTTAGCTTGAGGTCGTTTTCTTGGTTATGTTTACTGGTTTGACGCTACATTATATTCATGAGATTACTGAAGCTATACCTTCTAGGCCTCGCAGCCTAAACGTGTTCGGCAGAGGGCTCCTGTGTAAGCAACTCTGGCAAAAATGCCATTGATTTTTCGCTAGATTTACCTTATTGGCATTACGCTTTCTCGGTGATATTGCCGAAACGTGCTCCGCAGGGCAAGGGGCGGCCATATAAGGGACTCTATCACAAATCCCAAAACCGGGGATTTCTGCCAGAGCCCCTTATATTCTGCCCCTTAACCGCCCTGCTCCACACTCTCTACGGATTCAACACAAACTCCTGCAACCGATCCCCAAACTGAATCACCGCATCGTTCTTCCCGTTACGCAGCTGCCACAGCAAAAACAACATCACGTTGCTTGAATACAGGTCACTCAAATATTCCAGTGGTAAGCCTGTCTTACCTGCCAGATCAATGTGATCGAAGTATGCCTGGGCCGTTTTACGTAAGATTTCTTGGAAGTTGCGCTCCAGATCAGCGGATTCCGTGTGGATATCAAAGAGTTGCAACAGAATATCCCGGTACTGGGTCAGAGCCAGAATCAAGACCTTTACCGTGTTGGACCCAATTTCTGGTGTATGTATACTGAAACGTTGGTTCACGATGTCTTCAAACACACCTGTATAATAATTCACGAGTTGTTCAAGGAGATCGTACTTGTCGTAATAGTGGCTATAAAAGGTAGAACGCCCAATTTTAGCTGTCTTCGATATGTCCTGAACGGTAATTGTTTTAAATTCCCGCTTCTTTAATAATAGGAAAAAGGCCCGTTCGATCTGTTCGTTTGTGCGACGAACCCGCAAATCTTGTTTTTCTGTCACTCTGGCTCACCCCGGCTTCTTGTTGTTATTAAGTTCCGCTAACACCTTTAATAATTTTAGAGTACAATAAAAATTGTAACACTAAATATAGTATCTCATATCATTAAGATCATATTTCAATCCACAATTTATCGACCCCCTGGAGGCTAACCAAGATGGACCCAATTCGTATTTTATACATTTCCATTGCGGGCAACACCCGTAACTTTGTTGAACACCTGACCCGGTATGCCATGGCGCAGAACCTTAAAAACAAGGTATTACCAACGATCGAAGCAACTGAAATTTCAGAAGAATCTGACTTTGCAGACGAAACGACCCCCTACTTCTGCTTTGTCCCAACCTACTTAGATGGCGGCAACGGCATCGACACCGGGGTCAAGGAACTCATGACCAACGTGATGGGCGAATACATTGCCTACCACGACAACGCTGACCAGTTGATTGGTGTTGTCGCAGCGGTAACCGAAACTTTAACGAGCAATATTGTTTAACCGCCCGCCGTTACTGTGAACAATTCGACGCCCCATTCGTCGCCGACTACGAGCTTCGTGGTGTTCCGGCCGACGAAAGCCGCATTTACAACAAACTCGTTGCCCGCGTGCAACTGCTCAACCTGTAGCGAGGTGCCATCTTGACCAACCCAATTCTAGACCAACTTAACAATCATCGCAGCATCCGCCAATTTACCGATGTCGCGCTGACTGATACTGAAATCAGCACGCTGGTCGACGCCGCCCAACATGCGCCGACCAGCACCTTTTCACAGCAGTATTCCATTATCAGTGTCACCGATGCTGAAACGATTCAAGCGTTGGCGTCTATTACTGGCCACGCATGGATGAAAAACAGTGGCCACTACTTCATCATGGTTGCCGATCAGTACCGCAACTTGCAGATCACGAAGTCAGCGGGTCGCGACACGGCACTATTGCACTCAACGGACAAGTTTCTTGCGAGCGTTTTTGATGCCGCAATCGCAACTGAAAACATTGTGGTCGCTGCCGAAAGTCTTGGCCTGGGCAGCACCATTATGGGCAGTATCTTAAACAACGCTGGCAAGGTCATTGCGTTACTGAATCTGCCAGAGTTGACCTTTCCACTACTCGGGATAGCGGTGGGTCACCCAGCAGGTATGCCCGACCTCAAACCGCGGATGCCGCAATCAATGATGCACTTTACAGATACCTACAACCTACCTGATGATTTTGCTGCTCAGTTGACCGCCTACGATGACGAGCTTACTGCTTACTACCAGCAACGCGATAGTCATACCAAGCAGGAAAACTTTAGCCACCACTTGGCGCGCGAGTTGTCTCGCGACCTTAATGTGCGTGCGGATCTTGCTACACTGGTTAAGCAGCAAGGATTTAAACTGGAGTAGCTGATACTTTGCAGTGATGTATAGGGCATTGCTGTGCGTGTTGGCTTTAGGCTTTTTGTTGATTGCTTTTTCGGTTTTATTGCTAAAACGTGTTTTGCAGGCAGAGGGCTCCTGTGTAAGCAACTCTGGCAAAAATACTATTGTTTTTTCCGCTTAATTTACCTTATTTGTATCGCGCTTTCTCGGTTATATTGCCGAAACGTGTTCCGCAGGGCAAGGGGCTAACGTGTAAGGGACTCTGGCAGAAATGCCAAGTTCAGGCATTTCTGCCAGAGTCCCTTACACACCGCCCCTTAACCGCCCTGCTCCACACTCTACTTTGGAGGACTCCCCACATGACCAAACCCATTCAATCCGTTGAGCGGGCCACCAGGATCTTGGATTATCTGGCGGACCGGCCGGAAACTAAAATTAGTGAACTTAGTGATCATTTAGGCATCTCTAAGACCACGTTGTTCGGCATTGCTGAAACGCTCTGTCAGACTGATATGCTGTATAAAAACCCACTTTCAAGCGGCTATTCAATTGGTTCAAAATTCATTCGTTAAGCTAAACCACTGTCTAACGACAAGCTCACGCGGGTGCTTAAACCTTACCTGCAGGTCGTTTGCAACGAGTTTGGCGAAGACATCTACTTAGCTATTCTTCAGGACCAGCACGTCCACTACATCGCTAAAATTCAGGCTGATCTGACGCAACATAAACAGGTGCCGACATCCACCGACGACTTTCTGTACAATACCGCCGCCGGGAAGATTCTCCTTAGCAGCTTTTTACCTGCCGAACTCTCGGTATACCTGGATCAACTGCACGAATCCAACAAACTTTCTGTCAGTCAGGTTCATGACCTCAATCGTGACCTGACCAAAACGCGCCAGGACAACTTGTCATACGATCTCGGCGGCCAATCCCCAGACATCAACTGTGTGGCTGTGGGCATTCGGAATTACCGGCACGATATTCTTGCCAGCATGGCCGTTTTGATGCAACGCAACGAAGATATTTCCGAACGCACGGCAGCGATTGCTGAACGGATGCAGGATATATCGACTGAGTTAGAAAAGCGTCTCATTTAACGCATTACCCTTAATTTCAAAATAAAAAAGCGCTCATCCAGCAAAGATGAACGCTTTTTTATTTTGCGTTTTAATCCTCATAGTTCACAGTCCGATGCATCACAAACGCAAAGCTGACAAGGAGTATGACCAGGAGCAGTACATAGAGCGCAACCGCACTTCTAAACAACCACGTGTAGGAAGTTGCTTCAATGATTATCCCGCCAATCAACGGTCCAACTGCCCGTCCAGCAGAAATCAATGCTTTGAGCATCCCCTGATACTTTCCTTTTCGTGACCCATCACTGAGTTGATTAACTAACGCCGGAATAGCTGGAAACATGGTCGACTCGCCAATCGTCAGTAAAATCATGGCGCTCACAAACTCAGCGTACTGGTGGGCAAAGGAGAGCACGATGAAGGATAGGATAAACATGACCATCCCAAAGGTAATCTGCATCCGTTCGGTGATCCAATGGCTCGGCAACAAGTTCAAGCCCATCTGAATCAGCACGATGCCCGCGGCATTGATCGTCCATAAAATACTGTATTGTGAAAGCGCAAACCCCAAGTGCGTCATGTAAACAGAGACGTTTGACACCCACTGCTGGTACATGACCCAGATCGTAAACAGCGTCAAAAAACCGATGTAGACCATGATCCGGTTGGCTCGCGGATACGCGGAAGGTTGCGCCACATTCTGCGCAGTCTCAAGGTGACTGGTCGTTTGACGATTGACGGGCTGAAAGGTCAGCTGCAAAATGATCAAGAAAATGACGAACAGCACGGCGGCCACCGCGAACAATAAGGCCACGTTGATATCGTACAGAAAGCCAACCATGGAACTGCCGATGACCACACCTAAATTTTGAAAGAGGTAGAGGGTGTTAAACACGCGTTTGGACGCCGTACTATGAATGCTTGTACCAATGGCGTTGATCTGCGCTTGAATCCACCCAGCCAGAAAGCCTCGATGGCTAACCACACGGGAAAGATTGGCCAACCGTGCCAGAGTGTCAGGCCAACCATGACGCCCAGCAAAATGATAGCGGCGCCCCGCAGCAACTTAAATGGGTTATGGCCATCGTAGAGCACGCCGCTCAACGTACTGCCAGCAACGCCCGTCAGCGAGTTCACTAACAGTACGACCCCAATAACCGTCAGCGATTGATGTAATTGATTATGCAGATACACACTGGTCAGCGGCCACACAAAACTCATTCCTAAATTATTGATCATGGCCGCCACGGCAAGCCAGCGTAATTTCATTTCCGACATCGTTTTCTCCTCGATCTTTTAGATAGCGAACCTTTAATTATAGCTACCCGTTAGACCGAGTGCAACCCAAATCGTGTGACGCGCTTTGCCGCTTGATCAGATTGCGCGCCAACGAAATGCCAACCGCAACTAAAACCAGGCGCTGCCCAACCAGTAGATCCACTGTTGCCCAGTGAGATACGCAGCCGCGTGGGCGCCGGTGAAGTTGGTGATATGAGCGTTAGTCAGATGACTCATGAAAACAAACAGTAGCGATGTCGCTAAGGCGTTTCCCAGCACCATCCCAAGGTTGCGCGCCAACGCGTTAACGCTGCCAGCAATCCCTAACTGGTTGCTTGGGACAGCGCCCATGATCATCGCGTTATTTGGCGACTGGAAAATGGCGTTGCCAAGACCAAGAAGGCCAATAAAACTACAGTAGCTGACGAGCATCGTTTGCAGTGTCACGTGGGCAAACAACACCTGTGTCACCAGAATGATGCCGAGTCCCACCACGGAAATTTTCAGCGCGCCAAACCGGTCTGACAGCCGGCCAGAAATCGGTGCAATGATCACCTGCACCAACGGGAGCGCCATCATCATATAACCGGCAATGTTCGGGCCAAGATGCCGCGCATTTTCCAGATAAAATGGTGTCAGCACCATGTAAAAGTTATTAGCGATAAAAATAAGAATGGCGGTGCCAACGCCGACCGAAAAGTGAAATGACTTAAAAATGCTAAGGTCAATCGATGGCGTGCTGGTGTGCCGTTCATAGCCAACAAAGCCCACAATAGCCAGCAGGGCGGCCACGAGGAATACAAGCAACGCCGCGTTTGCGTAGCCAAATTGCCGGCCGCCATACAGGTAGGTGAACACGCCAATGATGCCAACGCTAACCAGAATGGTGCCAAGACCATCAAACTGAGTGACTTGCATCGTTTTATTTCTGGGCAACACAATCAAGCCGAGAATCACCATCGCGACACCGATCGGCACGTTGATCCAAAAAATAGCCTCCCAGGGAAAACTGTTGAGAATCACGCCACCGACACCGGGCCCGGCAATCATGCCAAGCGCCACAAACGACCCGATCCAGCCAAGTGCCTGGCCGCGTTCCCCAGTCGAAAAGGTTTCAGTAATGATGCCGTTATTGGTGCTCATCGTCATCGCTGCGCCAACCGCCTGAATGGCCCGAGCAGTTAGCAGCATGCCAAACGCAGTACTAATGCCGCAAAGCAGTGATCCTAATGTGAACACCACCATCCCGATTTTAAATATTTTGATTTTACCTACTGAATCCCCCAGCTTGCCAAACGGCAGCAAACACACGCAGATGACAACAAGGTAAACGGAAATCAGCAGTTCCGATAAACTCATGGTAATGTGCAGCGACCGGTTGATCACCGGCAGTGCGACATTAACGATGCTAGCGTCCAGGTCACTCATGAACGTGATGACGCCCACGCAAATGAGCACCCACCACCGTTTTGAATTTTGTGCCAAATTAAAGCCTTCTTTTTACATTCATTTGAATACGTGTAGTATTATAGACATTAATAACATAAAGTCAAATATCTATTCACGTGAATAAAAAGAAAAGAGACGAAATTCATGATACAACCACATGCAAAAACGCTCGTCCAACAGGTCGGCCGACTATTAGACCACGACACGACTTACGATAATGAAAAAATATGGATGATCGCCCAATCAAAAAACGACCCTGGCCTGCAGCAAGCCATCAAGGGCTCAGCACCGCAGACATTCACGTCATCGCCCGGATTACGCAAAGTGACCAGGTCCGCATTAAATCCCTACCAGAACTGACCAAGCTTTCTCAACCGACCATTTCACGGACGATCACGAAGCTTGAGCAACGCAACCTCCTCGAAAAATACCGCACGGTGAAAAACGATAAGGGGATTCTGGTTCGCTGACGCCAACTGGCAAAGCCATCGCAACAATTCACAGCCAACTCGATGCAGAAATCGAACGCCAAGTTGCCGAACTATTAGCGCCCTATCCACAAGAAGAGATTACCGATTTCATCACGCTCATTGGCAAGCTAGCAGCCATAGACGTGCCTTACCAGAATTAATCGGCAATAAAAACGCCTGAACGCTATGGACGCGTTAGACGTTTTTGGGTTTTGGCTAAGCATGCCGCTTCGTTGCGCCGGTCGGCCCTGCACGTAGAAGTGGGTCGCTACAACGTGCAATGCCGACCGGCTCCACTACGCTACATAGTGTTAATAATCAACACCCAATGAGACTGCATCATAGTATTGTCCTGTAGCCTATTAATTGGTCGCGGTTACTTGCTTTAACACTGTACAAAGCATTGCTAACAATGAGCTTAGCAGCAGTCGAGGGCGGATTCTCTGCAAACTCGGGTTAACGCTATTGTGATGCTTCACCAGTGTAAAAAGGGAGCTCATAGTGAGTGGAATGCAGCAATTTGGCACGGAGCAGTGGTGTCGACATCAGTTAGCGACCGTTCTTGGGTCGGTTACTGATGTGCGAGTCGATGGAGATCCATTCGAGAGCTGCGCAGCAGAAATCGAATTAGCTTCATCGCGAGCCACTACAGCTCCGTGCCAAATTGCGGAATGCAACGGACTTATAACCTAAATATAAAAAGTGCTACCGTTGTTTATTATCCCCATAAAGAAACCGATAATAATGCCCAGCGCGATTAAAACTCGCGCGGACAAGTTTGGCTGCTTTTCGAGGATCCTTAGCGACCAGCATATCCTCATTGCTTTTAAGTAGGACACTGGTCATGGCTTCGTTGATGACAAATTCGGTTGATACGGTGTGAAATCGTATGCGCGGCCTAGCACCCGTTTGAGTTCCTGCAGAAAGCGTAACTTAAACTGCCGCTTACCCTGTGAATCGCCCCAGTCGCCATGAAATTGGAATCTGTGGTGCCAGACTTGGCCAATAAGTTTATGCATCGCTAGTTCACGCTTTTCTGGTGTCATTGTCTCACCTTCCGACTTGTAAATACCGCCCCATCAGCAAGAACAAGGCCACCGCAATCGCGAGTGTCGCTGTCAAAAATAAGGACTGGTAACTGAACTCGTCGATCATAATACCCCCAAACAAGGGGCCGACTGCCGACCTAGCGAAATCGCAACGTTGTACATGCCCTGATACTTACCCTTGCGCCCATTAACGGCCAGGGCGTCGATCCAGGCTGGCATGCCGGGGAACCCGATCATTTCACCAATTGTCAGCACCACCATGACAATGATGAACATGTAGTACTGACTGGTAAAGATCAGCAGGAAAAACGACGCTGCAAAAATAAACACACCGATGCCGATCTGAACCGGCAACTTTAAATTCTGGAACAGCCGGTTAACGAACGGCTGGCCAATAACGATCATAAACCCGTTTAGTGTCCATAATAAACTGTAGTTTCTAAACGGAATCCCAAGGTTGGTCATGTGAACTGAGATCACACTTTCCCAAAGTGCGTAACTGGCGTATATCGCAAAGACCATCAGGCACATCAGCAAAATGAGTTGCAGGCGGTGCGGTGCCACGTGGTCAGCCGTTTTCTCAGCTGGTTTCATGGCGTCCACATCCATCCGAAAGGCCGTTGCCATGATGATAAAGAGCGCCACGTAACAGACCGTTGTCACTGCAAACACCACAGTGACGCCAAGATCCAGCAGGTATCCAACGAGTAACGTTCCGATCACCACCCAACGTTGAGGGCAATGTATAGGACGTTGAACACCTGTCGCGTTTTATGGTGCGTAATGGTCGCGGCAAATGAGTTATCGATGGTCAGGCTGATACCGTCGCCAAACCCAACAATGACCAGCAGAATACCAAAAACCGGCCAGCTGTGAAAGAAGATCAGCAGCACCATGGCAATCAACGACATTCCGGCACCCACAAGTCCCGCCTTATAGGGTGACCAGCGATCGAACAGGATTCCGCCGACGTAGTTGCCGACCATCATCATCAGTGACATTACCAACAACGTCGTCCCGGCAGTCGTCAGCGATTTATGCAGCATTTTATTCATATAAATGGTGGTGAGCGGCCACATAAAAGCCGCTCCGGTATTCAACAGTAACGTCGCCCAGAAAACGGCTGCGAGACTGATTTGTTTCTTTTTGGCAAATAGTGACATTGGTTTCTCCCCTTATCGCATGTCGTGCTCAGGGCACACGGAATCAGCGGTCTGGCCTACTGACCGCCCTCATCCGTTCACTGTAACACGCGTGTTCAATTAAACGGTGCCGTTAAACGGCCCGCTCACCACCAGTTTGCCAAGCGTATGTTCGGCTTCAACTAACTGGTGGGCCTTGCGTAAATTGGCAGCGTTGATGCCCGTATCGATGTTGGTCGTTAACGTGGATTCAAGCACGTCTTGATCCAGCAGCCGACTAGCGAGTTGCAGGATCTTCCCCTGCGTGTGGACCCGATAATTAGCATCCGATTTAGCAAACATGTACTCCCAATCAAAACTAGCGGCCTTATTTTTAATCAGATATAACGGCAGATCAACAGTGCTGCCGACGATCGACCCAATGTGACCAAACGGTTTTACGAGGTCACTGGCCACTTCAAAATAGGCTTCTGGTGCGTACAGGATCGCAATCGCGTCCAGTTGCTGATACCCCAGGTAATGGATCTGTTCCAGGAGATCGTCGTGGTAGTCCAGCGGGTGGTCCACCCCGTGGGGTTTTAACCATTCGAAATTAGCCGGACTGCTGGTAGCCAAAACCGTCAGACCAGCCCAGTGGGCAAGCTGGCTCAATACCGAGCCAACACCACCGCTGCCGTTGATAATCAATAGCGTTTTATTTTGGTTTTGATTGCCTTTAGGAACGAAATGCATTTTTTCAAAAAGAAGTTCGTAAGCCGTCAGCGTTGTGAGTGGCATGGCAGCGGCTTCGGCGTCACTCAACGACTTGGGTGCCGTGCTGGCCAATCGCTCATCCACCAGTTGAAATTCCTCGTCGGAGCCGGCTACCTGGGTACTGCCAGCATAGTATAGCCGGTCCCCCACCTTGAATTTTTCAACGTCCGGGCCGATTTCAGCAACCGTGCCAACCGCATCATAGCCGAGGATCTTCGGTGCTGTTTCCGCCGTGACCGTGGTGCGCAATTTCGTATCAACGGGATTGACCGACACAGCCTTAACAGCGACCAGTACCTGCCGCCCTGTTGGCGTTGGTTTGTCCAGAGAAAGGTCAACTAAGGACTGCTCATCCGTAATATCAAGCGCTGTTTTTGCGCCAATTGCTTTCATTTTTGCCATATCGATTGCCTCCGTATTTTGTCTGTTAGCCCCATTGTACCTTAGTTAACGCTAATGGCGCCACCGTTGACTTGCAGGAATCGGCCTGGCCAGCGTGAATCTTGATAGTTTCGTAACTTGACGGCGTCGCGCGAGTCACGGATAATCAGTGTAGATCGTAGCGCAACACGCATAGGAGTGGTGACAATGACAACGCAGGACCATTTGGGAAACGATATTGAGCTGAACTTAACATTAGACGCGCAGCTGTACAGCCGCCTGACCGCCATCGCGGCGGATAAGGGACTGCCACTAAACGCCTATATTGTTAGTGTTTTAGAACAGGTTAAGGTCTCAGAGACGTTTGAAAAACGGCAGGTGATCGGCCAGCAAGTTACTGGTCGCGCCCTCGCTGCAGACGATCTCGTTTCAGTAGCCGGCATCTACTACCGGTATCAGCTGGCAGATCAACGACCCGTCGATCCATCGGCCAAATACGTTGTCATCGCCGCCAACGGCAACAGTTTGACGCTACGGCAATTATAGGGGGAAAACCACATGCCATTAGGACTCAAGATCGTACCGCAAAATAACCAGGGACTTGTTGAAACGCTGGGTAAATACAGCCACAGCGTTAACTCAGGCCTGCACTTCTACATTCCATTTTTCCAGAAGATTCGCCGTGTCAGCCTGGCCATGGAACCGCTGGCACTGCCGAACTACTCGATCATTACCAAGGATAACGCTGATGTGTCGGCAAGTCTGACGCTGAACTTCCATATTACGGACGCTGTGAAATACCAGTATGAAAACACCGACTCCATCGAATCAATGGCGCAGTTGGTTCGTGGTCATTTACGGGATATTATTGGGCGGATGGACCTGAACGAAGCGTTGGGATCAACTGCCAAGATCAACCAGGAATTGACGTTAGCCATCGGTGATCTGACCAACACGTACGGCGTCAACGTTGACCGGATCAACATTGACGAACTGACCCCATCTCAATCCATTCAGGAAGCCATGGACAAGCAACTGACTGCCGACCGGGAACGGATCGCCGCCATCGCCAAGGCTGAAGGGGAAGCCAAGTCCATCGAACTGACAACGAAGGCCAAGAACGACGCCTTAATGGCCACCGCAAAAGCGGAAGCCGATGCCACCAAGACTCGCGCCGATGCTGAACGCTACCGGATCGACACCGTCCAAGCCGGTCTTTCAAACGCCGATGACAAATACTTCCAAAACCAGTCCATCAACGCCTTCTCAGAACTCGCTACCTCACCAGCCAACCTCGTTGTTGTCCCATCTGACAGCGCTGCTGACTATGGGAAGTTGCCAGTTGTTGGACAGCTTTTGGGTAAGGGCGCTGATAAGAACGCTTAATGGATTTGCATTAGGAGTCCGTTGCGCTCCGTAGAACGGATTCTGGGTGCTGTGGTGGTTCGTGAGGAAGCTAATTTTCGTCACCGAAAAAATGGATCTCCCTCGCTCACATGGCTCTAAGCAGCCGAAAAATCATCGTCTGCTAAGTGCCATCGACACCACTGCACCGAGTCCGTTCTACTCCGCGCAACTCACATTCCTGACAGTTATTAAACGACTTAAGTATCAAACTACAGTTAACCCAAGTTCGCGAATTATCCGCCCTCGACTGCTAACAACGCCACGGTCAGTAACGCTGGCCGTTTCAGTTTGGATGACTGGCTTGCCCAGCCTCAGCCAACGTTTCGTTACCTCGGTGAGAGCAGGGCATCGAATGGATTCTCAATCTGTAACCTCCAGCGTCCCCTGACAATTGTCGAATTAGCAGTCGAGGGCGGATAATCTGCAAACTGGCTTTGACTGCGTTGATGATGCTTAGCTTGGTGTAAAAAGCAATCTGACTGTTAGTGGAATGGAGCGATTTGGCACGGAGTCATGGTGTCGACATCAGTTAGCGACCGTTCTTGGGTCGGTTACTGATGTGCGAGTCGATGGAGATCCATTCAGATGGCGCACAGCGACAGCTGAATTAGCTTCATCGCGAGCCACGATGACGGAGTGCCAAACCGCGCAATGCAACGGAGATACCCATCAAGCTTTCAAATTCAAAAAATTAAAAACGCCCAAGCCATTTCTGGTTTGGACGTTTTTTAGTGGCATGAATGCCGCATTATTTTTGTAAGGTGTAAGTGTAGTTTGCTGCAGGGGCCTTACCAACTGAAGCCTTGATGACTTGGTTCTTGCTGTTAACAATGACGAACTTGTTCTTAGCAGTAAACCGCATGTAGAAGGATGACTTGCTGCCCGTCTTAGGGGTAACATTGATCTTCCAGAAGGTTGGTGTCTTAGTAGTGACACTGTAAGTAGCGTACTTCACTGGGTAAGCAGTCTTCTTGCCGTAAGTCACCTTTTCAGTTAAACCGGTCTTTTGGCTGAAGGTGTATTGAATAGCCCAACCCTTGTAAGTGGCGCTCTTCCAAGTACCTGTAGGGGTAGAGATCTTGAAGCTAGCAGCTGAGCTCGTTGACTTGCTTGAGCTTGATGAGCTGGTGCTAGTGGTCTTACTTGAAGTAGAGGATGACGTTGTGCTGGACTTCGTTGAAGCAGCCTTAACCGTCATGATCCGGTAGAAGTAACGACCAGTCTTGTTGTTGTGGGCGTATACGTAGAGCTTAGTACCCGTCTTTTCAGTTGATGGTAACTTAACGCTGTAAGCACCAGTTGAAGATGAGGCAGTACCCTTAGCAATGGTCTTGTTCTTAGCATTGCGGATAACAACGGCAACACCCTTAGTGGCCTTACCAGTAACCTTGGTTGAGTTGTTGTAGATCGTGTTCACTGAGATGGTAGGACTCGTTGAAGTCGTAGCAGCATTAGCAGTTGTTTGTGAGGTGTATGATGCGGCACCCAAACCCATTAACCCAAACGCTGCAACCAAACTGGCAGTAACGACAGCCATTTTTTTCATTACTTAATCGCTCCTTTAATTTAAATGCCCAGTGGTCTGACCCACTAAACTAATTTCCGTTTGTTAGTGTAACGCTTTATGCTTTCAAAACCAAGGGTATTTTCAAAACTTTTACAAGTTTTTAACGCATTTTAAGAACTCGTTCGTTTTACATGTCAAAAATTAAGTTTAAGATACAAAACATTATTATTAAATATGTCCTTTATTTATCAAAATCATGTGAGTTTTCGCTTCCCCACAAATCGCTACCGGTGAAAGAAATTATTGATTGTTACCGTCAATTTTGAAAATAGATAACGTCGCTACACAGGTTCACAAGCCGAATGCAACAAGCAGTCGAGCGCGGATAATCTACAAACTCGTGTTGAATCTATTATGATGTTTAACCGACCTTTATAGTCAGCACACTGTTAGTGGAACGCAGCAATTTGGCACGGAGCTGTGGTGTCGATGTCACTTGATGGCCGTTCTTTGGCCATTTAGTGACATGCGAGACGACTGAGATCCACTCGAGAGCCACGCAGTGGAAATCGAGTTAGCTCAGTCGCGAGCCACCACACGGAGTGCCAAATTGCGGAGTGCAACGGACTATCACGACCATCTCCAAAATAAAAAAGGCCCCTCAAAAAGAGACCTCACGATTTAGGTTTCAATTCCAGTTCGAACGCCCCACCGTTGACTTCAAAGGGGTGGGAAATGAGTTGACCGGGATCGAAATAGACTTCAGTTTTATGATAAACTTTCCCGCGTTTGTCCAGCAGGTCCAAATGAACACCGTACTGGGTCGCTTCAAAAGGGTTGCGGGTAACAACGTAGGAGAGGCTGGTGCCATCGGCGTAACGCTGTTTAATCGCCTTGTTGAGCACCAGTGGCAACGTGATGTGTTCCATGTTAGCTAATGTCGGCTTGGTCGTCTAATTCAAATTGGTGAAATCGACGAATGGCGGCAACGACCTCTTCTGGTGTCAGGTTGTCCGTTTCAATTTCAACGTCACTCACGTTATGGTAGCGCGAGTCGCGTTGGGCCTTCAAACCAGCTAACCCGTCGAGCCCTAATTTTTTAACGAGTGGTCGAACGTTGTCGCCCGCTAACCGTGCCATGATGGTTTCTGGTTTGACATTTAACAAGATAACGGGCACATCACTCTCCTTGAGCAGCTCAAAGTTGGCCGCTTGAACCGGCGTGCCGCCACCCGTGGACAAGATGCCCTCGGTGTTGTTCAGTGCGTCTTCCAAAACTTCGTGTTCCATGCGGCGAAAGGCAAACTCACCGTCTTCGTCAAAAATATCTTGGATCGACTTGCCAGCGTGTTGGATCACGAGATCGTCCAAATCGCTCTGGGTCGTATGTAGCTGTTCTGCTAAAAGTTGGCCGACAGTGGTTTTGCCGCTGCCCATGAATCCTACTAGAATTGCTTTCATAAGTTACCCCTCCTCAGTGGTGTGGTCAAGGTGTTGGCGCGTGCGTTGCGCCTGGTCAAAAAAGTCGTGGATCGTCGTTTTATCTCCCGCTGCAATGGCGGCTTTGATCGTGGTTAAGTTAGTGATATAGGCATCTAATTGTGACGTGATGGCTTCGGTATTGCTCAGCATGATAGCGGTCCACATGGTGGGGTCGGACGCGGCGATGCGCGTGGTGGATTTAAATCCGCCAGCAGCTGCTTTCAGCCCAACAGGATCGTTTTTTAATTCATCTGCCGCCGTGTTGATCAGCGTAGCTGCCAGTACGTGCGGCACGTGGCTGATCTGGCTGACTAAACGGTCGTGTTCGTCAGCGTCAATAGTGACCCAGCGTAACTGTGCCGGGGCGAGGAGCCGTTGAAACAATTGTCGCTGTTCCAGCCGCTGCGTGCCGTTGACGATAAAGTAGACCGCACCATCAAACAAGTTGGCCCGACCAGCGCGACCCCCAGTTTCGTGGGAGCCCGCCATCGGGTGCCCGCCCATGAACGCAATCCCCTTATCCTGGACGAGTTTAGCAGCCGCCATGACCTGGCGTTTTGTGCTGCCGACATCCGTGACTAGTACCGATGACTTAAGTGATAAGGTTGCCAGTTCTGCAAGTTGTGTCGTGATAACGGAAACGGGTCCAGCTAGAATGATGACATCTGCTTGAACGCTGCCTTCAGCAAACGTTGTGCAGTCATCGATCACGCCCTGGGCCAGCAGAAACTGGCTGGTGTCGTCGTTCGGGTCGGCACCTAACACTGTCACGTCAGTGTCGCCCTGTTTAATAATGCGGGCCAAGGAACTGCCAATCAGTCCCAAGCCGCTGATAAATACCGTCGTCATCGCGTCACTCCTTTGGTAACAATGTGTCTAGGTCGTCGAAAAATTCAGGGTAGGAAATGCGGACACTGTCGGCACCGGCCAGTTCAAGTGGTTGGTCCACCAGTAAGCCAGCAACACCAAGCACCATCCGATTCGGTGGTCATCGTGGGCGCCTAACTGTGTGTCTGTGACGTGCCAAGGGGTTCGACCATCGATTACAAAACCGTCCGGCAGTTCTTCAATGTTGATGCCCAATTTCTTGAATTCCTGAACGATGGCGGCAATGCGGTCTGTTTCCTTGACCCGAAGTTCTTCGGCGCCGGTGATCCGGCTGACGCCATCCGCCTTAGCTGCCAGTAAGGCGACTAACGGCAGTTCATCGATCACAGCAGGAATCTCTGCCGCACCAATAGTGATGGGGTGCAGGTCAGCCGTTTCAATGGTCAGGTCGCCGATTGGTTCACCGTCCGTTGGTTCCGCATCAATGGTGACCTTGCCGCCCATCCGTTGCAGAATGTCCAACAGCCCAGTCCGTGTCTTGTTTAACCCAACGTCTTTGAGGGTGATCTTAGAGTTTGGTACCAGGCTCGCTGCAACCATAAAAAACGCTGCGGATGACATGTCGCCGGGCACCGTCATGGTTTGGCCAGTCAGATGTGGTTGCGGCTGAACGGTAATGGTGACGCCATCAGTAGCGGTGGTGATATCCCCGCCAAACTGCGTCAGCATCCGTTCCGTGTGGTCTCGCGTTGGTAGCTGTTCGACAAACGTGCTTGGCTGATCAGCCTGTAACGCAGCCAGGATCAGTGCACTTTTAACCTGCGCGCTGGCAACTTGCAGCTGGTAAGTCACACTGTGAAGCTGACTGCCGGTGATGGTCATTGGCAAATGGCCGTCAGTGGTTGCAATCTGCGCGCCCATCTCACCAAGCGGCACACTGACCCGTTTCATGGGCCGTTTTGACAGGGAAGCGTCACCAATCAAAGTACTGGTAAACGACCGTCCTGCTAACAGGCCAGAAATTAGTCGGGTAGTCGTCCCCGAGTTGCCCATATCTAGCGGTTGTGCGCTGGCTTGCAGGCCGTGCAGACCCACACCATGAATGGTCACTTCCTGATCATCACGTTCGATCTGCACGCCCAGTTGCTGGAACGCCGCTAACGTTGATAAACAGTCAGCTGATGTGAGAAAGTGCGACAGGTGCGTCGTTCCTTCGCTAATGGCACCGAGCATGATGCCCCGATGAGAAATACTCTTGTCGCCTGGCACCACGAGGGTCCCGTGTAAGCCAGCGCTTGGTTTTCCGTTCAGTGTTTTCAATCTGGTGCCTCCAATGAATTTAATTACTAGATTTTTTTCATGAGTTTAATTATTGCTTTAACTGCCGCTGCGTTGCGGACTAGTCAACATCTCACAGCACCGCAACATAGTGTTACGCTTCAAAAGTGGTATTTAGTTGGTAACACAGAGTGAAGCAACATCCGAAGCATTGCTATCAATGGGCTTCCCAGCAGTCGAGGGCGGATTCTCTACAAACCGTCTTTGACTGTGTTTCGATACTTAACTAGAAAACAAAGTTAGCTCACTCTGAGTGGAATGGAGTCATTTGGCACGGAACCGTGGTGTCGATATCAGTTAGCGACCGTTCTTTGGTCGGTTACTGATATGCGAGTCGAATGAGATCCACTCGAGAGCTGCGCAGCAGAAATCGAGTTAGCTCATTCGCGAGCCACAACGATGGAGTGCCAAATGACGCAATGCAACGGACTATTAAATCTATCTCAAACAAGTATTAATAGGTAAGATACCCCATCACCACTCGTTTGAACACCAATCTGCCTAGAAGTTTTTCAGTTCTTCGCGGTAGTCAGCAAGTTGTTTCTTCAAACGATCCATATTGCTACCATCAAACGTGTCGGTGATGGCTTTAGCGAGTTCGATAGCAACGACGCTTTCAATCACGATTGAAGCCGGCACAATGGCTGTGGTGTCCGAGCGTTCAACGTTGGCTTTCTTAACTTCTTTGGTTTCAACATCAACGGACTGTAACGGCTTGTACAGCGTTGGAATTGGCTTCATTGCTGTCTTGATAATGATTGGCATCCCGTTGGTCATCCCGCCTTCAAAGCCACCAAGGTGGTCGGATTCGCGGTCAAATCCATCGCCATCGTGCCAGTCGATCTCATCCATGACGTCGCTGCCGAAACTCGTCGCAGCGGTGAACCCATCACCGATTTCAACCCCCTTCATGGCGTTGACGCCAACGACGGCGGCGGCTAGCTTCGCATCAAGCTTCGTATCCCAGCTGATGTAACTGCCTAAGCCAGCAGGCACGTTGGTGGCAACCACCCGGATAATGCCGCCAAGGGTGTCGCCATCCTTCTTCGTCTTATCAATGAGGTCGTGAATTTCTTCAACCTTATCTGGTTCAACGATTCGTAAGTCGTTTGCTAAAATGGTATTTTCAATATCGGCCACGTTTAATGGGGATTGATCATCCGCCTTCACTGGCCCGATCTGTTGCACGTACCCGACAAGCTTGATGCCAAGTTGTTCAAGGAACTGCTTGCAGACCGCCCCGATTGCGACACGGATCGTAGTTTCACGAGCGGATGAGCGTTCCAGCACGTTTCGCAGGTCGCGGTGGCCGTACTTCATCCCGCCAACAAGGTCAGCGTGACCAGGACGTGGCCGTTCAACCTTTCGGACAGAGTTAGCAGCCGTTTCGCCAGCAATCGGATCCATGATCTCTGACCAGTGCGCGTGATCCCGGTTGTTGACGACTAGCGCAATTGGCGATCCTAACGTGATCTTATGGCGAACGCCGCCAACAATGGTGACTTCATCGTGTTCAATCTTTTGCCGATTACCACGACCGTAGCCGCCTTGACGGGCTGCCAATTGGGCGTTAATGCCATCGATATCTAGCGTCAGGCCAGCGGGTAAGCCTTCAATTATACCGGTCAGCTGTGGGCCGTGTGATTCTCCTGCAGTTAAGTAGTTCATAGTTGTGTGATCCCTTTCCGTTACTTATTTGTCAATTGGCTAGAAGCAGGCAACGGTTTGTCGTGCTTGACCGTGTCCTTGTCCTTCAGTGCCTTTTCAGTCGTCAATTTTGCTTGGTACTCACGCGAGTTACGTATGATGTGCGTGTAAATGTCTTGCATGTAGGCGCGCGTTTCCGGGTTTGGATCGTTTTCAGCGACGCGTTTGAGCACTTGGTCTTCGCGACCGTGATCCATTACCGGCAAATTTGTAGCACGCTTGGCCTCATTGACCATGGTGACAGCATCGAAGCGTTTTGCCAAGAGTTTAACGATATCTTTGTCCAAATGATTGATCTGCTTGCGGGCAGTTGCCAGTGACGCTTGCCGGCCAACGGTCATTGCAACCAGTAAAACGACAATGGTGCCGAGGATCCCAACGATGATGTCGGCGTCCATGGCGCGGGCGATGCTTTGTTTAGAAAGCCAACCGGTGACAACGGGCACGGTAAATGTGGCGATACTGCCAAACGTGAAGTAGGTCCCGGTAACCAGCCCCTTGTGTTTCGGGTAGATCCGCAAGAAGATGTTTAAGGCCACCTGCATCATACCGCCAGCGGCTGTGAAGCCAAAGACGAAGCAGACTGCGGCGGACAACCATTGAATCGATGTTGTACATAGAATAATCAGGGCAACGAGTGACAACGCGTTGTTGATCACCAGCAGACCCGTTTCAGAAACTTGCCGGCGCAGGAGTGCGAAAGTCACGATAACGCCAGAGATAGAACCGATACTGTAAAGTGAAAGCAGGCCGTGGCCAACCAGCGCGCTGTAGTTGAGCTCGTTGGTGGCAAACATCGTGATCCACTGGGTAAACAGGATCATGATGGCCATGCTGGTGTACCCGTAAATGGACAACGCTGCGGTGGCGATCCATTTCTTAGGCCGTGATAACTGTTCCTGGGTCAACTCAGCGGCTTCATCAACTTGATTCCGTTTCGGGAAGGTCACTCGATTTAATAAGAAGAAGTTAGCAGCTAAAATCACAGCAGCGACCATGAAGGACCAGCCAAACCACATTTTCTCAGTATCAAGCGTTGCAACCAGCAGTGGCAGGATGAATTCTCCCACTGACATGAAGGCCTTGATGAAGACGTTTGAAGCACTGGATTTGCCGCCCATTTCAACGAAGGTCGGGTACGTTCCAGAATCTAGCGCTGAGTTGGCGATCCCAGCATAATGGCAAACAGGTAAGCCAACTGAATGTTCTTCACGAATGGCATGCCCAGGAAGAAAATCAGGTAGGAGAAAACGCCAACGTAGATCAGAAACTTACGGCCAAACCGGTCTGAGAGGTAGCCAAACACGAAGTAGGCAAGCAGCCGGCCAATGCCGATACCGGAAACCACGTAGGATACCGTAGCAATCGGAACCCCCCAAAAGTGCCCGAGTGACTGCATATTTTGTGTAAGGATGATCAGCCCAAACCCGTGAACCAAGTAGTTCAGGTAGAGGCATATTGATAAGATACGTTTCTGAGAATTTGACATTTCCGCTCACTCCTTGTTTTTGGTAAAGAAAAAACCAGCTAGATGATATCCTAGCTGGTTAGTGTTTTATCCGTAAACGGAATAAATGACTAGTACCGGCTAGAACTTCACGTCTAGCTGGCTCGACAAATTGACGGCTTAGCTTTAGACGCGAACGCGTGGTTAGGCGTCCGCTTCTTGCTGCGGACGCTAACTAAAGTAGTAGCCGTAATAATACGCATTAACTTTGGTCAAAGTCTTTGTCATCATCATTCGTTCCCTTCTAGTAAATGTTGTTTACATTAAAACATATTAATCATAGTGCGTCAATACTAATTGTATTTTAATTTTAAGAGTGTGAAAGGATGCAAGTAGCACGTTTCGGAAATGTAATTCAAAAAACAGATGCCGCTCCGTTGCGCCGGTCGGCTCTGCAGGCTGTAGTGGGTCACTCCGGAGCTATTGAATTTCTTGTCAGAAATTCAAGGATCTCCTCCGTCTCCCGTGTTTGTAGGCGAGGACGGAACCCTCGCCTACAAACACCGACACTACTGCCTGCAATGCCGACCGGCTCCACTCCGCTACATTGTGGACTAGGGTAACATTGATGATTATTGTGCCATAGCAGACCCACACTACTAGTTAAATGCTGTTACTAACAAGTGGCACTGTGCCACGTTGAATGAAGCATTGCTATCAATGGGCTTACCAGCGGTCAAGTGCGGATTCTCTACAAACCGTCTTTGACTGTTTTTCGATATTTATCTAGCGTGAAAGTGAGCTCACAGTCAGTGGAATGCAGCAATTTGGCACGGAGTCGTGGTGTCGACATCAGTTAGCGACCGTTCTTTGGTCGGTTACTGATGTGCGAGACGATGAAGATCCATTCGAGTGGCGCACAGCGACAATCGAATTAGCTTCATCGCGAGCCACTACGACTCCGTGCCAAATTGCAGAATGCAACGAAAGAAGAGCACTATCCTAAGCTAACCAGTGCCCCTTCTCAATCTCATTCAAAAACGTAATCATCTGCCGCGTCTCTTCAACGTCATGAACGCGGATGATCCGGCCGCCCTTCAGCATCATTTCGGTTTCAGTGATGAGGGTCATTGGCAGCCGGTCGTCCTTTTCCAGGCCCAGCAGCTGCTTGTAGAAGCCCTTCCGTGACACGGCGACCATCATTGGCCGGTTGAGGTCGTTGAACTGGTCAACGTTGCGCATCATGACGAAATCCTGCTTGCTGTCAGGCAGTTTGGAGTAACCGATACCTTGATCCAAAGCGATGCGGTCAAAGGCCACTCCAGCATCCGTAATGGCTTTAATGTTGTCTTCAAAAAAGGTATGCATTTCTTCTGACAGGTTTGTAAAGTCGTTCCCGCGCCATTTAACATGGTGAGTAAACCAACCCGCTGCTGAGCTAAATAGGGCAGTTTTTCCGGATCATCCGTAAAGCTGTTCACATCGTTGATCACGTCAACACCAGCATCAATAGCGGCCTTCATCACGGGCAGTTTGTAAGTGTCGATACCAACGGCCATGTCTGGGTAAAGCTGTTTGATCTGTTTGATGTACGGAATCGTGCGTTCAATCTCCACTTCCGGCGTCACTTCAGTGTAGCAGGTCGGGTCGTTTGACCGTTTACCTCAATGAGGTCGGCACCCGCTTCGACCATTTCGGCAATGTGGGCACTAACGGCTTCTTCAGTCGTGTAGCGGCCGCCATCGTAAAAGGAGTCTGGCGTGATGTTCATGATGGCGTAGATCATGGGCTTTTCGCGCAGTTCAAATTGAAAATCATTGGCCTGCCAGCCAAGTTCATAACTTGCCAGCACGTTGGTCAGCTGCTTATCGGCTTCCTGTTCACCGGGGAACCACGTTAGCCAGTTGTCACTCAGCTGCTTGGTTGCTTCGTAGGTGAGCAGCGTGGTCACCGTCGTCCCCTTGTGGGTAACAGAAGCATCAAATTGGCGTAGCGACGCTCTAAAACGGCTGTCTGAGCACTGGTCACGTCACTGAATTGAAGTTGGATCAGCGTTTGCGTTTGGGCCAGTTTGAACAGCGCTTGGCTGGCAAAGTCGCCTGGGTACCTAATTCTTTGGTAAGGTCATGAAGTTGCATGGTCATTTTCCTTCTCTCTTTTGTAATGCCTGGGCAAGCTGTCTGGCAGCCTGGCCGCGGTGCGTGAGTGGCAACCGAACATCGTCAGTCAGCTCGGCTAAGGTTTGATGCCTAGCCGTGAGTTCAAATAATTTATCAAAACCTGATGAATACATCCCGCGTTCAGCTAGAGCAATCACCCCGTCAACTGAGCCGTTCGCCATGACCGGTTCTTTGTCAGGGAAAACGGCACAGAGCGTGCAGGTCATCGTGGCGGTACGCTCATTTTCTGGCGCATCGGTCAACGCCAGTAGCAACGTTTCGTTAGCGCTGTGCTGCGCATCCTGCTGGAGGTACCGCTTCGTTGTGACGCCTAGTTTGTCGCCAAGGTAGGGCACTTCAATGCCGCTATCATCCGCAATCACCGGTTCGCCGGTAACCTGGGCGAGAAACTGGGCTTTCAACCGGGCATTGTCCGCGTAACTGGCGGTGGTTTCAACGGGAAAGGTCAGCGGTGACCAGTCATCCGTGTAAGGTTTAGCAGTGATGCCTACCAGGTTAAGGCAGGCGATTAGGTCAGCCGTTTTATAGCGATTATTAGACGCAATCAACCAGTCAGTCATCTAGGGCCACCCCCATTTCAACGAGTTCGCGAACCACGTAAAAGGAGCCACTGACAACTATTGGCCCGTTTATTTTGGCTTGGTGAACTGTCTGCCAAGCAGTTGGCATATCCGGCATCACGCGAACGGAAACAGTTGGATACAAGGCGGCAATATCAGCTGCTAATTGTTGCGCCGGTAACGCCCGTTGCGGGTTGTCAGGTGTTACGGTATAGATTGCCCTTGCAGTAGGCAACAAACTAGTCAGCATAGACGCCACAGCCTTATCTGCCAGCACACCGAGAATCCACGTCACATCAGGTTTCGAATCAATTGCTCGAATACTATTGACCAGCCCAGTCATCCCGTCAGGATTGTGGGCGACATCTGCGTATACGAGTGGCGTTTCAGATAATCGGGTGAAACGGCCGGGCAAATGCACTGCCAATAAACCATCTTTAACCGACTTATCTGAAAGTCCTACGTGCTGCTGACGCAAGACCGCAATGGCGGTCAGAACCAGCGTTAAATTTTGATACTGAAACGTCCCAGTAACGTTCACTTGCAATGCTGGCCAATTAAAGACGTCACTGGTCAGCGTTGCTGAAGATTTACTAAGCCCGTTTTGGCATCAGTTACGGTTGTCTGAGGTGCGATCAGTTTCACGCCCTGTCGATCAGCCTCCGCCTGCAAGACCTGCATCGCTGCTTCATCCTGCGAGGCCAGCGTCACGACAGTCGTGCCCGGCTTAATGATCTTTGACTTTTGTGTTGCGATTTTGGTGATCGTATCGCCTAAAATGGCCATGTGATCTAATGCAATTTTGGTAAAGATCGTGAGTTGCGGCGCACTAATGGCGTTCGTCGCATCCGTCAACCCGCCTAACCCAGCTTCCAAGATGGCATAATCCACTCGTTCATTTTTAAACCAGATCAGGGTCACTAAAAACTGCCATTCAAAGATTGAAATGCCGTCCAGTGGAATCCCCATTCGGGTCACGACGGGTTTGATCTCCTCATAGCTGTCGATAAACGCCGCTTCACTGATCCACTCGTGGTTGAGCTGAATCTGTTCGCGATCGTTTAAAATGGCGGGACTGCTGAAACGACCCACCCGGTACCCCTGCTGTTCAAGGACGGCGCCCAACATGGCCCCCGTCGAACCCTTACCATTCGTCCCCGCAATGTGGATGATGTGGTAGGTCTGGTCGGGATGCCCAAGTGCAGCCACGATTTTCTTCAACAGCGGCACCCGGTTAGCATCGCCAACGAGCCGTGCCTGGTTAAACTGGTCGATCAGCTGCGTGTATAACTCATGAATTTCCGATTCTGTCGCCATGTGTGATCACCCGTTAATGCGTTGCAGAAATTCCTGTTTGAGCGCAGTATCCGTCTTGAACGTACCCGTGTAGTAACTGGATTCTGTTTGACTGCCGGTCTTTTCCACGCCGCGCATTTCCATACACATGTGACGGGCGGAAATCGAAACGGCAACCCCTTTAGGATCCAGTATCCGGGTTAGCTCCTTGGCAATGTTGACCGTCAGCCGTTCCTGAACGTTGGGCCGTTTAGCGCAGTAGTCGATCAGGCGTGGAATCTTGCTAAGTCCCATGACCCGATTGTGGTCTGGCACGTAGGCAACGTGCACCGTGCCAAAGAAAGGCAGCAGGTGGTGTTCACACATGGAATAGAACGGAATGTCCTTGATAAGCACCATTTCGGTCGTTTCTTCGACTGGAAACAGCTTATAGTTATCAAAAGCCGGCGCATTTAATGATGAAAAAATTTCGCCATAACTGCGCGCAACTCGCGCTGGCGTTTCTACTAATCCTGGGCGGTCCGGGTCCTCACCAACGGCTTCCAAGATCATCCGTACCGCCTTTTCAATCTTTTCCTGATTTGTCTTATCAATCATAAGCTATCGTCACACCTTCTAATTTTCGTATCCAACTCTCATCTGTCTTTTGAGCCAAGGCCTGCGCCACCCGTTGTGCCGTGGCAGTGTCGTCACCAGCGATTTCCTGAATCGGCAGCAACACAAAGTTGCGTTCAGCGGCGTGGGGGTGCGGGACCGTGAGATCGACAGTATGTATGTCACGGTCGCCCCAATAAATAATATCAAGATCCACGGTGCGCGGTCCCCAGTGAACGAGCCGTTGACGATGCAGCGACTGTTCGATGTCGTGCAGGACCGTCAACAGCGAGTCGGGGTCTAAACGAGTTGTCAGTGCCACTGCAATGTTGTAGAAGTTGGCCTGATCCCGCTTGCCCCACGGTTCGGTTTCGTAGACCGATGATACCGCGGTCACCGTAATATCTGGCTGGCCAGCTAAGCGCTGCACTGCGGCGTTGAGATTCGCCAGCTGATCACCCATATTTGACCCAATACTCAAATAAACCTGTTCCGTCATTTTTCATCACCCGAGGCAAGACTGCCTAATACCTGATTATTAACGACCTGATCGCCGGCGACCTCAATCTCAACGTCATCAAAAATACCCGGCATCGGCACGCTGTATTTACGAATCTTCAAGTTCACGTGCGTCGTTGTTGGATAATCCGTCAAAATTTTTTTCAACAGTTCATTGGCCAGCGACTCGATCAGCTTGTACGAGTGCGTGTTCACGAAGGTGTCGATGGTCTCGCGCACATCCGCGTAACTGATCGTTTCGTTCAGCTCATCATGCTGAACGCGCGCTTCGATCGGGTAGGTCAACGCCACGTCAATGGCGAGCTGCTGACCGTTGCGCCGTTCTTCCGGCAACACCCCGTTAAAGGTGTGAAAGCGTAAGTTATGAATTCGAATAACACCCAATGTTGATCCTCTTCTCTCATTAATTAGTACGGTCATTTTACCATGGTTACTTACCTAAGTTTAGTAACTACCTTATGAATAGTTTGACAAGCGGTTGATCGTTGCTTCATCCGTTAGCAGTGCCTGACGTGCCGTCGTGTACTGCTGAAGCGGAACCTTCAACGACTCATGGTGGCGACTCGCGCGGTCCACGTCCTGAGCAACCGTTACCAGCTCATCACAATCGTAGACAGCGGCTGTTCCGACCGTAATATTGTGGCCACGATAATCCTCAAAGTAATCGATCACGGCTTCACGCTCGTGGCTATAGTCATCCAGGTCATCGCCTAGACTTGCTGGCACCTGACTGTGATTGCTGGCATCGGCCACCAGCTGGTCGGTCGTTTGCATCGTTTTATTGAAGTTCGGCAACACCCATTGGCGCAACTTAATGCCATCAATATCACCGTGGGGGCGCTGTTGATGCTCATTTTGCTGATTAGCTGCGCCTGATGTATGCGGCGCATGACAGCCCGTTAAACTCAGCATTAATAGCGCAGCCACCAGCCAGTTTCCTCTTCTCATTCTCATTGCCCCTGCGTTCTCTAGTGGTAAATCTTAGCCTTAATGATACCAGATTTAATGCGGTATCGTTGGGAATTCATGGCTAAATTATTAAAAGCCCATGCCATTTTTCATAAATCATTGGTACACTGTTTATTAAAAGAAGGGATGATGAGTTTGAATAACAAAAACTTTAAGTACCCAGACACCGCCGCCTACAAATTCATGGTGGATTATTTTGAATCAAAAGCCATTCATATTGAAGACATTGCTGACATCACCTATTCGATGCAGCTGAAATACGAGCCGGAACTGACCCGGCCAGAAGCCGTCGACGCCGTGATCGACGTGCTCCACAAACGGGAAGTTATGAACAACGCCATGGTCGGCATCGCGCTGGACCAACTGGCAACGACCCGCCAGCTCCCAGAACCGCTGCAGTCCATCGTGGAAAACGACTCAGGCGTGTTCGGCGTCGATGAACTCCTAGCAGAAGGTGGTATCTCAGGGATATACGGCAAGATCGCTTCAACCAACTTCGGCTACCTGGACCGCGAAAAACAAGGCATCCTGAAGGAATTAGATACGGTTAAAGACGAAGGCGTCAATACGTTCCTGGATGACATCATGCTGCGGTGGCTGCGGCGGCAGGGGCTAAGATTGCGCATAAGTATGCGTAGAGTGCGGAAGGAGGCGTTTAAGGGGCGGAGCATAAGCCAACTCTGGCAGAAAATCCCGTTCCTGGATTTTTTGCCAGAGTTGGCTTATGCAGTAGCCCCTTGCCTCCTGGAGCACGTTTCAGCTATATGAGGGCAGCGAGCCTGCCCCAGAAAATTTTCCAAACATAAACCAACAAACCATAAACTCCCACAAGTGTACCAACACTAGCCTAAGATATATAAGTCTTATTTCTTAACGTGTATGATAGGGAATACCTATAACCGTACAAAAACAAGCGTCACCGGAAATGGTATCCAGGTGACGCTTGTTTTTTTGCGGCTATTTAATTTTTAAATCGAA
>NZ_BBAG01000024.1 GCF_001311135.1 Secundilactobacillus paracollinoides DSM 15502 = JCM 11969
CGCGTTTCCGCTATGATGCCTAGAAAACGAAGCTTTAATAATTGAGACAAAAACACCTGTCTATGAACAGCCAACTCGGCAGTTCATAAGCAGGTGTTTTTAATTTAATCACCACTCAAATATGCAACCGCCGCCGTCCCAGCAGCCTTCGCCGCAATGATCAGCGCGGCTTCATTCATCATAAAGTCAGGACTATGATGCGGGTGGTTAGCGCCGTCCGCAGTTTGACAACCGACGTAGAAGAAACAGCTAGGTGTGTCTTGCGCAAAGTAGGCGAAATCCTCAGAAGGGTCTTGTGGACCGCAGTCAAACACAGTGGTGATCTCCGGAATCTTGGCAGCCTTAATGCTGTCGGTCACCTGAGTCGTCAGAGCGGGATCATTGACCAGTACCGGATAGTTGTCGTCGTAGTCAATATCCGCGCTCACCCCGAACATCGTTTCAACGCCGTGCGCAATTTGTTCGATCTGGTTGCGCACGGTTGTCCGCGTCGACTCCTTCATTACCCGAACGTCGCCCTTGAGCGTGACGCTTTCCTTGATGGCGTTGTACGAGCCGGCACCGTCAAAGGAACCAATCGTCACACTAGCGGTATCAAAGGGATCAATACGCCGGGAAACGACCGTCTGCACCGCCGTTACAAAATAGCTGCCAGCAACAATGGCGTCGTTTGACAGGTGCGGCATTGACGCGTGGCCACCCTTGCCCGTAAAGGTGATGGTGAAGTTTGCCCGGCCAGTCTGGGTCTCATTCAGGTGGTAGCCTATGGAACCGGTAGGCATTGAGCTCATGACGTGCAGGCCGATCACGTTAGCCACGCCGTTGAGGACGCCGGCTGCCAGCATGCCCTTAGCACCACCTGGGGAGACTTCCTCAGCGTTTTGGTGAACGATGCGGATACTGCCGTGCAGCTGATCCTTTAGTTCAATCAACGCCTTAGCAAGCACCATCAGATAAGCGGTGTGGCCATCGTGGCCACAGGCATGCATGACGCCCGGGTTAACTGATTTAAAGGGCAGGTCGTTGTCCTCTTGAACTGCCAGAGCGTCAAAGTCGGCGCGTAAGGCGAGATTAGGCCCCGTCTTGCCGCTGTCGATGTCCACGGCGAACCCGTAACCTTCGCCATAGTCGGTAATTTTACAATCGAGATCCTTGTAGAAGGCTTTAATATATTCTGCGGTTTCCTTTTCATGAAACGACAATTCAGGGTGTTGGTGAAGATGTCGGCGGATGTCGATCATCGTCTGTTTGTTTGCGTCTAATTTATCCATGAGGTCAGTTTGTACTGTCATGTGATCAGTCCTTTCATTTTTGTTTGGCGGCCCAGCGCTTAATGACCGGCCGGAGTTTGCTGAAAAACGCTTCAGCAATCAAGAAGCCCACCGCCAGTGACATGGCGATGGTGAGCGTCTTCAGCAGATTTTGCAACGCGGTGTTGTCCTGACCCAACGTGAAGCCCTTCATGCTGAGAAAAATAATGGCTCCGGGCACGAGTGAGACAAGGCAGGGGATGTACAGCACGTTAACGGGTGCGCGCACAACGATTGCTGCGACGTTGCCAGTACGCAAATGGTGATCGCAGCCAGCAGGTTTGGCAAAATAACGTTACTGGTCGCATCCTGTACCAGCAGGTAAACGACCCAGGCGAGTGCACCTGTCAAGCCGGCAGGGAGCAGTGTTCGGCGCGGTACGTTTGTGATGACGCCGAAGCCAACGGTGGAGAGAAAGCTGAAAATAAACCCAACTAGAATTTCCATGCTACAGCCTTCCCGTTAAAAATGACCCAGTAAACTCCCGATGATCACGCCAGCACCAATTGCACAGGCGGTCATCGTGGCGTCCACCGCACGCACCATACCGGAGATGGTGTGGCGACCAATAATTTCTCGCAGCGAGTTGGTGATGGCAACGCCTGGCACTAACGGCATAAGTGCACTCACGATGATGCTTTGCGCACTGGTGGCAATGCCGATTCCCTGCAGACTAGCGGCTAACAGGCCAATGACGAGGCCGCCGATACCCATACTAAAGTAGGGCGTGACAACGACGCGACCGGCCCACTGAGCCGTGAGGTAGCCGATGATACCGACAAAGAACGCCAGTGTCAGGTCCTGCCATGTGGCCTGGAACAGCAGCATCGGTGCCACAGAGACCAGACCGGCACCGAGGATCTTCTCCGGCCAGTTAAAGTCGATAACCGCGTGGTCGATTCGCTCGATGCCTGTTTTAAGCTGTTCAAACGTGATCTGATTAGCGGTGAACTGACGAGAAAGGGTGTTGATCTCATCCACTTTTTGCAAATTAAAGTCGCCGGTGCGCACCTTGACGAGGTGGGTGGTCGGATTATGATTAGAATCAACAAAAATAGCGGTCATTTCGGCGTGGCAGCTGATGTCGATTCCCGCTGCTCGGCCAATGTACTCGACGGTGGATTCGACCCGTGCAGTTTCAGCCCCGCTTTCGAGCAGAATTTTGCCAGCGTGGCCGCAAAGCTCAATGATGTTCCGTTCTGTATCAGAATCCACAGGCGCGCCTTCTTTCGTTTTATAAGATTGGTATTAAAATTAGTATAAGCTTGAATACTTGAGGGCGTCAACTACCTGAAAGTCACAAAAATAAGCATTCCCAGTGATACAGGAGTGCTCATTTTTGGTTATTTGTAATTGCGTTAGTCTGGATCGGCTAATGATTTACCGCTAGTAATGTGTTTGAACCCGCTAAAAGCAGCGTCGATGGTCTGGAACTCGTCATCGCTTAAGGCAACAGCCATGGCCTTAGCGTTAGCAGCCACTTGTTCCGGCTTCTTAGCACCAGGAATCACCACGCTGATCAGTGGGTTCTTGATGTACCAAGCCAGAATCGTTTGGGCAACTGTGGCATCGTGGGCTTCAGCGATTGGGCGAACCTTATCGACAGCGGCCAAAATGTCGCTGTAACGTGGTTCCTGGAAGTCGTCCATTTGGCTGCGAATGTCATCTTGCGGGAAGTGAACATCCTTAGTGTACTTACCCGTCAACAGGCCGGAAGCCAGCGGGAAGTAAGGCACGAAACTGATGTTGTTTTCCTTAAAATAAGGTAACATGTCGGCACCATGATCCTGGTGGAGGAGGCTGAATTCGTCCTCAACAACATCAAGGTAGCCGTCCGCGTTGGCGTCTTTGATCTGGTCAAGACTAAAGTTGGAGACACCGATGGCACGAATCTTGCCCGCTTCACGAAGCCGTTGCAGTGCACCGACCGCCTCAGCCTTTGGCGTGTCGTGGTCTGGAAAGTGAATATAGTAAATATCAATGTAATCGGTGCCCAGCCGCTTCAAGCTGGCATCGACTTGTTCCGTCAGAAACTTCGGGTCGTTTTTGATGACTTGTTCGCCGGTGGAAAAGTCGTGCGCACCCTTGGTTGCAATGACCAACTTTGAGCGGTTAAAGTCCTTGATTGCCTTCCCGACCAATTCTTCGGAGTGGCCAAGGCCGTATACGTAAGCGGTATCCAACAGCGTGATGCCGCTTTCGATACCCGTTTTAACAATGTCTAACCCCGTTTCATCCTTCAGGTTAGGGAAGAGGTTATACCCGCCGACTGCGTTAGTACCAAGCCCTAAAGCAGTTGCGGTGACGTCAGACTTACCAATTTTAACTTGTTGTGACATACGAATTCCTCCTTAAATTGCTGTAAGCGTTTTACAGTTTCAATTATACAAAAAATTAGCTGGTGATGATATGGTTCTGGCTGGTTTCTTTGGTTCTATAGTTCTATAGTCTTCGAGGAGTATTGTGGTTGAAGTTCGTTGCATTTCGAAATTTGGGACTCCGCCGTGGTGGCTCGCGATGAAGCTAATTCAGCTGTCGCTATGCGCTATCTGAATGGATCTTCATCGTCTCGCATGTTAGTTGGTGACTGGTCTTACTGTTACATTGTGGAAACGTGTTCCGCAAGCCAGAACGCTACTGTGTAAGGGACTATTGACTCAAATCCAAGCCCGGGATTTCAGCCAATAGTCCCTTACACTCCGCATTCTAACCGGCTTGCTACACACTCTGGCATCTTCGACACCACCGCTCCGTCCCAAAACTACATTCCACTTATGTTGTGCAGTCTAGTAACGATTGTTAAGCAGCGAAATACAGTTAAAGACAGTTTGTATAGAAATCCGCCCTCGACTGCTGCTAGTTTAATGATAGCAATGCTTCCCACAACCATTAATGGATTGACTATACGCAACAGTAGATTGCGTCATTTTATATAAAAGCATGAGTTATTGACTAATCACCCTTGGGTTAGTGTTACTTGACGGATTAAGCGTATTTTCAGAAGCAGTCATTGTATTTACCTTTTTGGGGACGCCGAGAGATTCGCTGAATATTGGCGTTTTTGCAGTCGAGGGCGGACTTCATTTCGAACTAGCTTTAACTGATATTCAATACTTAACTATTAAAAAAGGGTGCACTAAGTCAGTGGCGTGTAGTGATTTGGCACGGAGTTGTGGTGTCGATGTCACTTGATGGCCGTCCTTTGGGCATCTAGTGACATGCGAGACGATGAAGATCCATTCGAGTGGCGCAAGGCGACAATCGAATTAGCTTCATCGCGAGCCACCACAGCGGAGTGCCAAATCACGAAACAGAACGGCATTAGAACGCTAATGTAACCATCGCTTACAAGAAACAAAATATTATTGAAAAAAATCAGAAAAATGTTAGCACTCTACTTGCAAGAGTGCTAAAAATGTGGTACTATAATGATGTTGACGGGAATGGATAATAAATAACGGATGAACGTCCAGAATTATCCAGTATTAGTAGTAATCACTTACTCTGGTAACTCGCTTAACTGATAGACCAACTCAATAATATCAGGAAAGCACCGTTGACTAAAACGGTGCTTTTTCGTTGGAATTGGCACTAAAAATACCGATGGGGGTGCGTTTTTATGGCAAATATGTTTAATGATCCATTCTTTGGAAACAACATGGATGATTTATTTAATCAGGTCTCTCGTAATATGGGGAACGGTGAGACCGCCCGTTACATGGTTAACGGTCACGAGTTGACCCCGGACGAATTCGCACAGTACCGGACGACTGGCAAGTTACCAGACCGGGAACACGAAATTCCAGTAAATGATGAAGGTAGTGAACACGCCGTTAAAAAGGGCGGCATTTTGGAAAAGCTTGGTCGTAATCTGACTCAGGAAGCCCGCGATGGCTTGTTGGATCCAGTGATCGGCCGTGATAAAGAAATTCAAGAAACGGCTGAAATTTTAAGCCGTCGTATTAAGAACAACCCGATCCTCGTTGGGGATGCTGGCGTTGGGAAGACGGCGGTTGTTGAAGGCTTAGCTCAGGCAATCGCTGACGATCAGGTACCAGAATCAGTGAAGGGCAAGGAGATCTACTCGATCGATCTATCCTCACTGGAAGCTGGCACACAATATCGTGGGTCGTTTGAGGAAAATATCAAGAACTTAGTCAAGGAAGTGAAGGCTGCCGGCAACGTCATCCTGTTCTTTGATGAAATTCACCAGATTTTAGGCATTGGCGCAACTGGTGGTGAAGAGAGCGGCGGCAAAGGATTGGCTGATATTATCAAGCCAGCACTTTCCCGTGGTGATATCACCGTCATTGGGGCCACTACCCAGGATGAATACCGGAACACGATTTTAAAAGACACTGCGTTGGCACGTCGATTCAACGATGTTGTGATCAACGAACCAACGGCGGATGACACGTTCAAGATCCTGCAAGGCATCAAGGGATTGTACGAGAAGCACCACCACGTTTCCTTACCGGATGACGTGTTGAAGGCCGCTGTCGACTATTCGATTCAGTACATGCCGCAACGGACTTTGCCGGACAAGGCCATTGACCTGATCGACATGACCGCAGCCCACTTGGCAGCCGGCAACGCCGAACCTGACAGCGATGACTTGAAGACGCAACTGAAAAAGGCTGAGGCTGACAAGGAAACTGCCGCTAAGGATGAGGATTACGAGAAGGCTGCTGATGCTAAGAAGCGGGTCGACAAGTTGACTGAACAACTTAAGAACGCTGATGCGGAAACGACTGAAGCCGTTGTCGCAACACCAAACGACATCGCGCAATCCGTTGAACGTTTGACGGGGATTCCGGTTGCCAAAATGGGCAGCAACGATGTTGAACGGTTAAAGGGTATCGCTGACCGGCTCAAGGGCAAGGTTATCGGACAAGACGAAGCCGTGGACATGGTCTCACGGGCCATTCGTCGGAACCGGGCTGGGTTTGATGAAGGCAACCGGCCAATCGGCAGTTTCCTGTTTGTCGGCCCAACTGGGTCGGTAAGACTGAACTTGCAAAGCAACTGGCCGTTGACCTGTTTGGCAATAAGGACGCGATCATTCGTCTTGACATGAGTGAATACAGCGACCGGACAGCCGTTTCCAAGTTGATTGGGACTTCTGCCGGTTACGTGGGCTACGAAGACAACGGCAACACGTTGACTGAACAAGTTCGTCGGAACCCTTACTCGATTGTTCTGCTGGATGAAATTGAAAAGGCGGATCCACAAGTCTTAACGTTATTGCTGCAAGTCATGGACGACGGTCGTTTAACCGATGGCCAAGGCAACGTCGTGAACTTCAAGAACACGATCATCATTGCCACCTCTAACGCCGGCTTTGGCAACGAAGCCCTGACCGGTGACAAGGATGACGACCAAACCTTAGCTGAGAAATTGGCGCCTTACTTCAGACCTGAATTCCTCAACCGGTTCAACGGTATCGTGGAATTCAGCCACCTGACCAAGGACGACCTCAGCCAGATCGTTGACCTGATGTTGAGTGACGTGAACGCAACCCTTGCTAAGAAGGACATTACGCTCACCGTTACTGACGACGCTAAAGACTGGTTGATGGAACAGGGCTACGATGAAGCCATGGGCGCACGTCCACTTCGTCGGGTCATCGAACAAGAAATTCGAGACAAGGTCACTGATTTCTACCTGGATCACATGGATGCAAAACAACTCAAGGCTGATTTGGTTGATGACAGCATCACCATTTCTAGCTTGGATGGGGTTACTGCCTAATTGATGGGTAGTGACAAAGCCCCCGCAATCTGTAAACGGATTGCGGGGGCTTTTTTTGCATGGTTGTGTGATTACCACTAGATGATTTTAAGTGTGTTAACTGAAACGGCGCGTGTTTTGTGTTGGTGGTCGTTGAATACTAGTGCTTATCCGTGGTCCTTTCCAATGCTAGGTGATAGTCCGTTGCATTCCGCAATTTGGCACTCCGTGTAGTGGCTCGCGACTGAGCTAACTCGATTTCTGCTGCGCAGCTCTCGAGTGGATCTCAGTCGTCTCGCATATCAGTAACCGACCAAAGTACGGTCGCTAACTGATGTCGACACCACAGCTCCGTGCCAAATTGCTCCATTCCACTTATGTTGAGCCCGTTTTTTTCACGAGTTAAGCATCACAATTGCGTTAAAACTAGTTCGCAGAGAATCCGCCCTCGACTGCTTATAAGGCTATTGATAGCAATGCTTCTCATGACGTATTAGTCACTAGTAACGATTAATATAGAGGTTTTGTGATGCCACTTTTGAAGACTTATTAACTTTGACGACTACTCCAGAATTTTAGCGTAGTGGAACCGTTCGGCATTGCAGGCTGTGGCGTCGGTGGTCGTAACCGGCTGTCCTTTAGCCGGTTACGACCACGGGAAACGTAGGAGATCCTTGAATTTCTGCCAAGACATTCACTAGCTCCCCGAAGCGACCCCACCTCAGCCTGCAGGGCCGAACGGTGGAACGAAGCGACATTAAAGCGCTACTTTGAATCACTTAACAATGGAAAGACCCTTAATCGTCTATAATAAGCATCACAGCTAATAGCATCATCGCTGTTGAGGCTGATTCTCTGCAAAACGGCCCTCGAGTCGAAACGCGTTTCAGGAGGCAGAGGGCGGAGCGTAAGCCGACTCTGACACAAATTCCAAGACCAGGAATTTCTGCCAGAGTCAGCTTACGCTCCGCCCTCTAAACGCCTCTTTCCACGCTCTAAGCCACTTACTTGCTAACCCCCGCTCAAATCGGTATGCTTTAGACACGATTAAAAGCGCTTACACAAAAGAAGGAGGCACTATTATGAAGGTTGTTGTCATTGGCGGTGTTGCGGGCGGACCGTCGTTTGCGACGCGGTTACGCCGGTTGAATGAAGACATGGACATTGTGATGTTTGAACGTGGCGACCATATTTCCTACGCCAGTTGTGCGTTACCGTACTACTTAGGTGGCGTGTTGCCGAGTCGAGATGTGCTGATCGAGCGGACACCGGAGATTTTAAGACAGAAAAATAACATTGATGTGCGGATTCACGAAGAAGTGACTGCCATTGATCCGGATGCGCAGACGCTGACGGTGTCGAAGCTGGAAACGGGTGAGGCCTACACTGAAACCTACGATCGACTGGTGTTATCAACTGGCGCTAGACCAGTATTGCCGCCGATCAAGGGCTTGGCTGAGGCTAAGAACGTCTTTACGCTGCGGAACGTGACGGATGCTGATCATATCAAGGCGTTCATCGATGCCAACCAGCCCAAGAAGGCTACGATTGTGGGCGCCGGGGCTGCCGGCATTGAAATTGCCGAAAGCTTTCAGCGGCTCGGGATGCAGATCACGTTGGTCGACCAGGCTGATCGCGTGATGACCCCGTACGATACTGAAATTACGGACATTGTGGCCCAACACCTGCGCGACCACGACGTTAATTTGCGGCTGAATGAGACCGTGGCCAACGTGGCGGACGGCGGGCAGACGGTCGTTTTAGCTGATGGGTCTGAGATCGACACTGATATTTTGATGCTGGTGACTGGTGTGACGCCAAATAACGAAGTTGCGCAAGCGGCCGGCGTTGCGCTGGCGGATGATGGTCACATTATTGTGAACGACCAGATGAAGACGAACGTGCCAAACATTTACGCGATTGGTGACGTGGTGGAAACGACCAGCCTCATTACTGGGTTGCCGATTCAAAGCGTGCTATCGAGTGCTGCTAACCGGCAGGGGCACCTCCTCGCCGATATTATCAACGGCGCGGACATGACGTATCCCGGGTTCATTGGCGTGAGCGTCGCGAAGCTGTTTGACCTGACTGCCAGCAGCGTCGGGTATACCGAAATGGGCTTGCAGGCCGCTGGTATCACTGACTATGAGACGGTCTTTGTCACGCCGTTTGACCACGCGTCCTTCTACCCGGATGCTCACCGGTTGAATATTAAGCTGCTCTTTATCCCGTCGACGGGTCAGATTCTGGGTGGCGAATTCCTCGGTGAGCGGGGCGTTGATAAACGATCTGGCGAGTTGTCGGCCGCTATTGCGGGTGGCTTGGGAATCAATGATCTGCCAAACTTGGAGTTACCATACTCGCCGCCATATTCATCTACCCGAGATCCGCTAAATGTGGCCGGGTACGTGGCAATCAATCAGCGAAACCAAGCGTTGAACACCATTAAAATCGCGGAATTGAGCGATGATGATAAGGCTGGTGCCCAGTTCTTGGATATTCGCGAGGCCGGTAAACCAGCGAGCGGATCCATCAAGGCTGACTTCGAGATTCCGCTGAGTGTGCTGCGGGACGAACTGAATCAGTTGGATGCTGAAAAGCCAGTTTATATTCTGGCACGTAAGGGATTAGGGCCTTACAATGCATCGCGGATCCTTGCTGGAAAAGGATTTAACGTTAAGATTGTTGCAGAATAACCAAAAATGCTTCAGACCTCTATTGGCCTGAAGCATTTTTAATTAGAGATTGTTCAAGAAGTTTTGAAAGCCTTGCATTAGATGGGCAATCGCACCTGGATGCGCTTCTAATAGACTGAACAGGAAGGCAATCAGGAACAGAATGACGATCATGATGGCATGCCACTTGCGTTGGCGATTGACCACTGCGATGTACTCGCGCATCACAGCGTTTGGTAGGAAGAACCGGGCTGTCCGCGACCCGACACCACTCGCTTTTAATCCAACGGCCTTAGCAAACATTGCAGCCCGGAAGGTGTGGTAATTGTTGGTGACAAAAATCGTTTTTGGCTTTTCGATTTTAAGGCTGTCGATAATTTTTTTTGAGAACCGCATGTTTTGCAGCGTTGTTTTAGATTCGAATTCGGCAATGGCATCGTTGGGGTCGATGCCGTGGGCGACGGCATACTTGCGCATGGCCTCACCCTCGGGCACCGTTTCGTCGCCGCCCTGACCACCAGAAAGAATCATTTTGGCACGCTTGTGTTTCTTCTGGTTCTGTTTTTGATAAAAGCAATGCCCCGGTCGATCCGCTGCCCTAACAGCGGGGTGACCTGGTCGCCATTCATTAAACCAGCACCCAAAACGATAATGAAATCCTTGTTGAGTCGGGGCCAGTAAAGCTGATACAGCACCAGCATCGTTAAATAGTTGTAGAACCAAAAGACAGCGTACGCAATGCAGAGCGCTGGAAACGAGATCAGCAGGTTTGACCAAAAGTAGGCAGATGGTCGGAAATGAGACGTTCCACAAACGGCATGAGCAAAATGATAATGCCAAGATATAGCGTCAGCATGTTTGCGGGGGAGTGATTCTCTCGCCGCCAAACGATCGCGGCGTTCCATAGCAGCAAGAACGCTTGGAGCGCAAACGCCACGCCGATACAAAACAGGAAAAAGATGAACAGTAATCCAATCGGATAAATCAGTTTATCATTATTCGTTGCGAGAATCGTGAGGCCCAGATCGACCCAAAACGAATAGAAGAAAATATTAAACCAAATGCCGTTGCGTAACTTTGTCCGGTCACGCAAATAACTGAATAGAAAAATCACGAGCCAGATGAGACAAAAGACCCAGCCCACCTTGAGAGTGGTGATGTAGTTTGAAGCCATTTACGAAATACCCCCTAGAATTACTCTTCTTGATTATAGCCTACTCTTAATGTTCCGGGTAGTTTTCGTTACGGCAGGATGAGAATCGGGTGAAATTCAGAAATCACGGGGGTAAATAGCGTATAATAATGGCTGTTACCATTATCAAAAAATCGAGGATAATCATGGAAAATCGAGATTTTTACGACGACATTGTGGATAAGCGCACCATTTCTGATTCGCGGCGATTACGCCAAGGCTTTTCCATTCGCTTTCGCACCGCAATGGATTTTGTGGTAGATAAATTACAGTTTTTGAGTCATGAATTTGAACTAGAAAACAACTATGCGTTAATTGATAGTATCCAACACCGTATTAAATCGCCGGATAGTATTCTGGAAAAAGTTGACCGAAAACACCTGCCGAAAACGCGGCAAACCCTTTTTACTGGGTTGCACGATATTGCGGGTGTCCGGGTAATTACCCGATTTATCAGCGATGTGTACACCTTGGAGGATATGTTGCTCCACCAGCCGGATGTCCGGGTCGTGCAACGCAAGGATTACATCGAGCACCCTAAGGACAACGGCTATCGCAGTTTGCACATTATCGTTTCCGTGCCGATCTACTTTAGCTCTGGCACCGAAAACATTGATGTTGAAATCCAGATCCGCACGATTGCCATGAACTTCTGGGCATCGGTAGAACATGAGTTGAACTATAAAAAGGATATTCCAAATAAAGATGCCATCCGCGCTGATTTAGCACATACGGCGCAGAGTATTACCAAGCTTGATACGAAGATGGATTCGTTGCGCGCCGATATTTGGCATCAGGCGGAAGATGTGCCGGATGCTGAAGGTAGTGATGAAGGCGATTGAGCTTTTTTGTGGATGTGAAAGGCGCTCCTCTTTGGTGAGGAGCGCCTTTTTGACGTCGTTTTTTTTGGCGACGCGCTTTCATGCCTCATTGCTGAAACGTGTTCCAAACAGAGGGCCACTGCGTAAGCCAACTCTGACCAAAAAGTCAGACCCAGTATTTTGATCTTTTCAGTTGACTGGTTAAGGCTACGGCTTTCTTGGCAGCCGTGCCGAAACGTGCTCCAGAAGGCAAGGGGCGGCCATGTAACGGCTCTGGCAAAAAATCCAGGATCGGGATTTTCTGCCAGAGCCCGTTACATTCTGCCCCTTAACCGCCTTCCTCCACACTCTAGTCTTCCAAATCAATCCGCTTACTAATCGGGTAAATAATAAACCCACCCGCGACCATCGACAGCAACTCGCCGATACCAATTGTTAACCAGCTCATCCAGAATGGAATGTGTGAGACCCAGTAGAGTTCGCCCGCGATGGTGAACATTGAGATGGCCACGATAATGGCTGTGATGACATACTTCACGCGCATGTCCTTGATTTTAGCTGTCACAAATCGGACTAGAATCAAGACTAACAACGTTGAGAGACTACCAATCGGCACATCAAACGCCCATGTTGGTGACGCAAAATTAGCTAAAAAGACACCCAGCGTGACGCCCCAGACATAGCGCTTGTTATACAGGGCCAAATAGTTAAACATTTCTGCAAATCGAAGCTGAACAGCTCCGAAACTAATTGGCGCAAGAACCAGCGTAATGGCAACGTATAAGGCTGCCACGACCGCTGTTTTCGCAACGCTTTGGGTCGACAAAATAGGTGTGTTGGTGGAATTTTTCATATTAATCTCCTTTGTAGCCGCAAGGGGCTAGTCATAACTACGACCAAAGGAAAGATGAAGTGTCGTAGTGGCGTCGGTCAGATTTGACGCCGTTTAAATGAAAGTTGTCCGGGTTCTAGTGTGCAACAAAATTTGGGTGTTGGCAAGTTGGATTTTTTGCGGAGGTGGTGAGATGTGTGGTGCTTGTATTGCTGCGTTAGCCGACTTGGGTTAGCATTCTTGCTTTAGTTTCTTCAAGGTTGGCTTGGCGACGTGGGTTTTGGCTTCTTAGCCCAAACGTGTTTCAGAAGGCAGAACTCCTGTGCAAGGCACTTTGAGAGAAATGCTAAGGGTGCTTTGGTGAAAAGTGTGGAATTTGCGATGAGCGGCCATGTAACGGACTCTGGCAAAAATCCAGGATCGGGATTTTTGCCAAAGTCCGTTACATTCTGCCCCTTAACCGCCTTCTTCCACACTCTACTTTGCAATCCACCCACCATCAATCGGAATCGTCACCCCATGAATATAGTCGGCTTTCGAACTCGCAACAAACAGTGTCAGATCAGCGACTTCCTCCGCTGTTGCCCAGCGTTTTGCTGGTGTTTCTGACGCCACCCATTTTGCCATGTGGCCGTCGCCCGCAAAGTCGGCGGCGTTCATTGGCGTATTGATTGCGCCTGGGGCTAAGCAGTTGGCGCGGATGCCCTGGCCCGCATAGTCGATATCCAGTTGCTTGGTCATACCGATGATGGCGTGCTTGGCCGCTGTGTAGGCGATGCCGCCGCCACCCGCAACTAGGCCGGCAATCGAGGCCATGTTGACGAACACACCGTGGTGTTGCGCCAGCATTTTCGGCAACGCGGCCTTGACCATCAGAAACTGACTGTTGAGGTCCACGTTTAAGATGTGCTGCCAGTCCGCAAAACTCGTGTCCATCGCTGGTTTGTAAGCATCCAGAACACCCGCGGTATTGCAAACGATATCCAGATGGTCGCTAATTTTGGTGACGAGCGCTAAGGTTTTGCTGCTTGTTTCAGGTTGGCTAACATCACCAACCAACGTGTGCAGTAACCCAGAATTGCATTTCGCCTCAAGCTTCTTTAAGCCGTCCTTGTTGGTATCCACAGCGATAACGGTTGCGCCGGCAGTAATGAATTTTTCCGCCTGGCTGCACCAATACCAGAAGCCGCGCCGGTGACGATAACCGTTTGATTCTTGAAATCCTCGGTCATTAGTCAGTCACAAGTTCCCAGTCTTCGGCTAAAATGTCACAGTCGGTTGGTGACCACATGCTGAAGGCTTCATCCTCGGTCTTGATCAAGAAATAGGGGTTTAACTGGTCGCCTTCAAAGGTGCTCATTGGTTGGAGCTGGACGTACAGTTCAGTACCTTCCCAGCCAGTTCGAACGACCCGGTCGCCCTTTTTGAGATACGGTAAAATTGCTTCGAAAGTCATGTTTGGTTCCTCCTGAAATTTCGGTTTACAGTTGAGTTTAACACAGTTGGCTTGTTTTAGTTGCAGTTAAGATGGGTCATGTATGTTGGCTATAGGAAACAAGTCGGTTTGAAACTGTTAATTTGAAGTAGGGTTTCTCATAGTATTCTCATTATGCTACACTAGAAGCAACAAACTTAAGTGAACTTCATCACAACTAACTGGAGGCCTTTCCATGAACATAGACGAACTAAACCCAGATATTACCAGCGTCGCACCATCAGCACTTAGAGCCTTTGACCACAAGATTAGTCAGGACCCAAACATTGTTAAACTCACGTTAGGCGAACCTGATTTTAACGTGCCGGAACATATTAAGCAGGCGGCAATTAAGGCGATCACCGACGATAGATCTCATTACCCTTACTATTGGGGCATTCAGGAATTGCGTGACGCAGCCTCGACCTACTATCGCGAGAAGTTTGGCTACAACTACACCGCTGACCAAATTGTGTGTTCAGTTGGCGCGACCGAGGGTTTAGCGGCGACTTTCAAGACGTTGTTTAAACCTGGGGAAGGCGTGATCATTCCCGCCCCAGCTTATCCCGTTTATAAAGCCTTAGCTGGCGTCAATCATTTAAAACCGATCTTGGTCGATACCAGCAGTTCAGACTTTGTGTTGACGCCGGAGGAAGTGCAAGAGGCTATCGATGCCAATCCTGAGACGACAATCAAAGGCGTGGTCATCACGGACCATTGCAACCCGACCGGTGTGATTTACACCGAAGAACAACTGCACGCGCTGGTTGACGTTTTCCGCGACAATCAGATTTGGATCATTAGTGATGAGATTTATGGCGAACTGCTGTATGGCGGTGCAAAGCATTATAGTTTGTCAAAATGGTTACCGGATCAGACCATTATCGTGAACGGCTTATCGAAATCACACGCGATGACTGGCTGGCGAATCGGGTTTGTGTTTGGTCCGACTGGGGTGATCGATGAAATTGCCAAGGCACACCAGTTCCAAGTCACGACACCAACTTCAATCGTGCAGTACGCGTCGGTTGAGGCGCTGACGCACGGGCAAGATGATGCCGAAAAGATGCGGGTTATTTATGAAAAACGCTGCACCTATTTGGCTGATGAATTGACCAAATTGGGCTTTGATATGGTGAAACCTGGCGGGGCCTTCTACATCTTTGCGAAGATTCCAGCTGTGTGCCAGCAGACGAGCGTTGAATTTGCGGATGAGTTGGCCGCTACCTATCACGTTGGCGTCATGCCTGGTAAACCATTTGGCGATGACCGGTACATTCGAATCAGTTACGCATCAAGCATGGATAATATCAAGGCTGCCGTTGATGGGATGCGTCAACTGCTGCAGGCTAAGGTGAATGCTTAACAAAAATGAGTAAAAAAGACCATTTCATTTAAAACAATGGTCTTTTTTTGCGTAGTTATAGGGTATAGGGAAAAAGTTTCCGTCATTAGCCGGCAATTAGTGGCTAATTTGTAAAAATTCCAAATAATAACGGATTCTTAACCGAAAACGCCTGCAATACCTGTTAAAATAGAAGTATCAAATCCAAATTAAGTGGGGGAATACGAAATGATCGCATGGATAATTGCAATTGTTGTCATTGTACTGCTGGCTATTTTATACGTGTCAGCCTATAACGGCTTGATCAAGGGCCGGACTTACGTTCAAGAATCATGGAGCCAGATCGATGTTCAATTGAAACGACGGAATGACTTGATTCCAAACCTGATCGAAACGGTAAAGGGGTACAGTCATTACGAACAAAGCACCCTGGAAAAGGTTGTTGGTCTGCGGAATCAATTGATCAACATGCCAGCGGACGACCACCAAAAAATGATGGACGTTTCTGACCAACTGTCCAGTTCATTGAAGAGTATTTTCGCGGTTGCTGAAGCCTATCCAGACTTGAAAGCAAACGATGAATATACCAAGTTGATGGAAGAACTGACCAACACGGAAAATAAGATTGCTTATTCACGGCAACTGTATAACTCAAGCGTGGCCAGCTTCAACTTGAAGATCCAATCCTTCCCAAGCAACATTGTGGCAGGCATCCACCACTTTACAATTTCAGAATACCTGCAGGTTCCAGAAGAAGAGAAGGAAGCGCCGAAGGTTTCGTTTGACAAATAGAGTGTGGAACAAGGCGGTTTAGGGGCTAACGTGTAACGGACTCTGACCGAAAAGTCCGGGCCTGACTTTTTGGTCAGAGTCCGTTACACGTTAGCCCCATGCCTTGTGGAACACGTTTCAGCTATGAGGCCTAGAACAAGCAGCTTCAAACCTACAAATAAACCACCAAAAGAAAAAAGGGAGAACCAGCCATGCTATTCGAACAAATTGCGCGGAACAAACGGCGCACGATTTACGTTCTCATTGGCTTTGTGCTGTTACTGATTGCTATCGGCTATGCCCTAGGGTACGTCTTTTACAACAACGGTGTGATCGGGATGGTGATTGCCGTCGTGGTTGCCGCGGTGTATTGCGCCATCATGATCGGCAATTCGACCAGCGTGGTGATGTCCATGAACCATGCACGAGAAATCAAGCGTGCGGAAGATGCACCTGAACTCTGGCACGTGGTTGAAGACATGGCCTTGGTTGCCCGAGTGCCGATGCCCCGGGTTTTTATCATTGATGATCCAAGTCCCAACGCGTTTGCGACCGGAAATGATCCGAAGCACGCGGCTGTTGCGGCCACTTCAGGGATTCTTGACCGATTGAATCGGGAAGAACTTGAAGGGGTGATGGGCCATGAAATGACCACGTGCGCAACTATGATATTCGTCTGCAGACCATTGCACTGGCACTATCAGCTGCTATCGGGCTGCTCGTGAACTTTGCCTCCCACTGGTTCTGGTGGGGTGGCGGCGATCGACGGCGTGGCGGTAAGGATAGTGAAGGCAACGGTTATGTGCAATTGATCATGATGGTCATTTCCATTTTGTTACTGATTCTCGGACCAGTAGCGGCAACCATTGCGCAGATGGCGCTGTCGCGAAATCGGGAGTACCTCGCGGATGCGGGAAGTGTCGAACTGACCAGAAATCCGCAGGGCCTGATCTCAGCGTTGGAAAAGATTTCAGATAGCAAGCCAATGAAAAAGGCCGACCCAAGTAGTGCGGCCATGTATATTTCAGATCCGTTTAAAAAGAAGCGCTCGATGACGCACCTCTTTGATACTCATCCGCCGATGGAGGAGAGGATTGAGAGGTTGGAAAAGATGTAGAGCGTGGAGGGAGGCGGTTAAGGGGCGGAGTGTAAGTCACTCTGACAGAAATCCCCGAACTTGGGATTTTTGTCAGAGTGATTTACACAGTAGCCCCTTGCCTCCCGGAACGCGTTTCGGCAATATAAACTAGAAAACCAGTTCCAAAAAAAGACCGAGAAGAAAATTCCCAGTCTTTTTTGTCATCTATAGACCATCACCGCTCCAAATGCGTCTCAGCCAAAGCCTGCAAAACCTCAATCGTCTTAGCAATCCTTTTCTCCGAAAACTGTGACAGCGCAGCGCTATAAGCTGTATCCATTTTAATGTGCATGGCATCGTGCTGTTTGGCAAGCACTCGACCGGCATCAGTCACCCGCAAATCATAAGCCTTATTGTTATCTGGCAGTGCCACTTTAACTAAAAGGTCAGCCTTAATAAGTTGCTTAACGTACCGGGAAACCATGCCTTGAGAAAAAGAAACTTGTGCAGTTAACGCCTTATTAGACAGTTCGCCAGCATCGTTGACGAGACTTAAAATCTCGACTTTTGAGTGGTTTAATTTCATTTTTGTGATCTTATCAAGTTGCGACTCGCTGAGTTGCTGACTTGAAATAACGTCGTCTGTCAATGAATTTTGAAAAAGATCACGTTGTTGATAAACGCTATCAATGGCTTCACGAAGCTGATTGAGCGTGTCTTGATTAGTTGCCATATTAAAACTCCTTAAAATATATTACTAGTAATCTATTTACATTACCGGTAATAGATGTTATTCTTATTTTAAATTACTAGTAATCAAAACGCAATCTTAAATCGAATTCAATAGAAAAGGAAGTTTTAATATGAAAGCAGCAGTTGTAACAGATTTTAACCAGGCACCACAATACACAGATTTTACTGATCCAACAATTGAAGCAGGAGAGACTGGCATCACCGTTTTAGCAGCCAGTGTGAACCGACTTGTCCGTTCGCAAGCCGACGGAAGTCACTATAGCAGCGACCACCAGCTTCCGATGATTCCCGGAGTCGATGGCGTGGGCACAACTGACGATGGCAGTTAGTCTACTTTAATGCTAATAAACCAGTGTATGGTGCTTTGGCAGAACGCACCGTTGTCAATTCTCATTTAGTTTTACCATTGACCGGAGACGTTGCGCCTGAAGTCGTTGCCGCAACGGTGAATCCAGCAATGTCGTCTTATATGGCCATTGAGGCACGATTAGGCGCCGAAAACATCAAGGACAAAACTGTTTTGATTTTGGGCGTGACTGGCAATGTCGGGAGGTTGGCCGTCACTATCGCAAAACACTTCGGTGCTGCTAAGGTGATTGGTGTTGGCCGAAATCCAGAACGGTTAGCTGACGCTCAAAGATTAGGCGCTGAGGTTGTGAACATGGGTGATGAAACCGCATTGAAACAGGCTCTTCCAACCCTTGCAAACGTTGATGTTGTGCTCGACTACCTCTGGGGCGACGCGACGGCACAGTTCATGGTCCCGATGCTACAGCAACGAGAAAATCGTTCGCAACCATTGACCTGGATCGAAATTGGCTCGATTGCTGGGCAGACAGTTGCACTACCCGCTGCCGCCCTTCGGAGTACGAACCTGACATTGATCGGTAGTGGCCTTGGTTCCATTAGCCGACGTGACTTTTTAGGCAATATGCCAGGGCTATTGGCGCTGATCGAGGATGGGACGTTAGCAGTTGCTACCACGGCTTACCCCCTGAGCACCGTTCACGAAAATTGGCCAACGCAGACGACAGCGCGCGTGGTCTTCAAACCATAATGTCACTTTAATGACGGTTTTTAATCCTTGGCAATAACGGCTAAGTATTGAAAACCGTTTTTGGTTTGCTTAACGGGAATTCTGAACGCTTAATTCAGGGATTAAGCGTGCTATAATGAAAGTAACACCTGCCAATTGTTTAGACAGGCCATTCTGAAGTTTGGGGGTCTTATTCATGTCTACTAAGCATCCGCAAAGTCCCGTACAGATCGTCGGTTGGGTTATTTGGGGGTTGGAAACGTTGGTGATCATCGGTAGTGTTGGCGTTACCAGCATGACCGGGTCACTATTTGGCCATTACAGTATGATGGGCAGCGGCATGATGGGTGGCAGCAACATGATGTCATCAGGCCGCTGGCTGATTGGACTGGGCAGTATTTGGCTGATCTGGCGCGTTGGTTTGCAGATTCTCGCCCTGTTTGGGATTTGGCACCTGCATGATCACAACGCCGATACGTGGCCAATCATTTTGATTGTTACCGGCGTCCTCGGCGGCTGGCTCTACCTGATTCCTGGTATCTGGGGACTGATTTATAATGGTCAGCAACGCAATCAAGGGAACCGAAATGTTCAGGACAGACGAAAAGTAAATTAATGATGACAAACGGACGCGCCAGTTGCGAGTCCGTTTTTTGAAAGGAACGACAAATGACAACAAGTACACTCTATCAACACGGCACGCTTGCGCTAATGGTACCCGGGTTATTAGCCGGTACCATGACGATGAAAGAACTTCTGACCCACGGTGATACCGGTATTGGCACCGGGGAAGGCCTGGATGGCGAACTGATTATTTTAGACGGCATCGCGTACCAAGTCGACAGTTTTGGCAAGGTGAACCAGATTGGACCCGACTTCACGACACCGTTTGCGTCAGTTCACACGGCAGATTTTAAGCCACTGGCCACAGTTAAAGAGATCCTGACGCAGCCAGATCTAGAACGGTTAGTGCGCAATAAAACGCGGTGGGCAAACACCTTCTTTGCCGTCTTAACACGTGGCGAATTTAGTGATGTCACAACTAGAGCTGTCGCAAAATCGCAAAAACCATACAAGACGTTGGCTGCGACAGCGGACCAGCAAAGTATCTTTCACCAGGACGAGGTCCGCGGAACAATGCTGAGCTATTACGCACCAGAATTGTTTGACGGGGCGGCGGTTGGTGGGTTTCACCATCACTTCCTATCCGTTGACCACGATTTTGGTGGCCATGTGTTAAACGCTAACCTGAAGACGGGCAACATCGATGTGCAGCAGTTTGCGACGTTAGAACAACATTTGCCGGTGAAAAATGCTGACTACATGAACCACGATTTTTCAGATGATGCCATCCATGATGCCATTGCCCATGCTGAGCACTGACTTGATTGCATTCGCGCAGTACCGCGCATTGATTACCAAATTGAAAATAGAATTGAAAACTTATGAGGACAAGAAATTGCGACAGGGTGTCGCTCTTTTTTCGTCCTTTTTGTGAAACAATGATCAATTAATTGATAGACGGCTCTCAGTCATACTAGTGCAAACGATAGAAAATAAACGAGACGGATTTCAACATTCAGTCATAAATTGACAAAATCCAATCACCTTTGCAACACTTATCGATAAATAACGTGAGCTTCAGTATTTGACTATTCGTCCCATTATGCATATGATATGAATAAATTATGCTGTTAGGGAGGACTGGTCATGAAAAAGTTCGTCTCATTACCGGTGGTGGATTCAAGTCTATACATGTTTGGCGGTCACATGCGGACAGTACCCGGCGAGTGGAGCTTTTTTGAGCAAAAGCACCAGGCCTTCGAACTCATGTGTATCGTGGATGGACAGCAGACAACGGAGATCAAGGACGCCTCAACGTTCACCTATGGTCCGGGGAGCGTGTTGATCATTTCGCCAGGGACATTGCACACGAATTGGAACGCCAGCAAGACCGAGTCAATGACATACATCACCTTTCACTTTAATATCGAAAGTCTGACCTTGAAGTCGGAGATCATCAGCACAATTGCGAACGCGGTCATTCCGGCGGATGCACCGATTGCCAAACTGGCGATGAAGTCGGCTGAACAAATGGTGGCTTACAGTGACGACCCAGGGTTAGATAAGGAACAAACCAACATCAAAATTCAGATTGAACTGCTGAATTTTCTGTATGGGTTAATGGAGAACATTAATGCATATAAACCCAAAAACGCCAAGTATTCCGAACGAGAAGCCAAGGTCAGCCGTGAAATGGCAACGCTTATCGAAGATTACATTGATAAAGAAGAGGTGCCGATTTTCTCGTTTGGCGATATTTGTCAGAAATTAGGTATCAGTACAGGCTACGGTCACCGGACGTTTAAGAAGGTATACGGCATCACACCGCTGCATTTCATTGAGGAACAAAAGTACCGAAAAGCTAAACTGTTACTGGGGTCGCCGGAGTATTCGATTGAAGAGATCTCCTATATGATGGGCGCCAGCAGCATCTCCAACTTTAGTAAACAGTTCAAGAAATGGTCGGGCGTCACGCCAAGTAAGTATCAGCGCCAAATCGTTACCAAGCGGAAGGTTCGCAACGTGAAGGAGAGCGGTTATTTCGAGTAGTTGCCGGTCATGGCTGTGCAACACGATGTATAAGGTTCTGCCGGAAATTGTATAAAATATGAGTTGTGCCCTAATCAATTGCTGATCTGATTAGGCGCTTTTTTTACAGGTTTTTGGTCACAATTTAACTAAAAATAGGCATATTTGAAGATAGCCCCACAAAATGAAACCGGATACAATTGGTCTCGTAATCAGTTAGTTCATTCGAAAAACTAAGTAGCACTTATTTTAAACCAACTCACATTCACAATTTCGTGATGAACTGCACGATGACAATCACTCAAATTTCTACCTTGTTGTCCGTAACCAAAACTTGTTTTAACTCATAGATTGGGGGAATCATCATGGCTTCTAATGCAGGCCAAGATTCATCTACACAAAACAATGAATTTGCTAAGCTCTCCTGGCGCGAGCGGATCGCGTACGGGGCTGGTGACTTCGCGCAAAACCTGATTTTCGGGACGATCGGTTCCATGTTACTGTTCTACCTCACCACTGTTTACGGGATTTCCGCCGCAGCCGGTGCCACAGTTTTCTTAGTTGTTCGTTGGATCAACGTTTTCTGGGATCCGTGGGTCGGTGCTTACGTTGACCGTTCTGCTGTGACAAAGATTGGGAAATACCGGCCATTCCTGTTGAAGTTCGGTGTGCCATTAACCATTTTATCAGCGCTTTTATTCCTGCCAATTCAAGCCGTTCGTGGCAACGTCATTTACGCGTTCGTTGCTTACATGTTAACCGCCATGGTCTACTCATTGGTTAACATCCCATACGGTGCCTTGAACGCTTCTCTTACCCGTGACAACCAAGAAGTTTCAACCTTGTCGACTGTCCGGATGACTGAAGCCAACATTGGTAACTTATTGGTTTACACATTCCTGCCATTATTCGTTCAAATAGCTTCACCAGACAAGCAATTGAAAGACATTGGGTTGTTTGGTATCAAGCTTCACCTTGGGAACTACAGCTCACCACACGCTGGCGGTGCTTACTTCCTCGTTATGTCGATCTACATGGTCATTGGATTCTGCATGTTGCTGTTCACTTACTTTGGTGTTAAGGAACGGGTTCTCCCTACGGAACAAGAAACAGACTCCGTTAAGTACTCTGATCTTTGGACTGAATTAAAGAACAACAAACCACTTCAAGTTTTGGGTCTGTTCTTCCTGGTCGGCTTTACCTTCATGTTCTTTGGGAACACTGTATGGCCTTTCTACACCCAATACAACATTGTCACCCAGAATGGATGGCTTCAATTAACTTGATCGGGTCAATTCCTGGTATCTTCTTAGTCTTCTTATGGCCAATCGTTCGTAAAAAGATCGGGAAGAAGGGCTTCTTCTACCTCTTCTTGGTTCTGTTCATTATCGGGACGTTAATCATCTGGGCATGGTCATTACCACAATTCAAGAACCAAACTACCCTTGGTTACATTGGTCGTTTCTTACAACAATGGGGCTTAACTGCCGCTACTGTACATGTGGTCAATGGTGCCAGAAGTCGTTTCTTACGGCGAATACAAGTCAAAGAAGCGGGTTGCTGGGATCATCAACGCCATCATGGGTCTGTTCTTCAAGATCGGGCTTGCACTTGGTGGGATCATTCCAGGTTACATCAACGCCTACTTCAAGTTTAACGGTGCTGCCGCTACCCAACCACACGCTGCTTTAATGGGTATCCAGTGGTCAATGGTATGGCTGCCAATCATCATCATGAGCCGTTACCCACTGACTGATGCCCGCGTTGACGAGATCAACAAAGCCATCGTTGCTGATAAGAAGAACGCTTAAAGTTGCTAGAGTGTGGAGGAAAACGGTTTGAGGGCGGAGCTAAGTAACTCTGACAGAAATGCCCGGGTTTGGTATTTTTGTCAGAGTTGCTTAGGCAGCAGCCCTCAGTTTTCCGGAACGCGTTTCAGCTATGTTGCCTAGAAAGTTTAGTCCGTTGCATTGCGTGATTTGGTGCTCCGCAGTGGTGGCTCGCGAATGAGCTGACTCGATTTCCACTGCGTGGCTCTCGAGTGGATCTCATTCGTCTCGCATGCCACTGCTCCGCACCAAATCACTCCATTCCACTCACATAGTCGTTCTCGCATAGGTTCGTTAAGCATGCGATTGTCAGTTAACCCTGGTTCGCAGATTATCCGCCCTCGACTGCGTTTAATCGTATTCGGTAGTAACCCCGCAATGTTGTCGGTGGCTGGATAGTGTTTGAGGTTGCATTATGAGTCAGTCATCACCAATGATTGATGAAGATTAAGATAATTCATTTTCAACCGCACGTATCAGCGGAGTGGAATCGGTTGGCATTGCAGGCAGGAGTGTCGGTGTTAGTTAGCGGGCGTTCTTTGTCCGGTTACTAACACGGGAGTCGTAGGAGATCCGTGACTTTCTGAAAGAAAGTCACTAGCTCCGGAGCGACCCCACTCCAGCCTGCAGGGCCAACCGATGGAACGCAGCGAAAGTAACACCAATATCAAAAATATGTAAATAAGTCTGTAGGAGGAATTATCATGAAGATTCAAAACCCTGTATTGCATGGTTTTAACGCTGATCCAAGTATGATTCGCGTTGGTGATACCTATTACATTGCCAACTCAACCTTTGAATGGTTCCCTGGTGTTCGGCTGCACGAGTCTAAGGACTTGGTGCACTGGAACCTGTTACCATCACCATTATCAACAACCACGTTGCTTGATATGAAGGGGAACCCTTCATCAGGTGGGATCTGGGCACCAGATCTGACCTACGCTGATGGCAAATTCTGGTTGATCTACACCGACGTCAAGATTACTGAAGGCGCCTTCAAGGATATGACCAACTACCTGACAACAGCTGATGATATTCGCGGCCCATGGAGCGACCCAATTGCCGTTAACGGTGTTGGTTTTGATGCCTCACTGTTCCACGACGATGATGGTCGTAAGTATCTGGTCCAACAGACCTGGGATCACCGTGAATACCACCATCCATTTGATGGCATTACGTTGACTGAGTTTGACACCGACACCATGCAGTTGAAGCCGCATACCGCCAAGACCATTTACACTGGGACTGATGTCAAATTGGTTGAAGGTCCTCATCTGTACAAAATCAAGGGGTACTACTACCTGTTTGCTGCTCAAGGCGGGACCGTTTACACCCACGAAGAAGTCGTTGCCCGTTCTAAGACACTTGATGCGTTGTCCTTTGAATCTGAACCAGATGGCCCATTCATCACCAACTTTGATACGCCACGGCTGGGCATTCAAAAGCAAGGTCACGGTGCTTTAGTCAACACGCCAAGCGGCGACGAATGGTACTATGCTTCACTGTGTGGCCGTCCATGGCACCACGAAAACGAATCCTTCACTGACCCTCGCGGCTGGTGCACCCTGGGGCGTGAAACCTCGATCCAAAAGGTTGAATGGGATGACGAAGGCTGGCCACGGGTTGTCGGCGGTCACGGTGGTCAAATGGAAGTGGACGCACCAAAGGATGCTATCTTGACGGATGCCCCTGCTAACGGTGACCAACACGACGAATTCGATACCCCTGAATTAAACGGCGAATGGAACACGCTTCGGATTCCATTTGACGACAAGATGGGCTCATTCGGCGATGGCAAGTTGACCCTGATCGGCCAACGGTCACTCGCAAGCGAATTCGACGTTTCCATGATTGCCAGAAGATGGCAGGCCTTCAACTTTGATGCTGAAACCAAAGTGAAGTTTGACCCATACACATATCAGCAAATGGCTGGTTTAACCAACTTCTATAACGATAAAAACTGGTCATTCGTCTTCATTACCTGGGACGAAAAGAAGGGGCATGTGATCGAAGTTGCCGAAAACGATCGGAACAACTACACCTCATACCTCAAGGACGACGCCATTCAGATTCCGGAGGGTACGGAATATGTTTGGTTCAAGGTCAAGGCCCGGACGCAGTCTTACACTTACGAATACTCATTTGACGGTGAGACGTGGCACGAAATTCCAGTTGAATTGGATGCTGCTCACTTGTCAGATGACTACATTCTTCAAGAATACGGTGGCTTCTTCACCGGTGCCTTTGTTGGCCTAGCAGCCGTTGATTACAGTGGTTACAAACAACCTGCTGAATTCGACTACTTCGACTACAAAGAACTCGACTAACTCGCTGTTAGTGGATGTGCTTGATTTCTCTGAAACGCACTTGGATTAAATTCCGGTGCTTTTTTTTTGAAATGATATTTGCTCGTATAGTCCGTTGCATTGCGCGATTTGGTGCTCCGCTGTGGTGGCTCGCGAATGAGCTAACTCGATTTCCACTGCGTGGCTCTCGAGTGGATCTCATTCGTCTCGCATGTCACTAAATGGCCAAAGGATGGCCATCAAGTGACATCGACACCACTGCTCCGCACCAAATCGCTCCATTCCACTCACATAAGCGTTCTCGTATTTGTTCGTTAAGCATGAAATTGTTAGTTAAACCTAGTTTGTAGATTATCCGCCCTCGACTGCTAGTAACTCACTGTTAGCAATGCTTCTTACAATCTTGCAAGCGGTCAGAATACTTCGGTTGGTGTAGTGGAATTCGCCATTTTTGTGGTCAACATTTCGTTACTAAAAAAATTCACAACAATTTATAAAATATGTTGCGATTTTATCAGTTGCGGCTGACCTTAGCTATAAGACGTAACAGCTACAAGGACTGAAGATAGCAACGATTCATTGCAATTTGCAGTCTAGGTGGAAATATGGCGCTAGGTAACTCAAAAAAACGCTCTTAATCAGGTCAGAACTTTGATATAACAGGCGATAAATTGACCTTATGGGATATTCAAACCGGGTAAAGGCTATGTTATGCTAAATGTAAATGCACACGTGATACGGATTAACTTCTAAATGGGGATACGCCTGGTCCAAACACTGACGACGTAAAAAGCTGGAAGTTTTATTGGAGGAGTCACAATGAAAAAAATTAAGGGAATCGTGCTCGCAGCACTCTCTTTGGCACTGATGGTGGGGATTTTTGCAGCTGCCAAGCCGGCACAGGCTGCAACGAAGGTGCCATCAAGTTTACGGCACAGCTGGTACATGACGTTGCCATCAATTAAGGACCCGTCATTTATCAAATTTACGTCAAGGTCAATCGATGTGGGGGACAAGTCGTACCACAACAAGATTTCTGGCAGTAACTTGCAAGTGATCAAGAAGAGCGGCGGTTGGTATGAAATTGGCTATAAGGGGATTACCAACCCAACCTACCGGACAAAGAAGATCAAAATTGGTAACACGAAGCGGACGGTTCTGTTGAAGAAGTACAGCAAGAATTCGCACTATGCTGATGTTTTCTTGAATGGGAAGAAAGTTAAGTTGCCGTTGCAGTATTCTTCTTACTTCCTTGGGTAGAGTGTGAAGCAAGGCGGTTAGAGGGCGGAGCGTAAGCCAACTCTGGCAGAAATGCCTGAACTTGGCATTTTTGCCAGAGTTGGCTTACGCAGTAGCCTCTGCCTTGCTGAACACGTTTCGGCAATAGAGCAGAGACCCACAAACCGGCAGAAATGCCTGGGTTTGGCATTTTTGCCAGAGTCCGTTACATGGCAGCCCCTTGCCTTGCTGAACACGTTTCGACAATAGAGCAGAGACCCACAACACCGGCAGAAATGCCTGAACTTGGCATTTTTGCCAGAGTTGACTTACGCAGTAGCCCTCTGCCTTGCTGAACACGTTTCGGCAATAGAGGCGAGAAACCACGTCACCAATAGTATTCAGTAACAGTTGAACACCTGAACTATGGCATTCTGTGTGTATTGCATAGGTGATGATTCTTTGCTGAACAGTTTCAACAATAGCGCACCAGTTCGCATCGCCGAAACACCCCAGCAACAAGTCTAAAACTAAAAAACGATTCAACGTTAAAAAGCGCCTACCAAGGGCGCTTTTTGCATCACAAAATTCATTTTACATTCCCATAAAACCCAAGTATCATAGGACTATCGAACAAAACGGAGGCCTCACCTTGAACAAAATCGCCCTTGCAAGCCAGTTTCTCACAGCACACCTGAACCAGTTTGAGTGTCCTGTGTGCCACGCCCCATTTACAGCAATAGATGACGGCACGTTGCGTTGCCAAAACGACCACACTTTTGATCTATCCAAGAAGGGGACACTTTTCTTTCTGAACGCCCCCGTTAACACGGAATATACGGATGAGATGCTGCGCAACCGGCAACAGATGCTTACCAGCGGTTTCTTTGAACCGATGCTGGGTGAGGTCGTCAAGCATCTGCAGGGTGATCTTGTTTTGGATGCCGGTAGTGGGGAAGGGACAACAACTAAATGGCTTGCTTCCCACTATCCATCAGGTGATTTTGTTGGGTTGGACATCTCAAAGCCGGCAATCAATATCGCTGGTTCCGGCGTGGTCAGTGATCCGCAGCCGTTGTTTGCGGTTGGTGACCTTGCTAAGTTGCCGTTTGAAACCAATGCGCTGAGCAGTATCGTCAACATTCTGTCGCCAGCAAATTATCAGGAGTTTGACCGGGTGCTGCAGCCGGGTGGTGTGCTGATCAAGGTTATCCCAAACAGCCATTATTTGACCGAATTACGCCAACTTGTTTATCCTGAAGGGGAACATGCCACTTACGACAATGCACCAGTCAAGCAGCATTTTATTGCTCAATATGGTGAGGTTGACTTCGTGCCAGTCCAGTACCAGTTTGAGTTGACGCCAGCCTTGTTTAAAGCACTTTTTGCAATGACACCGCTGACCTGGCAGGCTAGTGAAGAACGACGAAATGAGATCTTAAACCAGGGATTACCTAACATAACAGCTGACTTTGAAGTTGGTATCGTGCATCTGTAACTAAAAGCGCCCAATCTGTTGAAGATGGGCGCTTTTAATTTGTCTATCACTAAATAAGCAACGATAGTTATATAAAATGATGAAAAAATGAATTATAATCATTTTGTAATGTTATACTTAGCTTTAAATTGATCGACACAAACGACCGTGAGGAGATGCGAGATGACTGCAACGTTTAGTGCGTTACCATATTGGCTTTGGGGCATTGAACTCGGCATTGCGGCCTTCTTCATGTTCGGCTTTTTGACGGTCTATTTGAATATGACGCGACGGGCATTCGATACGGAAAACGACTCAGCCGCTCACCGTCTCTTGTGGCGAGTCGGTCTGGTCGTGCTGACGTTTGTGACCGGGATCGCGTTGAATATTCAGGGTGATTTTTCGGAAACGAATTCGTTGATGTATTACAGTCTGGCAGTGTTTGTTTTCGTGTTTCCACTGACTGATGAAGAGATAAATTTTGTTGAGTACGCCATTCGAGCAGTTGGTGTCGTTGGTATTGGCCTTGCCCATCACATGCCAGTCATGGGTGCAGTGCGGACGTTTGGTTTCGCGGCCCTGCTGGCGTGGGTCGTGGTGGTTTACCTGTTTCATAAACGCGTGCGGCATAAGTTACTGATCAACCTGGTGATGAGTGTGATCTACGCAAGCCTGTTTTGGTTGACATTACCGCCGACTGCCATTAAAGCGGCGGGCACTCAAGGACGAATCGAAACGCAGGGGATGATGATGTACATCATCATTTCGACTGGCGTGTTCGTTTTCTGGAATAGTTTGTGGGCCAATCGTCAGCGGACGCAACACTACGCAAAGATTGCCAGCTTCGATGCCTTGACGCACGCAAAGAGTTTTTCGTTGTACCAGCATGAAGCTGCGACGATGTTCGCAGATGCTCGCGTTCGGCAGTCACCGTTCACGATGGTGGAACTGGATGTCGACCATTTTAAAATCGTTAACGACCAATACGGGCATTTAGCCGGTAATAAAATCCTTATCCAGGTGGCAACGACCCTTAAAACCTGTTTGAAACAGGCGAGCGCACAGTATCAGGTCTACCGGACTGGCGGAGAAGAGTTTACCTTGGCGCTACCGAACACGGATCTGACGCAGGCTTTACCAATTGTGACCCAGTGTTGGCAGTCCGTCCGCAAACAGGTCTGCCACTATGAAGACCAGGCGATTCAGGTCACGATATCGATGGGCGTGTCGCAGGTTCAGACTGCGGATAAATCGGTGGAAGATGTGTATAAACGGGCGGATGACAGTCTTTACGTTTCGAAACGAAATGGCCGCGACACGATTACGGTCGACGGTCAGACACGCCAGGTCAAGTTGAAGGCGGGTATTAATGATAACTACGCGTTCTTTGTCCAGGCGTTTACGACGATGAGACTGCGGATCAGGCACGGATTCGAAATGAGTTGACGCTGTATCATCATGATAATCAAACGAACCAGTGGGAACCAGCACCAGCCACAGAGCTGAGCGTGGAGCGACTGTTTCAGCTGATTCGCGAAGCGGTCGTGAATTTGGTGCTGCAACTGGTCCAGTTACCCATTCCGCAAGCGCGATTTTTAGATGCGAAGGTCATTGATAAATTGTCGCAGTTTATGCGGTCATCGGACGGACCGGAAACGTTGACGCTGGTGCTGATGCAGCTACCGGATAAAAGTGCGTTGCAGGCAGCTGTCCATGCGTACCACTTAGCGGGCATTGACGTCATTTTAGATGTGACCTCATGCGAGAAGCAAGCCTTTGCGCAACTGCAGGAAAGTCACCCATTTGACGGTTTAAAATATACATTACCGGCTACCGAGGGAATGACAAACCGCGCCAAGGCGTTACTGTCAGCACAAGCCTGGTACGTCCAGGCATTGGAGTGGGCAATCCCGATCATTATCGGTGGCATTAAGACCAAAAGCGAAGTTGACTGGGCGCAATCGCAGGCGAAGATTCATTTGTTGATTGGGGATTATTATGAGACAGCAGAGTTGCCGATAATTGGGTAGCGTGTGGAAGTAACGCTATGTCTTCTGGAGGGTCTTTCCAATGATAGGTAATAGATCCGTGCCAAATTGCTCCATTCCACTGACGTTGAGAACCTTTTTAACACTAGTTAAGCATCACAATAGCGTTAAAACCAGTTGGCAGAGAATCCGCCCTCGACTGCTAGTAAGGCTATTAACAGCAATGCTTTTCATGACATGTCAGTCACCAGTAACGATTAATATAGAGGTTTCGTGATACCACTTTTGAAGACTTACTAGCTATGACGACCACTGCCAGAATCAAAGCGTAGTGGAACCGTTCGACCGCACCTCAGCCTGCGGGGCCGAACGGTTGAACGAAGCGACATTAGAGTGCTGCTTTGAATCACTTAACATTGGCAAGATCCTCCTCAAAACTAAACCTCGGATACATCGAGCAATACTACCAAACAAAAAATAAAAAAGGCGTCGCAGCATCATTGCTGTGGCGCCTTTTAACATTAAATCCTACTTAGTTACATAAATATAAAGCGTACTGGTCGAATACCCCAAACTAAACGTGACGCCATTCGAGTGAATGGTTTCAGTAGTTGTTTGACTCGAATTCTTCTTATTTGAATTATTCGAGAAAGTCTTCAACACATGTTTAGCATTGGCGCCAACCCCGGTTGCCAGGACTGAGAAGGTCATCGCAAACTTCTTGGCTTGCGTGTCGTTCTTCAGTGCTGAGATTGGGACGATGAGTGTTGCACCCATGAGCTTGCCGTTGTAAACGTTGGTCCGCACTTTGTAGTGCTTGGTTGTCTTGATGGTGTGGATACCGTTCTTTGCAGTGGCTGGCAAAGTATCGTTTTTAACACTCGCCTGAGCCTTCTTCAAAGCGGGGGCAAGTGATGCCTGTGTGGCCTTTAACTTGGCGGCTTGCGTCTTCAAGGCTTCACCCTTAGTTGCGAGGTCTTGCAAAGTTGCAGTAGCCGAAGTGTCGCCCTTCGCGAGCTTGGCCTTGGCTGTCTTGACCTGTGCTTGAATCGAGGCGGACTGCTTCTTTAGCGCAGCGGCCTGATCCTGCAGGTTCGTTGCCTTGGTCTGGTTACTCTTGGAGAGTGCCTCGCCTGCTAACGTTTGGTTGTAAGCCGTTTGGAATTTGGTATAGGTCATAATGGTCTTGCGTTTGGCAACCGTTACTGTTTCAGTATTGCCGTTCTTAACGCTGACCTTGACTGTTTGCTTGTAAGGCTTGGCCGGAATGGTCAGTGAGTAGCCTTCAGATTGCGATTTTGTTGTTTTGGTACTGCCACCGTTGATGGTGTAGCGAACAGTACCTGATTGGTCTTACCCTTGATGACGGCGGCCATCCCACTTGGGGCAACGGAGTGGTCCTGTACGGAAACAGAAGACTTGCCGCAGCCGGCGAGTGCGAGACCCAGCAGGACAGCTGAGAGTAAAACACCAACTTTTTTCGTCATGTTGTGGCCTCCTTTAGTCGAATGACACGTTGTCAGAGAATTGTGAGTTGTACAGTGTTGCGTAGAAGCCGTTTTGGGCCAGCAATTCGTTGTGGGTCCCGGTTTCAACAACGGCCCCGTGGTTCATCACGATGATGTTGTCGGCATTTTGAATGGTGGATAGCCGGTGCGCAACGACGAAGCTGGTCCGGTTCTTCAGCAGTTCGCTCATGGCGTGCTGGATCTGAACTTCGGTCCGGGTGTCGACGGAGCTGGTGGCTTCATCCAAAATGAGGATCTCAGGGTTCGCAACAAACGCCCGCGCAATGGTCACAAGTTGACGTTGTCCCTGTGAAATGTTGGAAGCTTCTTCGTTCAAAATAGTATCGTAGCCGTCTGGCAGCTTGCGGACGAATTCGTCCACGTGGGCGGCCTTGGCGGCGTTCATGATGTCGTCCTTCGTCGCGTTTTCGCGGCCATACTTGATGTTATCGTAGATGGTCCCGGTAAACAGCCAGGTGTCTTGCAGCACCATGGCGAAGTGTGAACGCAGGTCTTCACGGTCGAGGTCACGGGTGTCAGTACCGTTCAAGCGGATGGCACCGCCCTTAACGTCGTAGAACCGTTCCAGCAGGTTGATGATGGTCGTCTTCCCAGCACCGGTCGGCCCAACAATTGCGACCTGTTGTCCCGCCTTAACAGTCAGGTTGTAGTCAGTCATCAACAGCTCATCTTCGTAACCGAACTGAACGTGTTCGAGTTCGATGAGGTTGCTGGTGTCTTCAACGTCGCGGTTTTCCTTGGTGTCCTTCATTTCTTCTTCATCCATGACTTCAAAGACCCGTTCGGCTGAAGCGATGGTGGATTGAATGGTGTTCATCAAGTTGGCCAGTTGTGAGATAGGTTGTGAGAATTGATTGGTATACTGCAGGAAGGCTTGCACGTTCCCTAAGGTAATGTACCCGTTGGAAACGCCGATCCCACCGATAACGGCAACGAAGACGTAGCCGATGTTGTTCAGGAAGATCATCAATGGCATGATGATGCCGGAAATGAATTGGGCTTTCCATGCAGCTTGGTAATAGTTCTTATTTTGAACTTCGAAGCTTTCAATCGTGTTGTCTTCCTTATTAAAGCTCTTGAGAACTTGTTGACCAGCGTAGTTTTCTTCCACTTGGTCGTTTAATAACCCAAGGGATTTTTGTTGCGCAGCGAAGAACTTTTGTGACCGCGGAGCAACGATGCCGACGATGATCAGGCTCAGTGGAATGGTGACCAGCGCGATCAGCGTTAACTTCCAGCTGATGGTGAGCATCATCCAAAGGGTCCCGATAAAGGTCACGGTACTCGTAACCGCTTGGGTCAGGGGTTGTTGCAGGGTGCTGGCGATGTTATCCATATCGTTGACAGCCCGGCTCATAATATCCCCGTTACTGTGCGTGTCGTAGTACTTGATAGGCACAACGCGCATCTTTTGTTTCATGAATTTTCGCAGTTTGTAGACCGTCTGTTGTGAGATCCGCGTCATGATGTACTGTTGCAGGAAACTGAAGATGGCGGAAGCGGCGTACATCAAACCAACGATGAGGATGATGTGCACGATCTTCTCGTAGTTGATTGGCAGTCCCGCAATGGAGAAGCCGGCTTTTTGTTCAGACTGGCCCTTCATAACGCCCTTGAAAATTTCGGTCGTGGCTTGACCTAAAATTTTCGGGGTTCGGATCTGGAAGATAACACTAATGATGCGAAGGCCAACACGAAGCACAGGCCGACCAGCCGGTCTGACATGTAGCTCATAATCCGACGGGTGGTGCCCCAGAAATTCTTGGGCTTTTCGACGAGCCCGCCGTGGTTGCCGGGACCGTGTCCGCCCATCATACCACGCTGTTGTTGTGGTCTTGGCGTCTCTTTATCAGCCATTATTTGTCATCCTCCTCTCTCAGTTGTGAATGATTTCTTGGTAAACGGTATTGGTCTTCCGGAGTTCATCATGGGTACCCTTACCAACGAGTTTCCCGTTATCCATAACGAGGATCAGGTCAGCATCGGCAACCGTGGCGATCCGTTGGGCAACAATGACCGTGATCGATTGTTGAATGTGCTTGTCGGCGCGTAAGGCAGCCCGCAAGTCGGCATCGGTCTTGAAGTCCAGGGCGGAGAAGGAGTCATCGAAGACGTAAACGGATGACTGCTTGACCAGGGCCCGCGCAATGGCTAAACGTTGCCGTTGCCCTCCAGAGAAGTTGCCGCCATACATGTCAAGGCCGTCTGGATCTTCTTCAACGAAGTCCCGAGCCTGGGCAATGTCCAGTGCGTGCCAGATTTCATCATCGGTGGCGTCCGGTTTCCCGTACTTCATGTTATCCCGCAGGCTCCCAGTGAATAGAGTGGCCTTTTGTGGGACAAGGGAAACGGCATTACGGAGCTGGGTAGTGTCGAGCTTACTGATGTTAGTGCCGTCGAGTTCAATGTCGCCTTTTTCAACGTCGTAGAACCGTGGGATCAGGTTGATCAGGGTCGTTTTCCCAGAACCAGTCCCACCAATAATGGCCACCGTTTGCCCGCTGGTAGCGCTGAAGTCGATGTCGGTCAAAGCCGGCTGTTCAGCGTTGCGGTAACGGTAGGTGACGTGGTTGAAAGCCAGTGAGTGGTCAGCAGATTTGTCATCGAGTTCAGCTGGGGTGTCGGGAACGGTCATGGTGGACTTCAAGTTGAAGACGGCTTGGATCCGCTTGGCGGATGCTTGCGCCCGAGGGATGAAGATCAGCACCATGGAAAGCATCATGAAGCTCATGAGAATCTGAGTGGCATAGGTCATGAACGCAATTAAGTTCCCGACTTGCATGGCTTGACCACCAATGAGTTTGGCACCGAACCAGATAATGGCGACGTTGGTCCCACTCATGATCAAGGTCATGACAGGAAGCGCGAGCGCCATAATGGTGTTCACGTTAATGGCGTTCTTGGTGTATTCGACGTTGGCGTCTTCAAACCGGTCTTGTTCGAATTGGTCTTGCCGGAATGCCCGGATGACCCGAACACCAGTTAACCCTTCACGAAAGACCCGGTTGATGCGGTCAGTCTTGGTCTGCATGGCTTGGAACATTGGCACAGCGAACCGCAACATGATCCCCATAAAAATGGCAAGTAATGGAATAGAAACCAGGAAGATCATGGTGAGTTGGTGGTCCTTAGAGTACGCAAGGAAACTAGCCCCAATCAACATAATTGGCGCCATGATCATCATCCGCAACATCATCATGGCCACGTTTTGGATCTGAACAACATCGTTCGTGGTCCGGGTGATGAGGGATGACGTTTCGATTTGGTCGTATTCATCGTTGGTAAAATGAATAACCTTACTATAGATATCCGTCCGTAAATTCTGACCCAACTTTTGTGAGGTCCGGGCGGCGAGGAAGACGTTACAGATGGCCGCTGCAATACTCAGCAGTGAGTAGCCGACCATTTGGACACCGATCTTCCAGATGTAACTGATATCCCCCTTAGCAACCCCGTTGTTAACAATATCTGACGTTAAGTTAGGGAGGTTAAGGTTGGCAAATACCTGGACGATCATGAACAAGACAGCCCCCAGTACGGCGGTGTAAGAAATGCGTCCTTTGGCAATTTTGAGCATCTTTGCGCTCCTTTCAAATGATGACTAAGTGACAAAACGAAATGGTGGCTGCGCGAATTCTGGTGCACAATCGTAAAATTGTGTGGAATCAGAATTGTTGCGGAAAAAGATTGCAATACCGAATGTATGTTCGTATAATGAAGGTAATACAAAACGGGGTGATCAAATGGCGGACAACAATCACATTGTCATTCAACTACCAAAAACGATTGATATGAATCAAATCGCAGCAATCTTGGAAACGGCCTTTGAATCAAATGGTATCGAGTCGTATCACGTGACCTATCAGCAGGAAAAGTAGTCGGGGGACTGCTTTTTTTTATTGCTTTGTGGGCATCGTGTTGGTTTGGGAGAAGCCGAAGTGGTCAAGATCTTCCTTGAATTCTTGATGCTGTTCAAAGAAGTCGTGCATCACCCTTGACGATTCCCAAGTGGGTAGTTTGTCTGCCATATCATCTGATAATTTTTTGAGTAAGTGCAGTAATTGCGCCTGCTCCTCATCGGTTAACGATGCAAAGATGACTTCAGACAATTTATCCCGCAACTCATGAGCAGAATCGAGGAACCGCTGCCACGAGCGGTCAGTGAGATGAGCATGATTCGCTTATCTTTTGGCGAGGCGTGACGTTGAACGAGGCCGCCTTCGACAAGGCGATTGACTAAGCCACTGGCAGAACTGGGCTTGATACTCAGCTTCTCGACAATTTCCGAGTTAGTCATCTGAGGATTCTTGGCTAATAGAAAGATGACTCTCAGTTGGCCGGGATTTGGATGACGATGGCTATGCAAGTCGCTCTTCTTAATATGGCCTGTCATATGGCGCGTTTCATGGAACAAATGCGCGAACACCCCGAAGAGCTGACTGGTTTCAGTTGACATGGTGCTCCTCCTTTTCTTAGAAATAAATAGTTAGGATAATTTAAGAAATCCTAACAAACGTTACTTACTATAGTCCGGTAGTTAGGATGTGTCAACAAATCCTAACTAATTTCCAGAATGTTTTTTTACGAGTGTGCAAAAAGGCCAGCTTCCAGCGGATTAGGGCTGAAAACTGGCCTTTTATTTTCTAATTGTCGAAACGTGTTTCAGCAGGCAAGGAGCTGCTACGTAAGGGGCTTTTACCAAAAAAACAAACCCAGTTTTTTCGGTAAAAGTCCCTTACGCTCCGCTCCTTAAACGCCTGCTTCCACACTCTTAGATTTCATCCGGAAATTCATAAATCGCACGCGCGCCACCAATGAGTTTTGGCCGGGAAGTTAGAAAGGTCGTGTGGGCCTCGCCGATTTCCTTCACGCTAGTCTGAATCGGAATCTGAACGAACTTGACGTGCATCCCAATCTGGGTGTCGCCAATGTCCATGCCACCGTCAGCAACGATGTGCTCGACTTCAACGGGATCTTTGAACGTCCGATAGGCAGCAATTTGTGCTGCGCCACCCGCGTGCAGGGAAGGCACGACGGAGACGATTTCGTACCCGCGACGGTCAGCAACTTCGCGCTCCATGAGTAGGGCACGGTTGATGTGCTGGCAGCCTTGAACAGCGAGAGCAACATGATGTGCACCTAAAATAGGAAGTAACGTATCAATAATAGCGTCACCCACATCCTGGCTGGACGCATGGCCCATCCAAGCGCCAGTGACTTCACTGGTACTGCACCCGAGAACGAATAAGCCGTTTTCCGGTAAATGCACCTTGTCGAAGTAGTCGGATAGTGCTTGCGTTAATTGGTTTTTAATTGTTTCTAGATCCATTCTCTTCGCTCCTTATACGTATAATCAATAAGCTTACTATACATTGAGAAGCGGAAAATTACAATCAACTCAGCGTGGAAAATGATAATTCGATTAAAAATTATGTGGCGGGTGAAGGTGAGTTAGATTCAATACTGGAGTGAACTGGTTTAACCGTTGAAGTGGTACTGCCGGATTGGTAACTGTGTGCAAAATAAAACCGACCACCTTGGTTGAGTTGAAAGTGGCCGGTTAGTCATTATTTGACGGCTTTCTGAATCTTTTCTAGCTGTTTAAACTGACTCATCATCCATGACTCGTAGGTTTTACCGGCAGGCATGGACTCGGTGACCTTTAGAATTGGAACGCCATCCTTTTTTGCAAGGGTCATCATGTTTTTAGTGATCTGATTGATTTCCTGCGTATTTACTACGAAGAATTTGATTTTATGTGTCTTGATATCTTGTTGCATGGCCTTGATTTCGGCAGGCGATGGATCTGTATCGTTTTCGACAGCCATCGAGTAGCCGGTATCAGCTACTTTATAGCCGAGGTCATTTAGAGTGTAATCAAAGACTGGTTCGCTGACATCGACCTCGGCGCCGTTTGCGTTCTTTTTTAGTTGGTTGAGTTTTTGTTGGAGCGGTTTGAGTGAAGCGATGTAGTTCTTGGCATTTTTTTTCAAAATAGGCTTTGTTTTGGGGTTGGAGTTTGCTGTACTTTTTGACGAGGTATTTTGCTAAAGTCGGCATAGTCTTTAGGTTGTACCAGATGTGCTGATTGGTATCGACTGGCTTGCCCATGACTGTTTGGCCTACATTGATTTTGGTGGTGTGGGTTGTGTCAGTCGCGATGCGGGTCATCCAGGTATCGTACCCCAACCCGTTGTAGATAATGACGTCCGCATCGCTGACAATTTTTGCTGTTTTAGTCGTCGCTTCATACTCGTGCGGATCCATGCTGGGTTTTGTTGATGATGGATTTTACCGTACCTTTGTTGCCTAGGACTGCTTTTGAGGTTTCACCGTAGAAGTCTAGGGAGGTGACTACGTGGATTTTACTTGGGTGTTTTGTGATGCTGGAGGCCGTTTTACTAGTACAGCTTGTTAGTAGGACTGCTACCAAAATAATAGATAGAGCAGATAATACTCGAAAAATTCGATGTTGATGAACTCTCAAAACTAAGCCTCCGTTAAAAAGTAATAATTACGATTCAAAATAATATTCTGACAGAATTTTCAGTGAATTGCAATGTGTTTGGTAAAAAACTTTGGATGAGATTAAAAATCGGTCGGTATTGAAGCCTCAGTTCTCATGTAATTATTTGTGGATAATGGTCTAGTCCTATAATACACTATTACATGTATGTGACGGGTATATAGGTGTTAATAAAATAAAGCTATGAATGGTATCGGTTTCGTATTAGGATAAAATCAAATGATTAAAGGAGCGTCTATCTATGGATAAGAAATATAGCATTGGCTTAGATATTGGTACCAGCTCAATCGGATTTGTCGGGGTTGATGAAAACGGTTGGCCACTAAATATCAAAGGGAAGCGGGCAATTGGTGCACATTTGTTTAGAGAAGGGGAAGCGGCTGCTGAAACGCGTGGTTTCAGAACGACACGGCGCCGGTACAATCGCCGAAAGTGGCGATTGCGGTTACTCAGAGAGATATTTGATGAACCTATCAGTCGGGTAGATCCTACTTTTTTTGCTCGGATGAAAGAATCCTCAGTATCTCCAAAGGATCCTAACTATGACGGTTTAGCGAAAGAAATTTTGATTCCAAGAGATAAGGATGGAAAGATTCTTTATCCGACAATCTATCATTTACGTCACGCACTGATGTATGAAGATCACCAATTCGATATTCGTGAGATTTATTTAGCTATTCACCATATCGTCAAATACCGGGGCCACTTTTTACTGGACGGTGCGGCTAAGAACTTTGAGTCCTCTAATCTTGATCTAAAAAGTGACATTCACGAAATAAATGCTATTTTAGTAGGCATTTTTGGTAATGAACAGGTACAGTTTAATGATCAATACGTTGAAAAATTAAAGGAAGTGCTACTGGATAGTACCCAATCACGTTCAGATCGACAGAAAGCTGCTGCAAAATTGTTGTTGCCAACAAATGATTTAGACAAAGATACAACGAAAATTCTAAAAACAGTTTCAACTGAGATTACGAAAGCCATCACAGGATTGAAAGCAAAATTTTTTGTGATAACCGGCAATGATATCGCAAAAGACCAACAAAAGGATTGGACTTTTAGCATTGATACATTGGACGAAAAAATGAGCGTTATTGAACCCTCATTCTCAGAAAAGAACTTTTCCTTAATAACAATTCTACAGAAATTGTATTCTAGTGTGACGCTGGCTGGAATAGTTCCAAATGGGCTTAGCCTATCCGAAGCAATGATTCAGAAATATGATAGGCATGCGTCCGATTTAGTTTTGCTCAAAAAGTATTGGGACACTAAGCCAAAAGTGAAGCACCAGCTTCAAAACACTTATGCAGAATATATTGAAATCCATCAGGTAGTTGATGAGTTCTACAGTGATCTTAGTAAGTTAATTAAAAATGATGATGACACTCTAGCGCAAGAAATCAAGTCTAAAATAACGATTGGAAATTTTTTGCCAAAACAACGGACAACCGAAAATGGTGTAATCCCATATCAATTGCAACAAAGAGAGTTAGATACAATTATAAAAAATCAACAAGAATATTATCCATGGTTAGCTGAGGAGAACCCAGTCGCTGACCATCAAATTGCATTTCCATACAAGTTAGATGAGCTAGTCGGATTCCGAATTCCCTACTATGTAGGACCGATGATAGCGAAGGAAGATACTTCCAATTCAAAGAATAGTAAATTTGCCTGGATGATTCGTAAACAGAGTGGTGAAGTAACGCCTTGGAACTTCGATGAAAAGATTGATCGCACAGCGTCAGCTACTGCATTTATTGATAGAATGACAACTACCGATACTTATTTAATTGGTGAGGATGTATTGCCAAAACAAAGTTTAATCTATCAACGTTTTGAAGTGCTAAATGAGTTAAATAAGATTTCTATCGATGGGCAACCCATTACTCGTAAACAAAAACAGAGTGTATATACACACGTATTTGAAAAGAAGAAAACGGTTCAGGTTAAGGATGTTCAAAATTTTTGGTTAGCTCAGGAGAGGTTATGAGTTTGCCAAAGATTGGTGGTTTAGCTAATGAAAAACAATTCAATAGTTCACTATCAACGTTATATGATTACAATAAAATAATTCCTGACGCACTTGAAGATAGAAATAAAGTTGATGATATCGAAAAAATAATTTTATGGTCAACTATTTTTGAAGACAACTCAATTTTTGTGGAAAAACTGGATTCAATTGACTGGTTAACTAGCAGTCAAAGGAAAAGACTTGCTCAAAAAAGATATCGTGGTTGGGGTCGATTGTCTTTACGATTACTCACAACTTTTAAAAATAAAGATGGTTACAGTATCTTAGATGAACTGTGGAACTCTAATCATAATTTTATGGAAATTCAAGCACAATCTGATTTTTCTGAACAAATCGCAACAGCAAACAATAATAATTTGAGTCAAGTTCTTCCTGCCAAATGGGAACCTGGACGCAAGAATTTGGCATCGTTGGATGAATTCATTTCTAATCTGTATACTTCTCCTCAGAATAAGAAGGCCTTGCGTAAGGCTATCAGAGTGGTTCAAGATATGATGACAGCAGCCGGCCATATGCCTGAAAAAATCTTTATTGAAGTCGCACGTGACACGTCAAATAGTCACCAACAAACAATTGCTCGCCAAAGGCAATTACAACAGCTTTATCAATCGGAAGATAAGGAAGTCATTGATTCTAGTGTTCGTAGTGAGTTAGACGATATTTTAAAAAATCGAGCTAATATCAAAGATCAATTATTCCTGTATTTCCAACAAGGTGGGCGGGATCTTTATACAGGAAAAGCAATTAACATTGACAAATTATCGCTATATCATATTGATCATATATTGCCTCAATCCTTGGTTAAAGATGATTCATTAGACAATCGCGTTCTTGTTAGTCAAAAAACCAATGAGGACAAAGGTGTTACATTCGTCTCAGATAAATACATGAATAACATGTTGCCAACCTGGAAACGATGGCATGAAATGGGACTGATTTCTGCCAGAAAATTAAAAAATCTAACGATGAGACCAGATGAAATTGACAAATATGCACCCGGTTTTATTCAACGACAATTAGTAGAAACAAGACAGGTTACAAAGCTAGTTATTGAACTTCTTGATGCTTTATTAGGAAACAGTCAAACAGAAATCATCACAATTAAAGCGTCACTTTCTCATCAATTCAGACAACAGTTTGATCTCGTTAAGATCCGTGAAGTAAATGATAATCATCATGCATTTGATGCTTTTCTAGCTGCGCGTATCGGCACTTATCTATATAAAAGGTATCCCAAACTGCGACCATATTTTGTGTACGGTCAGTATATGCAAAATCATAAAAATTTAAAAAGTATCAATCTAATAAAGACGCTTGATTCTGATAAAGCAATTGTTGATGAAGGTACTGGAGAAATTCTATGGGATAAAAAGTCGGACTTAGCTAAAATGATAAAAATATATAATTATCAACGTCTTTTAATCACCCATGAAAGTCGTACAAGCTTCGGGGCAATGTATAAGCAGAAAATTTTAAAGGCAACCGACGCAAAACAAAACGGTGGAGGTTTCAAGTTGGTTCCAACCAAACGTAATCGGCCAGTTGATATTTATGGTGGTTACACTGGTCAGACTGCCGCCTATTTGACAATTGTCAGAGTCTATTCAAAAAAAACATCTGAACTTCGAGTTTTGCCAATCTATACAAATAAGGTACAGCAAATAGAGAAAGCGATGACGCAAGGCGATAAAGCTACTATGTTAGCATTTAAAAAAGTCATTGCACCTCAATTAGGTAAAGAAAATAAAAAGACACATGAAATAAAAATCCCTGAATTTGATGTTGTGATTCCCAAGGTCTTACTAGATCAGTTAGTGATTGATGATATTGCCGGAAGTCCACACCGATTTAGACTTGGAACAGATACGTATTATCATAATTCTCAACAATTATTTTTACCGTTATCGATGCAAAGACAACTAATGGATCGTGAGTCAGATGATAAAGTATACCTTGATATTTTCAATGATGTACTTAAGCAAGTAGATAGTTATTTTAATTTGTATGATGTGAATGGCTTTAGAGCAGCTCTGCAAAAGAGTAAAAAAGCCTTCGAGCAATTACCGATTAATGATTTTCCTAAAGATGTGCCAGACAATAAAAAGAAGAAAGGAAAGCGTTCAATTTTAAAGGAGATTTTTATTGGGCTACATGCGAATGCAACATTAGGCAACTTAAAACAAATGGGCATTAAAACAGATTTTGGAAAATTACAAAAAAGTAACGGTTTACGGATTACTGAGAATTGTAAAATTATCCATCAGTCGCCGACTGGGTTGTTTGAACGAATCGTACCGATTAAATAATTCAAAAAGTCGAACCATCAAAAGATAGTCCGACTTTTTATGTAATGGCTCAAATGATGAGCTCAAAAGAGAAAACTTGGCATAAGCCTTGTTTGATTTTAACTCTGAATATCAAATCAATGAGGTTATTAAGTTGATCAGACTTAACAAGAAAAATATATCATAATTTAGCAAAAAGATAAAGGGGTTGATTTATTTGGCATGGCGAACAATTATTGTTTCTCGACACGCGAAGATATCATTATCTGCAAATAATATCGTAATTCAAACGGATCAAGATCGATTTCATGTGCCTGTTTCTGATATTGATGTATTAATGTTAAGCACATTACAAGGGGTAATTACAACAGCTGCAATTAATGCATTAAATCGAGGTCAAGCGGTTATTATTTTTATCGATGAAAGTGGGAATCCCAGCTGTGATATTCAGACAACAAGTTCACCCCGGCGAAACGCCCATAGAATTACACAGCAAGTTAATTGGATAAAGGAGCGTGTTGAAAGACTTTGGACATTGATTGTAACTAGTAAAATTAAAAACCAACTTGCGGTGTGTGAGCATTTAGACTGTCCAAACTTAATTATTGAGACGGCTTTAAATGAAATAGAAATCAATGACGTTAGTAACAGAGAGGCAGTTGCTGCCCGAGCATATTTCCCAGCTATATTTGGAAAAGGGTTTTCAAGAGATGAATTAAATGAAAAAAACGCAGCGCTTAATTATGGGTACGCAATTATTCATTCATTGATAAATCGAGAAATTACGATTAGAGGAAATATGACCTGCATTGGGATACATCATGATAGAACCGATAACCAATATAATTTGGGCTCAGACCTAATGGAACCGTTTAGGCCTATTATCGATCAGTGGGTAGCAACTCACAAATTTAACGAGTTTACGCCTGATATAAAGTATGGCCTCGTTGATTTACTAAATTTAGAACTTGTTTTTAACGGTAAAAAAGGACTTTTAAGGAATATTATTGGTGACTATGTAAATGATTGTTTACGTTTCTTAAATCAAGAAATCAATCATATTAATGTTGAGGTGACAATTCCAAATGAGGTATCGAGTCGTGAGATTAATGGTTTTATTTGATTTGCCGGTAGATACAACAGAAGATCGACGTAATTATCGGCATTTTCGCAAAAAGTTGATACGTGAAGGCTTTTATATGATGCAGTATTCGGTCTACGTTCGAGTGTGCGCGACGAGACAGTCTGCAAAATTTCTCGAGAGGAGGATAGCAAATAACGTACCTGAAAGTGGGCTTGTTCAAACACTCATTGTGACGGAAAAGCAATACCAAGACATGCACTTTTTAGCTGGAGAAGAAAATCATGACATTATTAATTCTGGTGAAAGGACAATAGTGATATGAACTTAACATATTATTCTTTAAAACCAATATCAATAAAACGTAAGTGTTTAACAGTCATTGATATTGGAAACGTCAAAGTCTACTGGGATTTCATTCAAGGATTAAATGAGTTGAACGATTCGATTAAAACTAGTACGGATGATTTTGAATTGAAAGATCCACATCAATTGTGTACCTTCTATGGTGATTTACTAACTCTTGACTTAAACAAGGTGTTTGAGAGAAAAGTTTCGCAACATGTTGTTGATGAAATGAGTCAGGAAGAACAGGTGAAACTAATCGACATGGTTCAGGGATTAAACTCGCAGTTACTAAACGATCTTTTTGTGTTTGATTTACCTTTAATGGTTGAGATACCGTCAATTACAGATATAATTAAACTATTAGGTTCGAGGCTTGATTCTGAGGTGATTAAGTCGCCGTTTGAAAAGACAGAGACATTGATTAAGGTACTAGTGGAGTTGGGTATTGATCGTACCCCGATTATTTTAAATGCTAGCCACTATTTAACTAAGAAAGATATTAATCAATTTTGTCAGGTAATATCCTATACTGACTTGAGTTGCATATTCATTGAATTCTCAGAAAACCAACGAAAGAGTTTGTTTGAGAATGCTGACTATTACTATATAGACCCGGATTTTATGCTATGGCATAAATAAAAGATTAATAATTTATGTGTAAATAATGTTTTAGATGAATATCAAATCAATGAGGTTCAAAGCAAGTCGCGAGTTGTTGATCCACTTAGCTGGTTTTAGATGAATATCAAATCAATGAGGTTCAAAGCTTCTGCTTCCCCATTCCTTTCAACGAATCAGTTTTAGATGAATATCAAATCAATGAGGTTCAAAGCCAGTTGCTGATGATTCAGCAGCCGAATTAAGTTTTAGATGAATATCAAATCAATGAGGTTCAAAGCAATTTTACAATCGCATGCAGGAACTTGGCTGTTTTAGATGAATATCAAATCAATGAGGTTCAAAGCGCGCAGCCATTGTCGCTAAAAACAGTGTTAGTTTTAGATGAATATCAAATCAATGAGGTTCAAAGCCTCCAGAACGCATGGTTACAGGGTTTACGTGTTTTAGATGAATATCAAATCAATGAGGTTCAAAGCCGTCCACATTGACATAAGCTGCGGTGTCCTGTTTTAGATGAATATCAAATCAATGAGGTTCAAAGCCAGCGCCAGTTGAACCTTGTGGTTGAGTTTGTTTTAGATGAATATCAAATCAATGAGGTTCAAAGCTGCTGTATTGATAGCTGTTGTGCCATTATCGTTTTAGATGAATATCAAATCAATGAGGTTCAAAGCATTATTTTATTCACAAGGTCAAACACGAACGTTTTAGATGAATATCAAATCAATGAGGTTCAAAGCCCTCATGATACGCAGTTCCACCATATGGCGGTTTTAGATGAATATCAAATCAATGAGGTTCAAAGTGAGCTAGATTTGAGATATAGCCGGAGCTGGGTTTTAGAAGGGTTTAACCAAACTATTCACTTTGGTACTAGAGTTATTGGTCCAATTTCAATACCTATTAATAGGAGTGTTGAATCAATTATTAGGTCTTAATCTACCACTTGCATTTTTCTACTTTTTCGATAAAGTGAATTATAAGTAGTGCATCTGCAACTAGATTTTAGATGAATATCAAACTACTTATTTAAAACACGGCCGCTGTTTGATCAACAACGGCCGTGTTATTTG
>NZ_BBAG01000025.1 GCF_001311135.1 Secundilactobacillus paracollinoides DSM 15502 = JCM 11969
CAATGAATCATTTACACATAATTATTTAAACACTCGATATCCCATTGCACCTGCGCCAATAATGCCATACTTCATAATAACCACTCCTTAAATTATGTATTTGTTTGTCTGATCTACTATGCATTTTCTACGACAACGAAAAACGCCCTCTGGTCTCAAAGACCAAAGGACGTTTTTCACGTGGTACCACCTTTTTTCAAATCAGTCTCGCAACTGATTCCTCCAACGTACGGCAGACTCGCTCTGCGATACGCGGCACGATAATGGGTGCACCAGTTCACCTCGAAAAGTGAAGTTGTTCAACGCAATCTTTCTCATCGTAGTTTTAGTATCTTTTCACCGTACCGATACTCTCTAAGTAAAGCTATGACGTTACTCCATTGGGTTAGTCAAGTTGTCGTATTTGAAATGTTGCATGTAGCATAACCCCGAAGATGAGAAACTGTCAACTAATTTTAATAAATTAATTTTACTGGGGATCCTCCGAATGACTAGAAAGCGACTGGGGCAGTAAGGCACTCGGCCTGGCAATATTTTTTAAAATAAACTTGTGCGCTCGATTGCCATCACACTGAAAATAACCGCCGATAACGCTATCGGAAACCCCCAATTTAACAAACCATAACGTAGATAACGGCATGTTTCCCAAGCTTTCAACCGCACTTTGTGAATGAAATTGGTTGACAGCTAACAGTTATTAGGTATTTAATGGACATGTCCACAAAAGGAGGACGATTAGATGCCGCTTTACTCATTAAGCAAATTCATTGCTGGTATTTACCGGCATTCAAAAACTGAATTTAACCAACAGATTGCAGGTTTAGATGTTCGCGCCACTCAGAGTGACTTGTTGCTATTCATTTACGATAATCCGAACCTGGTTCAACGTGAAATTGCGACTGAAATGGTTATTGACCCGAGTTTATTAGCGCGTGATCTGCGTAAGCTCTCCCAGCAAAAACTCGTGACACGAACCAGTGATACGACTGATAAACGAGTCAACCGCATTAATCTCACACCGGCAGGCATTCGGGCCGCAGAGCGCTTGAAGCACACCATGATCAGCTGGTGGGACTCATTTTTCACACAGCATCCAGAGATCGACCAAACGGCCTTTTCAGATCAGTTGCAGAAGGTCTATGAAGCCCTTCAAAATACTAAGAACTAAATCCATTCAATTCAAAGGAGTCTTTTCGTGCGTGCAATAGTGAAACATTTTCTACTCTTATTTTTTGGGATCACCTTTATGTCAGCTGGCGTTGGGTTGTCACGGTTAGCGCAATTAGGGACGTCACCAATTTCCAGTATTCCCAATGTCACCAGTATCATCACGGGCTTTACGTTAGGCCAGTTGACAATTGTGTTCATGATCTTACTGATCGTACTCGAAGCCTTCATTTTACGCCGACAATTTTCATGGCAGAACATCCTGCAACTCATTCCGGGCATCGTATTTGGCTTCTTCATCGATGGGTTCGTTAAATTATTCAGTTTTCTGCCGATGACCACTTACTGGTGGCAGCTTTTCTTCACCGCCATTAGTATTCTGCTCCTATCCTTTGGGGTGTATCTGGAAGTCAACTCGCAGGCAATCATCATGTCTGGCGAAGGACTCACCGCCGCAATTAGTCTCGTCACGCACACGCCATTTCCAACAATCAAGGTGCGCCAAGACATTACGATGATGCTCATAGCAGCGGTCTTAGCACTGATCTTCCGTCACTCCCTGTCTGGTATCCGTGAAGGAACTGCGATTACGGCTATTTTGACAGGGCGATTCGTTAGTTTCTATACCAACAAAATGCCACGCTTTACAGCTTGGATGACGAAACCGGACCATCCTGAAGAGGATAAGGAATCGGTTGCGGAACAGCATTCGTAGAGAGTGGAGGAAAGCGTTCAGAAGGTGGAGCACAAAAGGACTCTGATAAGAATTCCTGGGCTTGGAATTTTTGCCAGAGTCCTTTTGTGTGCAACCTTTTGCTTTCTGCAACTCGTTTCGGCCAAGCTGCCAAGCAACCACCAAAATGTTTCACGTGAAACACTTAATTACCAAAAGTATTTGACTCATCAATCAAAATGTTAGAACAAAGTCTCACTTTCACGCTTTCATTTTTGCGACGAAATGCAACACAGTGTCTCATTTATAAAAACAAATCATGAAATATCGTGTGAATACGATAAAAATCAAGAAAAAATTTCTTATCGTTCAAATAAAAATGAGCACCGATAAACACCGGTATAACAGGCATCCGTAGCTGTTATCACTTTACTTGTCAAAAGCCTTTACCAAATCTTTAACAACTTTATCAAAAAATTCATACTTTTATCATATTTTTTCTTTATTACATAGATATAGTCAATTACCAAGATAGTTGACTACCCCTTAAAATAGATAGCGATGTTTTCATGTTTTTTCTCCCCCTAAACAGTGAAAACTAAAAAATAGCGTTATCCACTCCCCCCTAGACCCACCGTCCCCTAACGGTGGGTCTTTTTTGTAGAGTGCAGAACCAGGGGCGGTTAAGGAGTGGAGCCTAGGGGACTTTATCCATGAAAGCCCGGGCCTGGCTTTCATGGGCGAAGTCCCCTAGGTGCAACTCCTTGCCCCGTGTCGCACGTTTCGGCTCGAGGACAGCAGCGCGCAAATGACATCGGAACCCTTGTAGTCTCTAATTCAAAATAACCATACCAACCACTCAACATCCCGAACGACTGACATTTTCTACTGTTTGATAACCCCCTACTTTCCAACACCGAACCCCAAATCAGGTCAATCATTTATCTAATCTGATACATAAGTATAGAAAAACCGAGCATGATTTAAATCATGCTCGGTTTGTTTTGCGTAGATTATTGTATTGTGGGAAGTGATTGTGGGTCTTTTTTAATGAGTGATGGTGGCAGCTACTTTCTATTAGCCTCGAGCTGAAACGTGTTCCAGAAGGCAAGGAGTTGCACCTAAGCAACTTCCGGCACAAAATCCAAACCAGTATGATTGCTACGAATTGCTACTGGCAGCCACCTTCTATTAGCCTTGAGCTGAAACGTGTTCCAGAAGGCAGGGGGCTACTGCAGAAGCAACTTCGACCAAAAAAGGCAAGGAACAGCCTTTTTCGGTCAAAGTTACTTCTGCTCCGCCCCCTAACCGCCTTCTTCCACACTCTACCCTTCTGGCGTATAAGCACCGAAGAGAACTTATTAAACGACTTCACAAACAACAGCTTCACCGTCCCACGTGGACCCGAACGGTTTTTTTCGATAATGACTTCAACTTCACCCACATCTTGGGTCTCGTCATCTTGTCCGCCGCCGTCGTTATCATCATCGTCATCGCCGTCCCGCTCGTAATAGTCATCACGATACAGGAACGACACGATGTCCGCATCTTGTTCAATTGATCCTGATTCACGAATATCTGACAGCACAGGTCGTTTATCCTGCCGTTGTTCAACACCACGAGACAGTTGTGACAGCGCGATAACCGGCACGTGTAATTCCTTGGCCAGTTTCTTTAACTGCCGGGAAATTGCAGAAACTTCCTGTTGCCGGTTTTCAGCACCGGAACTTTCGATCAGTTGCAGATAATCGACCACAACTAACCCTAAGTTTCCGTTTTGCTCCTTATCCAATCGCCGACATTTTGCCCGAATTTCAGACATCTTAATACCAGCCGTATCATCGATAAAGATCTTCGCTTTGGATAAACTACCCATTGCCACGATCAAATTTTGCCACTCATTTTCTTCTAGTTGTCCAGTCCGCAAATGGTTGGCGTTGATACTGCCTTCCGCACAAAGCATCCGGCTGACCAATGACTCAGCACTCATTTCCAAACTGAAAATAGCAACTGCTTTATCCGTCTTCGTTCCAACGTTTTGCGCAATGTTTAACGCAAACGCGGTCTTCCCAACGGCTGGCCGGGCAGCTAGGATCATTAATTCATCTTCATGCAACCCGGTGGTCATGTCGTCCAGGTCCTTATACCCAGTAGACAGACCCGTAACGGTATCCCCCTGCTGAGAGAGCTTATCGATCTCTTCAAAGGTGTTGTTCAGCACGTCCTTAATGATCTTAAAGCCGGCCTGACTACGCGCCTCAGAGACGTTCATAATGGCTTGTTCGGCACCATCGATGATATCATCCACGGACTCATCTTCAGCATACCCATCCGTAACGATCTTCGTTGCCGTCTGAATCAGCCGACGCAGCGTGGCTTTTTCACCGATGATCTTTGCGTAGTACCCAACGTTAGACGCCGTTGGCACAGACGAAGCCAACTCGGCAATATAGGTCATGCCGCCAACGTCTTCAAGCTGATTCTGCCGTTTTAACTCATCGGAAACGGTCACGGCATCAATGGCCTCATCCCGGTCATTTAAATCTACCATGACCTGAAAGATCAGCTGGTGCGCACGCCGATAAAAGTCGTCTGCCTGGACTAATTCCATAGCGTCGACTAAGGCATCACCATTTAAAAAGATCGCCCCGAGAACAGCTTTTTCAGCCTCGATATTTTGTGGTGGTGTTTGATCACGTAACCCTTCACTCATTTGAATTCACCTGATTTCCTTTGGGGAAGAGTGTGGAAGGAGGCGGTTAAGGGGCGGAGCATAAGCGACTTTCGACAGAAAATCCCGGTCTTGGATTTTGTGTCGGAAGTTGCTTATGCAGTAGCCCCTTGCCTCCTGGAACACGTTTAGGCTACGTGGCCGAAACGTGTTCCGCAAGCCAGGGGGCTACTGTGTAAGCAACTCTGGTCAAAAAAGTCAGAACCAGACTTTTCTGCCCAGGGTTACTTACACTCCGCCCCCCTAACCGGCTTGCTCCACACTCTACTACTAAACGGGGCCACGACAACCAACCATAGGCTTTGCCGTCGACCCCGTCAATGAAACACAAACTTTCTCTATTTGGACTAACCGTTTTGGTGCATCCCACCGGTAACGCTACTTTTCGTCAACGTGCACCCGAATGGTTCCTGTTACATCTTTGTACAGCTTAACCGGCACGTTAATGTACCCAAGCATCTTAATTGGTTCTTTCATCTCAAGCTTGTGCTTGTTGATGGTGATGCCAAATTGCTTGTCGAGGGCTTGGATCAATTGCTTGCTGGAGATGGCACCGAACAAACGACCATCCGTTCCAGCCTTAGCTGTCAGTTGAACAACAGTCTTCTTGTCTTCCAAAACGGCCTTCAGTTTCACGGCTTCTTCACGGTCTTCTTCTTCGCGCTTTTCTTCGGCACGTTGCTGACCCTTTAATTGGCTCATGGCTGCTGAAGTGGCGGCTTTGGCCTTGTTTTGCTTAATTAAAAAGTTTTGGGCATAGCGTCTGGCATGTCTTTGACTTCACCGCGTTTACCTTTACCGCGGACGTCTTGTAAAAAGATAACTTTCACAGGTAAGTCCTCCTTTTAAGGACGGTCTATTTGACCGCCTCATATCGCCCAAATTGGGCCTCATTAAATACTCTATCATAAATCCTAACTAAAGAGAACCTACTCCTTTTCGGGAGTCGGTTCTTCTTCGTCTTCGCCGTTTAAAATGGCGACTAATTGCTGTTTAACATCACTGACGGTACTGTCTGAAATCTGTGTCGCACCGCTGGATAGGTGACCGCCGCCGCCCATCTTTTCCATAATAATTTGAACGTTCAGCTGACCCGTGCTTCGAGCAGAAATCCCGATTCGGCCGTCATCACGTTTTGTAATGACAAACGACGCATCGATGCCCGACATGTTTAACAATGAATCCGCTGCTTGGGCAGCCGTCACGGAATCATAGATTTGGTCTTCTTCACCGGTAACCACTGCGAGGTCGCCATTGATAAATTCAACCAGCTCGATCAAGTGATTCCGTTGCAGATAACTGTCCACGTTTTCCTTCATAAACTGCTGCATTTGAACCAGGTCGGCACCGGCTGACCGTAAATAACTGGCCGCGTCAAACGTCCGAGACCCCGTCCGCAATGAGAACGACTTCGTATCAATAAAGATCCCCGTCAACATTGCAGTGGCTTCGATCTTATTAACTGGTTCGCTTTCCTGTGACTGGTATTCAAACATTTCAGTAATCAACTCACACGTTGAGCTGGCGTAGGGCTCGATGTAGACCAACATTGGGTTTTCAGGGAACTCTTCACCCCGCCGGTGATGGTCGATGATCACAGTCCGGTTTTCCAGCCGCTCATACAGCTCAGGTGAGATGGACAGCGACGTCTTGGAGTGGTCGACCATGACCAGCATGGACTGCTTGGTCACCTTGTTGAGCGCCTCATCAGGCGTGATGATGGCGTCAGCGATCTCGGGATAATCCTTGGTAGCGACCATGAGCCGCTGGACATCCGAGTGAATTTTTTCCTGGTCTAAAACGATGTAGCATTCCTTGCCATTCATTTGCGCGATCCGGCGAATCCCCATGCAGGCCCCAATGGCGTCCATATCAGGCTGCTGATGTCCCTGAACAAAAATGGTATCAGCTTGCGACATCAATTCTTGCAGCGCTTGGGAAATCATCCGTGCCCGAACTCGTGTCCGTTTCTCCATCGGGTTAGTCTTGCCGCCATAGAACCGCGCTTCCTCGTCCTGCGCACGGACAACGACCTGGTCACCGCCTCGACCCAGTGCCAAGTCCAAATTGGACTGTGCCTGATCAGCAAGTTTGGCTAAGTCAGCGCCACCATACGCGATCCCCATACTGAGGGTCAGTGGGAAGTTTTGCTTGGAAGTGTTCTCCCGGATAGTGTCCAGAATGCTGAATTTATCCTCTTCAATGGCCGTCAGCGACTTGGCATAGAGAAAGACCAAGAAGTGATCGTCATCCAGATGTTTGAGGTACATGCCAAATTTTTGCGCCCAAACGGAGAGTTCGTTTGTCACGTAGTTTCGCAGGTTCGACACGTCCTGGTCAGTCATGGATTGCGTTATTTCGTCGTAGTTATCCAAAAAGACCTGCCCAATGGCCAGCCGTTCGTTGTCGTACCGCGATTGAATCTGCGCAAAGTGGGTCACTTCCATGAGGTAGACGGCCCGAACATCTTTTTGGACGAGAAACGAAAATTGCCGTTCCCGCCACGTCACTGTTTGGGCATGCTCATCCGACGCATGGGCTTCGATGAGTTGTTCCAGTTCAGGGTCAACGTCGTTTAACCGTCGACTCAGCACCGTCTCGTCGCCAAAATAGCGCTGCAGGTATGGGTTCACCCATTCAATGGCATCGTTGTCACCAAACATCATGACCCCGACCGGCATGTCGATCAGTGCCTCCTGTTCACCTCGATTGATTCGAAATGACAGGTCAGCGATATACCGGTTCATGTCGGCGCTGATCTCATTCATGGTATTAAACGCGAACACGGAACTGACGATAATCAGTACCAGGAACGCAACACCCAGGATCCACGAGAAGATGAAGGCCATCACAACGCCGATCAGGGACAAGCACATGATAAAGAGCGCCAAGCCGCGCAATCGTTTATTTCTTAAAAATTCGGGTAAGTTATCCCTTGAGAAAAAACCGTTCATTCTAAGTCCTCTGTTTTCATTCGCTAATAATAATAGCCTTATTTTAGCACAAACCCGCACTCATATAAATCTGACGGCTTCCATGGTCGTTCATGAAATTGGTGGTAATGGGTTTAACTAATGTGTTTTCTTGGTATTAGAGCCGTAACGTGGTTCAGAAAGCAGAAGGTTACATACAAGCCGACTCTGACACACCTCTAGGCCCGGGAATTTATGTCAGAGTTGGTCTTTCTTGGCATCATAGCCGTAACGTGTTCCGCAAGGCACGGGGCTAACGTGTAACGAACTCTGGACCGCCTTGCTCCCAATTTTTTGGCATCATAGCCGTAACGAGTTCCAGAAAGCAGAAGGTTGCACACAAGCCGACTCTGACATAAATTCCAGGACCGGGAATTTATGTCAGAGTCAACTTGTGCTCCACCTTCTAACCGCTTTCTTCCACTCTTCTCAAAAAAACACTTACGAAGCCGCCAATTTTCTGGTAGTGTAACCAATTGTGAAAAAGCATCCATTTTCAAGAAAGAGGTATTATTCATGGAACAACAAGCTACAATGAGTGCGTCACGGCCCCGGGTCGTGGTCAAGCACCCCGCTCTCGCCATGGCCAGTATGTTAATTGGCGCTTTCGTGGGGATGTTTAGTGAAACATCATTAAACATTGCCCTGCCAAAACTAATGGTCAGCCTGAGTATTTCGACCGCCACCGTTCAGTGGCTGGTCACCGGCTACATGTTAGTCATCGGAATTGTTTTACCGTTAAACAGTCTGATCACCAAGTGGTTTACTACCCGGCAAGTCGTTATCTTCGGATTATTGGACTTCTTAGTTGGCGCCGTTATCGCAGCGTTGGCACCAAGTTTTCCAATTCTATTATTCGGCCGGATGATTCAGGGTATCGCTACTGGCCTAATCTTGCCGCTGATGTTCACGGTTGCTATGCAGGTCTTTGCGCCGGCTAAACTTGGGGCAGCAATGGGCGCCTGTGCCATGGTCATCATGTTTGCACCAGCCATTGGCCCAACGCTGACCGGATTGATTTTAGCCAAACTTTCTTGGCATTGGATCTTCTGGGCCTTTGTCCCATTCCTGTTGATCGCACTAGTATTTGCACTGACATCACTGGAAAATGTTGGTAACATTAGTAAACCAAAAATCGATGTGCTTTCGATCCTAACCAGTGTCGTCGGGTTTGCCAGCATCGTGACCGCTGTCAGTTTCGCCAGCTCAAAAGGCTGGGGATCCCCACTTGTGTTAGGTCTGCTGCTATTTGGCATCATTGTCTTAGTCGTTTACGCTTACCGCCAAGTCCACATTGCCGAACCAATCTTGAACTTGAAGATCTTCGCTAATCCTGCTTTCCGAGCCGGCGCTTTGATGGTCATGCTTGACTTTGGCATCATCCTATCAGCTATGTACATTCTGCCAATGTACATGCAAAAGGGACTCCTGTTGCCCGTTGCAATGACCGGGATCATCATGTTGCCTGGTGGTATTGTAAATGCACTGGTCTCAGCTGTTTCAGGAAACTTATTTGATAATTTCGGTGCCAAATGGCTGACGCGGTTAGGGTTCCTGATTGCACTGATTGGTGCTATCATGCTGCTGACCACCAGTACACACACCGCTGTGGCCTTTGTAATTGCCGATCACGTCGTTTTAATGATTGGCTGTCCTCTGGCTATGTCACCAGCTCAAACACATGCTCTGAGTGCATTAAAGGGGCCTGCGTCTGGTGATGGCAGTACCATCATGAATACGTTGCAACAGATCATCGGTGCAATTTCAACCGCTTTAGCAACGAGTTTGCTGGGCATTGGTGAAGCCGCCAGTCACGCAAGCGCACAGGGTGCCTTCACGGCCGGTGTGCACATGGCCGTTTATCTGCCAGTTGTGCTGTCCGTAGTTGCGTTACTGATTGCCTTTACCACCCGATCATTTAAGAAATAAGATAACTAAATGACTACCCAGATCGAAGGCCGCTCAGAAATGAGCGGTCTTTTTAGTTGGTCTCTTTAGCCACATCGACCCACCCAGTGGGATGCGAATACTGTTCAAGTTCAGCTAACGATAACCGAATAGCGGCATTGGTATCGCCAGCAGCTGGATAAAGCGTGTCGTACTTTTTAAGCGACTCATCCAGATAAACTTTCACATCCGGGTTCAGTGCAAAGGGACAAACTCCGCCAACCGCGTGTCCGATTCGAGCTTCAACCTCATCGCGGTGGATCATGTTAGCCCGTTTGCCGAATGCGCGCTTAAATTTGCCGTTAGCGACGCGGGAAAGACCACTCGCAACAACTACGACGGCTTGCCCGTCAACGTCAAAGGCGAGCGTTTTTGCAATCTGATCAGGGTCGATGCCAAGGGTCGCAGCCGCTTCGGCAACCGTGGCCGTTGATTCATGGAAAACGTGAATCCGGTCAGAAAGGCCATAAGGTTCAAAATACTGTTCAACAGCTTCAAGTGACATAGCGTTACCTCCATTTCGTTGTCTTACATTCTATCATTTTATTTTAATATTTATAGCGTATTTTAATTTTATGTAAGATTCAAATTCTAAATCGTTTACATCTTGACACCACCCACCCAACATGCGATACTTACCCACGGTGCCAAACCATGGCAAGCAAAAACGATCGGCGCAGCAATGCGTTCAGAAGGTCGAGACGGCTTGCGACTACATAGCGTTAGAGTGCAGAGCAAACCGGTTAAAGACTGGAGCAGAAGGCGACTATGATACAAAATCCAAACCCAGGATTTTATATCATAGTCGCCTTCTGTGCAAGTCTTTGGTTTGTGGCGCACGTTTCGGCTAGATAACAGTAGAACACGCATGTTAATACGGTTTTATGAGTAAGAAGTCCGAAAAGTATATCTAAAAAAGCCTGATCATATAAAATCAATTTGATTTTGTATGGTCAGGCTTTATATATCCTTATTCTGCAACGAACACAACAGTAGTATGAAAAACTAATTTTGGCTAGTCATTTCTGTGCTAAGTGGTCGGTCTTATTTTTGATGTTATTCAGTAAAAAGTCCCTGTCACTCCTTGCCCTCTACTGTCCTCAAGCCGAAACGTGCGACACGGGGCAAAGGGTTGCACCTAGCGGACTTCGGTCACAAATTCCAAGTTCGGGAATTTATGACCAAAGTCCACTAGGCTCCACCCTTTAACCGCCCCTGGTTCTGCACTCTAAAAGGGACCCCCAACCGTCTCCAGTCAGTGGTCCCTTCCTTTTTGCAATTAGTCTTCGGCAACGAAAGGCATTAAGCCCATGATGCGTGAACGCTTGATTGCGATTGTTAACTTACGTTGGTTCTTGGCACTAGTACCAGTAACCCGACGTGGCAAAATCTTGCCCCGTTCTGAAACAAAACGCTTCAGTAAGTCAGTATCTTTGTAATCGATGTATTCGATGTGGTTGGCAGCGATGAAGTCGACCTTACGACGACGACGTCCGCCTCTTCTTTGTTGAGCCATGTTATTCCCTCCTATTCAGATCCGTTTAGAACGGCAAATCATCATCGGAAATATCAATGCTGTCGCCGTTATTTGCAAACGGGTCAGCCTGATTTTGTCCGCTGTTTTGATTGTTGTTAGCCGCACCATTGGTGTTTGGATCACCAAACGGATTGTTGTTCTGAGGAGCACTATTATTACCAGCAGGCGCACTGTTGTAGTTATTGCTACCGCCGTTTTGGTTGTTGTTATAACTGCCGGAATTACCGTTACTGTTATTATTCGCTGAACGCGGTTCTAACAGTGCAAAGTTATCAACGACCACTTCGGTAACGTAAACACGCTGACCTTGTTGGTTTTCGTAGTTTCTGGTTTGAATTCGGCCGTCGATTCCAACTAACGCACCCTTGTGGGTAAAGTTAGCGAAATTTTCAGCAGATTTCCGCCAGATCACACAGTTGATGAAATCTGCTTCACGCTCGTTGTTTTGATTGGTAAATTGCCGATCAACAGCCAACGTAAAGTTTCCAACTGCCGCCCCACTTGGGGTGTACCGTAAATCAACATCTCTTGTCAAGCGTCCAGTTAGCAATGCTCGGTTGATCATAGGAATTGCTCCTCTCTATCTAGTTATAGTTGAATGTCTAAATTAGTCTTCGCGTTTGACGATCATGTGACGTAAGATATCGTCGCTGATCTTTGAAAGACGGTCGAATTCGTTTAAAGCTGCGTCGTCGTTGGCGTTCAAGTTAACGATGTGGTATACACCTTCACTGTAGCCGCCGATTTCGTAAGCGAAACGAAGCTTCTTCCAGTCTTTTGAATCAATCAATTCTGCACCATTGTCGGTCAGAACCTTGTCGAAACGGTCAACTAAGGCAGTCTTAGCTGCGTCGTCAAGGTCTGGGCGAATGATGTAAGTAATTTCATACTTCATGAAATTTGCACCTCCTTATGGACTTCAGGCCCTCTTCAGTTAGATTTAAGAGAGCAAGGAGAGTTATCCGAGAATGGATTACTCACAAAATAGTATTTTAGCAAATTTTCAGCTAAGATGCAACGCTTATTTAGACAAGAGATGTCGTATACCCTATATATACGAAATCAAAACGAGCGGTGTTTTTTTCTTTTTTGACTTTTTAAAAAAATAAAACTGACGCTTTAATTGCAGCGTTAACTCCGCCAACACTGGCCAGTAATAGTGCGTCGTTCAGCTGCTGGATCAAGCCACGAGCTCACAGTCCAATAATAGAACGGCCATTCAATTATCATTTTCTATCCTCTTGCCACTCTAACCACAAAAAAACGTCACCAGATCTTCATCCAGCAACGTTTCTTGTTTTAGTGTTTAGTCATCGTCATCCGTATCATCCGGATTACCCAGCATCCCTGAATCAGAGTCGTTGTCGGCATCACTATCATTTGTGGTGTCGTCATCGTCTTCTGCATCAGCAGCGTTTAGTAACCGGTCTAATGACGTGTCAGTCCCAGTAGTGGTTTCATTGGTGATCACTGGTGCATCACCATCTGAACCGCCATCATCCGTTGGTGTAACATCCTGCGCGTCATCACCATCGTCTGGGTCTTCCTTTTCAACAACAGCCATCGTAGCGACCTTGGAATCGTCATCCAGACGAATCAAGTGAACCCCTAAGGTTGCCCGACCCGTTTGTGAGACGTTTTCAACGCCGAACCGGATCATAACACCCTTATCAGTGATCAACATGATGTCTTCCTCACCGTTAACGCTAGTCAGACCAGCCAGTGGGCCGTTCTTTTCAGTGATGTTAATGGTCTTGATACCCTTACCACCACGGCCTTTAATGGCGTATTCATCGGCTGGGGTCTGTTTGCCATACCCCTTTTCGGAAATCACAAACACGTTGCTGGTTGGGCCAAGAATGGCGGAACCGACCACGTAATCATCATCCCGAAGACGAACCCCACGGACACCGGTAGCGGAACGGCCCATGGACCGTACGTCACTTGCTTGGAAGCTAACGGCATATCCGGAGTGCGTCCCAATGATCATGTTCTGGTCAGCGTCCACGATAGACACGTTGATCAGCTCATCGTCATCTTTCAAGTTCAAGGCTTTCAGACCATTGCTGCGAATGTTAGAGAATTCGTCGACAGGAGTTCGTTTAACCGTTCCTTTCAACGTGGTGAAGAACAGATACTTCTCTTGATCACCAGCAGCATCCGAGACATTGATCACCGCTTGAATGCTCTCCTTCGAGTCGACATTCAGCAGGTTAATGATCGGAATCCCCTTTGCGGAACGCCCATATTCAGGAATTTCGTACCCCTTCATCCGGTAAACCTTACCCGCGTTGGTAAAGAATAACAGGACGTCATGGGTCGAAGTGGAAATCAGGTGTTCGATGAAGTCATCATCATGGATGCCCATTCCCTGAATCCCACGACCGCCACGGTTTTGCGCCTTAAATTCGGTCGTTGGCAAGCGTTTGATGTACCCGTTATGGGTGAGGGAAACCATGACGTTTTCCTCTTCGATCAAGTCTTCGTCTTCGAGGCTCAGCACTTCACCAACCATCAATTCAGTCCGCCGATCATCGCCGAACTTCTCTTGAATTTCCAAGAGCTCTTCGTAAATGATCTGGTTTTGCCGGTCGCGACTTGCCAAAATAGCTTTGTAGTCTGTGATCGACTTTTGTAATTCATCGTATTCGTGCTCAACCTTGTCACGTTCCAAACCGGTCAAACGAACGAGCCGCATATCCAAAATGGCCTGGGCTTGTTTATCTGACAGTGGGAACCGTGACATTAATTCGGTCTTAGCAACGTCGGCAGTCTGGGAACCACGGATGATCGAAATGATCTCATCAATGTGGTCCAGGGCAATCTTTAACCCTTCCAGAATGTGCGCCCGCGCTTCCGCCTTCTTTAATTCGAAGGCGGTCCGCCGTTGAATGACTTCCAACTGGTGCGCCAAGTAGTACTGCAGGATTTCTTTCAAACTGAGCACTTTAGGTGAACCGGCAACGATGGCCAGCATGTTGAACCCAAACGACGTCTGCATCAATGTCATCTTGTACAGGTTGTTTAAAATAACCTCAGCACTAGCATCGCGGCGAACGTCCACCACGATCCGCATCCCTTCACGGTCAGACTCATCGTTAACATCCGTGATGCCTTCGATTCGCTTGTCACGGGCTAAATCAGCGATCCGTTCGATCAGCTTAGCCTTGTTGACCATGTATGGAATTTCGGTTGCAACGATACGTTGCTTACCGCTCTTATCAGATTCAATTTCAACTTTAGCGCGTAGGGTAATGGTCCCCTTACCCGTTTCATAGGCTTTCCGGATACCGGATTTACCCATGACCACGCCACCGGTAGGAAAATCGGGGCCTGGCAAAGCTTCCATCAGATCAGCGGTCGTTGCATCCGGATTCTTCATCAGGATGTGAATGGCGCTGATGACTTCCGCCAAGTTGTGCGGTGGAATGTTGGTTGCCATCCCAACGGCGATTCCTGAAGCTCCGTTAACTAAGAGGTTTGGGAACCGTGCCGGTAACACCGTTGGTTCCTTTTCGGTATCGTCATAGTTGGGTTGGTAATCGATGGTATCTTTGTTGATATCACGCAGCATTTCCAACGCAATTTTGCTTAAACGGGCTTCGGTATACCGCATGGCAGCGGCACCGTCACCATCGACGGACCCAAAGTTCCCATGACCGTCAACAAGGGGGTAACGGTAACTAAAGTCTTGGGCCATCCGGACCATAGACTCGTAAACCGCACTATCACCATGGGGGTGATACTTCCCCAAAACGTCCCCAACGATTCTGGCCGACTTCTTGTACGGCTTGTCTGGGGTAACACCCAGTTCGTGCATATCGTACAGGATCCGTCGGTGAACGGGTTTCAACCCATCCCGAACGTCAGGCAACGCCCGCGCCACGATAACACTCATGGCATAATCTAGAAATGATGTTCGCATGGTTTTCGCCAAGTCAACATCTTGAATTCGATTTGGTAAATCTTGATCAGCCAAATCAGTAACCTCCAATCAATGAGGCCGCGACATGATGTCTGAACCTCTGGCTTGTCCGTTTCTACGTTGTTTTACTTTGTTTATTGAGTTAATGGCATCTAAGTAACTTTCGACATAAAATCCAAAATTAGGATTTTATAAGCTACAAATCGCTACCTGCAAGCGGCTTTCTATTAGCCTTGAGCTGAAACGTGTTCCAGAAGGCAAGGAGTTGCACCTAAGCAACTTCCGGCACAAAATCCAAAACCGGGATTTTCTGTCGAAAGTTACTTATGCTCCGCCCCTTAACCGCCTTCTTCCACACTCTAGGCATCTAGGTTTTCTACATACTTCGCATTCTGCTCAATAAATTCACGCCGGGGTTCGACCTTATCGCCCATCAGTGTGGTGAACGCGTCGTTAGAATCCATGGCGTCGCTGGCATCAACTCGGAGCAACCGACGATTTTCTGGATCCATGGTCGTTTCCCAGAGTTGTTCAGCGTCCATTTCACCAAGCCCTTTGTACCGTTGGATAGCTGGTTTTGGTGACGGTGGCAGCTGGCCGACGAAGTCTTTTAATTCTTCATCGGAATCGATGTAACGGTGCATCTTCCCTTGGCGAACCTGGTACAGCGGCGGCTGAGCAATGTAAACGTAGCCTGCTTCAAGCAGTGGCCGCATGTACCGGTAGATCAAGGTTAACAACAACGTCCGAATATGGGCGCCATCGACATCGGCATCGGTCATGATGATCAGTTTGTGGTAGTTTGCCTTGCTGACATCGAAATCTTCGCCAAACCCAGTGCCCATCGCTGTAAACAGTGACCGGATTTCTTCGTTGGCTAAGATGCGATCCATGCTGGCCTTTTCAACGTTTAAGATCTTCCCACGAATTGGTAGGATGGCTTGGGTCAACCGTGACCGACCTTGCTTAGCAGAACCGCCGGCGGAATCCCCTTCGACGATGAACAATTCAGAAATTGCTGGATCTTTACTGGTGTTATCAGCTAACTTACCAGGCAGGTTACTGATTTCAAGGCCGCTCTTCTTTCGAGTAACTTCACGCGCCCGCTTAGCTGCACCCCGCGCCTTAGAAGCCAGCATCCCCTTATCAACGATCTTCTTAGCTTCATCAGGGTTTTCCATCAGGAACTTCGAGAAACGTTCGCTAAACAGGTGGTCAGTGGCCGTCCGGGCATCCGAGTTCCCAAGTTTCGTCTTCGTTTGACCCTCAAATTGTGGGTCCGGATGTTTAACTGAGACAACGGCGGTCAAGCCTTCACGGACATCTTCCCCGCTCAGGTTATCCTCGTTGTCCTTCATGAGATTGTTCTTGCGCGCATAGTCGTTGATGATCCGCGTCAAAGCACGTTTGAACCCTTCTTCATGCGTCCCACCTTCGTAGGTGTGGATGTTGTTGGTAAACGTCAACAGGTTTGAGTGGTAGTCGTCGGTATACTGCAACGCAACTTCAACCGTGATGCCCTTTTCTTCACCTTCAACATAGATTGGTTCAGGGAAAATGACATCCTTGTTTTTATTTAAATATTCAACGTAATGACGGATCCCGCCTTCGTACATAAAGGATTGTTCAGTTGGCTCGTCAGGCCGCTCATCACGGATAGTAATGCGCAGACCCTTGTTTAAGAAAGCCAGCTCGCGGATCCGGGTGGTCAGGATCTTAATGTCGTACGTAGTGGTTTCCCGGAAAATATCTGGGTCCGGCAAGAAGTGCACCGTGGTCCCGCGAATGTTTTCTGGTAACCCTTCGTCAATGACCTTCATTGGGGTCTTAACGTGGCCGTACGCAAAGTCCATGTAGTACCGCTTGCCGTCCCGAACGACCTTAACGTCCAGTTCGGAGGACAGCGCGTTCACAACGGATGCCCCCACACCATGCAGCCCACCGGAAACTTTGTACCCGCCGCCGCCGAACTTACCACCGGCATGCAGGATCGTAAAGACGGTTTCCAGAGCGGATTTCCCCGTCTTCTTTTGCGTGTCAACCGGGATCCCACGACCGTTATCAACAACGGTAATACTGTTGTCCTTTTCAACGGTCACATGGATGGCATCGGCGAAACCTGCCAGAGCTTCATCGATCCCGTTATCCACGATTTCCCAGACCAAGTGGTGCAGCCCTTGTGAGCTCGTCGTCCCAATGTACATCCCGGGCCGTTTCCGAACCGCTTCAAGTCCTTCCAACACTTGGATCTGGCTGGCATCGTATTCGCGTGCCTTTTCCTGCTTGCTTTCTTCCTTATCAGCCAAGTGATATTCCTCCTTTTGCTAAATACCGTTAGTCTCGTCATCAGCCGCATCCGCAGACGCGTCCTCATCACCATCGTCCGACTCAGAACTGATCTGACCGTTGTTGATGGTGAAGATCTTTGGTTGGTGAATCAACTTCTGGGCCACCCCACTTAGACTCGTGGTGGTCAAAAATGTTTGCACCTTGTCTTGTATGGCAGTCAGTAGGTGAGTCTGCCGCATATCATCGAGCTCCGACAGAACATCGTCCAGTAACAGGACGGGATACTCGCCGGTTTGTTCGTGCATTAAATCAATTTCCGCTAACTTGACGCTGAGTGCTGTGGTCCGCTGTTGCCCCTGAGAGCCAAAGCTGGCGACGTCCTTGTCGTTCACAATGAATTTCAGGTCATCACGATGCGGTCCCAGCAGTGTCGTTCGTTGAAACAATTCTTTATCTCGCTTGGCCGCGTAACCGGCTTTTAAGGCCTCGTAAATGTGTGCCGTATCCACTAACGCATCGTCAGCGATACTCGTCGCATAATGAAAGGTCAGCGTTTCGCGCTGTTGTGAGATTTCTTGGTGGATCTGGGCGGCCCAGGTCTCCAGTTGTTTTAAAAACGTGATGCGTTGAAACATGATCTGCGCGCCATAATTAGCCAGCTGATCCGACAACACGTCGAGTAAAACAAGGTCCTTTTGCTGTTTAGCACCCAGTTCCTTCAGGTATTTATTACGTTGTTTCAGAATTGTCCGATATTGAGACAAGTTATACAGATACTTCTGGCTCATTTGGCCAAATTCCATATCCATAAACCGGCGGCGAATCTGGGGTGCCCCCTTGACCAATGACAGGTCTTCTGGCGCGAACAGGATCACGTTTAGCTGCCCAACATAGCGGGACAGCTTGGCCTGCTCTAAATGATTGACCTTGGCACGCTTACCGTGCTTTGACAGATCCAGTTCCAACGGAGTATTCCCGCTGGCCTTCTGCACCCGACCCTTCACCTGCGCTGTTTCCGCCTGCCAATTGATCAAGTCGCGGTCACTACTTGTCCGGTGACTGCGGGCTAAGGCCAAAAAATAAATGGCCTCCAGCAGGTTCGTCTTCCCCTGGGCATTTTCACCCAGCAAGACATTGACCCCGTCGCCAAACGCCACTGTCACGTCGTCGTAATTGCGGAAATTGTGTAACGCTAATGCCTGTAATTTCATGACTATTCAGCCTGATTTAAGCGTATAAAAAATAGCCCGACATCTTTGACATCAACCGTATCACCCGGATATAACTTACGTCCCCGGCGATTGTCCGGTTCGCCATTAACATCTACGGCATGCTCTTTGAGATACCACTTCGCCTGACCACCGGACCCAACGATTGCTTCTTCTTTAAGCATCTGGCCCAAGGTGATGTATGGCGGCTCAATGAAAACTTCCTTTTTCACGGCTTCACCCACCTTCATTTTCTCTACTAATTATACGCTTTTTGAGGGTAAAAGTATACCTTTCAATCACGTACAAGCAATATGAGCGATTTTCTGGCTTGAATGTGTCTTTTATCAAAATCAGCCAAAATGCGCTTAGAATTTAAAAATTCATGGTTTCCAGCGAAATTACCCCTGTTTTTGGATTTTCGGAGACTGACTTTGAACGGATGTAACGAAAAGTTGGGTGATTTGTGGTGAATATGGGCTGATTTGGCTAGTTTAAGACATGGAAAACTGCTTTTGATGTTTGAAAATAAAAAGATGACTTAGTCAATGAACTACGGGCGAGATTTTGAATCGGTTTGGCTGATAAAAACCGGCAATGCACATTCAATAATTTTTTTGAGAGATGTGCCACGTCAGTTATGTGTATGCGTCATGGCTAATTTGATTGACTGTTTGTCGTTTTTTAAGGCAACGCTCTATTAGGTACTCTTTTTGTCCAACTGATATTGCTTCTTTATTGCTTCGCGGATGATCAGTTTCAAGCAGACGGCCTCTTTGGCCATTTTGATAGACCTGGTGTTAGGTTCTATTTGGTGTCTTACCATTTTTCACAAAGTTATTTTGATGTAAAAAGAGACTTATTCCATTTTTGGAATAAGTCTCTTTTTTTGATTGATTTACTTGTTCATTTTGATACAAACTGGTTTTATTTGTTGGGTTTACGGTTGCTGTTATGCGGGTTTGTGCATTTTGGGTACCCAGCATCAAATATAAAACCTGGATTGGCCAATGAAAGTTACTGCTTTTTGGCAGCTGCTTTCTATTAGCCTTGAGTTGAAACGTGTTCCAGAAGGCAGGGGGCTACTGCAGAAGCAACTTCGACCAAAAAAAGCAAAACCAGGATTTTCTGATGAAAGCTATAAATTGCTACTGGCAACTGCTTTCTCTTAGCCTTTTGCCGAAACGTGTTCCAGAAGGCAAGGAGTTGCACCTAAGTAACTTCGACCAAAAAAAGCAAAACCAGCCTTTTTCGGTCGAAGTTACTTAGGCTCCACTCCTTAACCGCCTTCTTCCACACTCTCTAAAACGTTCTCACCGGCGTAATCAACTGAATAAAGTTCTCACTGTCTTCAGTTGGCACCAGCGTGAATGGTCTCAATGGTGATGTGAAGGCAATGCGGATCTCTGTTTGGCCGAAGGAACGCAGGGCGTCCTTCATGTAATCTGGGTTGAAGGAAATTTCCAGTTCGTCACCAGTCAATTCCTTTGGTGTCAACTCTTCTTCAACGTTCCCAACATCTGGGGAATTGCCGAAGATCGTTGCCTTTCCATCCTCAGAGTTCAGGGTCAATTTGACCACGTTATTCCGGGATTCATGTGACAACAGAGAGGCACGTTCGACCGAAGCCAGCAAGCTCTTTGCATCAAACTCAGCACTGGTCGTCGCTTCTTTTGGAATCAAGCGTGACGTGTCAGGGTAGTTGCCTTCCAACAACCGAGAATAAAACAGGCGGTCGTCGATCGTGAATAATACTTGATTGTCGGATAAGCGCATTTCAACATCAGGATTGTCATCGCTGATCATTCGTGACAGTTCCGTCAAACTCTTACCGGGAATGATGACGTCATAGGTCGCTGATGCTGATGTTGGCAGGGTGATTTTGCGTTGTGATAACCGGTGACTGTCCGTTGCCACAGCCAGTAGCTGGTCGTCAACTAACGTGAAATGAACACCAGTCAAGATTGGCCGACTTTCCTGATTTGAGACCGCGATAACCGTTTGATTAATGAGTTCGCGGAAGACGTCGCCGGATAAGGTGATGGCATCCGTTGCATCAATTTCTGGTAAGCGTGGATAATTGTTGGCGTCCAAGCGTTAATTGTGAAGGATGCTGAACCAGAAGTGATCTCTGTTTGGAAACCTTCTGTCACATCTAACGTCATGTTGTCTTCAGGCAGCCGCTTAACGATGTCGCCAAAGAACCGGGCAGGTAACACGATGGCACCAGTGGATTCAATAGCTAACTGGTTATCTGGGTCATCAGCGTGGATCAAAGCTTCAATGGAAATGTCAGCATCGGACCCAGTTAAGGTCAAGCCGTTATCATCAGCAACTAGTTTCAAGCCAGTTAAAATTGGAATCGTGGTCTTTGATGAAATAGCCCGCGAAACGTTATTGAGTTCTTTTAAGAACGCAGCACGATTGATCGTAAATTTCATTTTGAGTGACACTCCTTAGTATCCATAATATAAAGATTAAAAGATAGTCGTAGTAGGGCGGTTGATACTGTGGATAAGTTTTCTTAAGATAACGTGTTACTAGGTTTTCCACTTGTGGATAACTTGTGCATAACTTTTAGACTTATCCCCAGGCCTCATTGTGACTTTCTTCTATAGAAGGTTCTAGTTAGCTTAATAATAGCCTACTTAACGCATTAAAAAAAGTAGTCGACTTCCTATTTTGTCAATCGATTACTTTCTATCTAACGCTCAGTTACTTTGGATCAGATAATCGCTAGTCATCCAGATTTAGAAAAATGAACTAGCGGTCGATCTCGGTTTTAAGATTACTAATTTCACTTTGCAGGTCGCTGTCAGTTTTGAGGGCTTCGGCAATCTTATCATAGGCGTGGATGACGGTCGTATGGTCCTTACCGCCAAACTCGTTCCCAATTTTTGGCAACGAGCTATCCGTCAGTTCGCGAGAAAGGTACATGGCAATCTGACGCGGCATGACGATGGATTTCATCCGTTTTTTACCCTTCAAGTCGGCCAGCGAGACGTGGTAGTACTTAGCGACCTTTTCTTGGATGGATGGGATCGTGACTTCACTACTATGCTTGTCGAGCTTTAAGCTCTTCAAGGAAGTCGCGACTAATTCAGTTGTGATCGGCTGGTGGACCAGCTTCGAATAGGCGTGGACTCGGGCTAAGGCGCCTTCAAGTTCACGCACGTTGGAGTCAATGTGGCTGGCGATATAACTCAGTGTTTCATCAGGGATGTAGATCGCGTCCGCAGTGGCTTTGTTGCGCAGAATCGCGATCCGCGTTTCGAGGTCCGGTGGGGTAATGTCAACGGACAAGCCCCAGGCAAACCGTGAAACTAGGCGGTCTTGCAACTTCGGAATCTCATGCGGTAACCGGTCAGAAGTGAGGACGATTTGCTTGCCGTCATCATATAAGGCGTTAAAGGTATGGAAGAATTCTTCCTGTGTCCCTTCTTTATCGGCAAAAAATTGAATATCATCAACGAGGAGCAGGTCAACGTTGCGATATTCTTCTCGAAACTGTTCTTGCGTTTTGGATTGGATCGCGGTAATGAAGTCGTTGGTAAAGGCTTCGCTGGTCACATACTTTACTTTTGTGTTCGGATCATCGTTTAACATCTTGTTGCCGATCGCGTGCATCAAGTGTGTCTTTCCAAGACCAACGCCGCCATAGAAGAAGAGCGGATTGTACATGGAGCCGGGTTCTTCTGAAACGACGAGGGCGGCGGCATGCGCCATTTGATTTCCCTTACCAATAACGAAGGTGTCAAAGGTATATTTCGGGTTCAATTTGGCGTCTTGGCTAACGTTGTGGGCATTGGTGGCCGGTTCTCGCGGCACCGTGGCGTTAGTCGCTTCATCTTCAACGACAAAGACAGGCTGGATGTCTTCTTGGGTTGCTTCGTAGGCAAACTCAACTAACGGTTGGGTTAAATTGCGTTTCCAATAATCCCGATGCAACTCAGACGGCAGCTTGATTGTAAGACGATGGTTGGTCAACTTCACGGGATCTGCAGTATCGATCCAAGTAGTGTAAGCCGTTGGTGCGACTCGCTTTCGGAAGTCATCCTTGATATCTCCCCACAGGGTGTCTAAATCAAGCACTGTTTTGTTACCTCCCCAATATTGAAATGATAAATTCAGTTTAGCATGCCACAAAAAAGTTTTCCACAGCCTTTTTACGTTGTGGATAATTGTTTCACAGGGTGTTTGGAAGTTATTAACAGGGGTGTGGATAACTGTGGACAAGTCTCTGTGAAACATTTTTATCCACAGGCTGTTGTGTAAAACAAATACAGTTATATCAAGTGTTTCACACGTTCGTCCCCAGAAAGAACACCCAAAAACGATTGCGAAACCACAGGGTGTGGATTGGTGGATAACTCAGTTAAAAAGATGTGAATTCAAAATCCAAATACACAGGTTATCCACAAGCTAAAGTCATGAAACAAATTTTAGAAACCCAAGAAAATTAAATTCAGTCTTTGTATTTAGGCGAGAGTATGGTACTATATTTTAGAAATGCATTTTACGATGTAAATATAGTGGTTCTTCGCCACAAAGCGCAGGAGGTGTTAGTTCTAATGAAGCGCACATATCAACCTAAGAAGCGTCATCGTTCACGGGTACATGGTTTCCGTAAGCGGATGAGTACGAGTAACGGCCGTAAGGTTTTAGCACGTAGACGTCAAAAAGGTAGAAAAGTATTGTCTGCATAAGACCACTGACCGTCAGTGGTCTTTTATTTTTATGACCAGAGATTCCACCTTTGGAGATGCACTATGCGAAAATCTTACCGCGTTAAAAAGGAGACCGAGTTTCAAGAAGTCTTTGAAGCGCGCCAATCAGTTGCCAACCGGCAATTTGTTCTATATAAAATGGAGAAACCTAACCAGAAGCATTTCCGGGTGGGCATCTCTGTTGGTAAGAAGATCGGCAACGCGGTTCATCGTAACTGGGTCAAGCGGCGGATTCGGCAATCCTTGCTGGAACTGAAGCCGTTCTTGAAGCAGGACGTTGATATTCTCGTCATCGCTCGGCCAACCACGTCTGAGATGCCCATGCCGGACATTAAGGCGCACTTGATTCACGTTTTAAAACTTGCAAAATTGCTTGATACTGAGTACAGCGAGGAAGACTAGTGAAAAAATTAAAACGCTTTGCGACGATGGGTAGCATTGTCGCGCTAGCCGTTTTCTTGACCGCCTGTGGTAATCAGCCGATTACGAGTCACAGTACCGGTTTTTGGGATGGCGTTGTTTTACTAAACTTCTCGAGAGCAATTATCTGGTTGTCGAACCTCTTTAATGGGAGTTATGGTATCGGGATCATCGTTTTCACGATTATCGTCCGGATCATTATTTTGCCATTGATGATCTTCCAAACCAGAAGTATGCGCAAGACCCAAGAAATTCAGCCGCAGTTAAAAGCACTGCAAAAGAAATACTCATCTAAAGATCAAGAAACAATGGCTAAACTGCGTGAAGAGCAGCAAAAGCTCTATAGCGAAGCTGGGGTCAACCCAGTGGCTGGTTGTTTGCCAATGGTTATTCAACTGCCAATCATTTGGGCATTGTATCAGGCGATCTTTAGAACGCACGTGTTGCGGACAGGGAGTTTCTTATGGCTGCAATTAGGGTCTCGAGATCCTTACTTTATCTTACCGATTTTGGCTGCCGTCTTTACGTTCTTTAGTTCGTGGCTCATGATGCAAGGCCAACCCGAATCAAACGGGATGACCACCATGATGACCGTCACGACACCAATTATCATTTTCATTACCGCCTTAAGCTTGCCAAGTGCCGTTTCCCTTTACTGGGTTGTAACGAATGCTTTCCAAGTGGGTCAGACCTTGGTTATTCAAAATCCTTGGAAGATCCGGCGTGAACGTGAGGCGCAGGAACGCGAGAAACAGGAACATGATCGCAAGGTCAAAAAAGCTGTTAAACGCGCAAAACAATCTCGTCGTAAGTAACTAAAAAATCGTGCCACCCGGGTGTGAATCCGGGTGGCGCGTTTTTTAGAGTGCGGAAAAAGGGCGGTTAAGGCCTTGCCCTTGGGAGCACGTTTCGGCTAAAGGCTAAGAGAAGGACGGGATGTGACTAGGCACAATTGTCCACGTCACAGATTGCAGTTGTGTCATAAATACATAGGAACCACAGAGTAGTAAACTGATTCAGGAAACTGCATGACAAGGTAGTATACGGTGTGAAGATTAAATATGAGAATCAGGTTTTTTGAGTCTTCTAGTTTATCTAGCCGAAACGCGCTCCAGAAAACTGAGACCGGCCATATAAGGGCAAGAAGTGACAAATCCAGACCCGGGATTTCCCACTTCTTGTCCTTATATTCTGGTCTCAACCCGTTTTCTTCCGCGCTCTGCTACAAAAACCACCAGTTTAAAGCGCTAACACTTAATTTTGCGCTATTATTAAGAGGGACCATGATATACTATATCTAATGGGGTTATACCCATGAAGGGAGAATTTACCATGACTGTATTTAAAGGCGATACCGTGGAAGCCGCTATTGAAGCCGGCTTAAAAGCATTGAGCTTAACCAGAACAGAAATCGAAACCACGGTTCAAGTAACGCCTCGGCGTGGTTTTTTCGGCATTGGCGCGCGTCAAGCAGAAGTTGATGTGACTGCTAAACAGACCGAAACCACGCACTCAGACGTCCAGGCGACTGCCGCTGCGGCAACAGAACCGCAAGCACAGCCCATGAACCGGACAACAACCGAAACAACCACTGAAGAAACTACTGAAACTGAAGCATCCACTATTGAATTTGAAACAGAAGCCACCAGCAAGAAATCATACGCTGAAGTGGTTGCTGAACTAAAAGATTACCTAGATGAAATCGTTGCGCAGCTTGGCATTGATGCCACCAGCACGACAGAGATCAAGCACCGTCAAGTGACCGTTAACTTTAACACTGAAGCTGAGGGACTGCTGATCGGTAAACACGGCCGGACTATCAACGCTATGCAGAGTCTTGCTCAGGTTTATTTAAATCACAAACGCTTCTCAAAACTAGTTGTAACATTAGACGTTGCTAATTACCGGAGTCGGCGAATTGACACGCTGACCCGGCTAGCTGAAAACATGGCGCGCGAAGTTGTCGCAACCGGAAAACCAGTCTACCTGGATCCGATGCCATCCTTCGAACGTAAGCAAATCCATGCTGTTTTGGCCAATAACGACCACGTCATGACGTATTCAGCTGGTAGCGAACCAAAGCGCGCCGTCGTTATTTCACCGCGCTAACCACAAAATTTTAACGCATCGAACGGATGCTTATTTTGTGCTGACTTGAAAATGCAAGTTCACTAAAATTTTTAAAAATTAAATAGCGATGAAATGGTGGCATTTGCACCTAAATGATGCCACTTTTTGTGGTACGTTCAAATATATGAATTGTCGTTTTCTACCTTCCGGAAGGCTTTCTGTTGTCAAAGTAGCGCTCTAAGGTCGTTTCGTTCCACCGCTCGCCCTGCGGAACACGTTTCCACAATAGGTAAGTTAAGCTGGTCGGTTACTGATGTGCGAGTCGACTGAGATCCACTCGAGAGCCACGCAGTGGAAATCGAGTTAGCTCAGTCGCGAGCCACCACACGGAGTGCCAAATTGCGGAATGCAACGGAATTCAGACCTCGAGGAACCCATGTTTTTAAACAAAAACACCAAAATCCAAACACTTGTTTTGCCTGTTCGTCTTGACAAAACGACCGATTCCCATTAATATTGTAGACAATCATTCTTATCTTAAATAGATAAAGTAGTCAAAGTGCTTTATCCGTGCTGTTAGGGGCACGGATGCGCACTTTTTTTGTGCGTGAAATTCGTCACAATTCCAATGAGGAGGGATAACGCTATGACAGCGACAAGTGAATTTGATACGATTGCGGCCGTTGCAACACCGCCTGGCGAGGGTGGTATTTCAATTATTCGGGTGAGCGGGGACAATGTCTTTGATATTGTCGAACCGTTATTTAAGGGTAAAAACTTGAAGAATGTGAACTCTCACACGATTAATTATGGCCATATTATTGATCCGGCGACCCAGTCAGAGGTTGATGAAGTCATGGTCTCCGTCATGCGGGCACCAAAGACTTACACCCGTGAAGACGTGCTGGAGATCAACTGTCACGGGGGCTTGATGGCCACCAATGAGATCCTGCAACTCGTGCTCAGTAACGGGGCACGGCTTGCTGAACCAGGTGAATTTACCAAACGCGCTTTCTTAAACGGCCGGATCGATCTGTCACAGGCCGAAGCGGTCATGGACCTCATCCGTGCAAAAACGGATAAGTCAATGAAGGTTGCCCTGAATCAATTGGATGGCAATCTTTCACGGTTGATCAAAAGTCTGCGTCAGGATATCTTGGAGGTGTTGGCTCAAGTTGAAGTCAACATCGACTATCCGGAGTACGACGACGTGGAAACGATGACGACCAAACTATTATTGGAAAAGGCGCAGGACGTTAAGGCGTCGATTCAGCAGTTACTGAAAACGGCAAAACAGGGCAAGGTTCTCAGAGAAGGGTTGGCCACGGCAATCGTTGGCCGACCAAACGTTGGGAAGTCCAGCCTGCTTAATCGGCTGTTAAACGAAGATAAAGCCATTGTGACAGACGTTGCCGGGACGACCCGTGACGTGATCGAAGAATACGTTAACGTGGCTGGCGTGCCGCTTAAACTGATTGATACAGCCGGTATCCGTAAAACGGAGGATACGGTTGAAAAAATCGGTGTTGAGCGCTCGAGAAAAGCAATTGGTGCCGCTGACCTGGTCTTGCTGGTACTGGATACCAGTGAACCATTAACGGATGGCGACCGGCAGCTATTAGCCGACACTGCTGACGAGAAGCGCATTATCATTTTAAATAAAACGGACTTGCCGCTTAAGCTCGACATGGACGAATTGGCGAAATTGGCTGGGGATACCAAGCTGATCAAGACATCCATGCTGCAAAATCAAGGGGTCAGTGAGCTGCAGGACGAAATCGCCCACTTATTCTTTGATGAAGGCATCGAAAGCGGTCAGGGAAACGTCATGGTGACTAACGCGCGCCACATTGGCCTGTTAAATCAGGCAAGCCAGGCGCTCGACGACGTCATGACGGGTATTTCTGCGGGGATGCCTGTCGACCTTGTTCAAATCGACATGACGCGTTGCTGGAACGACCTTGGAGAGATTACCGGAGATAGTTACCAAGATGAGTTGCTGGATCAACTGTTCAGCCAGTTCTGTGTTGGTAAGTAACATCCGTTGACTCACAACGTCTTGCAGCGTAGCATGTGACACTCTAAGGTCGATGCAATGAAGTACGTGGCGTCACACGAATTATCACAAGACCATGTTCTTGTTAAAGGGGCCATGGTCATTTCATAACGATTAAAAAAAGAGCAACAGTCAAGGAGAGAAACGATATGCCTGAGATTCAACCATACCAAGGAACAGACTACGATGTCATTGTCGTAGGTGCCGGCCATGCCGGTGTTGAGGCCACGCTCGCAGCTGCGCGCATGGGCAATAAGACCCTGCTGATGACCATCAATTTGGACATGGTCGCTTTTATGCCATGTAACCCGTCAGTCGGTGGTCCCGCAAAGGGGATCGTCGTCCGCGAAATTGACGCATTGGGCGGTGAAATGGGCCGCAATATTGATAAGACCTACGTGCAAATGCGGATGCTGAACACGGGTAAGGGGCCTGCTGTCCGGGCGTTACGCGCGCAGGCCGATAAGCACGCCTACCACGCCGAAATGAAGCATACCCTTGAAAAGGAACCAAACGTCACGTTGCGTCAAGGCATCGTGGATGATCTGATCGTTGAAGATGGCGTCTGCAAAGGGGTCATCACCAACACGGGTGCGCGGTACAGCGCTAAAGCCGTGGTGATCGCGGCTGGAACTGCTGCCCGCGGGAAAATTATTATTGGAGAATTGATGTATTCATCCGGGCCCAATAACTCACAGCCAGCCATGAAGTTGACTAAGAATTTGGAAAAGTACGGTCTGGAACTCAAGCGGTTTAAGACTGGGACACCGCCACGAGTTGACGGCAACACGATTCAGTACGATCAGACCGAGGAGCAACCTGGCGACGTTGAGCCAAACCACTTCAGCTATGAAACACCGGATGAAAACTACCTGTCATTGAAGAATCAGCTGTCTTGCTGGCTGACGTACACCAACGAAACGACGCATAAGATCATTCGGGATAACCTGGATCGCGCGCCAATGTTTACCGGTGTTATCGAAGGTGTCGGCCCCCGTTACTGCCCATCCATTGAGGATAAGATCGTTCGGTTTGCTGACAAGAGCCGCCATCAGCTGTTCTTGGAACCAGAGGGCCGGAACACGGATGAATGGTATGTTCAAGGCTTGTCGACGTCGATGCCGGAAGAGGTTCAGCAAAAGATCCTCCACTCCATCAAGGGGCTCGAGCACGCTGAAATGATGCGCCCAGGATACGCCATCGAGTACGATGTCGTTTCACCTTATCAACTCCGGCCGACGTTGGAAACTAAGCTGGTCAAGAACCTGTTCACAGCGGGTCAGACCAACGGGACTTCTGGTTACGAAGAGGCTGCTGGACAGGGCATTATGGCCGGCATTAACGCCGGTCTGCGGGCACTGGACAAGGGCGAATTCATCATGAAACGCTCTGAAGGCTACATTGGTGTCATGATTGATGATTTGGTCACCAAGGGCACGAACGAACCCTACCGTTTGTTGACCAGCCGGGCAGAGTACCGGTTAATCTTGCGCCACGACAACGCCGATCTGCGGTTGACGGACAAGGGTTACGAACTGGGCCTGATCTCTCAGGAACGTTACGATGCCTTCACCCAGAAGCGTCAGACCATTAAAAACGAAATTGCGCGGTTGAATACGGTGCGGGTCAAGCCGTCGGATGCTGTGAATGCCTATGTTCAGTCTCATAATGAGAAGCCGTTGAAGGACGGTGTTTTGGCAGCAGACTTCCTGCGTCGCCACAAGTGACGTATAAGGATCTGATGCAGTTCATTCCCGCACCCGATGTGCCACTGGATCGCCGTGAGATGGAAGAGATCGACGTCCAGATCAAGTACGCTGGTTACATTAAGAAGGCCGAAGAGAACGTGGCCAAGATGAAGAAGATGGAAGCTAAGAAGATCCCTGACAACATCGACTACGACGCCATTGATGGCCTCGCAACTGAAGCCCATCAAAAGCTCAACAAGATCCGGCCTGAAACGGTCGCCCAAGCAACTCGGATCAGCGGGGTCAACCCAGCTGATATTGCCATTCTCGATGTTTATATTGAGCAGGGTAAGATTGCAAAGGTTAAGTAGAATTATTAGTAATAGTGTGATTGTTAAATGCGTCATAATAAGGACCAGCCACTTTCAAGTTGAAGGCGGCTGGTCCTTATTTAGTATGTTATAGAAACAACAAGTATGACCTCTTATTAAAACACTGAACGTATACACGTGTATATTTATACAATTGCCTTTTGGCGTGGGGTGGTCAAACTGACAACAAAAAAGCCGCCAAATATGGCAGGCCAACAGGGTGTTATTTTTTAAATTCCGGGGCTTCAAGATCGATGTGGGTCAACGTTTCGCGTTCGGTAGCCCGACCAGCTTTCCGTTCTTGAACGCGTGCTTCATAGCCGGCGCAGAGAAATTTTTCCTCGTCTGTCTCGGGCACGATTTCTGGCAATTCAGGGTCGGCGGGACTTGCTGCAGTGACAAAGGTGACGAAACAGGTGAAGCCAAGGAAACGGCCACCAGTGGTCAGGTCTTCGCCCATGACCTTCACAAAGACTTCCATGGACGCTTGCTGGTGCCAGTCACGTAGGAGTCGATCACCATGGTTTCCGGAACGGCAAAGGGATTTAGAAACTGCATGTGATCCATTGCTGCGGTGACCTGAATCTGTTTTGAGACCCGGGCAGCCGAAACGGAGGAACTATCATCAACTAGGGCCAGGGTCCGGCCACCAAAGACGGTTCCGTGTTCGTTAATATCAGCCGGAAAGACCCGGTGGTTGGTAAGGGAACGTGTTGCGCGACATGTCATTTTTTCTGTTGTCATGAGCTTGACCTCCATACTGTTGGTTCTAGTTTAGCATAAATTAAAAGCTAATTGGTTGCGCTTACGAGGGGATGGGAAGATAATTTGGAAAGAGTGTGAAGCAAGGCGGGTCAGAGTCCGTTACACGTTAGCCCCGTGCCTTGCTGAACACGTTTCAGCTCCAAATAAGTAGAAAGCTTCGAACCAGTAAAAGGTTCCCACAAACAAAAGAGAGAAGGAATGCAAAATGACAAAACACCTAGAGATCTCGCAAGCCGCAGCCGACAAGATCAAGGCACATTTAACAGACGATACCCGGCTGTTACTCAGCTACGACGACGGGGTTGGCCCATATTCGCACCATGGTTTAGTGGCACTTCAAGTGTCATTTCAGTTAATTTTGATCAACAACGATATGCCTTATACGGACTATGATCAGGCCCTTGATTCTAACCTGGGGACCATCTACTTTAAGGGCTATTCCGAAAAATTCCTTGGCTAGAATATGAAATTGACGCTGCAGCCACGCTATAACACGCTGGTTTTGGCGGACGATAATGATGAAATTGATGAGAATGTGGAGATCGTTGACGAGCGGACACACTAATCCGATATGTTTCACGTGAAACAATTAGCCACTGAAAAAGGTCGAAATTCCGGTTACTCTAATTTAGAATGGCCGTTCTAAATTAGACGATTGCGCGTCAAATTATCTGATTATTATCAAAATGAACCCTTTAAATGGAAGCAACACGTTTTTTAAATCACGCGTGTTCAACATTCTTACAAAAAGTAAGTCAAATTATGTGACCTTTTTTTGTTCACGTCCTACAATGAATTTCGTAAATAGGAGTCAGGTTACCACTAGCCTTTATCTAGTGAGATTATAAGTAGATTAGGGAGCGAGACACATGACTAAAATGATGGCAGGTCAAGCGTTAGTAAAAACATTAGCTGATTGGGGCGTTGATCACGTCTATGGTATTCCAGGCGGATCCATTAACCACACAGTTGAAGGCTTATATCTCGAACAAGATAGCGTGAAGTATATTCAGGTTCGACACGAAGAAGTAGGGGCAATCGCTGCTTCGGCCGACGCTAAGTTTACTGGTAAGATTGGCGTGGCCTTTGGGTCAGCTGGTCCTGGCGCAACCCACTTATTTAACGGGTTATATGATGCCAAAATGGATCACGTGCCAGTGCTTGCCATTGTTGGGCAAGTTGGCCAGGATTCAATGAACACCAACTACTTCCAAGAAATGGATGAAACACCAATGTTTTCAGATGTTGGTGTCTATAACCGGACTGTGACGACCGCGGAACAAATTCCTTACGTGATCAACGAAGCGATTCGTGAAGCTTATCGTCAAAGCGGCGTTGCCGTTGTGATCTTACCTGAAGACCTGACGACTAAGGAAATCGACTACGTGCCATCCAAGACACCAAAAGTTGTAGCTGATAACTTTACGCAAACTGTTGATCCAAAAGCCATTACCGATTCACTTGAACTATTGAAGAACGCAAAACATCCGTTAATTTACGCTGGCCGTGGCCTGCTGGGCGCAAGAGACGTTTTGACGAAATTCTCAGAACAGTTCAACATTCCCGTGATGAACACGGTGCCAGCTACTGGTGTCATCAGCACTGACCATCCAACTTCATTGGGACGTTTGGCCGTTTAGAGACTAAATCAGGTTTCGAAGCCTTACAACACACGGATCTCATCTTATTCCTCGGTTCAGAATTCCCATTCGCAAACTTCTGGCCAAAGAACGTTAAAATCATTGAAGTGAACACCAACGCCTTTGATATTGGCAAGACCGTTGACGTTGACTACGCTGTGATTGCGGATGCTAAGACCTATCTGCAAGCCCTGATCGACACTGGTGAGACCTTACCAGCTGGCACTTGGCTGAAAGCAAACCAAGAAAACAAGAAGAACTGGGATGCTCGGCTGGATCAATTAGCCAAGGATGACAGCAAGGGCTTGAACCCAGAATCAGTGACCGCTAAGATTGCTGAACTCGCTGGGCCAAACGATACCTACGCTGTGGATACCGGGAATGTTTCCGAGTGGGGCGTTCGTGGATTACCAATGAACAAGAACCAACGCTTCGCTATTTCCGGACTGTTCGCAACCATGGGCTTTGGCCTGCCTGGTGGGTTAGCCGGTGCGTTAAGTGTGCCAGATGCTCAAGCATGGTCACTTTCCGGTGACGGTGGGTTCGCCATGGTGGAACAAGACGTCATCACTGAAGCCCGTTATGAATTACCAGTCATTAACGTGGTCCTCTCAAACGATCGGTTTGGGTTCATCTACTACGAACAAGCTGAAACGAAACAACACTTCTACGGCGTCGACCTGACCCCAGCTGACTGGGCAAAGGTTGCTGAAGGCTCGGTGGGATCGGCTTTACTGCTAAGTCCATCGACGAATTAAACGATGTGTTTGCTAAGGTCAAGGACCTGCAAGCTAACGGCAACAAGAAGCCAATCGTTATCAACGCCATCATCAAACCTGACGATCCAGTTGCCACTGCCTACATGCCATTAGATGAAAAACTCTACGGCAAGGATGCAGTCGCTGAATTTGCTGACAAGTATCACATCGATACTAAGCAACAACCTGCATTAGGTGAACTTCTGCGGGCTGAGGGCGATGAGCTTTAAGCGTTAACTATTGAAAGCCTGAGCGAGTGATGCTCAGGCTTTTTGTTTTGCGTTGGTAGGCCGTTGCATTCTGTAATTTGGCACGGCAGCGTAGTGGCTCGCGAATAAGCTAACTCGATTTCCGCTGCGCGGCTCTCGAGTGGATCTTATTCGTCTCGCATGTCACTAAATGGCCAAAGAACGGCCATCAAGTGACATCGACACCACGCTGCCGTGCCAAATTACGCCATTCCACTCACATTCCTGAAATGAATAACTATTAGGTGAAGGATGACAAGATAATTAACCCGGTTTGTAGATTATCCGCCCTCGACTGCGAATTACCTTGTGGTCAGCTAACCTAGTAGTGAAAAAGATAACCAATAGTAGATTGATGAATACTAGCTAATGGGGTGTTAGTTACGATAATGTACACTGAGTAGTTGACTGTGCATCGGTATGTTAGCGGAGTGGCGCCGGGCGGCATTGCCGGTTGTAGCGACCACACTACTACCGGCAGGGCCGCCCGATGGAACGCAGCGACCATTACCCACTAGTTACCCATTATTTATCAACAGAACAACCATAATTTGCCGGAAATCTAAAGTTTCCGCGTCAAATTCGCTAGAAACCCTTTAATTAAGCGCTAACTTTGGTATCATACAGGTAAACGGTCATTGGGGGAGTTTACTATGGCATCATGGTTTAGTCGGGTTAACAAGTTTGACGCGGGAGACGGTTCGTTACGAAGTCATGAGTTGGATTATGGGGCTTTGTACACAGCGTATGCCCATGATAAGGCGAACCATTTGAACCAGCAGCGCGAGCAGGCCAAAAAGGTCTCGGCGCAAATGAAAAAAGATCAAGAAAAATAAGACAAACAACAGTGGCCGGGACGGACTGAACTTAGGGGTTTAGTGTGTCGCGGTCTTTTTATCAACTGAGAAGGGAGGCTTTCGGATGGAACAGGGCTCACTATTTGATGACCAGCAGCGGCAAAATAGTCCGTTAGCGAACCGCGTGCGACCGGAAACATTGGCGGATTTTATTGGGCAGCAGCAGATTCTCGGCGATGGCCAGATCTTGCAGGACATTATTGCAAACGACCAGCTGTCTTCGATGATCTTTTGGGGACCACCAGGTGTGGGGAAAACAACGTTGGCGCAGATCATTGCCCACCAAACGAAATCACACTTCATCACGTTTAGCGCGGTGACTAGCGGGATTAAAGAGATCCGAAAAATCATGGAGGAAGCTGAAGGCAACCGGGAGATTGGCCAGCGCACCATTGTGTTTATCGACGAGATCCACCGGTTTAACAAGGCGCAGCAAGATGCGTTTCTGCCCTTTGTTGAGCGTGGCAGCATCATCCTGATCGGGGCAACGACTGAGAACCCCTCGTTTGAGATCAACGCAGCGTTACTTTCACGGTGCAAAGTTTTTGTGTTGAAAAAACTAACGGTAAACGATATTGAGCACCTCTTAGACAATGCGCTGAAGCATCCGGCTGGGTTCCCTGATTTGACCGTAAACATTGAATCGGATGCGCTCAAGATGGTGGCTGAATTTGCGAACGGCGATGCGCGGATCGCCCTTAACACGTTGGAAATGGCTGTGCTGAATGGCCATCGCGAAAACAAAACCGTGACCATCACCGTTAATGATCTGGATTCGCTGCTGAATACTAAATCGCTGCGCTATGACAAGCATGGCGAAGAGCATTACAATATCATTTCGGCGTTGCATAAATCGATGCGCAACAGTGACGCTGACGCTGCAATCTATTGGTTATCACGGATGCTGGATGGCGGCGAGGACCCGCTGTACATTGCTCGGCGGCTGGTTCGGTTTGCGAGTGAAGACATTGGCTGGCGGATACGAATGCGTTGAATCTTGCCGTAAACGTGTTTCAAGCGTGTCAGTTTCTGGGAATGCCGGAGTGTGATGTGCACCTCACTGAAGCGGTGATCTATCTCTCACTGGCGCCAAAGTCGAACGCCGTTTATGCGGCGCGGAATCGCGTAAAGGCGGATGTGAAGCAGACCGGCAACGTGCCCGTGCCGATGCAGATCCGTAATGCCCCAACCAAGCTGATGAAGGATCTCGGGTACGGCGAAGGCTACCAGTACGCCCATAATTCAGCCGAAAAATTAACCACCATGACGACGATGCCTGATGAATTGGCTGGTCATGAGTACTATGAACCGACTGAACAAGGCAATGAAAAACGGTTTAAACAACGGCTCGCTTATTTGAAGGAGTGGCGGGCAACACATCAAGAACACTAAAAGGAACGTTGTACTTGCTTAAGTACAACGTTCCTTTTATTTATGACGTTCTATTTATGAAGTTGATGATGGACCCGGTAGGCCAGACCACCAGCAATCAGGTTATAGATCAAGACCAGTCCAGCCATTGGGGCCAGACTATTGGTACCGAAGAGACCCACTAGGGGTGAGGATAACCCACCAAAAGCGTTTTGCGATAACCCGATCAATGCCGATGCCCCGCCAGCGTTCTGCGTTGTCTCGCCCATAATGATCGCGGTGGTCAGTGTCAGCAACATGCCCACGCCGATCACTAACAGGAAGATCAAGACGGCAATCATCACCAATCCCCAGTGCAGGTAGGCGCCCAGCAGTAAGGCCATCGCATCCGCCATGCACAGCCCGATGCCTGAACTCAACTGACGATAGGTACTGATGCCGGTCAGGCGGCAGGTAGACCGCTGCCGATAACGATGCCCAACCCGTTTAACGCGTAAATGAGACTAAATGATTGCGCTGAAAGGTGGAATAATTGCTGGTAAATAAAGGTCGACGCGGCAATGTAGCTGAAGAGACTGCCGTAAACCACGCCGGTGATCAGCAACTGACTAAAGAATCCTTGCTGTTTCAGTAATGTGCCAAATGACAAAAAACTCTGAAATACCGGTCCAGTCAGCCGATTCTCAGGACGCAGCGTTTCGGGAATGCCGATCAGAATCAGCCCAGATAGCAGAAAGCCGATTACGCCCAACAGGATAAAGATGCCGGACCAGGGCACAAATTTGATCATAAAGCCGCCAATGATTGGCGCCAGAATTGGAAATAGACCGTTCACTGAATTCAATAACGCATAAAACTGCGTCAGTGCTTTGCCGCTGAAAAGGTCGCGGGCAACCGCTCTGGAGAGCACCTGGCCGGCGGCACCGGCGAGTCCCTGAACGAAGCGCAACCCGATCAGCAAACTGACGGAATGACTGACGCTATTGCCAGCGAGGCTAACCCGAAAACAATAAACCCGATAAACAGCGGCTTTCGGCGGCCGAAGTGGTCACTGAGCGGCCCACTGATCAGCTGTCCCACGGCGAGGCCGAGGAGACAAGCTGTGATACTCAATTGCATCATCGCAGTGGTCGTGTGAAATTGGCGCACCATTTGGGGTAACGCCGGTAGGTAGAGGTCAATGGATAGTGGTCCAGTGGCGCTTAGGGTACCGAGGATCAGCAGGAACCGTAACCGGTGCTGATTGGCGGAATTAATCATAAAAACCGTCCTTTCTTAATAACGTTCACTCTATATACTACGGAATTGAGGTTAAAGATTGGCGAAAATTGGTTGAAACTTTTTCGGTATGACTTATTTTTAAATTTTTTTTGGCGGTTATCTTCCCTTAAGATGAATTCCCGTTTTACTAGGGATGAGTCAATTCCTGATTAAACTGAAAATTCATTTTCTTCCTATTATATAGGTTAATATAGGTTAAGAACCTCACGCCAAAAAGCACGACGAATAAACCGTCGTGCTTTTTGATCTTCTAAAGAAATAGCATTAACTCATAAATAGTTTGGTAATGACTGATGCGCCAGTCTTTTGAACCCACTGATTTGACGCTTCCTGTGGGTGATAGGTATCCAAAACAAACGCGGGTTTTAAGGCTTGAATTAGGCTGAAATTGAGGTCTTTCGTATCCAAAGTCAGACCAATATCGGTGTTCTCTTTCAGCAATGGCGCTAATGCACTCAGTGTGGCCGTGGTGAGTCGGCTCAATGCGATGCTGTCGATCTGTGCCTGATGGGCGAGGGCAACACGTTCCTTGATGCCGGCAATGCCATAATCATCGTAGTGACAGAGGTTTAAAATGATTCCCGTGTCCAGACCCGCGATGCGCTGCAACACGTCATCCAGCGTCTGGCTTAGATTGGCTAAGGTCAGCGCGTGGCCGTGGCGGTCGGAGTCGTCGATCAGGACCTTATTGGCACCACAATCCGCAAGCATGCTGACCATATCCGCAATACTGTCAGCTTCTGTTAACGCATAGGACGCCTCGGCAAGCAGCTTAACGTCCGTCGTGGTGCGCATGCACTTGAGATACTGCGCATATTCGGGCAGACTTAACACCTTGTCGCTGCCTGTGCCCAGTAATTGGGCGGCCACCGAACGCTGGCCTAGATATAAGGTGTCAAACCCTTGGGATTCAAAGTATTCTGCCATGGGGGCGTTGGACGTTGCGAGGATAATGTGTGATGTCATGAAATCATTCCTTTCTGCGATGATGCGAATCTGGTGCCAATATGAAGTCTTCTATAGTGAAGCGAAACTAACAACACAAAACGCCCCTTGAGAAATAAACTCTCAAAGGGCGTTTTCGCGCGGTACCACCTTAGGTTACAGTTGCCTGTGTCTTATGGATATGCCAACACATATCCTCTGGATAATGGCCAGTACCAGAAAGCGGGGGTGCCTCGGAGCTACTTTCACCTGTAAGTTGGAGTCCGTTGCAGCGAACCGGACCTCTCTGAACCAAACTGACAGGGTACTTTTTCCAAGCCACTTTCTTGTGTGTTACACGTTAGTTTTGCTAACTATATCACAATAGATTTGAAAAACCTAGCAATTATCAAAATTAAATTAAAATGAGAGAAACTTTTGAACTAGCAATATAACCAGCTATTTTACTGGGGATAAAATGGCATTAAAATAACGGCTCAGCAATCGTTGTTGTCGTAAGCTGTGCTACAAAGCTATTTCAACAAAATTAATTTCAAAAAATTAGCTCGGCCTATAAAGTAGTATGCAATTTTCAATTGCTTATTTCGATTAAAAAATAATTAGAATTCTTGTTGACAATTTAAAATCGAGTTGATATTGTATTAACCATTACGAAGCACCAGCCAAGGACGAGGCGGCAAATCCTCCTTCGCGGCTGGTGGTCGTAACACATTGAAAACTAAATGAAGTGAAAGGATGTGACGCAATAGATGGATGCAGAAATCACACCACCAGCAACGACGACAACAGAGACAGGTGCTCGCATTTTAGTCGACACATTACGACAGCAGGGTGTTACCCAGTTATTCGGGTATCCCGGCGGTACGATTCTCTCCTTGTTTGATGCCATGTACGATCGTGAGTTCAATATCACGTTAGTTCGGCACGAACAGGGGGCAACGCACGCAGCTGAAGGGTACGCAAAAGCGACGGGGAAGACGAGTGTCGTGAGTGTCACCAGTGGTCCCGGTGCCAGCAACGCGGTTACGGGGATTGCCGATGCATGATGGATTCAGTGCCGATGGTCGTTTTCACGGGTCAGGTTGGTCGTGGCGTTCTTGGGACAGAAGCGTTTCAAGAGCTCAATACCATGGACGTGACCAAGCCGATCGTCAAAGCCAACTTCCAGATCATGGACGTTAACGACCTGCAGACGACGATCACAGACGCCTTTGACCTAGCACAATCCGGACGAAAAGGGCCAGTCGTTATCGATCTCCCCAAAGACGTTTTGGATGAGACAGCTGAATTTCGTCCCGCCGCTAAACCGCAGACCACGGCGCAACCTCGTTTTGATAAAACGATACTCGCAGCTGGGATGCAGGCACTGAGCAATGCCAAACGCCCAATCGCCATTGTTGGTGCTGGGACGGCTGCATCAGGCGGTGCCGAAAAATTCAACGAGTTTATACATAATTGGCAGTTACCAGTCGTTTCGACCCTGTTAGGGTTAGGAACGGTAGCGGACAGTGCTCCGCTGTTCCTAGGCATGGGCGGCATGCACGGTACATACGCCGCCAACATGGCCCTTGCCGAGACCGACTTTATCGTCAACGTGGGCTCACGTTTCGATGACCGGTTGATTCCTAAACCAGCCGGGTACGCGGATGATAAAACAATTCTACATATTGACATCGATACGAAAGAATTAAATAAAACGTTCGCGACCCAGTTTGCGATTCAGGCGGATGCGAAAACAGCCTTGACCGCAATGGCGGCAAGTACAGCACCTAAGCCGGATACGACTGCATGGCAGAAACGCACGCAAGAATGGGCAACCACCCATCCCAACCGCGCCGAGTCCGCACAACAAGCACCAGGATTTGATCCCCAAGCCGTCATCGCGGCTGCCGGGAAGGCCACAAACGGCGACGCCACGGTTGTCACCGACGTGGGTCAGCACCAAATGTGGGCGGCACAGGCTTACCCGTTTACCCGAACCAGACAAATTATTACCTCTGGCGGCCTTGGGACGATGGGCTACGGTCTCCCCGCTGCCATCGGCGCCAAGTTTGGTAATCCCGACAAGGATGTCATCTTATTTGTCGGCGATGGCGGGTTTCAAATGACCAGTGAGGAGCTGGAAGTCATCGCTAATGAAGACCTGAACATCAAGATCTTCTTACTGAACAACCACGCCCTAGGCATGATTCGTCAGTGGCAAGACCAGTTCTACGGCCAGCACCGTTACAAGTCCACGTTTGACCACCAGCCAAACTTTGAACGACTGATGGCGGCCTACGATCTGCAGTATCAAAAATTATCACCTGATGAGGACCTGGATGCACAAATGACAAGGATTTTTGCTGACACCCATGCCACCCTGATCGAAGTGACCGTGCCCGTTGATGACCAGGCGTACCCAATGGTGGCGCCTGGTCACACCAACGACGACATGTTTGGCATGTAACCCTGCGCAAAACCTTAAGGGAGGTGGGGCTAATAAGGCCAACTCGTCACACAGCAGTACCCTAACCGCGAACCACATATCGAGGCATTACTCGATTTAACTATTACTATCAAAAACATAGATTATCGGAGGAATTGTATATGAGCGTAGAAATGTTGTACGAAAAGGATGTTACCACTAACTATCTTCAAGGAAAGAAAATTGCCTTTATCGGCTATGGTGCCCAAGGCCATGCCCAAGCAAACAACTTACGTGACTCAGGTTACGACGTTATCGTTGGTGTTCGCCCAGGGAAGTCATTTGACGCCGCTAAGACGGATGGTTTTGAAGTTTACACACCAGCTGAAGCCGCAAGACAAGCCGATTGGATCCAAATGTTGACCCCTGATGAAGTCATGTCAGACGTTTACAAAGAATCCGTTGAACCAAACCTTGAAGAAGGTAACGTCTTAGGTTTCTCCCACGGGTTTAACGTTTACTACAAAGAAATCGTTGCCCCAAAGAATGTTGACGTTGTCATGATGGCCCCTAAAGGTCCAGGTAACCTCTGTCGTCGTACATACAAGGAAGGCTTCGGTGTGCCGGCATTATACGGTTATGACCAAGATTTCTCTGGCCATGCTGAAGACTTATCAAAAGAATTCGCCAAGGGCAACGGTGCTGCCCGTGCCGGCTTGTTGAAGACCACCTTCCGTGAAGAAACTGAAGAAGATCTCTTCGGTGAACAAAACGTTTTGATGGGTGGCGTTACAGCCTGATCGAAACTGGGTTCCAAGTCTTAACTGAGGCTGGGTACTCACCACAATTAGCTTACTTTGAAGTTGAACATGAAATGAAATTGATCTGTGACCTGATCTACGAAGGCGGGTTCAACAAGATGTATCAAGATTGCTCAAACACTTCCGAATACGCTCATACGTCGTTGGGCCAAAGGTCGTTGGTGCCGAATCTAAGCAGGCCATGAAGGATGCCTTAACTCGGATCCAAGACGGCAGCTTTGCTAAGGAATTCATGGCAGACTACCGGAACGGCTTCAAGGATCTTTACAAGATGCGCGAACGTTCTGCACATTCACAATTGTCAGAAGTCGGTGCTGAATTGCGTGCCCACATGCCATTCGTTAACGATGCTGACAAGTACAGCACACCAACTGCTGAATAATCTTTAGCTACTCCTGAGTAACACACCAACAACACTAACAACATACGAGAACAGCCTAGGTCCAGTCCCTCCAGTCTGAATTTAGGGCTGTTCTTTTGTCTTTGATTTAGCGTGTTAGTCCGTTGCATTGCGGTATTTGGCACTCCGTCGTGGTGGCTCGCGATGAAGCTAATTCAGCTGTCGCTGTGCGCCATCTGAATGGATCTCCATCGTCTCGCACATCAGTAACCGACCCAAGAACGGTCGCTAACTGATGTCGACACCACGACTCCGTGCCAAATACCTCCATTCCACTCATAGTGAGCTAGCTTTTAACGGTAGATAAACATCGAAAGACAGTCAGAGATGGTTTGTAGAGAATCCGCCCTCGACTGCTTTCATATATATCGACAGTGATGCTTATGAAACATAAAACAGCAATGGTGTTAACGACATAGTGCGGATATTTAACTAATCGTTCTACTATTCTAATATGACTATCATTAGTGGTGTAAAAGCTGTTTTTTCTTAATACCATCTTGAAAGGAAATGATCACATGAACCGGATTTTAAAATTTGAGGATGTTTCTGTTACTCGTGGGAAGAAGGAGATTCTTAAACATCTTAACTGGGAGGTCCAGAACGGGGAAAATTGGGCCATTCTTGGACTTAATGGCGCTGGGAAGACCACGATGCTGAAGATGATTCAAGGGGATCTGTGGCCCACTAGCGGTAAATTGGAAGTCCTAGGCGGCGTCTTTGGGCACATTAGTATTCCTGAGTTGAAGACTAAAGTTGGCTGGGTCAGCACCGCGTTACAGGACCAATTACATCCTGGCGACGCTGTGGACAGCATCGTGCTCTCCGGAAAATTTGCCAGCATTGGTGTTTATCAAGAGGTTACTAAGCGCGACCTGCAGGCTGCCCGGCAGACGCTGATCGACCTCGGCGGTGAGAAATTGCTCGGAAAACCGTACGCCGTTTTATCGCAAGGGGAACGGCAACTGGTGTTGATTGCGCGTGCAATGATGGCTAAACCGCAGCTGCTGATTTTGGATGAGCCGTGCAACGGGTTGGATCTCTTTGCGCGCGAAGAGCTTTTGAAACGGGTGGCGGGGATCGCAGAAATGCCCAACCATCCCGCTTTGCTACTGGTGTCACACTACACCGAAGAAATGCTGCCGTGCTTTTGCTCCGCCGCGGTGAAATCGTCCGGAAGGGTAAGCGCGAGGACTTGTTGACTGCACCGACGTTGTCTGAATTTTATGGTAAACCTATTCAAACGGTGACAATGCGTGGAAATCGACTAGCGGTTTATCCAAAATAAGTGTATGATGAGAAAATACTTAGAAAACACTCACTAAAAGAAAGGATGAGGTGAATGAAAAATGTACTTGTGATTGCGGATAGTGCCATTACCAGCGCAGGCGTGAGTTGTCTGATCGACCAACAGCCGGAATTTCAGGTGGTTGATCAAGTGACTGATGGCGCGGCAGCCTTTAGCGTGATTGAGCGGACAACAGTGGCGATGGTGATGCTCGACTTAACCATTCGTGGCGAAAACGGGCTGTTGCTTTTGGAACGACTACATAAACAATTTCCTGAAATTGGCATCCTCACATTAAGTTCACTGGGTGAGCAGTCGGACCCGGCGGATGCTGTGAGAAAGGGCGCGTTGGCCTATTTACTCAACGATTCTCCGGCCCGCGAATTTCATCGGGCATTGACTGCCGTTGCTAAGGGTCGGCTTTATTTGGACCAGAATTTACTGCTCAATAAGCGTGAGGCAACCCAGCTGGATGCGTACCGACCAGTGACGAACTGCGGTTATGACACCCTATCAGACCGCGAACGAGAGGTGCTGCCGCTGATCATTCTAGGCCATAGCAACAAGCAGATCGGTGAACGACTCTGCATTTCTGTCAAAACGGTGGAGGCACATAAGTCGAGTATCATGCGCAAATTGTCCTTGGATTGCCACTGTGACCTCATTCAGTACGCCATGCAGCACCATTTGATGACGTTTTAGGATCACTATTTTACTGGGGATGTCTTGCGAAACAGTAGATTAGATATACATAGGGGTTAATCTGAGCTCATTTTTCACTGATTTGACTGCCTGATTCGCCCACTTATTTCGATATAGCACAATTGTCGCTAAAAATAACGCGCTAAATGCAAGTCATACCTGCATTTAGCGCGTTATTTGGGTTCAAATTTCATAAAAGTCTTCCTATAGTAGTGAATTATCTTAAACTGTTGTGTGCCGACACTGAAATAAACAATGGTTATTTTACTGGGGATTACTCAATAAGGGAGACTATGGCACAAAAACGCAGGTTTATCCCTACTAAAATATCATGTGATGATGTACTAGTAGGCTTCACACCAGCACTATGAGGAGTGACCATTAATGTTGGCAATTCTCAGTATCGCAACGAAGCGACATGCCAACGTTTCCCTCTCAGCT
>NZ_BBAG01000026.1 GCF_001311135.1 Secundilactobacillus paracollinoides DSM 15502 = JCM 11969
CGACAAGACATCTGGCGGCAACAAGGTCTCAATGCGGTTCATGAACACCTACATGACGTATGCCCCAGACATCGAACCAGAAAACTTCGATGTGTGCCCAGTCTTATTGACCCATTCTTGGACAAGATCACCAAGGTAAAGGTAACACGGACAACGCTGCGGAACGGGTCACACTACCCAATTGAAGCCACGGCTTTGACTGATCTGCACCGCGAAATTTTGAACTTCTTACATGAGAATAATGCATAGAGAGCAGAACAAACCGGTTAAAGACTGGAGCAGAAGCGGACTATGTTATAAAATCCCGGTTTGGATTTTGTAACATAGTCCGCTTCTGTGCAAGTCATTGGTTTGTGGCACTCGTTTCGGCACGGTCGCTAGAAGACACCTTTCAAAAATTTTAGGTGATGTCACCCCCAATCCATCCTGACCCCGATTCAGATTAATTGTTGTCCTTATCACTTATCGTTATACTAAAACCGATAAGCTAATTTACAGCAAGGGAGACAACATCATGAAAATTTTAGTTATTGGTGCCCACGGTCGGGTAGGGCAACGCATTGTGAATCAGTTAAATGATAAGGGTGATAACGTTTTGGCCGGGTTGCGTGATGAAGCGCAGTTCAGCACATTTAACGGCGAACACATTACCCCGATTTTATTAGATATTCAGCAAACCACTGTAGCGGCACTCAGCGCCCAAATGGCCGGCGTTGACGCGGTCGTTTTCAGTGCTGGTGCCGGTGGCGGTGGTTATGACCGCACGATGTTGATCGACCTGGATGGTGCGGTTAAGGCCATGCAAGCAACGGAACAAGCTGGCATCAAACGCTTTGTTATGGTCAGCGCAATGGGCACGAGCAGTCGGGCAACCTGCGGATGCGATTCGGCCATACTACGCCGCTAAGTTCTATGCTGACCACTGGTTGATCCATGATACAGCTCTCGATTACACGATCTTGCGGCCGTCAACGTTGAGTGACGATTCCGGAACGGGTAAAATCACCATCAATGCCAGCGATAAGTTGGATAACGGTGCTAAAACAGTGAGCCGTGATGATGTGGCTGCAGTTGCGGTTGCCGTGTTACATGATGATCAGACGGTTAAACAAACGATCAGTTTTACCGGTGGCAAGACGGCTATCCAGTCAGCAATTGATGCCGCAGCAAAATAGATGATCAGTGGGCTCCAACTGGTGAAGCCTACAAAAAAGTCCATCGACATACCACATGTCAGGGACTTTTTTCTATTCGGGTTGCTTGCGCGGCCACATTTTTCGGAAGTTCAGCTGCATAACGAGCAGGGCAATCATGATAAGGACGCCGCCGATCAACAGGTCGTTGGTGAAGGGTTCAAACCCAAACACAACGGAGAAGATACTGCCAAACATGGATTCTGTCATTAAAATGATACCGGCTGGTGTGGCATCGGTAAAGCGCTGGCCGACAACTTGCAGGGTCTGGGCACCGAATGAGGAGAAGATTCCGAGGATGATAACGGGCAGGATCCCCGCTTGCCAGTTAATGCCGGAGAAGGACCCACGCTCAAAAATGAGGGCGTAGATCAGGCCGAATACACCCTGAGTGATACCTAGCATAAAGGAGAGAACCCAGGGATTCATATCGGTTGCAGGCAGGCTGAAGTACACGATTTGCAGTGCGTAGAAGAGTGCCGAGACGATGGTCAGTAAATCGCCAATGTGCAGCGAAACGCCGTGGTCAACGATACCGGTGAGAAACATCATGCCAACCATACAGATAATAATTGCGGGATACGTTTTAAGTTCAGGTCGTTTGTGAAAGAAAACGAACATGATGATGGGAATCATCACAACATAAATGGCTGTTAAAAATGCGTTATTGGCCGGCGTTGTATGCATCAAGCCCATGGTTTGAAATTGAAAGCCTAAAAAGTTAATAATGCCGGCCGTTAAGCCAACGCGAAAGTCCACCCAACTCATGTGGTTGATGGCTTTGTGGAAGACCAGGTACGCTAGTCCAGCGTAGATCAGTCCCCGAATAGCGTTGATCGTCCCGGCTTGCATCCCAGCGTTCGTCGCCTGTTTGGAAAATAGGTAACCGGCACCCCAAATGACGGCGGCGACCAGCAACATCACGTTGGCCCTTCCTTTGGATATACTCATGATGGCGCCCCTCGCTTTCTTTGATTGTCACCAAACCATGATAGCATTGATATGGTGGGGATTACCAGCATAAATGAGTAGAATATGGATAAATATTTAGTTTTATGCATTTTGCTGTGTATAAGCCTTTTGTGGTAATTAAAAAAGACCCAGACACTAATTTTGCCTGAGCCTTTTTTAATTAGTGGTTCTCGCTAGTATCCGTAATCTCAGTAGACTTTTCTTGGTTCCGCAACAGCAACGCAGCAGCCAAACCGCCAACGATCGCGATGATTGCGGCGCCAACTGACACAGCAGCCGTTCCGTTATCGTAAGCGTGGACAACAATGCGTTGGAAGTCCTGCGCAAATGGCATGTGGCTCAACCGCGCAGAGAAGGCGATGTTGTGGCCAGAGAATGGACCGGCAGTGATCAGCGCGTCCTTTAAGCCGTGGTAGGCTTGTGTTGGCATGTTGATGCTGCTTAAATGGGCATTGAGGTAGGATTCGTAACGGGAATCTTGAATCAGCCTAAGCCAACGACCCCAACGGTGATCCCGATTTGCCGGAAAACGTTCAATAAGCCGGATGCCATTCCCATTTCTTGAGGGGCGATCCCTTCCAGACCAGCGGTGTTCAGGAGTGGGTTGACCATCCCATTGGTGATCCCCATGAGGACCATGCCAGGCCATAGATCAACGAAGCTGACGTTGGGACCGATAGCGTTGGCCAACAGCAGGAAACCGATCCCACCCAGGAACATGCTGAGGATAATCATCCACTTCTTGGAATACCGGGCACTGAGGATGCCGGTAATGGGTCCCAAAATTAATGACCAGACACTGATGGTGAGTTGCCGCACCCCAGTTTGGATGGCGGAGTAGCCAATATAGTTTTGCATTAAGGCGGTCAGGAATGTGTTGTAAGAGTAGATGCCGGCACCCAACGTAAAGGCGACGATCACGATCCAACAAAGTGGGCGCTTTTGAACATCTTGAGGTTGACCATTGGTTCCTTGATCTTTGATTCTGCGAAAATGAAGATGATCAGGCAACGATACCGCCAACGAGCCAGCCGGCAACGCGACCGTCAGTCCAGGCCCAGTGCGTGTGGCCTTCCTTGACGATCAGGCCGTAAACAATCGCAAACAGGCTGACTGTGGATAGGATCATGCCAATAAAATCGATCTTTTGATTTTTCCCGTAACTTGGGGTTTCTTTCACGTAAATGATGGTGAGAATGACGGCAACAATGCCGAATGGGACGTTGACGTAGAAGATGGATTCCCAACCGAAATGTTCAACCAGGTAACCGCCGATCAGCGGCCCGGAAGCACTGGATAACCCGATGATGGAACCGAGGATCCCAAGCGCTGTCCCGCGGGCACGGCCATCAAAGTTGGAGGCCACCAGTGCCATGGAGAGGGTCATCATCCCAGAACCGCCAATGGCTTGCACCCCACGGCTGATATCGAGCATTAATAGACTGCTGGCCATCCCGTTGACGGCCGAAGCGATGACGAAAACGATCATTGAGGCAAGAAAAATCTTCTTACGGCCGAACATATCGCCAAGTTTTGACATAATTAAGAGTGAAACAGCGTATACCAGCGTGTAGGCGTTCAGCACCCACTGCAGGTTCGTAAAGGTCGTGTTAAATGACTTCACCATAGTTGGCAGCGCCACGTTCACAACGGTGACGTCCAGCAACCCCATGAAGACCCCTAATCCCATGGCGCCCAATGCGATCCATTGGGCGGTGGTGGTTTTTGTTTTTTCTTGCATGTTAAAGTTCCCCCTGTAATTCTTCTTGGCACTGGGTGATCCAGGCCAGCTTAGTGTCGCAAATTGACATGCTGAGTTCAAGCGACCGCAGCGACCAGGCCAAAACGGTTTTATCCGTAATTTCAGATGCCAGCTTATCCGTCAAATGGTGGTAGGTGGCATCAAAACTAGCTCGGTCAGTATCGACAGCAGCCTTGTAATCAGCTAAGATCTGCGCGCGTTCAGCAGGTGTAACGGTTCCGAGGCCCCGAAGTTTGAAACGAAACATGGATTCACGTTTAGCATCCATTTCGATCGGTTGACTCATCAGGTCTTGAAGCCGGTCACGACCGGCGTCGGTAATGTGGGCAATTTTCTTAGCCCGCGGGCTATCGTTTTCATGCGCCAGGGTAATGTAACCAGCCGCCGCCATTTTATTGAGCAGCGGGTACATGACCCCGTTAGAAATATTGCGCCGCGGCACCAGTGACCCGCCGAGGACCTGACAAAGTTTATAACCCGACATATCACGGATGAGAGCATAATCAAAATTAATAATTCGTACATATCGGCCTCCGTTACTGAAAATTGCAACTTTCCTAGTATAGGTCGTGACGACATATAGTGCAAGTGTTTTTTATTATTTTCTGAAAAGTATCTTCAAATGAAAACAGCTAATGAAAAACGGAGACAAGGCATCTCGAGTGGAGATACTTTGTCGCCGTTAGTTGGCGTTACATTCAATTAGCTTAGGTACTTTGCGTCCATCGCTGCATCCTGGCTCGTCAAGATCTTCGGGCCATCTTCAGTAATTGCAATGGTGTGTTCAAACTGGGCACAGTCTGAACCATCGTCCGTCACATAGAATTCCCAGTCATCGCCAGGATCTTGTTTTGCCACAATGTCGGAGCTGCCCGTGGTGATCATCGGTTCGATGCAGATGGTCATGCCGGCCTTCAACCGTGGCCCGCGGCCTGCTTCACCATAGGCGGGCACGTCTGGACTCTCGTGCATGGTTGGCTGAATGCCGTGACCAATGAGCGCCTTAACGTTACCGTAGCCCTTTGACGTCACGTAGCTGTCAATTGCATCACCAATATCGCCGACCCGGTTGCCGACGACGGCCTGTTGGATTCCCAGATAAAGCGCCTTTAGCGTGTCGTCCATCAACGCTTGACGTTCTGGAGACAGTTGGCCACAAGCGTAGGTCCAGCAAGAATCTGCAAGGTACCCGTGCCAGTTCACAACGGTGTCGACCGCCACAACATCGCCGTCTTTCAGCAATAGGCCCTTGCGTGGCATGGTGTGTGCCACTTCATCGTTGATGGAGACGCAGGTCGCATACTTATAGCCTTCGACCCCTTTTTCTTCAGGGGTTGCGTCGTGGTCCTCGATATATTTTAAACTGAATTTTTCGATGTCCCAGCTGGTGATGCCGGGCTTGATAACATCGCGAAGGGCACGGTGCATGCCAGCCAGAATGGCGCCGGCTTTTTCCATGCCTTCGATTTCGCGAGGTGATTTTAATGTGATCATTGTCTGTTTGCTCCTACAAGTTAAGTTAGGTTAAGTTTACCACAGTTGTTCACGGCTGGAAATTCGTGCTAAATGGTACAAGCTAATCGGTTGATAATGTCAATTTTCGGGGGATAATAGGCCGCAAAAACGAGGTGATCACGATGAAAATGACAGTTGTTGTGCCAACTTATAATTTAGGTGCTTACGTGAAGGCGATGTTGGCAGATCTGAAAGAACAGACAGTGGATTTTGAAGCTTGGTTAGTGGATGATGGGTCGACGGATGGCACGGCAGAAACGCTGGCGGATTTTGCACGCGGCATCCCGATGTTTCACGTGGAACAACTTCCGCATCAGGGTGTCTCATTTGCCCGTAACTTCGGCATTGATCACGCAACAGGGGATGGCATCGCGTTTGTCGATGGCGATGATATGATCAAGCGACCTTCGTTGAACGCCTGTCCCAGGGACTGGATCAAGATGCAGTGCTGTCGGCGGTCGGCTATGATTGGCACCGGCGCTCAACACGAGAGTCCCACGAATTTGTTGTGCTGGATCAAAAGGATATGTTTACTCAGGTCTCCAATCACGGCACCGAAGTGGGCGGGTATGTGTGGAACAAAGCGTTTAGCAAGAAAGCGCTGGACGCCAACAAAATTAGATGTGATACGACGTTGCACATTGCGGAAGATTACCTATTTACGGCAACCTTTGTGGCTAAGACGCCGGGTCGGTACATCTATGTGCCTGAGGTACTGTATACGAAGCGTAATCGACCGGATAGTACGATCCACACGGTGAACCGCGCGCAGGAACCGGTGGTGTTTGAGCGGATTTATGAGTTGGGGGATTTGATTAAGTAGAGAGCGGAGGAAAACGGTAGGAAGCGGAGTGTAAGCCAACTCTGGCAGAAATGCCTGGGCTTGGCATTTGTGTCAGAGTTGGCTTACATGCAGCTTTCAGTTTTCCGAAGCTCGTTTCGGCACGGTTGCCTAGAAAGTAGCTGCCTAAAGCTCAACCATCCTGTTTTACACCGATTAAAAAGACCCATCAAACGATTGTCTCCGTTTTGTATGGGTCTTTTATTATGGATTGTTGTTTTCTATCATGGGTTTTGCAGTCAAAGTGATCTGGCAACTGTTCTCCCTTGTTACATAGACTAAACGCGTTCCGCAAGGCTGAGGGCTCCTGTGTAAGCGACTCTGGTCAAAAAAGTCAGGACCGGACTTTTCTGACCAGAGTCGCTTACACTCCGCCCTCAAAACGCCTTGCTCCACGCTCTACTGCCCGATCCCACTATTACTAAAATCAGACAAAATCCGCCGTGTAAACCGCTGCAGCCTAGCCTTCAAGAAGTAGCCCAGCAGCAGTGTCACGCCGATCATCAGCAGTAACGCAAAGGCGTCCGTGAAGACCGTCACCATATTTGGCCCGCCGACTGCTTCTCTAAAGCCGCCCACACTGTATGCGAACGGGAAGAGGTGGTAGACGGCGCGGAAGAAGGCTGGGTTCAATTGGATCGGGTAGAGTGCCCCGGAACCGGCTAACTGGAGGGCCACCAGGAAGATGACCACCGCTTTTCCTAAGTTCCCAAAGGTCGATGCCAGGGTGTACACAATCGTTGTGAATAGGATTGAAGTGAGGAACCCGAACAGCAGCATGATGAACAGGCTTTCCACCTGGACGTGCAGCAACAATACCGAGCTGAAGATGATGACGGCCGTTTGAATCAATGAGACCGTGCCAAACGTCAGCATTTTGCCAAAGTATTCTTCATGCACCGTCATGTTTTTGAAGCGGCGGTTCTCTCGTGGAATCTTGGTGTGAAGGACCATGACCAGCATTGTGCAACCGACCCAGATCGACAGGGTGATGTAGGTGGGTAGGAAGGCCGCACCGAACGTGCTGACCTTGTAGATGCTTTCGTCCTTGACGTTGAACAGCGAGACCAGCGTGTGGCCCATGGTCTTCGGGTTGTTCTGCAGGACCGTGATAATTGAAACGATATCGCTGTCGCTAGTCAGTTTGAGTTGATTGGCAATGTTGGAAATGTCGTCTTGATAACTGGTGAGTTTGCTGTTGAGGGCAGCGCTGCTGGAAGCAATCAGTTTGTTACCTTGAATCGCATTGTTCAGATAGTCCTGATTGATGCCCTTAGCCTGCTGAAGCTCGCTTAGAATGGTTTGCGACTTAGTCACTGCATAGATCAAATGCGTGCTGATACTGTCTAAATGGCCCTTCACTGAGGTGTTGTACTGTGTCAGCGCGGAACTTAGGTTGCTTGAGATCTGCCGCGTGTTCGTGAGTGAGCAGCTGAATGTCGCCGCTTGTTAATTTACCAGTGGTGTTCAGCGTTGATTTGAGAGATTTCAGCTGGGTCTTCGTGGCATTTAGGAGAGAGACCGCGTTACCCAGGGTGTTATTGAGACCGGTCAAGCCTTGGAGCTTAGCCTGCCCGTTGACACTCTTCAAAAATGATTGCAGTGGGGTGATCTGACCCTTTAACAGATCGACCTGTGAGATGGCGCGATTTAACGTGGTGCTGACGGTACTGCGACTGCCTGAGCTCACTTCTGAATTTAACTGGTTCAGGGTGTGATTAAGCCGTGACGCCCCGGCATTAGCGCTTGATAGGTTGGTGTTTAAACTGGTAAAGGCTTTGTTGATCGTTTTTTGTACCGAACGCAGGGATGAGATGGTTTCAGTGTTCGTGGTTTGTAGCACATCCACGTTTTGAGAAGCCGTCATCACGGGCTTTAGTCCGGTTAGAATCGATGCCATATTTGTGGATGTCTGGCTGATCTCACTCATCGCACCGGTTGCGAGACTCATACTGTTGCTCAGAGTGATGATCCAGTCCTTTAATTCCAGAATTTCTGCGCTTTGGCTCTGAGCCTTGTTACCAAGGATGTTTAATTTGCTGAAAATGGTGGTATTGACGGTTTATAGAAAAGTGGTTTGCACCTGATTGACCAGCGTTTTTGCGGCCGTTTCAGTAATCTTGCCGCCCATGGGACTGTCACGGCTATTCGCCCGGTAGACCAGTTTGGCCTTATGCGCGTGACTGCCCGCGATACTGGAGAGCGATTTTGAAAAGTTTTTCGGGATCACGATCTCCGCGTAGTACTGGCCGCTGCGTAATTTAGTCGTGGCGGTCTTCGCGGACGCAAATTTCCAATTCAGCTGGTGGTCATTTTTCAAGGTCTTAACCACCGTTTGGCCGACGTTGAGTTTTTGTCCAGCGAGTGTGGCGCCCTGATCCTTGTTCACCACGGCAACGGGGATATTTTTAATTTCTGATGTATCATACGGATTCCAGATGGCCCGTACGTTGATCAGGGTATAGAGGCTCGGCAGAATGCACAGAGCCAGGAATGTGATGATCACAAACGGCGACGAAAACAGCGCCCGTAGATCACGTTGATAAATTGCTTTGACGTTTGACATTAATTTCTCCCTATATAAGTGACGACGGTAACGATTTTGGCGCTTCCTAAATAGTTTAGGTTAGTCCTGCGGTAAATTCAAATACGCGATGAATGGGGGTCAACACCTGTTATGATTCAATAAATCAAACATTTGCTATATAATTGTACTAAATAATGGTTAAAAACGCACGATGGCGCACTTTTTAGCAATTGTGTTTTTGACAATTCAAGGGTTCATGACCGTGACCATGCCAGAAAAGACCGGTTTTGGTGGTATACTTGTGTCCCATTGACCCAATAAAAATGACCTTTATTTTTTTGCGGAACTTATCTATAATAACTTGACTATTCAAATTTTAAAAGGAGTTTTATTTATGAAGAAGCCAGTCCTACTTGTTGCCCTCCTGACCAGTATCCTGTTTCTGGTGACCTGTTTCTGGTGACCTGTTTCTGGTGACCACCACAAATCAGGCGGATGCGAAAACGAAGTCTGCTACAATCCTGTCGACTAGAACGCTGACCAAGACGCCATACCACGCTACTAGCGGGTATTTATACACGTCCGCTCATTTGACCAAGAAGGCCCATAACGCTGATAACTATCCGTTGACGACCTTCTACGCTACCAAGTCAGATACGGTGCGTAAGTCGAATGGTAATAAAGCCGTTTACTACTATGTGAAGAATGGCAACGGCAAGGTTAAGGGATGGATCTGGCGCGGTCATCTTGTGCGGATCATTGACACAAGTTCAAAACTGAAACAGTTTAACGAACTGATTGGCTTGATCGACTCAACGACCACCAGCACGCATAACCAAATCGTTTCCTTATTGAAGACACTTGGCAGCAACAGCAACACGACGCTAACCACGTTGACATCGGATCTGACCACGTTGCAAAATAGCCTGACGAACAGTTCAGACATTGCCAAGGTGAAGGAAATTATTTCGATTCTGCAAAGTGATTTCAGTACCGGCATTACGAATCTGTATAATTTAACCACGGCACTTCACGGTCTGACCACGAATTCTAGCTCGCTGATCAACTTATTGCTCAGCCAAATTTCGAGTGCGTCTTAATTAAACAGCAACTTACCTAAGCGTTGTCTTGAGACCAGAGAGTTTTGGGGCGATGCTTTCGTTTGTTTTATTTAGTGTCTTTCTATGTTATCTAGCCTAAACGTGTTCAGCAAGGTGGCCTGGCAGGTGATAGTCCGTTGCATTCCGCAATTTGGCACTCCGTGTGGTGGCTCGCGACTGAGCTAACTCGATTTCTGCTGCGCAGCTCTCGAGTGGATCTCAGTCGTCTCGCATGTCACTAAATGGTCAAAGAACGACCATTAAGTGACATCGACACCACAGCTCCGTGCCAAATTGCTGCATTCCACTGACGTTGCGCTTACTTTTTACCATCGGTTAAGCATCACAATAGCGTTAAATCGAGTTCGAAGAGAATCCGCTCTCGACTGCGGTAAGCCCATTGACAGCAATGCTTTTGGCAATGGGCTTGGACCCGGTAACGATTGGTCAACAGGTTTCATGACAGCGTTTATGAAGACTAACAATCTATGATGACTAACACAAGTATCGCAACGAAGCGACCTGATAACGCTCAAAGCCCCTCAGCACGGTACGACAGCCTTTAAACACCTTTTTACACACTCTCGGAGGTCCTCATGCACAACATTTTTAATCTCATCAAAAAAGATTTTCATAACATCTTCCACCGTCGTGCCATCTGGATCACGTTGCTGGCATTTGCCCTTATTCCCATGTTTTACGCGGTGCTCAACATTCAAGTTTCTTGGAATCCCTATTCGCCCAAAAATACCAGTCGGCTGGAAATTGCCGTGGTGAACAGCGATGAAGGGGGGGCGCTTAAAGGACAGTCGTTTAACGTCGGTGACCGGATCATTAAGCAGTTGCGTAAAAATCACGCGATTCACTGGGTGATCACGAACGACTGGGCGGCGAACAACGGGTTGGAAAATGGTCAGTATTACGCCATGATCGAGATTCCAGACGACTTTTCGTCTAAGCTGGCCACGTTTACGACCAGTGACCCGCAGAAACCCAACGTCATCTATAAATCAAACGAGAAACTCAATCCTGCAGCAACCAAGATCATTGGGCAAGCCAAGGATACGCTGACTGACACGATTCGCCAGAATTTTATTAAAACGAGCACCAAGGAGATTCTCCAGGTCGCCAATCTTGCCGGCGAGCAAATTCAGGACAAGAAGCCAGAGATCCTGCAAGTTCGCAGTTCACTGACGGATGCCATCAAGACGATCAACAAGACGCAGACGACGCTGGCGAACGTCAACAAAACAAACGTGAAGACCAAGGCCGCGTTGCAGGAAGTGAAGACTAACATTCCGGTCATTTCCAGTCAGATCGATGACCTGCAGGATGACATTTCCAGTACCAAATCCTTGAACAGTTCGACGCAGAAACTGAATAGTTCACTGAAATCGAACTTGGCGGATGGCATCAACGCGTTGCAGACGCAGGGGACAAAACTGCAGAATACCGTCAACGCTTTACCATCGGGGAAGATTTCCGGTACGACGCTGACGAGAACTACGGCAACGACAACCTCACTGTTAAACGGTATCAACGACACACTGAGCGACAATCTGCGGGTGCTGGATATCCTGAATAATTTCATTCCAAACAACACCACGACGTCGCTGATCAAGTCGATCAGTACCGCAAAACAAAATGTGAACAAACAAAAGTCGATAGTCAAAAAGTTGAAGACTACGGGTGCTAGTTCAAAACAGCAGGCGCTCGTGAAACAGTTAAAGGCTGGCGCAAACACGTTAAACACAGACTTGGACAACGCGTACACAGACTTTAACGCAACAACTAGCCCGGCGCTCGACAGCCTAAATAATACATTGAACAGTAATCTCAACGGCAACAGCCAGGTCGTTTCATCAATGAAGTCAGTGCTGCCAGAGTTAAAGGCCATGGCCAACGCTGGGAGTATCACAACGTCCCAAACTAGCGATATCAGTTCCCGGTTAGGTAAAATTAAAACGACGCTGAAGACCTTAGACGGCCAGATGCGTTTCCTCAACGAAAAGAACCTCGATACCGTTATCAAACTGCTAGGCACTGATCCTAATCTGTCGTCGATCTTGTCATCACCAATCAAGCTACAGACCAAGGAAATTTACCCGATGAAGAATTTCGGCTGGCAGATGACCCCATTCTACTCAGTATTGGCACTATGGATCGGGTCGCTGTTGCTGTCGACCATCCTGGCATGGAAGTACATTTTGCCGGATAAGAAAAATGGCCTGCACCGGCCAAACACGTTTGAATCGTACGTTGGTAAATTAACCGTTTACCTCACCATGGGCTTCTTCCAGGCAACCTTCGCGTTTATCGGCGAAATGCTGCTGGGGGTGCGACCGGTCCACTGGTTCTTGTTCCTACTGGCGTTCTACGCAGTGAGCGTGACGTTTACGATCATCATGTTCAATCTCGTCTTCATGCTGGGCAATGCCGGAAAGGTGGTGATCGTCCTGCTGATGCTGATCCAATTGTTCGGGACCGGCGGGGTGTATCCACTAGAAGTCGTGCCAAAGGACCTAGCAGCACTGGCGCCATTCATGCCGTTCACGTATGGCATTCAGCTCTTTAGGGAGGTCATGACAACGCCAAACTGGCCGGTGGTCGGCCACGATGTGTTGATGCTGCTGGTATTTATCCTGTTCTTCACAGTGATCATGGTGCTGAGACGCGTGTTTGAGAAGCGCGTGTTTAGGATGGAAGAGGATATGAAGAAGGCGCGTCTATAGAGTGCGGAAGAAGGCGGTTAAGGGGCGGAGCATAAGCGAGTCTGGTCAGAAAAGTCCAGGCCTGACTTTTTTGACCAGACTCGCTTATGCAGTAGCCCCTTGCCTTCTGGAGCATGTTTAGTCTCGAGGACAGAGACCCACAGAGCAAAACGGGTCTTTAGCAAAATTTCATTCAGAAAAGTCCGAACCTGACTTTTTTGCCCAAAATCGCTTACGCAACATTCCCCAGCCATCAATAGCAAATTCAATCTCAAAAATGGCACACAATCCACAACAACTTAAACAACAACAAACTCGATTACGCTGACTTAATTATCAAAAAAGAGGTCAATCCCACCTTGCCAATACCATTGCGGTATACTCTGATTTAGGAGTGCATTGATTACCTAAATTTGGGGGTTAGAGGATTGACACTATACATAAACATAGGCGTTCTAGTCTATTTCATTTACCAACAGTTCAACTTTGGTATTGTGAACCGATTCAAGTACCTTGCCTTACCGGTTTTTGCATTGTATAAACTAGCTACGATTCCCGGATGGCAATGGTCAGATGTGCCATGGGCGATTCTAATTGCCGCTATTGGTCTGATGATTAGTTGGTACCAAGCCAAGGGGACGAAGGTTAGGGAAGAGCATTTAGCTAAATATTATTTCCGGAATAAAGATAATGATGAGGTGCCTGTATACACGCATGCAGTGACGGCTAAGGGCGGGACTGCTTATTTGTCAGGTTGGGTGATTATTATCATCGTTGAATTTGGCCTTGAGGTCGTTTTTTCACAACTCACTTTGAACAATTCAAATTTGTATCACTTGGTCGTTAATGAGGCCTTAGAAACGATAGCGACTGCATATGCGATGGCTAACCCTGGTCATGGCAGCTGGTCAGTTTGGTCATTGACCTTTTTTACCAGCGCAGGCTACACACTTTGGTTGATGAGAAAATCATCGTTGGTGAAAGACACGTTGCTCAATCGTGAACCGTTTGAAATTGTGGATGAAGACTAAAAAAACTTTCGTTAAAACGACATAGTTGTCGCTCAACGAAAGTTTTTTAGTCTTGTCGAGGTGTAGCCGGCGCCATCGTCAACTGCACCGCTAAAACAACGGTAATCAACGCAACAAGAAACAGCGCAGAAATCGGCCAAACGAAGGCAAGAATCATGCCGACAATATAACCGCCATACAGAATGATCCGCGTTCTAAGATTATTTGACGCGTCTCGTTTAACCTTTGGATTATCGCGAATGATCTGCTCGTCCATTAATTGAAAGATCAGCGCCCAGATCAAGAGGATAACAAGATAGAACAGTTCAGGTACTGCGGCATCAGGATGTTCGCCAACCCAGGCCGTCGCGAACGGCACCAGCGTGAGCGTGAATAACCACATACCGTTATAGAGAAACGTTTTGGTAGTAATTAACTTGGCTTTATTGAACGCATTGTGGTGTGAATACCAGACAATGTAAATCAGCGTGAAACTAATAATGTAGGACAAAAGTACGGGCCAATCCGTTAATAACCCGCGCAGTGAGTCCGTCTTTGGTGTGTGCAATTCCAGTACCATAATTGTCGCAGCAATGGCGATCACATCATCAGTAAAGGCTTCTAGACGTGCTTTGTTCATATGTATCACCCCTCAATTATTAGTATAAACTAGGGATGATGATTTATTAATGCGAAACACTTGGCATATGGACTAACAATCGCTTTGCATAATAGTAAGCAATTTTTCTTGCTATGAAGTCAGCTTCATAGTTTATACTTCGGTAATGTTAAATAAAGTACTCGTAAGGAGGGGTTCCGGATGACTTATACAACCAATGAAGTTGCCAAAAAGGTCGGTATGACAGTCTCACAAATTCATTATTATGATCGGCTAGGATTAATACCAAACCTTGATCGATCAACAAACGGTTATCGTGACTTTTCGGAAACGAATCTTGTTTGGTTAACGAAATTGAAGCTGTTTACAGACTCAGGAATGTCGCTTAAGGATATCCAACAGCTCACTCAGTTGGTTGGTGAAGGGAAGCTTGAAACGGTGAAAAAACGCCGCGAAATTGTTGAAGACCATATTTTTCGACTCGTGCAACAAGAGTCTGAAATTCACGACCAAATTACTTACCTGCACCAATTCTTAGACGAGTACGATCACTTAGAAGGGAAGTCATAATGAATGAAAACTGTTTTAGTTCTAGGGGCAACTTCGCCAACAGCACAGGCATTTATTCGGTTGATGGAAACAGAATTTTCGGATTATCAACTGCGTTTATTTGTCCGTAACGAGAGCCGGTTGCCACGAGATGAACGGCAACAGCATACTGTCATTATCGGAGATGGGTCCTCGTATGACGACTATGTAAAGGCATTGAACGATGTTGATTATATTTACAACTCGATCGGTGGGCTTGAAACAGGACCCTATACGCAATTGCTCATTCAGGCAATTCGAGATACGAAAACGTCAATTCAACGTGTTGTTGATATATCGGCAGGCGGTATTTACGGCGAATACTTGTCAGGCGACCTGCCATACCTATCCACAGTTCGTTTCAGACATCCCGAATATACGAGAGATCAGTTGAACAAACTTGAATGGTATAAGGAATCGGGCTTGTCCTTTACGATTTTTCGTCCTGGCTGATTCAAAACGGACCTGAAACACAGATCATTACACATACGCCAAACTATTTGAAAATAGCACCGGATGAATTTGCGATTAATAGGGCAACTTTTGCGCGAGCTGCGGTTAACGCGCTATTTAAAGATGATTATCATAATCAAAGCGTGTCTGTTTCAAATGGGAAGAAACTCTAGTTTAAGCAGGTTAATGCGGACTGAAGTCATCAGTTGCATTGCATATTCGTTTAATGTTTCATATGAAACACCCGGTTCCCCGATTTAGCAACTTTTTTAGCTATGGTCTAATTACCACACTTGCTGTAGGATTATACTAATGACTATATTAGTTTGATTTCATGAAAGGGGAGATAGTGTTATGAAACATAAGATTATTGGGGCAATTGCTTTAGGGGCGGCTTTTTTCGCTGTTGGAACAACTGCACAAGCTTCTAGTCATAGTACGATTCCGACGAAGTTGCGGGGGACTTGGTATCAACCTAGTTCAAGTAAATCGTATTCAGTGATGGGGATTACTACCCATACAGTTTCTTTGTGGACAGCAAATAATTCAGGCAAACGGACTTCTAAAAAAACGACTGTGTTAACGTCTTCAGCTAAAAATTATAAACAACTCTATGTGACTAAGAGTAATGCCTTTAGCAAAAACCGTTACTGGTATCAGTTACCAAACATCAATAAGCAAATTCCTGGTGGTTTTACGGATGACTGGGGCTTCTGGACTTACACCAAGAAAATTGGCTCAAAGAAGTACAGTGTGTTAGGGACGTATCAACGACAAGGTTACGTTGATGCATACTCCAAAACGCGAACACACCATAACTTTTCCTACACTGCCAACTCGCAAAAGGCAATGGATGCCTTGGGTTACAAAAAATAGCGTCAAAAAAGACCAGTTCACAACGAACTGGTCTTTTTGTATCGCCATTTAGTTATCCTTCGGTGCCATAATCGCCTTCAATGATCGGAACATCATTCGATCAAACATCTTGTAGGACAGCTTACGAGCGGCAATCACCAACATATTAGAAGCATGGTCGGGCAGGTAGCGGGTCTTTGGCTTTCGGGCGTTAATGGCCGTTAAAATAAGTTCAGCAATCGTATCAGGGGTGGTTGAGAAGTTGGAGAAACCGGAGTTCTTGGCATAGCGGTCAACAATATCCCGGTAGGCGGAGTTGGCAGGTGTCTGTTCCAAGAGTTTCTTGGTGGCAATACCGCCCCATTCCGTTTTTGTACCGCTTGGTTCAACGATGATGACATCGATGCCAAAACGTTTCACTTCCATGCGCAGCGTGTCGCTTAATGCTTCCAATGCGTGCTTTGAAGCGTAATACCAGCCAGCAAGCGGGGAGTAAATTTGACCGCCGACGGATGAAATATTGATGACCTTACCTGCGTGCTGATGACGCATTGCGGGTAGCACAAGTTGTGTTAGATTCATCAGTCCAAAGACGTTCACATCAAATTGGCGTTTGGCTTCTTCCGGTGAAACGTCTTCTAAGGCACCCTGAGCGCTGTAACCAGCAGAGTTAACAATGACATCAATCGTGCCGCTTTGAGCGAGGACGTCGCTGACAAAGGCCTGATTTGAGGCCTGGTCAGTCACATCTAACGCGTGAACGTGAATGCCAGCGTCAGCGAGATCCTGCATTTTTTCAACACGACGGGCACCAGCAAACACGGTATAGCCTTGTCGATTCAATAGTTGGGCAGTTGCTTTACCAATTCCAGCGGATGCACCAGTAACAATAGCAGTTTTCATAAAATTATTTCTCCTTTTTAAATAGTGAACGTTCAGTTATAAAACCTTAAAAATGAAAAGCCTAATCCAAAACTAGGCTTTAATGACTTTCCAACATAGATTAACAGCAGTCCTAATTTGCGCGTCATCGGGATCAACATGGTGGCCGTAGTTGGCCTTCATCCATGAATTGAGGGCGTTAAACGTAAATGAAACGATCATCGGGAAGGGGATATCGGCAATCTTGCCGCTATCTTTCCCTAACTTGATCAACGCGAGAATGTCGTCGTTGTTGTGCAACATTTTTTGGTAGACGTTTTGTTCAATCAGTTCCGGGGTGTTGTTTACAGCGTCCATGAAGAAGGCTTGATCAGGATGCGATAGTAACGTTTCAACATAGTGCGTAAACATCCGCTTGAGTTCGGCTTCGACGTCAACGTCAGGGCTGGTATCGACCTTCGTCTGGCTATCTAAGATGTCCCTAGCCTCAACGTACATTGAGGTCAGCATTTCTTCCTTACTTGCATAAGTGAGATAAATAGTGGCTTGTGAGACACCCGCTTTCTTTGCAATTTTGGACATGCTTAAATTTTGATAGCCTTCATTGATGGTGATATCGTAAACGGCCTGTTTGACGGCAGCAACTTTATCCATATCTTTTTCGCATGTTGCTAATATAACTGAACGTTCAGTTATTGTCAACAATTAACCTCAAAAAATTTCCTGGGAAATAAAACGAAGTTAGTCTAAGGTGCATTACAAAAGGAATTTTGGCTTATATGCCTAATTTTAAAAAGAGGCCTTTTATTGCTGATGGGGGAGTGATGCAACATTCTGGTCTATAGGTTACCAATAAGCGTTCGTGTATCATCATGACCTGCGATGTAAAAGAAAAGTGGACACTAAAATCGCCACTTGGATCACTATCAATCTAAGTGGCGACTGGCCATTGCACGCTGCAATGATAATGACTATACACGAGTAAATCACTTGTGCCGCAAGCGATGAACGATGCTAAAACCGAGAATAATGATTGCCACTAATAAGCATAAGTAGCCCACCGGTAACAGGAAGAAAAAGGGTTCGTGCAGGATCCCGTTTGACCCGATCCAACTCGGTGCCACGAAGGTTTCAAATAAGAAACAGGCGATTCCAATCAAAAAAGTTACAGCAGCGGCGAGGTTGAGTCGTGCCCGGTGGGTTTTGTTGCCATCTTTGATCAATTTAGTTTGCATGGTTTGGTCTCCTAAAATTAAAGTGTCTAGTGTGACATGAAAGACTTCAGCGATAGTGACGACGGTTTCTAAATCTGGTAAATTCCGCCCTGTCTCCCAACTGGAAATGGTCTGCCGCGAGATGTGAAGTTTAGTTGCCATTTCTTCTTGGGTGAGATGATGCTGTTTTCGAATGGTGTTGATCTGACGATTAAAATCCATAGTCTTCCCTCCTACCGAATAGTATACGCAAGGTAGGCTGAAAAAGCCCGATTGCCTGGTGGCATACTGCTATTGCTGCGCGCATTTTATGATTTAAGTGCTATTTCCTGGGAAATAACGTTTGAAATGTTGCCGGGTGCTAAGACTAGGCAGCTGTTACCCTATCAGGAGTAGAATGGGGCATAATACCTTTTCGGCTACAAATAGTAGCAGCCAATAAAAAAGGGAGGGAGTAGACCTCATGACCACACGAAAACCATCTAAACCCACAATTGATGCACGAATCCGAGCTGCTTATTTAGATTTATTACAGACAACTCGATTTGATCGCATTAAGGTTAAGACCTTAATTTTAAACGCGGGCGTGAGTCATGGCAGTTTTTACATCTACTATGATTCTGCTTTAGATGTTTTGGAAGACATCGAGGACCAGTTTCTTGAACAATTAGCGGCAAAGTCCTACACGCCGCAAGCAATGTATCAGGATGCTCATCCCACTGACGAGTTGTTCAACAAATTGACCAGCATAACGGAACAGATGCCCACATTTAAGCGGCTGTTAGGCCCCAATGGCGATCCTTACTTTGAACGGAAGATGAGCCGCTTTTTTGATAAAAAATTGGACGACTATTTTCAAAATACGCCTTCGCAAGATCCGCTTTCGCAGCAGTTGATTCAACAGGCAGTCGATGGTGCCCGCTGGTCGTTATTAACCTGGTGGGCACAGCATAGTGAACAACTGTCAACAGCTCAATTGGCCCAATTTTTATATCAGTATATGAAGATGATCGTTACTTTAACAACAAAATAGACGCTGCCACCTGAGCAACGTCTAGTAGATTTAACCTATTTCTGGTTCGCAATCAGTTGTAGTGCGCCACCAAGTTCCAGAGCAAAATGGATCGTATGACCGTCTGCGATAGCTTTGGGTGCGTCTTTGGGACAGAAATAGGACGACACAATATCCAGACCGTTATCAAGTGGTTGAATTTGATGAACGGCACCAACGTGAATGTTGAAGTTATCGTGCTTAAGAAAGGTCGCGCCACTTAAAATACCAGGGTGATCGGCGAGTCGTTGTACATCGGCATAATCTGGAATCGTTTTGCTGCCAGTACCGTAAGTGAGTGTTGGCTCGCCCAGCATGCCAAAGGTTTCCATGATGGTCTGCTGTTCCGTAGTGACATCCCCAGCCACGTAGTAGTGTTCTGGCATGATCTGAAATGGCAAATCACCATTTTGAACGGTGCCCATGGCCGTTCCAAAGCTTGCGGGGTCAATCCCGTGAGCAGTGATGTGGGTTGTGCCGACCCAACAGCCTTGCTCATCAATTGGCCGCTGATTGAAGGTGTGCCAACGAGTGTCTGAATCAATTAAAATCGTTTTGAAGAGGTCGAGTGTGCCTTCTGGTCCGAGGGCCGTGTGGGTGGCCACGGCTAAATCAAGGACTGCGTCGGGTGCCATCCAGTTGAGTGCGATTGCTGTCACTGGTTGGCCATCTTGTGTTTTGGGCGTGACACCAAGGTCAATGACCTCGTGGAGAAAATGCAGGGCGCGCTCATACTTATAGCGATTCAGTTGTGTTTCTGAATAGGGTTCGTTGTTGATTTCAATTGCTAGGTTAAAGGTTGTCATGATGAGACCCTCTTTTCGTTTTAATAAGTCTAGGATAACGGGTGATGCACAGTGATGCTGGAAGCAATTGGACGGACTGTCCATTTTTTAGACAATTCGCGTAAATTATCTAAAAGATGGGGCTTGCACCCGGCACCGGAAATGTTATAGTTAAACTGTGAATTTTTTTAAGAAGAGAGGGAAACCACATGGCCAAATATACGGTTGAATTAAGCGAAGAAGACTTAAACATGATCAAGGATTGTCATTCAAAGAACCCTTCAATCATGAAAGCAATGAACGAAGCTAAGAAGTCAGAAAAGTAAACTTCTAATACGAAAACACCCATCGGGAAATCATTTCTCGGTGGGTGTTTTTGACTCTTTAACTGGTAAGTAACGGTTTCATGTGAAACAACTTGTCAGCTACCCAAAAATCGAGGCTAGACTCGGCACTGTTTTTTGAAACAATGGTTGCAGTTCCCCGAATGAAAGTTGGGGGAATTTTAGCATGAGTTGTCCAAAATTGAGTAAGTTTCGTGCGTACATTTCGGCCAACATCGGCTGGTGAAGGGTCTCGTTTTCTTGTTCTGATAGGACGCGTAAAATCTCACCAGTTAGATATTGGACGACCGTTTCGGTGGTGCGACTCCAAAAAATCAACTGAAGGGTCTGCTTATTTGCGACGAGGGCAGCAACAGCTCGCCGCGGTCCTTCTGTTTTAATGTCCGTGAGTTTTGTGAGTTGCTCGAGAAATTGATAGAGTCGTCGAACGCTCATGACTTCGACGATCTCACCAATGCTGCCGTAATGGCGATAGAAGGTTTGCCGGGCGACGTGAGCTTGACGGCAGAGCTGTGTGACACGGACGGCGTCAAAGGGGGTGCCTGCCTCAAAATTCGCCAGTAATGCGGCGTACAGCTGATCTTGCGTGTGCTGTAGGCGCTGGTCGACGTGACGATCCGAAATGAGCTGATAATTCGTGATTGGCATAACCTCACCTGCTTTCTGTGACAGTTTACCATAGTTTGACACCGAAAACGGGTATTCGACGCTGCTAAAGTTTCATATACTATGGGCAAATAAATGAAAGCGGGTCGTCAACATGAAATTAGTGACATTGGAAGAACATTGGGAGTCACAGCAGGTCAACGAGGCAGCAAAACCCTATTTACCTAGCTGGACGCCGCAACATCACAATCCAGAAGATCACAGTATTGCCGATTTTGCAGCCATGTCGGGTAACACGCAAAGTGCCATCACAGCTGCCGGCGAGGACCGACTAAAATTCATGGATGATAATGGGATTGCGATGCAGATCATGGGTTATGGTGATAACACACCTCAGAATTTAGAGCCAAGTGTTGCGATTCCGCTAGCCAGACAAGCAAACGATGAGCTAACCGATGCAATTGCACAACACCCTGACCGACTTGGCGGCTGGGCAGTCCTACCCGTTGGCGACCCAGAAGCAGCAGCGTCTGAGCTGATGCGGGCGGTTCAAGAAAAAGGGCTGCAAGGTGCCATGATTCACGGTGTGTATAACGGCAAGTTCTTCGATGATCCGTTCTATGAACCGATCTTCGCCATGGCGGAGCAGTTGAACGTGCCGCTGTATTTCCATCCGGCACTGATTCCCGGCAACATCAGCGGACACTATTTTGAAGGTGAGTGGTCAGAACTGGCAGCCTACACGTTTGCGGGTGCTGGCTGGGGCTGGCATGAAGACCTTGGTGTCCAAATGGTTCGGTTGATCATGGATGGCGTCTTTGACCGCATCCTAATTTGCACATCATCACCGGTCACTGGGGTGAAATGGTACCAAACTTTATCGAACGGCTGGATCAAACGGTGGGCCTAGCGGTCAAACTTGATCGGAGTATTTTAGAAACTTACCGGGATAATTTCTTCATCACGCCAAGTGGCATGCTGTATCAATCACAAATGGCCCTGACTAAGACCATTATGGGCGCTGACCACCTGATGTATTCGATTGACTATCCGTATAACCAACGTGTGGGTGCTGCAGCTGCACACTTCTTGGACGAGGCTGACCTCACTGATGATGAACGGCAAAAAATCGGGTATCAAAACGCGGTTGATTTGTTACAGTTGGATGGGAAATTGAAGGGCGAGAAGGGCAATGATTAAAGCCTTGGCTGAAGAGGAAGGGCTTATTGCTGACGATTCCAAAACGTTTAGTCGGTCAAAAGATGCGATGGATTATCTATCAGGAGAGCATCAGGGTTAATTATTAGTAAAAACCTGTTTCAGCAGGGAACCCAACACCAAAAAGACACCCGCCCATTCAGGCAGGTGTTTTTTTAAATACTGGAAATACGAGGTTTCACATGAAACAACAGCATTAAGCTAATGCAAAGATCTGTTCGATATCGATCACAACGACGTCAGCGTGGTCGAGATTACTTCCTTCAAGCGCTTTTTTGGCAAAATCGTCGTCTTCATGTAAGTGCGCTGTTCCGTTCACCCGAAATGCTAAATGATTCTTAGGATCCCAAGCTGCGGCAGCCACGTGGGTATTGGCCTTCACATTGGCATAAGCGTGGTCGAATGTGTATTCAAAGTAGATCAAATGGTTCGCATCCAGCACATGCAGTGATCCCTTAGGACCAGTTGGGGATGACCTGAGGTGTCAGACGTTGATAAGAAGACCATTGAATCGTTGAAAAATTGTTGTTGTTCATCAGTTAAGGTGTTGCCTTCAAGTAATTTTGCCATGTGGTATGGGGTCCTTTCTGTTGTCAAAACGTGTTTATTTGCACGTCTATAGTTGTCATTAGATTAACGTTACATTCAATTTAGCACGAAAAATGGCAACAATCAATTGAATAGTGCACAATTAATTCGAAACATAAGTATTAATCGGCTAAAAGAGAAGCTCGCTTGCGATCACTTCTTGGTGTTGACGCAAAACAATGGCCAGTATTTCGTCAACGGTTTGTTGTTTGCCGCTATGCAGCCAGCCATTTAATATGCCCGTTAAAAAGCCGACACGAGTTGATACAAAGTAGGCGTAATCATCATTTGGATGGTACAGCCCCATTTGCTCGTAACATTCAAGTACGATATGAGCATTTTGAATAAAGACGTTATAGATGATGTCGAGTCGTTCCATTTCAAGCAGCATTTCCCACGCCTTTACGTTTTGGGGGGATAAGATACTCGTCAATACATATCGCAGTAAACTGCTAGTTTCATCGTTTGGTTTAAAGTCGGCGACATAATTGGTGAGGGCATCATGCATGTGTGTATTGCACTGCCAAGTTAAAATATCGATGGTGTCATCAAAATGCCGGTAGAAGGTTGTCCGGCCAACGGTTGATTCACGAGAGAGGTCAGATACCGTAATTTGAGTAAAAGGTTTCGTGTCTAAAAGCGTCATCAGACCGTTATAAAGCAGCTGTGCAGACCGTTGTGCACGAATGTCGTCTTTGATGTGAAACATAAGTCCTCCTTTTGTCATACAAGTCCTAGAACTATTGTGTGGCAATCAAGCATATGGTAAAAATAGCCTATGGAACAAATGAACCATAAGTAACACATGTATCATATCAGGTGAAGTTAATTGCCGTCAATAATAGTAGGTCATGATGATGACAAATAAAGAGATGCATTTAAAAGACACCCACGTTAAAGATTGGGACCGATTACGCGCACAGCATTTGATTGCTCGTAACGCATTAGAACAGGCTGGAAAATTAAATTTTAAGCGATACAGTTCTGCTAAGTGGGCTGACTTTGTGGTCAGTGATCGCGGTGTAATGACAGCAAAAGTTCAGCATGACGACGTGAAGGGTGTTACACCGGAAATGATTCAATGGTTTTTTGAGCATTTAGGGTGTGTGACCACTTGGAATGGCGTTGATTTTTCAGGCCCCGCTGTGTCGATCTATCACCTGTGGCATCATCGCGACCATGTTGCCGTTACACCATTGACAGATGTTAACGGGAAACGGAACCTTGGTTTTCTCGAAGGTGGCAAATCAAAGATTCACGAGCTGACTAACGAAGTGAATGATGTGATCTACTATGAAATGGAAACGGTGGAACTCAACACACATACCTTTACGTTTAACGTGATGAAAAATGGGAAAGCGACCGGACATGTGAAGCACGTTTATGCACCGGCGGATGATGGTTGCACGTTTTACGCGGAAACCGCTGTTGGAACCGAGACTGGCAGTGAAATTTTCAATAAGACCATTGTCCCGAAACTATATTCGAAGGAAGCTGGGATGCAGTGGATTGCTCATAATATTCAGGAAACTGGACGGATGCAAGACATCTTACCGGTTCTCTATGCTCATCAGGACAAGGTTTACTATGATGCAGACCTTATCAAGTTTGACTAGTCATTAAGAAGACACATTGTCTGTGACAACACTATGCCCTTTGATATACTGTAAGAAATCATATCAGTAAATTAGGTGCGTGATTATGATGGAAAATGGACAAAACAAATTTCTAGCGTTTATTGATGCTGCTGTTGAACCGACAAATCAAGACCGGGTACACGACATACTGCAAAAAAGCTTCCAAGCTCAGCAAGCAGGTACTTTTGACTACAAAGCGTTTCTTAACATGAAGGATGACTTATTGGTGTTGGTAAAACCAGATCAAAAGATCAAGGTTGAAGCGGCAATGAATCAGTTCGCTGATCAATTAAAAAAAGGGTAATTAAAAACGACTAGCCGGAATGGTTAGTCGTTTTTGATTGCCGTCAATTAAGGTTTCACGTGAAACACTTCGATCAAAACAGGAGATAATATAACCCGCTCAAGCCAATAAAGCCATATATCAGCGGTCTGATCGTCGTTAAATTCCAGCGCGTTGATAATCGCGCTGCAATCATGGTGCCCACGGTTGCAGCAACCATCCCCACGATGATATAGGGAATGTCGGTGGGACCCAGAATACCGTTTGCCACTCGGATCGTTGCAATATACACAGCATCGATAAGGAAGAATCCTTGAATATTCGCGATATATTCCGGCATTGTTTTGGATAACGACAGAAAGTACAGCGCCATCAGCGGACCGCCAATACCAAACAGACCGTTGAAAAAGCCGGAAATCACCATAAATCCGAATGAGACAATTAATGGATACTTGTGATCGCCAGCATGCTTGGACAAGGTGAAATATAGACAGAGCGCCACTAGCAGCCCACCCAGCATGAGTCGCAGCACATGGGTGTTCAAGATACTGCCTAGATGCACGGACCAGGTTGCCACTGCTGCGTAGATGATGAATGGCCCAATGAGTCGTTTGAAATTGAAATAATGGCGGTAACGGATGGTTTGCACCAAGACACTCGCCAGCATAATAACACCGCCAATACCGGCCGCTTGCTGCATGGGTAGGACGGATAGAAAGAAGATCATCATGATGATGACGGCGCCAAATCCCGTCAGCCTTGGACCAGGCCTGCTAGTAGTGCGGGAATGATAATGACTAGCCAGATCATGTCTCCTGGCCTCCTTTTTTGGAATCGACGCTATTCAGTTTGGCGGAGTTTGATGATCGTGTCAATGGGCTCTCGTGGAAAAAGATCCGGTTTTAGGTCAATGATCTAAGCCGGATCTTCGTCTTTAAGACTTAATTTTTGGCGGTACGCATTTAGGGTATCACCGGTCCATTTTTTAAACGCTCGCGAAAACGAACTGGGTTCCACGTAACCGACAAGATAGGCGATGTCAGTCGTGGTCAACGTTGGATCGTGCAGATAGTTGATGGTGAGCAGCTTTTGTACAGTTTGAACCTGTTGTTTGAAGGTCGTGTTTTCCGCACTGAGATTGCGTTGCAGCGTACGCTGGCTGACGCCAATGGTCTGGGAAACGGTCTCGCCGGTAAAGTCACCGCTTGGGATGGCCTTGAATAGGGCTTTCTTGACCTCATTGGTGAAACGCTGCTGGCTGTTCATGGCTGCCAATTGCCGGTTGAATTCCGGCTCTAAATATTGCCACATCACGTTATTTTGCGTTTGAAATGGTCGCTGGAGGTCGACGAGATCAAAGGCGAGTTGATTGCCTTGTGCAACCTGTTCACCTGAAAGGCCGAACTGAGTTTCGACGATGTTGCCATACGCATATGGACCAGCTAGTAGGGTGGGCGTTAGCGGCTGACCACTGCCCGTTCGCAAGACGCTGAGAATTAGCAGCTGTTCATTCAAAATCGAGAAGCGCGGCAGTTCCTGTTGCGGATAAATAAACGAGATTTCTACCTGAACCTGATTTCCGAGTTCCTGAACGTCAAATTTGATGGGACCTGCGAGCTTTTTATAAGTCGCAAGGCGCTTTAACGCTGCTAGACCATCTGGTGCACACAATGCCGCGAAGAAGGGCGGCATAAAAGCATTGATGCGGTTGACATCGCTTAGAGTAACCAGCTGGTCATCGGTCAAAACGTCAGAGAGGGCGGTTAATAATTGAAAATACTGCTGGTCTGAGACATCCAGTTCTTCGCGCCAGAGTTGGTTGGCGATGCCCGCTTGTTTGAGGATGGTTGGAAAATCGATGTTTGACGTTTGCATGAAGGCTTGGAATTGTTTTGGGACGGCGACTTTCATGAGTGGGGCTCCTTTCTTTGGTGGGTGACTGCTTTTTTTGGCGTGGTTGAGTTGGTTTTGGAATTCTTGGGGGGTTCTGTGGGATTGGCGATGTGGTTCGCTTTGGGGTTGACTAAACGGGTTCTGCAAGGCGAGGGCTACTATGTCAGGCACTTCGACCCAAAAAGTCTTTCTATTAGCCTCGAGACTAAACGTGTTCCGCAAGGCAGAGGGCTCCTGTGTAAGCAACTCTGGTCAAAAAAGTCAGGCCCGGACTTTTCTGACCAGAGTTGCTTACACTCCGCCCTCTAACCGCCTTGCTCCACACTCTCCTACGATGCCCTCATCATCATCCAATCAAACATCCTCGTTGGCAATACCGTGTGCAGGAAGACCAGTGGCTTTGCGCCCATTCCAATTAGGTAGCGGGTTCTTGGGCGGCTGGCATTCACTGCCTTGCTCATTGTGTTGGCGATGATTTTTGGGTTGGACATCAGATTTGAGCCGTACTGCTTGCGCATGCCCGCAGCTGTTTTTTCTGCGTACTGTTCGTAAGCGCCGCCCTTAGCTGATTCAGCGAGGTGGTCAGCCGCAATGAAGCCCCAGTCCGTTTTGATGCCGCCGGGTTCGATGATGCTGACGTCGATACCGAAGTTGCTGACCTCCATCCGCAGGGCGTCACTGAAAGCTTCCAGTGCGTATTTTGTGGCGTGGTACCAAGCGCCAAAGTAGGTGGTCATGCGCCCGCCCATCGATGAGGTGTTGATGATACGGCCGCTGTGTTGTTTGCGCATGTAAGGCAGGACGGCTTGGGTCAACCGGGCAACGCCAAGTAAGTTCACGTCGAGTTGTTTTTGCGCTTCAGTGATTGAAACGTCTTCGACGGCGCCGTATGACCCATAGCCGGCGTTGTTGATCAAAACGTCAATGCGCCCCTGTTCTGAAATGATTTGGGAAACGGCCGTCTGCACGGATGCATCGCTGGTGACGTCAAGTTTCAATGGTTTAACGCCGGCATTGCCCAGTGCTGCGATCTTTTCAACACGGCGGGCAGCTCCATAAACGATGTGGCCCTGTTTTGCGAGTTGTGCTGCTGTCTGATACCCGATACCGCTGCTGGCGCCTGTAATTAAAATAACTGTCATAATGAATGGCCTCCTAATGGCTTTTTGTTTGATTGAATGACATTAGTATAGTCAGAATTGAGCCTAGACTGAATGTTCAAACGCGCCATTCATTTGTCAGTTCACGCCAAAAATGAAACTAGATGACGTCACCAAGGTGGATCGCGATGCGTTCTGCAACGGTTCCCATCTCTTTAGGCGTTGCGGTGGCGCCCTCAGTCAGCCATTGGTTCAGCAGGTTCCAGATCCCACCAGCAGCAAATGCGAAGGCGTAGGTGTCATTTTGAGGGAGCAGGTAGGTCAGCAGACTAGTTTGAATGCCCGTTGTGAGCTGTGTCAGCAGGTGACTCATTAACCCGTTTGCTTGCAGCGCCAACAGAAGTCGCGTTGCGGCACACAGGCGGTAAAGAAGATCGTGACGACCTCTCGAAAATGGTGTGGCCGGGCGGTCTTGGTGGTCGCGATAATGTCGGCCACCTGAGTTTCGATAGCCTTATCAAGTAAGTCATCAATTGATTGGAAATGCCGGTAGAAGGTCCGTCGTGACAGGCCTGACCGGGTTGCAACGGCACTAATCGTAATTTTTGAATAGGGCATTTGTTGCATGAGTTGGAGCAGGGCCTTAGTTAACCATGAAATCGTTTGGTCGACCTGTTGCACGCGTTTAATCGGTTTATCTGTCACAGGTGAACCTCCTTTGTGTCACTTAGTCTTGGAACGCTGGTGTTTCCATACGCCATCAGTATAATGAGTTTTATTAAGTGTTACAAGTGAGACATTAAGCGCGTCGGTAAATAGGTTGGGGTTATCGCGTCACCCTTCGTAAAGGCAGAAAAGGAGTGAGAATAATGAAAATAATAATCAATAATTGGTATCGATTTGGGGCCGTGATCTTGATCATCATGGCTGCCCTATTGGCGGTGATGCGTCCTGATCTGACACAGATCCAGTGGTTGCTGATTGCTAATTTTATGGCGCTGTTGGCGCATCAAGTCGAGGAGTACCAGTTTCCTGGCGGCGCGCCTATGTTTATTAATCGGGTCGTGTATGATGAACGACAGCTAACGGATCGATATCCTGGGAACACCTTGTCCATTTGCCTCGTGAATACCAGTGCGTGGGTTATTTATGTCATCAGTATTGTCTTACCGCATGTCTATTGGTTGGGATTAGGGGTCATGCTATTCAGCCTTTTCCAGATATTAGGCCATTTAGTCGAAATGAATATCAAGTTGAAAATCTGGTATAACCCTGGGTTAGCGACAACAATGGTTTTATTTTTACCCATCGGCTGGCGCTATATCGCAGTAATCGTGGCGAATGATCTGCTGTCTGGTTGGGGGTGGCTCTTTGGCGGGCTGATGCTGATTATCTGTATTCTAGTGACGATTGTGATGCCCGTGCAGGTCTTGAAGAATAAGAAGACACCTTATGTTATCAGCGATTGGCAGATCGCCCGATTTCATCAGATCGTTCGTTTTGCCAGTCTAACACGGAAGGGGTCGTCAAAATGAAATGGATCATTCGCCACTGGTATGAGCTAGCTGTTTTTGTTGCGGGTCTCGTTGCAGTCGTGCTGGCCGTTGGTCAGTGGAACCTGCTGCAAACGACGATTTTGGCAAGTCTGCTGGTGATTCATCTGCACTTCTATGAAGAAATGGGTTTTCCGGGCGGCTTTCCATGGGTGGGGGTCAACGTTGAATTACACATTGATGAACGCGATTCAACAAGATGGACCCTTAACCAGCTGTCGTCACTTTGGGGCAACGAGTGGTTTGCTGTGCTCGTGTATGTGTTGCCACTCTTCATGCCACAGTGGCATTGGTTGAGTTTGGCAGCCGTTATTTTTGCATTTGCAGAGCTGGCAATGCATCTGGTTTATTTCCCGCTGTCACTCAAAATGCTCTATAATCCGGGGTTCTTGACCGCAACTTTTGGATTAACACCAATCACCATTGCCTACCTCGTTCGGGCGCCGATGACTCATCTGTATCATTGGTTGGATTGGGTATTGGCAATCATTTGGATCATTTTCAATTACTGGATGGCCTTTCGCGGACCGGTTTATCAAAAATTTGGCGCGATGAAACAGTATTCATTTACGGTCGAAGAGGTCAATCGGGCAGAACGGTATATGAAGCAGGTTCGGAAAAATGATGCGCGATAAGTATATGACTGAGTAGTCAGTGTTTCATATGAAACAATTTAGTGCCTCAAATGAAGATGGCCTGTTCTATTTTGTTCTGAAATCCCGTTTTCAAAATCAATTTCGTGTTAAACTAAATGCAACGAAATAAATTTTGTAGTGGGAGGCCACAATGAATAATCAAAACGCAATTGAAGCGATTCAGGCTGTTTATGATGACCTGTATGGCCAGGAGAAAAAGGTGGCCGATTACGTCATTGCACATGGTACAGAGGCGGCAAAAATGACCGTTACGGAGCTCGCAGAAGCAAGTGCCGTTAGTGAAGCTACTGTGATGCGATTATCAAAAAAAGCGGGATTTAAAGGGTTTTATCACCTGAAATTGGCGTTGGCACAACAGGCATCGGTGCCGAAAATAACGCCATCGGAGACGAAGATCGACCCTAAGAATATGTCAGCAGCTGTTTCGACACTGTTAGCAGCCAAGGCGGCGGATCTGCAGGCAGTCAGTAGTTCCCTTGATGACGGCCAGGTAGAAACTGCGCTTGCCCGCATCAAACAGGCGGCGACCCTGTACATTTTTGCGGCCGGCAACACGAACAATTTAGCAGCATATGCCGCGTACTTGTTTAACCAACTTGGCGTTAAGACAGTTAACGCGCCATTGCCAGAAATGCAGGTTAATCTTGCCTACCAAATGACTGTTAACGACGCATGTTTATTGATTTCACAATCTGGGAGTACAACGCTCACGACTGATATTGCACAGGTTGCACACGACTACCAGGTTCCTAGTATCGCCATTACGCTAGAGGATAAATCACCATTAACTCAACTGGTGGATACGGTACTGTTAAGTCCGCAATCTCAGCAAGTTACACTGCAAATCGCCGGTGCGACTCAGTTGACGGAGATGGCCGTAGTTGATTTATTGATTATGCTGTTGGCTGCTGATGAGAGTGGGCAATACGCAAATAACGGTGTAACACAGGAAAATCGATTGGCAAAGTACAAGTATTAGGGCATGGCACCAAAAAGATGAGTTGAAGCGTACAATGAGACACAGATAAAACCGGAGAGCTACAGAGCTACCCGTTTTTTTTTGTGTCTCTAAATCATTAGGATAACGATATTCAGAATATAAATTTCGCGTATTTTGTATTTTAAATAAAAAATATTTCGTATATTTTGTTGAAAACCGCTTTTATTGGTGCTATTATCTGTGTGTCAACAAAATAAATTTCGTGAGAGGTCACATGATGAGCAAATATTCGGATCAAGTTATTTCAGAAATTTCAACGGTGATTAATAAGATTCCAGATGACGAATTTACGGAAGCTGCGAAGGCAATTACGTCAGCAAAGAAAATCTTTGTTTTGGGACTTGGACGTGCCGGTTTCTCGATTAAGTCACTCGGCATGCGCTTGATGCATATGGGAATGGAAAGTTACGCATTTGGCGAAACGATTACGCCTGATTTTGAAGCCGGTGACCTCTTGATCGTCGCTTCTGGGTCTGGTGAGACCAAGGAACTGGTTCAAAAAGCACAAAAGGCAAAGGCCCTTGGGGGTAACGTCTTGGCGATGACGACAAATGAAGATTCAACGTTACATGATATTGCGGATCATTCAATTGTCATTCAGGCACCAAGCAAGGTTGTTAGTGATAGTGATTTTCATTCAGAACAACCCATGGCGTCTCTTTATGAACAATGTGTTCTGGTCGCCAGTGATGCACTGGTTTTGGAAATCATGGCTGATGTCAGCACACAAGGCAACGATATGTTCAAACGCCACTCTAATTTGGAATAGGTGACAGGAGGCAGAAACTCGTGACGAACCCAGCAATTCGCGCCATTAAGCAGATCTATAGCACACTCTATGGCCAGGAAGCCAAGGTGGCGGACTATGTGTTGCGACACCCCGATATCGCAGCCAAGATGACGGTCACTGAGTTGGCTGAACGCAGTCATGTGAGTGAGGCCACGGTGATGCGTTTTTCTAAAAAGGCTGGGTTCAAGGGCTTCTACCATCTGAAAATTTCTCTTGCACGTCAAAGTGTGCTGAAACAAACGATAACGGATGACCCTAATTTGAGCACCGTTGTCCGTGACCTCTTTAAGGAAAAGGTTGCGGACCTTGGGTGGACGCAACAGGTAATTGACATTTCGGTGTTACAAGAAACGTTGAATCAGCTAAAAAAGTCGCAAATGGTCTACCTGTTTGCGGCTGGTAATACGAACAATCTTGCTGCCTACGCGTCATATTTATTTAACCAACTCGGCGTTAAGGCAATCAGTACACCACTGCCAGAGGCACAACTTAACCTAGCATATCAAATGCGACCAACTGATTTTTGTTTGCTGCTCTCCGATTCAGGCGGTACCAAACTCATTTTAGATATCGCTGAAATTTGCAATCAAAATCGGATTCCAATGGTTGCACTTACAAGTCAGGATAAGTCGCCGCTGACCCAGTTGGCCCGTCGTGTTCTGTTGGGTGTCCATCGTGCACCGTCAGCTCTTGAAATTGCAGCGTCAACGCGCCTACCGTTGATTGCTATTTTGGATCTTTTGGTCACGTTGTTAGCAGCAGACGACAGCGGACATTATGTTCAGTATGGTTCAGAACGTGAAGGAAATTTAGCTCAGTATAAGTATTAGCACAGGATTCAATTATGGATAGCATCAGTACTCAACTAAAAAAGGAGACATCAGCATGACTAAATTTACTGAAAAGGATACACAGGCAGTTAATGCCATTCGAGCGTTAGCCATTGATATGATTCAACACGCCGGCTCTGGCCACCCGGGGTTGCCCTTAGATGCGTCACCAATGTTGTACGTGCTCTATAAAAATTATTTACGAATTAACCCAAAGGATCCCAACTGGTTCGGTCGTGATCGATTCGTGTTATCAGCTGGCCATGGGTCGTCCATGATGTACGCCTTGTTACACTTGTTGGGGTATGGTATCTCGATGGATGATCTCAAAGCGTTTCGCCAGTTAGGCAGTCAAACACCGGGTCATCCTGAATTGGGTACTCCAGCATCGATGCCGCCACTGGTCCACTGGGCCAAGGGTTTGGAATGTCAGTTGGGATGGCGATGGCTGCTAAGCATCTGGCAACTCAATACAATACTACTGACAATAATCTGCTAGATAATCAAATTTTCACCCTAGTTAGCGATGGTGATCTGATGGAAGGTATCAGCCACGAAGCCGCTAGTTTGGCTGGACATTTAAAACTGAACAACCTCGTTGCGCTTTATGATTCAAACGATGTTACCTTGGATGCTCAAGCTGACAAGAGTTTAACGGATGACGTTGAAAAACGGTTCACTGGCTACGGCTGGAATTATCTTCGTGTCACCAATGGCAATGATCTAGAAGAAATTGATAATGCCATTAAAGCAGCAGTGACGTTGCAAAGTGGCCCAACCATTATTGAAGTGAAAACAACTTTGGGCTATGGGTCACCAAAGGCTGGTCAAACTGTTGTTCACGGCAATCCACTGGGTGACGACGGTGTTAAAGCGACCAAAGACTTCTTTAAATGGCAGTACGGGCCGTTTGAAATTCCAGATGACGTTTACGCAACCTATCAAGAAATTGCAGATAGTAAAGTGCCTGCCCAACAAACGTGGTTGGCTAAGTTGAACAAACTGGAAGAAACCGATAGCTCACGTTTTCAAAGCTTCGAAGATAACATTTCAGACCAAGCCGGATTACCTGACTTCAACCCAGCCGATCTCACATCTGAGCCTGAAGCTACCCGTGGAACAATGCACAAGTTGCTACAAAAAACGGCAGATTGTGAATTGAACTTCTGGGGCGGTTCAGCTGATCTTTCCAGTTCAAATAAGACCTATTTTGAGAACGATGATGGGTTTGAACCTGGACAGTACAGTAACAAGAATATTTTCTTTGGTGTTCGTGAGTTTGCGTCTGCCGCCGCTGTTAATGGGATTACCTTATTTGGTGGCAGCCGAGCATTTACCAGTACCTTCTTCGTCTTTTCAGATTATATGCGTAACGCCATTCGAATGGCCGGTTTGCAAAAATTACCATCGATTTTCTTGTTCAGTCATGATTCCGTGGCGTTAGGTCCAGATGGGCCAACCCACCAACCTATTGAGCAACTAGATAGTATTCGTGCTATTCCAAACGTCATTTTGTTCCGGCCGCGGATGCGTTAGAAACACAGGCAGCGTGGGCTTACACGCTCCGACAGCACGAAAATCCGGTTGTGTTTGCCATGTCTCGGCAGCCACTAAAACAGATCAGTGATCCAAGCGGTAGTGCTTACGACCATGTTGCTCATGGTGGCTACGTCATTTCACCGGCCCAAAAACCAACCGCGGAAGGCCTTTTACTTGCGGCCGGTTCAGAAGTTGAGCTTGCGCTGGCAGCGCAGAAACAATTGCAACAACAGGGGCACGATGTTGCTGTTGTTTCGATGCCGAGTCAGGATCTGTTCAATAAACAGTCCTCAGCATACAAGGAAAGTGTTCTGCCAAGTGCCGTGCGTAATCGTGTTTCTATTGAAATGGGCAGTACCCAATCATGGGGACGCTACGTTGGTCTCGATGGTATTTCAATCGGTATCGATGCCTTTGGCGAGAGCGGAAACGCTAATAAGCTAATGGCACAACGAGGGTTCACAGTTGAAAATGTTGTTAAGCGGTATCTCAATGCGTTTGGCAAATAGCGTGAATCCCAGGTAAGGCATTTTGACACAATTAGAATGACAACTTAAATCCTAACATGATCGTATGGAAGGCCGACCAACGGCCTTCCTTGCTTTAAAACTGATATGTAAGCGTTTTACATTTAATAACTGAAAGAAGTGACAGCACATGCCCTCTAAATTAATTGGCGTTGACGTGGGTGGAACCACCGTCAAATTTGCAATTTTTAACGTTCATGGTGATATTCAAGATCAGTGGAGTTTTCCAACGGATCCGCTTGATAACGGTAATCGTGTCGTACCTGACATTATCAATTCAATCAAGCACCGGGTGCAGTTGTACGATATGAAATTAAGTGATTTTTACGGTGTCGGGCTTGATTTCCCCGGAACTGTTACCGACCATGGTCGTGCCGTGGTTGGTGCCTACCATCTGAATTGGGAGACACCACATGCTGTGAAGCAGCCGCTTGAAGAAGCACTAGGCATTCCAGTTATTTTAGAAAACGACGCCAACGCAGCGGCACTTGGCGAGAATTGGAAGGGTGCCGGCAATAACAGCGCTAATATGTTAATGATCACGCTTGGTACCGGAATCGGTTCAGGTATTATTGCAGGTGGTAAACTACTAACCGGTTATCTAGGTTCCGCAGGCGAAATTGGCCATATTTGTGTCGACCCAAACGGCTTTAAATGTTCATGCGGCAATATGGGTTGTTTGGAGGAGTACGCTTCTGCAACGGGTATTGTCCGGGTGGCACATGCAAAAGCTGAAGAGTATGAAGGTAACTCAAAGTTAAAAGCGATGCTGGACCAGGGGGAAGAAGTGTCTTCCAAGACTGTGGTTGATCTGGCACGCGATAAGGACTATCTGGCTGAACAGTCGCTAACCCAATCATGCACTTATCTGGGGACGGCATTATCATATGTTGGTAACACGTTGAACCCAGAAACCATGATCATTGGCGGTGGCGTTTCAGCAGCGGGACAATTTTTGCTCAATCTCATTGAAAAACCGTTGCGTGAGCATCTTTTTCCAACCATGAAGACGAGTACACAATTAAAATTAGCTGAACTGGGAAACACGGCAGGCTTGATTGGCGCCGCTTCGTTAGTACTCAGCACGATCGATGACTCGGCACTCACAACAACGGAACGCATTGCAAAACAGATGGTCCTTTAGGGAGGAGAACGCATAATGTTAATGTTAATTGCACTTGCCCCCGCACTTTTCTGGGGTGCGACGGTAATTGTCACGACTAAAGCTGGCGGAAAAGCCATTCAAGGCACCTTAGGAATGGCCTATGGGTCAGTCTTACTAGGTCTCGGCACGCTATTTTTCTTTGTCATTCCACATGCCGGGCTGGCCTATGCTTTTAACCCAAGAATTTGGCTGGTCGGCATCTTTTCCGGCCTGTTTTGGGCAGTGGCTCTGTCGGCCAATTTGAAAGTTTTAAAAAAATTGGCGTGTCGATCGGGAACCCGATTTCAACAGCGGGCCAAATCATCACGAACGCACTGATGGCCGCCATTGTTTTAGGGGAATGGACCACGCTAAATATGTGGACTTTCGGAGTGATCTCCATTGCGATGGTGACGGTCGGTGCTATCTTTACCGCTGTCACTGACAAGAAAGACCAGTCTGCAACGAAGATCCCAGCTGACAAGTTTCGACAGGGCATGTACGCCATTATTATCTCAACGGTCGGTTTTATGTTCTACTTTGTTTTCCCAAATCTACTGAATAAGATCGGTTTATCAGTAATGCGGTTCATAGTACACCGAACGGCAGCGGCCTCTATTACATGACGGCAATCATTGCCCCACAGGCGGTTGGTCAGTTGATTGGTGCGTTACTGATCATCACTTTCTTTGTGAAGGAACCCAACCTTATTTTTGATAAATACACGTGGCGCAACGTTGTTACTGGAATCGTGTGGGCCATTGGGAACATCTTTATGTTTATCGCGGCCGGGAATCCACATATTGGTCAGGCGGTTGCGACGACGTTGTCACAATGCGGCGTAATAGTTGGAACGTTTGGCGGCATCTTTATTCTGAGTGAAAAGAAGACGAGTCGTCAGATGGTTTACGTCACGATTGGGTCGATTCTAATTGTGATTGGCAGCATTTTAATCAGCAATTTGAGTTCACTTCATTGGTAGATTGTTTGGCGTTTAGTTAGAGATTACGCTGACTAGACACGACCAATATCTATATCTGACAATACTGTGTTTCATATGAAACATCTAAAACACAATGCCATTTGAAGGCATTGTGGTTTTTACAGGTCTCACGATAATTCTAAATTTGCTTCCAGTCGCTTCAAAAACAACTGCGCGATCGGGGACAGTGGTTGTTCCTTGGACCAAACAACGGTAATGGGTTCAGTTAAGGCCGGTTCTAGTGGGCGAAAGGTCAGCGGCGAGTCCTCACCTGTGTTGACGAGATTCGCAAAGCCCAGCACATAGCTGCTGCCGTTGGCAACCATGAGCGTGGCGTTGAAAATGAGATTATAGGTGCCGACAATTGTGATCTGGTCGGCAACGTTGCGCCACCAGTCTTGAAAAAGGTCACGATGCAAAGCTTGTTCGGAAAGCATTAGCGGTATCCCAACAAGGTCTGCTGGGGCGACAGATTTTTGTTGAGCCAGAGAGGCACTTTCTGGCATGATCACGCCCCATTGGTCCACCTCAGGAAGTTTTAATGCGCCGTATTGTTTAAGTTGACGCTGTCCCATAATGACCCCAAAGTCCAAACGACCGTCTGCAAGCTGGGCTTCGATGGCGGAAGCGTCACCGCTGTGCAGGTGAATCGACACCGCTGGGTAGTCCTGCTGCAGCTGGGCAACAATGTCCATTAACCGCTGCATTCCGCGACTTTCTCCCGCGCCAATATCGAGTGAGCCTGAAATGACAGTTTGATCAGTCTGAAGATTTTGTTGGGTTTTATCGACTAGCGCAATGATTGCGTTGGCACGTTGCAACAAATAACGCCCCTTATCCGTTAGGGTGATTTCCCGAGCGCCACGCGTAAATAGCTGACTGCCAGTTTCTGATTCTAGCTCACTGATCTGCCGCGATAGTGTCGGTTGTGAGAGGTGGAGGCGTTTGGCGGCACCAGAGATCGTTTTAGCCTCTGCCACCGCCACAAAGTAGCGTAACACACGAATTTCCATAACATCACCCCCATAGGTTTTAGACATACTATATCATTTAATATAAGTATTTTACATAGTTATTAATACCCCGTATACTCACTATCATTGAGAAAGCAGGTGGATGAGATGCAAGAAACAAGCCAAATTGATCGACAGCAGCTCACTGAGCTTCAACCGCTGATCGATCAGAATCAGCGGCTGTTGCAACGGTTGAATACCATGCCGCACAATCCGTGTGAAAGCCGTCAGTTGATCAGTGAGATCATCGGTCAGCCCGTTCGCAATAACACTGAAATTCGGCTACCGTTTTACAGCGACTTTGGCCGGCACATTCAAATTGGCGACAGGGTGTTCATTAATGCCAACGTCACAATGGTTGACCTTGGCGGGATTACCATTGATGACGACGCATTGATCGGGCCTGGAGCGTCACTGATCACGGTTAACCACCAGATGGCACCGGAACATCGCCGCGAACTATCCGTCAGCTCGATTCACGTGAAACACAATGCGTGGGTCGGCGCTAATGTGACGGTGTTGCCAGGCGTCACTATTGGTGAGAACGCTGTGGTCGGTGCTGGCGCAATCGTTTCGAAGGACGTACCAGCAAATACTGTTGTGGTGGGCGTGCCCGCTAAAGTAGTCAAGCATATTTGAAAGGAAGTTTTAAAATGAGTATTGAAAATAAAGTTGTCGTCATTACAGGTGCCTCCAGCGGGATCGGCGCTGCAACTGCTAAATTATTGGCAAGCAAGGGCGCTCAAGTCGTTTTGGGGGCTCGCCGTGAAGATCGGTTACAGGCATTAGCTGATGACATCGGCGCGAACGCCCATTACCGTGTGACAGATGTCACTGACCAGCACCAGGTTCATGATCTGATTCAGTCGGCAGTCGATCAATTTGGCCGGGTCGACGTGCTGTATAACAATGCCGGCACGATGCCACAGGGTAATTTAAGTGACCGTGAATATGATAAGTGGCAAATGATGCTGAACGTGAACATCATGGGGGTTCTGAATGGCATTGGTGAAGTGTTGCCCATGATGCAGCAACAACATGATGGCTGATCATCAGCACCGATTCAGTGGCCGGCCATGTCGTTTACCCCGCTTCAGCCGTCTATAACGGCACCAAGTTTGCCGTTCGGGCCATTATGGAAGGCCTTCGTCAAGAAGAAAAGGGGAACGGTATTCGATCGACCATCGTCTCACCAGGCGCTGTCCGGACTGAACTAGTTAACACCATCGGGAATCCTGAAATTACAAAGGGCATTAGTGCGCTGATGGCCGCTGATGACGATCAAAACTTAGCCATCAACCCGGAAGACGTTGCGAACGCAGTGTTGTACGCTATCGACCAGCCAAAACACGTTGCCATTTCAGAGGTAATCGTGCGGCCAGCAGGACAGGAAGTTTAGCGCTTAGCGAGCAATCGTTTTTTAAAATAACTGTCAAGCCGTGTCAGATTAGGGTTTCCTGTGCTGGGTGATAGTCCGTTGCATTCCGCAATTTGGCACTCCGTGTGGTGGCTCGCGATGAAGCTAATTCAGCTGTCGCTGTGCGCCATCTGAATGGATCTCCATCGTCTCGCACATCAGTAACCGACCAAAGAACGGTCGCTAACTGATGTCGACACCACAGCTCCGTGCCAAATTACTCCATTTCACTGACGTTGAACTACCTTTTTACCGCTGGTTAAGTATCACAATGGTATTAAACCGAGTTCGAAGAGAATCCGCCCTCGACTGCTAGTAAGGTCATTGACAGCAATGCTTCTCGCCTTGAGCTGGTCATTAGTAACGTTCAATTGGCAGGTTTCATGGCACCGCTTATGAAGTCTTAACATCTATGATGACTATTATAAGCATTGTAGCGTAGTGGAGGCGTCGGCATTGCAGGCTGTAGTGTCGGTATTAGTTAGCGACCGTTCTTTGGTTGGTTACTAATACGGGAGACGTAGGAGATCCTTGAATTTCTAGTTTATATTGCGGAAACGTGTTCCGCAGGCCAACTCCCTACTGTGTAAAGCAACTTTGCCAGAAATTCAAGAACGGAATTTCCGGCAAAGTCGCCTTACACAGTAGGGAGTTAACCGGCCTGCTCCACACTCTTACCTGCAGCCTGCAGGGCCGAACGGCGCAACGAAGCGAACTTTATGCACAATTTGACTCACTTAACAATGAAAAGACTTTTCATATGACCCGTTCTGAATAAATACTGTACATCCATTTTGCTGAACCAGGCTTATTTTTGCGCCCAAACAAAATACCTCCCTAATTTTAAGGTTGGCACTAACAATAAGCGGTACAATCTTAACAAACGAAACCTTTGTCTGTGATAAAGATTGAAATTAGGAGGGTCTGACATGGTACGAAATGAGGTAGCCGTCGTTCTTGGCGGCGGTGGTGTTACCGGAATTGCTTGGGAAAGTGGGATTATTGCGAATTTGAAGGCCATGGGGATCTACTTATGGCAGGCGGATATGATCTTTGGAACTTCTGCTGGCTCCTTTGTTGGGGCAGCTCTAGCCAGTGGGTATGATATGCAACAGCATTTTGATCATCAAATGGTGGTCAACCCAGATGAAAAAACGGGCGTTGCGTCTAAGGATATTATTCTTGCGTGGCGGGATGCCTTTATTGAAGGTGGGACGGATGCTGAGGCAATCGAGCGTGCCATGGGCAACATCTCTAAAACCCGTCAGCCGCAAATTTCGTTAGCTGAACGCGAGGCGGTTGCGAAGTCACGGTTGGAGACACTTGCGTTTCCAGATCACTTTGGTGCCGTTTCTGTTGACCGAGATACTGGTAAAACCCACGTCCTTACAAAGGAGAGCGGGGTATCTCTTGTTCAGGCAACATGTGCCAGTGGTGCTGTCCCGGGTGTTTGGCCCAGTATTTCGTTTAACGGGATCGACTGGATCGATGGCGGCATGGTTTCTTCTGCTAATCCACTGTTAGCCAAGGATTACCGCAAAGTGCTTGTGATCGCACCGTTGCCAATTGGCTACGGTCAGATGCCCAGCACTCAAGAAGAGGTTGCCGAGCTGTCGAAAACCGCGAAGACGTTCCTGTTTGTTCCGGATGCGCACACCAAAGAGGTTGTTGGTAAGGGAATCTATGATGCTGACCGAGCGCCGCTAGCGGGCAAGCAGGCTGGGATCAGGCCCTGAATGTTAAGGATGAGATTTTAGCATTTTGGCGCGCTTAGACCATGTTTCATATGAAGCACCTTGTAACCAGTCTTATATCTTTAAACAACAGTCAAAGCCGACTCCCAATTTAAGGAGAGTCGGCTTTTTTTGACAATTAAACGTTAAAAAATGACTTTTACGCATAGAATATAGATATTATACAATATAATTTACTATTATGCATATATACGCTTTACATATACATAAAATCTTGTTAGGTTAGACTATAAGTTCAATTCATTAAACGAATAAGAACTAAATCAGAGAAATTATGGGAGAGAATTGAATGTCAGGATTTATGAAAGCCGAGAAGGGGCTGTTTTACGGCCTCGCCGTTATTCTATTGGTCGTTGGGTTAGGCACCGCGCTGCTATTACACTTGCACGTGTGGGCCTACCTCCTGATGCTGGTTGTTTTTGCAGGTATCGTTTGGCTGGAAGGCCACTTTGCACTTAGTGGTGTCATCCCACTTTTCCTGCTCATGAGTTTCGTTGCGCTGGGCATGCTAAGTCTCAACCTTGGCCGCCCGAACCAGCAAATATCGTTTAGCAACGCCCTTAACACACAGGTCGTTCACGCAGATAAATAAAAAAGACGCACACCCTCACAGGTGGCGTCTTTTTTTGAACGCAACACTCAGACCGAGATACACCACGGTGCACCACAGCAAACTCACAAACATGGTCTGATAACTGCTAATATCAACAATCTGTCCCAGCAGGTAAGCGCCCAGACCCATTCCAAGGTCGTAGCAGTTAAGCGGCACCCCAGTGACTGATTCGCGCTTTTCATTACCGGCATCCTTCAGTGTCCACGCCTGCAAGGTCGGGAAAATGGCGCCGTCACCAGCGCCGTAAAATACACCGGCGAGCACAAGTTGCCAAGTGTTGTGCATGGTGATCAAAAACCACAGGCTGAAGATCAGCGCGACAATGCTAGGGATAACCACGAAAAACGCGCCCCGTTGGTCAAACAGATTGCCGATCATTGGCCGCATAAGAACGCCCACAACTGCAGCGGCAAAGAAGAACCACGCCACACCAGAGACGTGCTGCACCTTAGCAAACAGTGTGGTGTAGGCATTTACACCGCCCATGACGAGTCCTAAAAAGAAGATCATGGTGAAGTGCGGGATAAATGCGCGATCAAATCCGGCAAATATTGGCTGTGATCGACGGACAGGGTGGACCTGGTCACGCGGTGTCAGAAACAGCAGGCTGACCATTGCGATACTGAGCACGACCACACAGGCCACGAAGAACGCGTTAAACGAGATCGACTCAGCTAGCGGAATGGCAATCAGTGGCGCCAGTGATGCCGTCAGCATGCTGCTGACCCCGAAGTAGCCCATCCCAGTGCCCATACGATTAAGCGGCAGCTCATCGGCCGCAGCGGTGGCGAAGTAGGTGGTTGCTAATCCATGGCCGAGACCATTGACCACCCGCAGAAAGATAAGGACGCCGAAAACGGTGAAAAACGGGTAGGAAATGGCGGTCATCAGATAGAGACCGGCACCGATGAGTAACAGTGTCTTTTTTGAAAAATAGGTCAACAGTTGCCCTGTAAAGAACCGGACAATTAACCCGGCAAACATCAAGATACCAACGAATAGCCCAATCTGTCCTGCATTGAGCCCAATTTTTTGCCCGTAAAGCGGCAGAACCGGCACCTGCATGTTGTAGGCCATGAAGACCATGGCGTTACCAATGAATAATAGCATGAAATTCTTAGTGAGAAACTTGTGATTTGATGCCAAAATAAAGCCAAATCCTTTCGTCAGGAGACAAAAAACGCCAGACGAGATTACAGATCGTAATCTTATCTGGCGTTTGGTTTGCCGTCCGATTGAATTCTTATCCAGTTCATTGTGAACTGCTCCGATTTACTGTTTTTAAAATAGCGAAAATTGGGTGGTTTGTCAAGATTTGGTGGGTGTTTTGGGTGCGGTACTTTTGGGGTTGCGGTGGGGAAGGGGGATGGGTGGGTTCTTTGCTTGGTTGGATGGTTAGTAGGATTGCTTGTCACCCAGAGGCAGTTTTATATTTTGTTACGAAATACCGTTTAACTGACTTTCTTGGCAACCGTGCCGAAACGCGTTTCACAAAGCAAAGACTTGCACATAGGGCGACTATGATACAAAATCCAAACCCGGGATTTTATATCATAGTCGCCCTATGCTCCAGTCTTTAACCGCTTTGTGAAACGCTCTGTAAAACGTTCTAATCTAACTTCGTAATCGAAGTTCTCGTATGATGTTCTGGTAAGTGCTTCTCGGGATCCGTGTCACGCAGGTAGTTGATCTCCTGCACCGCAATGAGGGCGAGGGACCGCTTGACTGCTTCGTAGCTCAATACTGCAGAGAGTGCAGTGGCGAACTGTTTTTTTGTGTCCGGATCAAATCTTTGGTGCTGGCAGCGTCGTTTAACGCCTTTAAAATCGTAGTAGAAGCGACCGAAGCTGAGTGGTCGTCGAATGTATGATCAGCCATAAGATTCACCTCTTTCTGGAAGTCTGTTCCATATCTTATGGAAATTATAGAGTGTTT
>NZ_BBAG01000027.1 GCF_001311135.1 Secundilactobacillus paracollinoides DSM 15502 = JCM 11969
ATCAATGCGGTACTTTGTCGCCGACTTCCTTCAGATTCCACCTCACGATGGACACCCTTGTCATTGACTTGCGGTTCCGACTACTACGGCCCGCAACGGACTTTCACCGTCTAGTTGGCGCCCATGCCGGGCGCACCGAAAAAAGCGCATACATACTATGTACGCGCTTCACAATTCTCATTTTATTGTTGCTACACAAACGGCCGCTTCACACCAGCGATAATCGATCTTTGTGAATCTTTAACGGGCCGAATCATCGTTTTCGGCGGCCAGCTTTCAATGACCTGATTATGTCCGAGGTATAGTGCCACGTGCCAGACCGTGTGCGTTCCTGGCTGATAATAGAAGATCAGATCGCCCCGTTGCCGATGGGCATAGGACACCGATTTTAGCTTTTTAGCAGCAAACAGATTCCGACTATTCCACTCATTGCCCGGATAGGCGTGATGAATCGCACTGACGGGTAGCGGATCGATTCCGCCTGCGTACAATGCCTGCATCACAAGACCCGAACAATCCGTGCCATACTTGGGACTAGACGATGAGCCAACGAGATAGGGGTTGCCCAGATAGCGATAAACCTGGTTAATCATGGCTGTAATATGGGCGGAACGACCATTCCACGCCTGAGCGGCCAGCGGTGCAACGTAATCGTCAATACTGGTCCACGATGATTTAGAAAAGCCCATTTTCACCCAAGTGGCCTCATTGACGTTTCCTGTCACCGGCAACCCATGCTTCCTTTGAAATGCCTTCACCGCAGTATACGTCGCCTGATTATATTTATCATAACCCGCATACGTGTGCATTTTTCGCATGATGGTCCACGTTTTTATGCCCTCGTAGTTGCGTTTGACCGTGTAACCGACAGTCCCATAAGGTTTGATTTGTTGATACTAAACCTGATAATACTTCTTAGGATTCTGATAACCGTTTGACTTAACAACATATGCAGTGTTTGCGGTGAGGTAGGTCTTCGATGTCGTTTCAAGCAAGGGCGCTTTCCCGCTCAGCGTTATCTCCGTGGCGATATGTGCAAAATCCCCCGCATGCAGCACTTTTGCGCGATGTGTTCGTGCCTCATCCGTATAGGTGTCGGTCGTCCTGACAATTTTCACGATTTTCGGCGCCGTTGTCAGATAGGTGCTGGCGTGCACTTCAATTGCCGCCATGAATCCCATACTAGCCGCAAGTATCGCAACAAGCACGCTTTTTTTCTTCACAATGAAGCCCCCTAAATTTAGTAGCTCAGTGCCCGATAAGCATCGCCCTTCCGATGACTCGTCATGTTGGCGTTCGTCATACTCGTCCGCTTCACCAGCCACGGGTCGTTGTAGTAGATCCGCGTGCTCGAATACCCGGTCACACAAACAGCGTGGTTACTGAACCCGTCCAGGTTCGCAACCCATAAAACGACCAGGTGGTTCTTGCGGACCTGGGCTTTAACTTTTGTCAGGCTGTCCCCGGTCATATTGATGGCTGATCCAGCGTGCTTCTTCACCAGTGCCATCAGCCGCCGGGGTGAATGTACCAACCGGATGTCGAGTATGGACTGCCAACGAAGCCTTATTCGGGTCGCTGCTGCGCGGCATTTCCTTGGCCAAACTCAACTTGGTGACGTTCGCGCCAGCAAACTGCAGCATCATTGTCGTGGCAGTGATTTCGCACCCTGTCGGTAATTCCGGGCGCTGACCAATCAGCGGTGCCATGGCTCGATAGTACGTCTTGTCAGTGCCGTTAACACCCATCCACCCCACTTGTTTGTGGTTGTACAGGAACCGGACCCACGTCCCCTGCGCCGTTGTTTCCGTTCGAGTGACGTGAATACTTACCGGCGTAATCCCGACCATGCGCGATTGCGGTGACGTTGGCGGCTGAGGTTTTGTAGCCGCCTGAGGTGTAGATGCCATAGTTGTGGGTGGTGTTGGCACCGACTTTAGTGTAGTAGTCTACCTTTTTTAAGTTGGCTACTTGGTAGTATGAGGTTGCTGCTTGTGCTTTTGGTGTTGCGCCAAACGTTGTGATGACGAGGGTTAATGCTGCTAGTGCTAATATGAGCCAGTTGCGTTTTTTCGGTTTTTGCATGGTGGTCACGCCCCTTAACCTTTTCTTAAGGTTTATTATAGGCTATGTTTTGGGTTTTTGGGTATTAAAAAAGCAGGATCCGTGGGGATTCTGCTTTTTTGGTTTATTGGTTTTTATTTTTAAGTGGTATTGGCGACGTGGGGTTATTTTACATTGCCGAAACGTGTTCCGCAAGGCAAGGGGCGGCCATGTAACGGACTCTGACAAAAAATCCAGAACCGGGATTTTCTGCCAGAGTCCGTTACATTCTGCCCCTTAACCGCCTTGCCCCACACTCTACCACAATCCCACCTTCCCCGCCAACTTAGCCCGATCCACATCTCTTTGTGACAAGGATGCTGATTCTAGTCGATTGTCGTTCGGGTCCTTTGGGCCGTTCCATGCATACTTGCCGTCCACTGCGCTGCTGAAGCCATCGTCGCTTGTTTCTGCATACATGATATCAGTCAGGTATGGCGTGTGATCCAAGCCCAGGGCGTGGCCCAGTTCGTGGGTCAGGACGCCACTCCAGTAGTCCGTTGCTGACGGTGCAGCCTTTTTCTGGGCTGCAATCAAGGCGTTATAGAGTTTTGTCCCTTCGTTGTAGTACTCCTGTTTCTTGGTTGCATTCGTTTCAGCCTTGTATTCCGACTTCACCGTTTCGTATTGGTCATACAAGCTCCGAATTTCTGGCGTATCCGCAACACTCTGCATGTAGCTTGGATCGTTCAGATAGTTCGTGCTGAGGTAAATGTGGGCGCCATCATACAGACCGTCCCATTCGCCAGAGGTCTTCGTTGCCATCACAATGTCGTGACTCTTCGCTGTCCCGGCAACAAACACTTGCTTGCCAAGGGCTTTGTTCCAAGTGTTCATGGCATTTTGCGCGTAGGTCTTCATCGCACTGGATTCAACGTAAACGCGTGCCTGTCCCTTGCTGCTAAAGTGGGTCAGGCTCGTCGACATCAGGTTGAAGTTCTTTTCCAGTGTTGACTTATAGGCGTTGTAGAAAGCACTATTTTGACTCAAAATTGTTGAAGATGGGTCAAGGTCAGTGCCGTTTTTAATTGCGGTACTTAACGCACTCGACGACATGATCTTAACCGAATTCAAATAAGTTCGGTTGATCCAGCCCGCCTTTTTCTTGTCGGCCGACTGCACATAATAGTAGTAACTATACTTACCGTTAACTTTGATCTTCTCGTGTTGTTTCGTGTAGAACACGGTGCCGCCGTAGTTGCTCAGCTTAAACACATGCTTAAACGAGCTCGAAAACGCGTAGGCGTTCTTTGCCTTACTTGTGTTGATCTGATACGTGTGCGACCCCATTGCCTTTCGCCAAACAACCTTGATCGACGATGCTTGTGCGTTGGTCGTTTCAGTGCTTGGTAAGACTGCTGTCGCCGTCAACCCAAGTGTCATCGCTGCCACCGCTAATAGCCCAAATTTACGCATGTGCATAAGCCCCCTAATGCCTTGTTGATTTTAGATTCTAAATTTTGTAGGTGTTATCGCTATTTTACCACAGTGGTGCAAGAGTGTGGAGCAAGCCGGGTAGAGGGCGGAGCCTAAGCCAACTCTGACGGAAATGCCTGAACCTGGCATTTTCGTCAGAGTTGGCTTAGGCAGTAGCCTCTGGCTTGCGGAACACGTTTCGGCAATGTAAATAAAAAGCGCCAAACCACTGTTTCGAGCATTATCGTATCATTTAAGGCGTGAAACATAAAGCGGAAAATGTTTAAGCTTTTTGACACTGGATTTGGTTTGTGTATACAGCATGTGTTGAATAAAGTGAAGTCAAGAATCCGGATGCTTAATGAAGTGGTTCTATATCCGCAAAGGCTCTGAATCCGACTGCTTTCAATCGTCTTCCCCGGCTATATCATTTAATCTTTCTAGTCAGCAGTGCCGAAACGCGTTTCAGAAAACAGAAAGCTACATGTAAGTCTACTCTGGCAAAAATGCCAAATTCGGGCATTTCTACCAGAGTAAACTTACACTCCGCTTCCTACCGTTTTCTTCCACGCTCTGTCCTCGAGTCTAAACGCGCTCCGCCCCTTAACCGCCTTGTTCCGCGCTCTGCTCCTACCAAAATCCCAACTTCATCCCCAACTTAGCACGACTCACATCTCTGCTTGAAACTGCCGGCTTCATCAAACGGGTTGATTTCGGGTCCTTGGCACTTGACCAGGCATACTTACCATTCACCGCAGAAGTTAAACCGTTGTTACTCTTTTCCGCGTACATAATGTCAGTTAAGTATGGCGTATGGTTCAAGCCTAACGAATGGCCCAATTCATGAACCATGATGGCGGACCAATAGTTAGTCTTAGTTGGTGCGGCTGACTTTTTGGCTGCTAACAATGCGTTATAGTTCTTCACAACTGTACTATAGTAAGCGACACGGGCCTTGTTGTTCGTCAACTTGCTGTACTTGGACAAGGAGTTCTTATACTGGGTAGTCAGGGAACGCGTCTTAGCTGAGTTCCCAAGGTTTTTCAGATAGTTGGCGTCATTTAAACGATTACTATTTATGGTCAACGTCTTACCGTTGTTCATCCCATCCCAGGCGGTGCCAGCGTTTTTCGTGGTCACCACAAGATCATGCTTGCTTGCTGTTCCAGCAACGAAGACTTTTCGACCCAGGACCTTGTTCCAGGTGGCCATGGCTTTGGTCGTATAGGTCTTCAGCGACGGACTCTTGACGTAAACGTACGTCTTATGATTATGGAACGTCGTGATCTTCTTACTCATGTTAAAGTTCTTGGTCAACGACGACTTGTATCGGGTATAAAAACTGGCTGGTTGTGACAATATCGTTGCGGACGGCTTCAAATCAGTCCCCTTCTTGATAGCCGAATTCAACGCAGCTTGCGTCGTAATTGTTTTTGCAGCAGTTGCCTGCTGCGGGTTGACTGCAGTTATGCCTACTCCTCCCAGTAGTAGACCAACCATGGTCACGGCTCCCCACTTATTCATTTTTACTCCCCCTAATTCGTGATAGGGCCTTCCCCTGCCCTCTAACTATATAGTATCATGAGTAGTAAGTTTCACAAACATAAATGCATTTTTATTTTGTTCTGTAAGATGGTGTTCACAAATGTGTAACATTGGTGTAAACAACGGTATACCAGCTTTCTCATTATTATTAAATTAGGAAATATGTTTACTGTTAAAGGTATCATAACTGTGAAAAATTAGTTAGTTTGTGAATAAAGTTCCACTTTATTTTATGCATAAAATCAGCCCTAATTCGTATGAAATTACATTTTTTATTTTGCTCAGTTTTTTAGGGAAGCGTGTAAAATAAAAAGCCTTTAAATTAGTATTTTTAAGGCTTTTTTTTGAGTTTGTTCAGTTTTTTGTTTTTTGAGTTGTTTTGTTGGGATTAGCGACGTGGTTCTCGTCCACATTGCCGAAACGTGTTCCGCAAGGCTGAGGGCTAACGTGTAACGGACTCTGGTCAAAAAGTCAGGCCCAGACTTCTCTATCGCATTGTTTGGCGATGTGGTTCTCGGCAACGGAGCCGAAACGTGTTCCGCAAGGCGAGACTAACGTGTAACGGACTCTGGTCAAAAAGTCAGGCCCGGACTTTTCTATCGCATTGTTTGGCGACGTGGTTCTTGTCCACATAGCCGAAACGTGTTCCGCAAGGCACGGGGCTAACGTGTAACGGACTCTGGTCAAAAAGTCAGGCCCGGACTTTTCGACCAGAGTCCGTTACACACCGCCCCTAACCCGCCTTGCTCCACACTCTTACTCTACTCAATTCCCAAAATCAACCGAATCTCATCATCCGTCAACGATCCCTTATTCTGTGTCCCACTCAGCACCTGATCCACAAAGTTGCGCTTCTTTTCCTGCAGCTTATAGATCTGCTCCTCAATGGTCCCCTTTGTGATCAATCGATAGACTTCGACCGTATTCTTCTGGCCGATTCGGTGGGCACGGGCGGTTGCCTGGTCCTCCACCGCCGGGTTCCACCAGAGGTCGACCAGGATGACCATGTCGGCCCCCGTCAGGTTTAATCCGGTTCCCCCTGCTTTCAGGGAGATCAGGAAGATGTTATTCTCGCCGCGGTTGAAGGCATCGACCATCGCCAACCGGTCCTTGGGCTTGGTATCGCCCTTCAAAACATAGGTTGGCAAGCCGCTGTCCTTCAATTCATCCTCAATGATGCTCAGCATCGTTGTGAACTGCGAGAAGATCAGGATGTGCCGGTCGGAATCGACCGCTTGGCGGATGAGTTCGTTCAGCTGTTCGAGCTTACCGGACTCGCCCTCGTAGTCGTCCATGTACAAGGCTGGCGTGTCACAGATCTGCCGTAAACGCGTCAGCCCCGCCAGGATTTCAATCTTATTCTTGACGAACGCCTGTGACGACAGTCCGCGCACCTTGACCTGCATCTGTTTGAGCTGAGCGAGGTAAACGGTCTTTTGAGCTTCCGTCATTTCGTTGGTCAAGTTGGATTCGACCTTTGGCGGCAAGTCCTTCAAAACGGCGGCCTTTTCCCGCCGCAGGATGAAAGGTTTCACCCGAACGGCGATCTCTTCAGCCGTCAACTTCTTAAACGCCCGTTTATTTGGCAGCAAGCCAGGCATCACCAGCGCGAAAATGGACCACAGCTCTTCAGCACGGTTTTCAATCGGTGTCCCGGACAACGCAAAGGTGTTCTTTGGCATGAGTTTACGCAGGCTCTGATTGGTCTTGGTGCCACTGTTCTTCACGAACTGGGCTTCATCCAACACGAGGTAATCTAGGTCTGACTCCTGGTACATCGAAATATCCAGACGTGCGCTGTTGTAGCTGGTGATCAGCACATCTGCGTCCTGATCCGCGATGATCTCACGGCGGTTTTCCTTGGAGCCGTCGACCACCACGGCGCGGATGTTGGGTGCGAACTTTTTGAATTCTTCCAGCCAGTTATAAATGAGGGAAGCTGGGGAAACAACCAGATCAATGTGATTGTGATTCAGATGATTATTTAATAACGTGATCATCTGAATCGTTTTCCCAAGGCCCATTTCGTCGGCAAGAATCCCGCCGAACCCGTGGGAGTCCAGCATTTCAAGCCACTTAACGCCAATCGTCTGATAAGGACGCAGTGTGGCGTTGACCGGCGCTTCGTGGGCAATGTTAAACGATTCTGGATGGGCCAGGTCATTCGTCAGGCGTTTGAACGTCTGGTTGAACTGGGCATCCTGGCCTAACGCAGCTTGCACGGCCATGGCCTGCGCCGCGTGGACTTGAACCTGCCCATGATGCATGTTGCCTTCGCGGCGGATCCGTTTCAGGGCACCGCTGACCCGCCGAAGTTTATCGTCCAGCAGGACCAGTGTGCCATCCGGCCGTTGAATATACGGCCGGTTGACGTCGAGCTGTTCCAACATGTCGTCAACCTGGTCATCGTCAATGCCAGCAAATGAGAAGTTCACGGACAACAGCCCGTCACCTTCTGAGACTTGAATGTCAGGCGTCAGCGTATCGCCAGAGCGCACGAGGTTCTGGAGGCTGTCAGAAACCGTCACTTTCCCGTTGCTGCGCAAGTTCGGCAGCTCGGCAACGAAGAACTGGTAAAGCCGTTCCGTATCCGTGCAGTCCTTCTCCCAGCCGCCGTTTTCATAAACAAAGCCTAGGTCTTCCAGGTAGCTGGCTGACTGGTTTTCCTGTTCAATGTTCCGCTGATTATCCGGCAGTGTCTTCACTGTATCAGTGTCGTACAGCTGCCCATCGTATTCGTATCCTAATTTGAGTTTCAACACCTGTGCGTCATTGCTCAGGTCAAAATGGACAACCATGTTCTGTCGTTTCAACGCATCCGGCAAGTCCACCACCGCGATGTCGTTGATAAAATTAATAAAGTCGATCAGGTCGTTCACTTCAGCTAAGCCAAAGTGAATGTGCCGGTTCGGTGCCGGTAAATGCGACACGCGGCGGGCATAACTGTCCGTCACCCGGTTAAACTGTGATACCTGTTGGGTCGTCATTTGATACAGCGTGTCTTGTTTGATCACCACTTGTTCGCTGGGGACGATCATGTTGAAATTCTCGGTCAGGGTCAGATCATAACCACTGCCAACTTTGGTCACTGTGGCCTCTAACAGCCCCTGTTTAGCGTCAAACGGTTCGAGGTTGAAATGATCATATTCGAGCCCCGACTCCTCGATTTCAAAGTCAAAGTACTGGAGTTGCGCAAAGTCAGCCTTGATCTGCGTGAGTACACCCGGATTCAGCAGGAGTTTCTTCTTATCTTCTAAGGGAATTCCGTTGTCAGTGCCAGATAAGGCCACCAGGTGGTCCATCAATTGAGCTTCCGGTTCAAGGAAGTGGTCGCGGGTCAGGTTAAACTGCTTGCGGCCGCCAGTTTGGTACATGGCTTCTTCCTGGTAAGCGGTCAAGAACGACTCAATGTCCTTGATAACGTAGAACCGGCTGCCGTCGCTGCCCACACGCAGTTGAATGAAGAAGCGCGCCTCAGAGTTGTCCCAGCCCCAGCCGAGACTGCCGACAAGCAGTGTGACTTCAAGCTTTAACCGGTCATCTGCGTCGGTCGTAGTCAACGGTTTGAAGTACGTCTTTTGGGGAATGTTCAACCCGAGTAAAAACGACTCAGCAGTGCTCATCTGCCGTGACGGTTCGGTCGGCTGATCATCGTATAGGCCACTGCCATAAAGGCTGGCGTAGTCGATGTCATCATCCGGCTCTGGCACGTCGTCAGCGTGATGATTCAACCCGTTAAAGTAGTCCTCGATAGCCTGTTGCTGGGCGTTGGCTGCCCGTTGTTTCGGCGTATCTGGCGTAACTTCGTCGTTGTCGTGTTGCTTGAAGTAGTCTGCCCACTGGTCGGGTGTGGCGCGCAACGCATTGTAGCGCGCCTTGTCACGATACAGGACATCAGCAGCGTTTGGATGTTTCGCCAGTTCGGATTCAAACTTGAACCCCACTGACAGACTGTTTTCTGGATTCTTAATTTGTAACTGATCCGCAATATCGAGATCCACAAACAGGCCATTGATATCGCGGTGCTGTTGACGGAGGAGGATCTCGAGGGCGGCCAAGTGCTTACAATACCCGTGTTCAGGAAAGTAGGGACACTCGCAAAAGTCGTTTTCCGAATCCTTTGCCAACGTGACACCATACGCATCCGTCCCAAAAATGGTCCCGTCAACCTCTTCGCGTTCGTTATCCACGAAATCAATCTGCGCTTTTCCGTTTTTGACAATGTCGCGTCCTCGCTGCCAAATCACATCAGGCATATTATTTCTGGCCATGGTCGTCCTCCTCAGTTATCAGTTACTATGTACTACCGCAATTTTGCGCCAATCTTCATTATAACAGCTAATCAGCGTGATTGTTACGATGAGACAATAAAAAATTGGCACCAGCAACAACTGATTCCAATTTCCTACAGTATACAACTATGGTTATTCCAAGAGCCCCTATATTACTTTCGGAATAAGTGTTAAACGGTCTTAATGAAGAAACACTCACACTGTCAAATGACAATCCCCATTGCGCATTCACGAGTGACAGTAGTTCTCTTTCAACTGCATTTCGGTTTGACCTTAAGCCGTGGTGGTTCACATCGTAGCGTTACCGCTCCGTACATCTGATACTAGTCCATTTTACATACTGCCGACTTCGCGTATCCCCATACGGTCCGTCCAAATCCTCCAAAGATTTGATTAACGCCGGGTGTCATCTAGAACCCAGCCGTTAACAATCACCGTAACAGGAATTACAGCAACTGCCCCATGTGCACAAGCAAGCGGATGATGGATATCCGCTTCTTTGTACAGATTCTAGTATAGCACAGCAGATGAATAAAATAAACAAAAAGTTCGAATTTGTTACTTATGCCAATTTTAAATGAACATGTTCGAACGTTTTCTCACATACTACGGCCGCAAGGGATTTCGTGGAATCAAAAAATGTGAAGTCATACTAATTTAATCACAATTAAGCGAAAAATTATGCACCTTTTATTCATTATCATGCGGATTATTCGTGTTTTATATCGTTTTACCTGTATTTTATGAGAAAATAGATGCTTACATTACGTAAGTGACGTTATCCAACAATTGTCCGTTATCCTAACCTTGAACAGCTGTTATAAATTCGAACAACTTCACAATGTTCCTTTTATTTATTATTGGTATATCACATATTCAAATGATTGCTGAAATAAAATCGTTTTAAAATGAGCGGCACGTGTCCTACTTCGGCTTTAGTCGCTTTATCTCCCATGGAGAAACGCGATGGTTCGTGATTTAAATTGAATGGCGGGGTACCGCCTCACATGGCGCCGAAGACATGCGAAAAACCCCAGCTGCCGATTCATCTTGAATCGCAACTGAGGTCCGTTGAGGTAGCCTTACATCTACCAGTTCCCCCTTAGTTTAGTAGTACGTTGCCACCTGATACAACTGATCAGCAAAGGCCTTTTGCGCCACGCCATCTTTGACTGGTGTCTGGTTGCTAAAGACAACGGCTGAATGGTAATTTCCTGTCGTGGCTTAGTAACCAGTATGGTAGCCAAACCCATCAAACGACCCGTTGTTAAACTTCACCCCGCTTCGAGTGACGTAGAAGCCGCCCGAGTAGGTGCTGCCATAACTCAGTAGCTGATGGTACTGGGTCTGACTGAGCACTTTACCGTTCTGTAGGCCTAGAATAAAGGCCATGTAGTCGGTCGGTGTCGTCAAAATATTACCGGCGCCCGGAATCGCAGAGATTGTTGGGTAGTTGATCATTTGCGGTTTCGTATACTGGGTCTTGCCGCTTAGCGTGTATGAAGTGGCGACGGTACCCGTTAAGGTCGGCACCGTTTGGTTAACGATAAACGTGTGGGTCATCCCGGTCGGCTTTAAGATCCGTGACGTCACATTACTGCTGTACGACTGGCCAGTCACCTTAGAGATGATGCCAGCCAACAACACCAAGTTGTCGTCCGAGTAGTTAAAACTGGTCGAGTTGCTGACCTTCAACGTTTTGATGGCCAACGCAATCGCCTGTGACTCGGTCGGATCCGTCTTTGGATGCTGTTCAACATCGCTGATACCCGAAGTCATCGACAGCATCTGTTTGATCGTGATGTGGTTACTGTTTTTGACCTGCGGATAGTACTTGGACAACGGCGTGTTCGCCGACAATTTTCCAGCACTGATCAGCTGCTGGATGATGGCCCCCGTCATCGCTTTTTGCAGCGATGCCAGCGGGTACAGCACGTTACCAGTACTGCTGTTCGCAAGTCCCTTGGCCTTGTTGGCATACCCCGTGTTCACAACGGTCGGCGTCTTCTCCCCCGCGGAAATTAACGCTGCCGACCCAACGAAGCCGTACTGCGTCATAGTGCCCTTAGCGACCTGTGAGAAACTGACCGCCTTGATGCCATGGACGTTCATCCAGCCAAGCGTTTTGCTGTAATACCGCAATTTGACGTAAGTCCCAGTCTTAGTCGTTTTCGTTTGCATGACCCGCACATAGTCGTTCTTGTACAAACTGCCATTCGCGTCACGCGTCTGGGTAGACTTGCTAGTGTAGTAGGGACCGGCAGTATAGAGTGCGTAGCCGCCCTTCCCCACTTGGTTCACCACCTGCGCGTCATAGTGGCGATTACTCGTGGAAGTGACCTTGTTATAGACGTTGCTGGCTTTCATATCGTAGACGTGATACACGCCAAACGCGCCGGCCAGTAACACACCACCTAAAAAAAGCAGCGGTGCCTTCCACCTGTGAGACTGTCTTTCATTAATTGTTGTCACCTTCTCGCTGCAATTTTTGGATCAGCATCCTGTTGCCAGTGTTTGCTGTAAAATTGCGGGTTAATATGGTAGTGCGGTTGCGATACCGATTTTGTCAAGAAGGGATCGATTGCCCGGTCCATTTTCAACCACCCGCGCCAGCCAGGATGAATCGTATCCGTCATGAGATACGGCACGTGACTGTCATTCGTGAGGTCGTCAATGTGGGTGAACCCCTGTGACCGCAATTGATACGTAATTTTTCGGTCAAACTGCTGCAGCATCGGCTCCGACAAGCCGGTGTAGTTTTGCCAGCGGCTGTTGATCGGCGGAATAATGAAGAGCACCTTGGTGTGGTCCTTCGCAAACTGGTTGAGGACTAACTGAAAATCGCTGTACTCTGGCGATTTCAAATAACTCAAATGCTTCTGGAACCCACGCAGGCCCTTGACATGCCGCTTCAACTTTTGATTCCAGAATTGGTTACTGATATGAAACGGATTGTTATTCGTCTGCGACTGACCGATCTTCCTGCTAACTGATCAAGCTTTTGATAGTTATAGACACTTGGCAACTGCCGCGCATCCTTGGCAATCAGACGTTCATTATGAGTGCCATCATACGTATCCGCTTGAAATTGCGAGAAGACCTCATCTTCATTTAACAACAGCCGATTGCGATACTTAATGTAGACCATCTGCATCGCAGTCGGTCGTTTACCAGCCGCAATTCTCGTCAACGCGGCAGCGATGATCTTGTCAGACCGCCCAGAAGGCATGTCCAGCAACCGAGTTGCCGCATAACGGTCCATCCGCGAACCCGTTTCACGCTGCAGCCAACTGGTGGTCTGCAAGGGTGAGTAGTAGAACGAAAACGCGTTTGGATCTTCCCCCGGCTTCACAAACCACTGGGGTGACACGAAAAAGACAACTTTTTTGCCCTTAACCTGCTGATTGATCGACTGCAGGTTAAAGAACTGGGTCAACGACTGTGTTCCTCGCGCTCCCATGAGGAACGGCCGGTAAGACCGATGATATTTTTGCGCCAAGACAGACGGGTGAAATGGATCAAAGCGTGACCATTCCGACGACCCCATAAAAGCAACGTAACCGTGGGCAAGCGCACTGCTCTTGATCAAACGTCCCTTCAGTACCATGGGTGAAATGGCGGTGGCCGCGCTACGATCCACACGCGAACTGACGTGGTCATCCTTAAGCCAAAATGGAGATAGAAAGATGGCAAATAACAAAATGACCGCCGTGATCACTGGCCCAAAAATGAGAAACAAGCGTTTTTTAACGCTCATTGAGCCGCTTCAGCCTTCGCAATAATTTTAGCTGGAGTGTCCCATTCGGAGCGGTTAAATTCAGACACCGGTGCATCCACGCCTAATTGATCCTGCAGCGCCAACAGCAACTGCACGGTTCCCATTGAATCGATCAACGCCTCATCAAAAAGATTCGTCTCCAACTGGTTCGAAAAATCCTCCCCTGTCAAATCATTTAAAATTTGCAATACTGTTTCCTTTACGTTATCCATACTCTTCAACTCCCAATTTTTTAGTTATGTTTAAGGCAATGATGGTACTGTAATGCTTAATCGCTTTACTATTACCGCTGCGTTGCGCCGCTCGGCCCTGCAGGCTGTAGTCAGAGTGTGGAGCAAGCCGGTTAACTCCCGGAGTGTAAGGCGACTAACCGGAAATTCCGGTTTTGAATTTCTGGCATAGTCGTCTTACACAGTAGGGAGTTGGCTTGCGGAACACGTTTCCACCATGTAAACAAGAAATTCAAGGATCTCCTCCGTCTCCCGTGTTTGTAGGCGAGGAAAAGACCCTCGCCAACAAACACCGACACTACTGCCTGCAATGCCGACCGGCTCCACTCCGCTACTGTTGATGTTGCAGACGACTAGGACAGATGAAACATCATGATGCTACCTTGTAAATCGACAATTAAATGTTACTTTCAATTTGAGCCACGAACGTTTAAAGCATTGCTATCAATGTGTTTTAAGCAGTCGAGGGCGGATTCTCTTCGAATAATCTTTAACTGTCGTTTGATATTTAACTACTGTTAGCTTCATGCTCACAATGAGTGGAACGCAGCAATTTGGCACGGAGCTGTGGTGTCGATGGCACTTAATGGGCGAGGTTTTCGGCCATTTAGTGCCATGCGAGACGATGGAGATCCATTCGAGAGCTGCGCAGCAGAAATCGAATTAGCTTCATCGCGAGCCACCACACGGAGTGCCAAATTGCGGAGTGCAACGGACTTACACAGACTAGAACTTCCGCGGCACAAAGAACAGCGTGTTCAAAAACCCAGAAAAGATCAAAAAGCTAAAGCAAACCACGTTGAACGTCAAGAAGGTCGCAAAGAGCTTCGTGAAGCGGTTGGACGGAATCTTGTCCTGGTGCTTTTTCTTGTACCGCAGCCAGGTGTCATTGATGACGATGGCGACACCCTGGAATAAACCATAGGCAATGTAGTACCAGGTCTCGCCATGCCAGAAGCCCATGATCAGCATGTTGATGATGTAACAGACATTCGCGGTGGTGATGGTGCTCTTGAAGACTTTGTGCTTCATTAAGAAGAACACTAGCCGCATGTAAATGTAATCGCGGAACCAAAAGGACAGCGACATGTGCCAGCGGTTCCAGAAATCCTTGATGTTTTGGGACTTAAATGGCTGGTTAAAGTTCATTGGCGACTTGATGCCCATAAGGTAACTGACACCCACCGCAAACAAACTGTAACCGGCAAAGTCAAAGAACAGATCCATGCTGTAGGTGTACATCACACCCAGTAGCGACCAGGATATCCCGTGTGCCATGAGGGCCATAAATTCGACCTTCGGCAGCAACACCGTCCCAAAGAAGTATGCCAAAATGAATTTGTACAGAAATCCCATGAAAATGTAGCGCACCCCAGTTTGAATCATATCGAGGTACGTGTCACGCTCCGGCACACTGTTATAATCAGTTTCAAACCGGCGATACCGGTCGATTGGCCCCGACGAGATGGTTGGGAAAAATAACAGAAATTGACTAAACAAGACTGGGTGGAATTCTTTGATCATCCCGTCTCGCGTTTCCATGATGGTCTGCACCACTTTGAAGGTGATGTAGGAGATGCCAAGAAACCCGATGATGGATTGTTTTCCCGCCTCAACTGCCGGCGTAATTTTAACGATCACTAACGGAATGATGGCAAGAATCACCGCTAAAACAAAGACCCAGCCCTTGTTTGACGAACCGTCACGTTGTCGGTAGTGGGAATAACTGCCGACTAAAATCAGTTGATAGACGAAATAGATGATGAGCGCAATCCCCGTTCGCCAGCTTGGTCCCCCAAAGGTCAGCAGTAAGAAAAAGAGGGAGATCAGCGTTTGATACCACTTCATGCGTTTGCCGTGCAGCAGGCCGATCATTAACGGCAACAGCGCCACGGCCAACCAGATGAAGTAGGTCGGATTACCGTACGGAATGTACCACTTCATTTAGGCATTGACCTCGGCCATGACCGTTTTGACGTCGATCTTACCGTTACTGCTGAGCGGTAGCCGTTCCTTATAAACGAAACGTTGCGGGATCATGTACGCCATCATCGTGGCTGCAAGTCCCTTTTTAATGGCGGTGGTCAGCGCCAGTCGATTTTCAACCGGCGCTTCATTCGGTACGACATATGCTATTAGCATGGCGACCTTGTGTTGCGCATTATACTTAGGGACGACCACCGCCTGTTTGACGTGGTCCTCCTGGCTGACAAGCAGCGATACGTCTTCAAGTTCGATGCGAAACCCGTTTAATTTAATCTGAAAATCACTGCGGCCAAGATAATGAAGAACACCTTCGTCATCTAGACTAGCCACATCACCAGTTCGGTAAGCTTGGCGCCCTTCAAAGGTAAAGAACGCCTTCATCGTCCGCTCCGGGTTATTCAAATACCCCTTTGCGACGCTATTCCCGTAAATGATGAGTTCGCCGCTTTTGCCGGTTGGCACGGCATCACCCGCCTCATCAACGATTCGCGCTTCCATACCGGGCTTGACGCGGCCAATTGGTAAGCGGTCGTTAGTCGCTAAAATATCATCCGTGATTTCAATCTGCGTCATCGCAACCGTTGCTTCCGTTGGGCCGTAAGTGTTAAAGAGTCGTGCCTGCGGGAAACGCTGCTTAAGGGTCGCCGCTGTTTTGTGCGTGAGTTCTTCCCCGCAGAACAGAAAACGCGTCAGGGAAAAATGGCTGGCATTAAACGTGGGATCCATCAAGCAAATATCAATAAATGACGGTGTTGAAACCCACGTATTCATGGGCAACGTCGGTAACAGTTTAAATAATACTGGAAAGTTGTCAGTCATCTCTTTATCCAAAACGTGCAGTGTCCCGCCTGAATAGAGCGTCGGATACAGACTCATCACGGATAGATCAAATGAGAAGGCCGGTTGCTGCAACATCTGCAGATCAGTTGGCAACGCAAAGTCCGGCCCCAGCATCCACCTGACAAAGCTTGTCAGATTGTTGGCACTGATCGTCACGCCCTTGGGGACGCCGGTCGTGCCGGAAGTGAAGATGATATAAAACGTGGCGTCATCCTGCACGCTGTGGGTCACCTCATAGGTCACGGGAGTCGCTGTTATCTGTGTCAGATCCGCTAACGTAATCGTCTTGATGCCCAGCGTCACCGGCAGTGGCGAAACAGCAACCACCACTCCTGGCTGAGCAATCTTTGCGATCATCGTCAACCGGTACTCCGGCGAGTTCACATCAACCGGAATGTACGGGTGCCCCGACTTCACAGCGGCCAAGAAGCTCACGATCATTTCAACTTGTTTACCACCAAACACCATAATTGGCTGACCAGCTGATAAGTCTAGCTGATCAACGTAGGAAGCCAGCGCATCCGAGCGTTGTTTCACTTCCGCATAGGTGTACTGTTCATCCGCTAAGTGATAGGCAATTCTTTCTGGATCCGTCTTAGCGTACGAATCAATTGTTGCGATTAAATCCTTCATCATAACCTGTCCTCCACCGACAGCCCCAACCCCTGGCTGCCTTTAAAAATCGTTGTAAATAAACTTCGCCTGATTCATGCCACTATACCCGTATAGGTAAAGCAGCACGATCATAATGGCGAGGTAGAACACGGTCGTGGCAATGAATCTCACAACCGGTTGCTGAAACCAATGTCGCACCTCGTCGCCCCCTTATAGCTTGCCTTTCGTGAGGTCATCAAACAGTTTTGTGGCCGCCGGTTGAATCGACGCAGCCGGACGCCGGTCATTCGTCAATAGGATGACACCGGATTTGCCGTTGCGCGTCAGCAGCGCCGATGATTCGAACCCATAACCCACACCATGCAGGCGGATCCCGTTAGCCTGGTTATAAACACCACCACCGTACGTTGACGCACTGCCAGCCTGGTGGAGCTCACGCACCGCGCGAACGGGAATCACGTCACCGCGAAGAATCTTGTGTTCGACCTTAAACAAGTCCCAAGCAGTCATGTAGACCTGACCAGTACCCAATTCATTTGCCATTGAAGCACCGGTTTCTTGGTAGACCTTGTTGTAGTCTGGCGCGATCTGTTTCGTCGAGTGATACCGGTACCCCGTCGTTTTAAACGGACTGCGGTTCCAATTCTGGACAAAACCGGTGTGTTTTAACTGCAGCGGCTTGGTCAACGTGCGGTTAAACAAGGTCGCATAGGACGCATGCGTCAAGCGCATCATGATGCCCGACAGCAAGACAAAGTTCACGGGTTGATAGGCCCACTTGCCGCGGTTTTTTGGTGTCGATCTCAACTGTTTCACATCGTAGCGCACGACCTGTTTTTCCGACAATTTCTTGGGTGAGCCAACACCGTTGAGCGTCAATCCCGACGTCATATCTAATAGATTACGCATTCGGATCTGCTTAGCCCCCTTAATTGTCGGATAAAACCGTGATAACCGCGTGTTCAAAGACACCTTGTGCGCATCGACTAAGGTCATAAATAGCGTTGCAGTGAGTGATTTTTGAATCGACAAGATCTGGTACTGTGAATTCACCGTATTCTTTTCTAGCCGGCTCTGGTCCGCATAGCCAAACGCCTTGCGATAAACGATATGGTCGTTCTTAACAACCAATGCCGACCCAACAAAATGGTGCTTCGCCAACACCTTAGTCACATAGCGTGTGGTTGGCGAAGCGGTCTGCTGCTTAGCGGCAGCTGCCTGTCTTTTGGCTGTTTCCTGCGATCTTTCCGCATTCGAATACAGCGTTCTGTGACGCGTTAATATCTGATCATCATGTACGCGCGTGCCCCAATAACCGAGCCCGCCGCCGACTTCCAACGCCACGATCACTAGGCAGACGTTGATGAGTCCCTGACGATGTTTCATTCGATCAACCCCATTCCGATCAATAAAATAATATGCATTCTGTAACAGTCTGGCTGTTCTGTTACATTGCTGTCATATTTGATAGGCTCATTATGCCTGTAAAATAAATAATGGCAAGTGAATCCCGCATTGTCAGGATTTACTTAACCCAAGATTTAAACTCTTGTCAGTTTGTTAGGAATCGTTACCAAGTCTTTATCGAAATTAAGGAACGCTTAATACATAGAATATAGTGAATATTATTAGTTATTATTGATATTCATTCAGCACATTTTTAGACATGCTGATTACGTTATGAACGAAAAGCGTCATCCCGAATTTGGGATGGCGCTTTTTCATTTTTGTTTAGTTGGTTAGTGCTGTTAAGTGAGCTATCAGTCCGCTTCGTTCCACCGTTCGGCCCTGCAGGCTGAAGTGGGGTCGCTTCGGAGCTATTGAATGTCTTGGCAGAAATTCAAGGATCTCCTACGTCTCCCGTGTTACTAGGCGAGGAAAGAACCCTCGCCTAGTAACACCGACACCACAGCCTGCAATGCCGAACGGTCCACTTCGCTACTATCACTGTAATTGTTAATATTGATGGTTAACTTTCACACTTGTTTCAAACCTGTCAGTTAATCATTGATATCAACAGCAAGTGATTTAAAGCATTACTGTCGAGAGACTTACTTGCGGTCGAGGGCGGATTCTCTTCGAACTAGGGTTAATACTATTGAGATGTTTATCCAACGGTAAGAAGTAATCTCATTATCAGTGGAATGGAGCGATTTGGCACGGAACCGTGGTGTCGATGTCACTTGATGGCCGTTTTTTGGCCATTTAGTGACATGCGAGACGATGGAGATCCATTCGAATGGCGCACAGCGACAGTCGAATTAGCTTCATCGCGAGCCACTCTCGGTGGAGTGCCAAATTGCGCAATGCAACGGCCTCTACCACAAACCGTCTTCCTCTGCTACCTTCTAAATATCCGAGGTAAAAACATCGGCACCCGCCGTTCAGTTTCTCGAATGCGGCGGTTAACGACTTGGAAGATCTGGAGCATGGTGAAGATGATTGAACTGCGTTTCCGATAGGCAATATACTTGGTTCCCAGTGGTCGACGTACTTTTCCTTATATGACCGTAACCCCTGAAAACTGTACAACCGTTGCCCATACTCGTAAATCAGGTGCGCCACTCGTTCCTCAAAGAAACTGAACCGCGAATCACCAACGTTGGAAAGTGACGTCATCCCAAGGTTAAAGTAGTGATATCCCGCCTCACGTGACTCCTCAAACAACTTAACGAAGAGACCATCCATAATACCTGACGGCGCTTCCTTGCTGGAGCGCATCAAATCGATGGAGGTCGTTTCCTGTCCGCCCGTTGGCATGAGGTTCGCAAACGCAACCAGCTTGCCGTCCTTATCTGCCATGACCGCAATGGGCGCCTGCTGAAGGTAGAAGGCATCAAAGAACCCAAGTGAGAACCCCTTCTCCACCTGGTCGCCCAACCATTCATCAGAAATGGCCTTCAAGTCAGCCATTGTCTCATCAGAAAACGGTGGCTGCAGGATTTTAAATTCGTAGCCTTCACGGTCGAACTTATTGACGAGTGCCCGTTCACCGCGGCGGCGCTTGCCCACCAGCGTAAAGTCCGGCAGGTCCACAAACCCTTCTTCACCGGCCATGATAAAGTCAAAGCCCATGTTGTGCAGCTGCATCGTCAGAGTTTCGTTGACTTGGTAGAAGACCAGCGAGTAGTCGTACTGGTCCGCAAGCGTCATAAACGCGTTCAACGCAGCACCGACCTTCTCCTGGTTGCCAAACGGCTCGCCCATCACAATGAGTTTGTTGGCCTTTTTTCGAAAGAGAAAGGCAACCTGGTCTTCGTCATCTTCTTGGTAGTAGTAAACATCCTTGTCCTTTAAAAACGCAAGGTGGCTGATCTCATTGCCACCATAGTGGTCGATCAGCGCATGCATCCGCTCGGCGTTCAACGGTTCACCGATAAAGGGGAGTTGTTTCCCCGATAGATAGCGGGTCACCGCCAGCAGGATGAAACCTGATAGCAGGATGCCGATCAGACCGGAGATCCAAACGCTTTGGGAGGGAAACAAGACTTGCTTGGATAGTTTCAAGTGCGGATGCAGGACGTTCATGGTAAAGAGCCCCGCAACCGCGTAAACGATAAACGTGCCCGCGAAGATTGCCCCATCGGCAACGCTGCCGCCCCACGAATACGCAAGGTGCTCGCGATAAAATTGGCCGCGGGATAACCACAAACAGACCAGAACGATGCCTAAGAAGAGCGCCACTTCACCGGGAAAATTCTCCTGGTATAACGTGTTAATGATCGATAAGACCAGCACGATCACGGTTGGCCAAAAAGCGCGTTTGACCCGTTCGCCCACACCGCGAGCCAGGCCGATCAGCAAGAAGCCGATCACGATGCTGGTCAACTGGTTTAAATACATCAGCATAAACGGCACAAGGTGCAGGTACAGCCGGTTTCCCAGCATCAAGTTGGGCACCACGGCAAACAACAGCAGCATGATGCCAGCAAAGTACATAAAAACCGTCAAAAACATCTGGGCACCGCGAGTGATCGCCTGTTTCAGCAGCCCATCAAAATAGTCGTTTAGCTGGTGCCCCATGTCGTGAACGAAGAAAATCGCCCCAACGATAAATGGCAGCACGTAGTAGAACAGCCGATAAAACAGTAACCAAACCACGGCCACACTGGAATTGATACCCATCATGCCCAGGCCAAAGATCATGAACACATCAAACGACCCAAGGCCGCCAGGGACCATGGACACAACGCCGAAAACGGATGCCACGATGAACATCGGATAGACGGCAAGGAGGTGTTGCTGGTCCATGAGGTAACCGATCAGGAGAAAGAACCCGCCACAGGCACCCCATTCAAGCGTTGACCCCACCATCAGACGGAGTTCACGTTTCAGGGTGAGGTCGTCAAAGAAGCTGGCACCGCTCACCCGGGTCACGATGAAAATCACCGGGAAGTACAGCGCCCCGCCTAGCAACCAGTACCAGTACTGACTGTAATCCGTCCCGATATGAAAGCCGAAGATCAGCGCTAGTGAGATCCAGCAGCCAAACGACAGGCCGGATAATAAGAAGAGCGCAATTTTTGAAATGGCCGCCATCACCTGAGCCTTTGTAGCGTTCTTGGTGTAAAACATCGCCCGTAAACTCGCCCCAAGAAAGCCGCCAAAGCCTGCCAGATTCGTAAACGTATTGACGACCCACCCGCTGCGGACCACGTAACGCTTTTCATAGGTGCCCGGTAGCAGATCGGTGATCGTAAAATCATACGTCAGCATCGGCGTGACCGCAATGAAGCCCACCACCAGCATGATGATCAAACTGACGGGACTCTGGCTCGCAAAACTCGACTTGATCTGCGCGGCACTGACTTCGTGCGTGATCCGACCAATTTCACGAATCACAAACACTAAAATCGCCAGCACAAATAACAGCCTGAGTACCGTTGCGTTTTTCTCATACCACTTACTTATTTTTTGCCAAACACTTTTCAAGGTCCCCACCTCAATCATTTAATCTTGGTACTAATTATCCCAATCTTAAGCGTTTTAAACAACTCAAGCGACCAATTCAACTGAATCTTAAGGTTTCAGTCCACAGAATCGCGGAATCTGTTTACGGACAACCGTTGCCTCAATTCTTTAATCCAGTATTTCTACGCAAACATGCCTATAATGGGATTATCTTATCAAGGGAGGTGCCTGCCATGTCACGACGCGCGATTCATATCATCAAAAAAGTACCATCCTTGGCGCCTGATCGGTTGGACCGCCTGGCAGGGTTTCATCCGCCACAGCATTCGGCCACAGCGACTGACGACTCGCCAACCGGACACCACCTACAGTGCCATGCCAACCCTGTTGATTCCCGGCTGGTTGGGCTCTGGTTGGAGCTATAACCAGCTGATCGACTACTGGCAAACAGACGACGTGGCTGAAAAGAGGCTGACGGTCGTGGTCGGCGTCACCGGCCACATCAAAGTGCGCGGTGACTGGGATAACGAGGCTAAAAATCCCCTTATTCAAGTGATTTTTGCGAATAATATTGCGGATTTCAACGTGCACACCCGTGACCTCATCCGCGTACTGACGTATCTTCACACACACTATGGCATCACGGCGTACAACGCGGTCGCGCATTCCTGGGGTGGCAACGCCATGTTGAATATCCTGTTTTCAGATAAGGTCCAGCAGCTGCCGAAATTACAAAAACTGGTCTTACTTGGTGTGCCGGTCAACGAGGGCATCATCAACCAGACGCTGCCGTTTTCCAGCTGGCCGCGGATTCAAACGCCGCAGTACCGCAAACTAGTGGCCAACCGGCACTGTCTTGAGCATCAGCCGCAAGTGCAGATCACGCACTTTTATGGTGCGGTGGCGGATGCCCGTGGGGATGGTGAGACTGGGTTTGCCGAGGCTCTTGCGCTTGAACCGTTAGTGAAGGACAGCCCGGTGACACTGACTTCGGTGAAGTGCCCGGGTATGACGCATACCCAGTTGCACCGGAGTTTGAGTATGAGTCAGCGAATCGCCAAGGTGTTGTGGCAGGCTGGTGACTAGTTGAATTACGTTTCAATATTTACTCTTATTTCAAATATAACTATAATCATTATTTAACTATCCTGTTTTATCCTGTATACTTGACCTATCACGACTATTGGAGGGATTCAGTTGAAACAGTTGGTTAAAGGGCTATTGGCTATGGTTATTGCGCTCACCTGCCTAGGGGTTTCAAGTAATAATCACTCTGCCAATGCAGCAACGCGTCACTACACCACTATTCCCGTGAAACTACGAGGAACTTGGTATCGCCGCGACGGTTATGGGTTCGACAAGGTTGTCTTTTCAAAGTATCGCTTTTACTTCAAAGGCGCTGAAGAAACCCACGGTACTAGTATTTACGGTAACCATTTTCATAAGTATGGCATGGGGCATAGTGATTTGTTTGTGACGTATTATAAGAACGGCTACTATGATATTGGTCAGTACGCCTCAGATGAGTGGCCCTTTTGGAAACGAAATGGTGCTCACATCACACAGTTCATGCCTGGATTAGGCGGTCCATCACACTTTTACGCCTACTTTAAGGCCAGTCACTTTAACTAAATGATAGCGACAAAAAGCACCACTCGAGAGCGATGCTTTTTTGTTTTAGTCAAATTGCATTTTCGACTTTGCAATTCAAATTCTCTGCTACTTCACAGACTGGTTGACCCAACTAATAAAGTTCGTTAAATAGTTGCCGCTTCGTTCAGCAGTCGTGTGTCCCTCACCCCAGACTGTAGCGAAGTTCACGCTTTTGACCTGCTTATTTTGCTGCAAAGCCAATTTCAAGTTCGTTTCGGTAGTCAGCGCCGTATCGGTCTGGTCGATCCCGGTTCTGATCCGCCAATACTTGGCCACGTTGGACGTGTTGTAGCCCTTGTAATAACTGTTCAAGTAATACAGTGGACTGTACAGATTCAGCCGCTCCTGCATGGTACTGCCTTCCGCATCCGTCTTCTTCAGATCAGCCTTAAAGCCTTCCCATAGCTCGACTTGTAATTTTTGAGTTTGGCGTACTTACTGCTGTTATTATTGATCAGTTTACTCATCGTTGAATCAAAGTGGTTGGTGCTGCTGCCGCTTGTCGCAAACAACCCGTTTTCAGTTTCCTGACGGGTCAGGCCATCGAACGCACCAACATCTTTTGAAGGAGACTTACAATTCTTGATGAAGGCTGCCACACTTGTGATCGTTGCCGTATTGGTCTTCGCATTATACTTGACCCACGTGCCGTTTTTATTCAACGATTTGATGTATGCCTGAACTGTTTTGTAGGTCTTATTACTGGTGCTGCTTGACCCACCGGGCATGTTACCGGACGGCTTTGTGCCGCTTGTGGATTTCGCTCCGGACGGTGCTTTACCTGAGGGCTTAGTCCCCGATGGCGCGGCACCAGTTTTCCCACTCGTATTCGAACCGGAAATGTTCATCCCGGCCGTCATTGAATTAGAGGCCTTGTATGGGAACTTAGTATCCTTCAAGAAATTGTTGAGCGAGGTCTGAATCTCATTTTTCAAGTATCGTTCGTACGAGCCAGACGTGTAGATCCCGGTCTTAGACTTCTTTAGGGTCAGCGTCTTGCCAGCCTTGTCTTTCAAGCCAATTTTATTGATGTACTGGGCAAAATTCTTAGCCATATCATTTGAGAGTGCCTTGGTCCAGGTACCGGACTTTCTGGTACCGCTGTTCGAGTACTGGCCCATATTCCACTCATAGGCTTCATTAGCGGTGTCCAGACTAGTAATTGGACACCAAGCCATGGCACCATCAACGTTATCGCGAGTGTGTTTCCCAGAAGCCGTCGCCATTGGGGCACCAATCGCCTTCAGATACTTTGTATACCCGCGACTATTTCCAGTAGCACCGACCACGGCACTTTCAGCGCCGCCGCCACTCATGCCAAAGGTGAAGATTCGCGATGTGTCGCCCGCAAGTCGGTTCGCGTTTAAATGCAATGTTCTGATGGCCACTTTCAGATCCGTGACGCCCCAAGGCGAGGAGCCGTTTGACTTGTCCGTATTGTTGAGGCCCCGGAAGCCTGCTTCAACATAGATGAACCCAGCCTTGGTAAACTGCGCTGTGGAGCTGTCATAACCGGTTGGGGCAGCTTGAGCTGAGTACCCGGGCGCGTTAACCGGCATGACAATGGGTGCCGTTTTTGCCGTATAGCCCTTCACCTTATTTTTCGTATTCAGTGTCAGCGTATAGGTCTTATCCCCGTTTGACTTAGCGGTCACATAGCTCGCTGGGACATAGATACCCATCGATTCATAAGTGGAGGTTGTCTTGGTGCCGTATTTCAGTCCAACTTGGTAGTACACCTTATTTTTAGCGTTATACCGCCACTTCTTAGTACTGATCAGCAGTTTCTTTGCGTTACTAACGTCGCTCTTAGTCACATTTTGACTAGTGGTCGTTACGGGGGCTTTCGTTGCGGTGCTGGATTTTTTGGTTGACCCACAAGCCGTCAACACTAGTGCTACAGCACTCGCACACCCCAAAATGGTTAAAACACGTTTTGGTCGCATATCCCTGAACCTCTTTCGTTAGTAGTTGCAAACCACGCGTACTGAGCTGGCAGCCCTGCCTTACCTGTTACGACGCGCTAAACGAGTTCGTGCGTCTCCCCTCTTTTCATTAGTACCAGCAGTTCACAGGTTTAGTTTACCAGAAAAAGGTTAAGTAAATCTTGAACGGTGACCTGAAAACATGACACATGTTCAATAAGTCAGCAGTGATACGACGTTTTGAAAACAAAATACGGTTCAAAAAAGCACCCAGCGATCATAAAATCGCCGGATGCTTCTTTAATTTTAATGATTATTTGTAGAACAACGTAATGTTGCCAGTGTAGGTCGTGTTACGTTGTGCAGTAGTTGTGGCATCAAAGGTGTAAGTCCCACCATTTGGATTAGCAATACTGTAGAGGTCGCCACCTGGTAAGAAGCTGCGCTCGTCCAAGTGCTTGCTGGAATCGTTTCGCCGGTCTTACCACTGAGCAAGGCCTTGTCAGCAGCGCTCAAGGTTGGGTTAGTCGTGCCAACTAAGGCTTGACCTGAACCAGTGCTGAAGAATGAAACCGTTTGGGCAGTGTTAGCAGGGATGACCTGAACACTAAACGAACCACCCAAAGTAGCGTTGTCAGCAACAGTTGAACTGTTCGTTACCGTGTAACCAGCAGGGACATTCTTAACGGCTGTGCTCCAAACGCTGGTTGGGTCAGTCAAGATGTCACTCAACTTCGTGCCAGTAGTGGTGGCAGCACCGCTCTTCAATGCTGAAACAGGAACGCCCCAGTTGTAAGTGCCAACGACTTGGCCAGCGGCGTTGTCGTAGTTGATCGTCACGTTGCCGACAGCAGCGTCACTCTTCAACCCTCCAGCGTAGATCCAGCCAGTAATTGAAGGCGTCTGATCATCAGTAACTTGGTAATATAATGACCCTTAGCGCGCCTTAGTTTCAGCAGCCTTAACCGTAAGGGTATCGGTTGACTTGTAGGCGTTCATGTTCACCTTAGAAGCCTTGTACTGGGTGTAGCCAGGGTAGTTCCACAATGTGTTGGACTTAACGTCTTTGATCGTGTAACCAGTAGTGGCTGCTGGCAGTGCAGCAGACTTTGTGGTGTTGACAGCAGAGATACCGCCGCCAAAGGCAGACGTTGACTTACCACCGTAGATCCAGCCACGTTACTTGCCATCGAAGGAAACGATCTTGTAGTAAACTGAACCGCGGTTAGTCGTTGCAATTTGGTATGCCCGGAAGTAGTTCTTTGAACTCTTTGAGCTTGCTAAGCCAGCCATCGTTGACTTTGAAGCCACGACCTTAGCACCCTTTAAAGTGCCGGCCTTGGTGTACAATGCGTTGGTGCCATTAGGCGCAACGTTACGGCTAGTAGCAGCCGTGGTCAATGTCTTGTTTGATGTTACTTTTGCATATGATGCAGCATCCGCCTTAGTGGCGAACCCGGCAGTTGCCAATACAGAAACAGCAGCTAAACCGAAATACAGTGATTTTTTCAAACCTGATTTCATTCTTGCACGCTCCCCAAATCATAATCTATAATAGAAGGTTTTTAAACCACTAACACACACTGTTAGCCTCTTTAGAATAGCATTAAATAATGATTAGTACAATTTATAAAGGTCATTAAATTGGAGAGAACTGTGGTGGCAATCATTAATATTACAATGTACTTTTTTCTTCAAAGCCTCGTCATTCACTTCTTGTTTTTTAAGCTTTTATAGCCAATTTTTGTAAAACGTGCTCTTTGTCGTTAAAGGGTACTACATCGATTTTATGTGCGGAAAGGCTTTGTGCAAACACAAGCTGTTCCTCAGGAATGTCTGGCACGATAATACTCAGTGGTACATTCTCCTGATTATGGCTTGTCCGATAATTAATTGTATCTGCCCATATTCCTATCAGTTGTTCAACCAGTGATTTTGATAAGCTATTATACACATTAACAAACTTTCGCTCCGTCACTGTACAATTAAAAATAAAATCAATGTTGTATTTTAACTTTGTTTGCCCTTGCATTGACATTCCACGAAGGACACTATAATTTTTATTTTGAACAGTGAAATACGTATTTACATCATCTAAGAACACACTCCGAGTATTTTTACGGCTTAAGTAAATAAGATCTGAAACTTGAATAAGTGTCTGTGTAAGATCATTAATCGTCTGTGGAACATCCTGACGTGTAGCGTGGCCAACAATAGCACCATTGGTCTCTAACCGGGCATTGTTTTTCATTAAAATGGCTTCAAGATTTTTATACCGATGTGATTTTTTATCTGTTAAATCAACCCCATGCATCTTGAGATTCCATAACGTATATCCCTGATCAGAAATTGTATAAATATCATTGGAGAGGACAATGAGTAATGAAATACTGTCACCAAACGGATCTGTGAATGGCGTGTTCACTCTTAATTCCGTGTCACTCACCATCTTGAATTCGTGACTTTTTTTAATAAATGACAGCCAATCTCTTGCAATGCTGTCCATTTGCGTAACTAGCTTGTTCATAAAACGCCTCTCCTTTCCAAAGGACTATAACGCCAAATGTGACTTAATTGTGATAGTAATCCTGTTTTGCTTATGCGTATTGGTATAATTCAAGAGTTCTTTCAAAGCAATCAAAAAGTCATCAGTATCCTGTATGCCGTCAAATGGAAGTGAATGTGCTTTAATATGCGTAAATGAATCATTCTTTTTATAAAATTCGTCTTCAGAAAAAATTTCTACTCGGTGTCCCCAAACCTTACCATCTGAATTATTGTGAAACCTTGAATCCAAATTTATTCGAACTAAGGTGAGTTTGGTTTTAGCATCCATCAAATTTATATGACTGTTGTCCGTCGCATAAATGTAATTAAGCTGGAAAAGTCGCTGCACTCCCCCCTCCTTTGATTCTAACATGAACTCTCCCTTTTCGTTTTCAGATAGATCATTGACATGGTCTTTTAGAACATTTTTAAGCACTTTGATAAAATCTTGGGCCTGAGCGTCATTTAATTGAAGCTTTTTCATATTGTTAATTTCCCTTCATGATAAGCTTTCTACGTTTACACATCGATTATGAGTATATAATAGGTAAATTCTACTAAATTTGTAATTAAAAGTATGTCGAATCATAGGATATTAATTACACTTCAGGCATCCGCGAGTAATCCCCACCTCAATCTCCCGCAACCCCAACCGCAGAAAAACAACATCCACCACTCGGTCAACCAACGAAACCACCCGCCGTGCCCAGCGTAACTGAACGGCTTTGCGCACACGGGATTCCGCATCCGGCCCCAGTACCGCACTTTTCCCCAAAACATCCCGACTAGGCAACAACGCTCGGCCATACCCTTGCAAATAACTCACCAACCGCCGGCAGTTCAGCACCCGTCGTTTGATCCGCCGCTCCGACACTGACCATAGCAGCGGCACGCTGCCCAGCCGCGTCAGCATCGTCCCATCCGGGCGGTAGTCCCAATTCATCTCTGCCGGTTGCAGTTCACCCAGGAGTGGTTGCTGGCCGCCTCCTGGTCGACTGGCAGCAGGCACAGATCACTTGCGACATACGCGACGTTGCGGTGAATCCCCAGCACCGGTTCCATCACCTGGCGGAGCATTGCATCGTAGTGTGGCCGACCCTGCTGGTGCAGGATGCGCAAAATGCTGGCAGGACTGTTTTTGAGTTTAAATACCCGGTTATCCTGCATGATGACGATGGTGCGGTACGGCTGAACGGCCGCGTCCCACTGATCAGAAATGTTCACGAGGGCGAAACAGCCCGCCCAATCCACCGTTGTCGGATTGGTCTCTACGGCCACCACGTCGCTGGCCTGCAAGCCATCAATTGCGAGGTAGCCGGTATCCCGCACATGGCGGTAATAGGCATCGGTGACGCCGCTTAATAAAAGGTGTTCGTTAGGCACTTAACCGGTCCTTTCTGTCGACTTGAAGGGCGCGCACTGCAGTGGCTGGATCAACGGCTAGGCCGTACTTGCGGTTGAGTTGTGCAATCTGCCGGGCGGTCATGGTCTGCGTCAGCGCGGCAACGTCGAGCTGGTCTTCTGGCTCACCAGCTGGGACCAACTGTGAGACCAATGCCAAATGATATCGTGCCACCAGCGAACCGTGGTGCCGGCGTTTATCGAAGCGCTTCTGGGACAACGGCCATAGTTGCGGAACACCCCGCCAGTGGGCAACCGTCATCGTTTGATTGTCAAACGCAAGGTCGTGGTCGTCATGCAGCCAGCGCAACCAGGACCTATTGTGGCCGTCGAGTTCAGTCATCGGAAGTAGCCAGAAGTCACCGCAGATATATGGCGCTAATTTATGAATGCCGAGTACCGGACAAACGTCATGTTTGAGGTGTACGTAGTCTTCAGGGAACACGTCACTCAACTGATGCAGGAGTTGGTTGATGGACGGTCGAAGCGCATAGATGTTGTTGTCCAAGGTGACGACTGCCGTCCGATACGGTTCTCGTGGGTCGTTGATGTTGATCAAAGCGGAGACGTTTTGGAAGTCAATCGTTTGGCAGTCTATGCGTTTATCAGTGATTTGGTCCAAGGTTATCCTTGCAATATCCAGGTAGCCTTGCTGGCGTACCTGCTTCTGGGCGGTTGGGGTGAGTCCCTTTAACGTTAAGGACACGGGAACGGCATTGGCATTCATTGCTCCTTATCATGGCCTGCTGGACGTGTCTATACCAAATTTGTTGGGTAAACGGTAACATGATCTTCAAACAAGTGTAAACCCCTGTTGCACGACTGACAGGTGTCTATGAAATGCGCGTGTTCAGGTGAGTAATTGGGTGTAAGGTGCTAACGTTCTAATCTCGCACTTACCTGCTATTGATTTAATGGACACGCGTTCCATTTTATACATAGTGCTAATTGTTTCTATTATTATTGAGTGATAATTGACGACTTTTTCAGCAAAACGTGGTAATCTGTCGGCGGATATGGATTTCGGGGATTTGGGAGTTGTTGTGGTGTGTTTCTGGGTTTTATTTTGTTAATTCCTTTTTTGATACAACTCCTTGTTACCTTTGACTTCTTTCTCTGTTACATTGCGGAAACGCGTTTCGGAAGGCAGAGGGCTACTGCATAAGCCCTCTAACCGCCTTCCTCCACGCTCTGGAGGAAAAATCCATGCAAATCCTAACCGGCGTCAGCGACACCTTCAACAAAGACGTCAATCGCCGACGCTACCTCGACATTACGACGCTGTCCCTCAGCAAGGTCACTGGGCGGCGGTCGTTTAGCCTGACTAAGGCCGGCTGGCAGAACGTCATTGCGCTCATCGATGTCAGCCACACTGATAGTGACCTCAACACCATTGTGATCAATCGAAACAATATCATTTTTGCGATTACTTCAACTGTTGACCAACTTATTCAGCAGCTGCAAAACACCTTTCCGTTTGACTATGTTACCAGCATCAAGCACGGCATCGGGCCGGAACTCGACCTGGAAGATCCGCCGCCATACGTCGCTGGCGACTTCTGGATCAGTCCCTACCCCGGCAAGGAACCGGGTGAACAAAACTGGTTAGTCTGGGCACCGTGGGACATGACCTGGCATATAAGGCAACCAAGCCTTTCTCAGGACTGCCGACAGCGTGACGCTGCTGTGGCCTGCTTCGCGGGAGCTTATCGACCAGCAGATGCGCGCCATGTACTACCTGACGCAGTATAACGACCGATTGGCAAAGGCACTGACGACGAGTCATAAGGAACGTGCTAAAACACGCTGGGTCAAGCTGGATATGCCCGCGATTCCTGAAATTCAAACCAATGTCCGTCACCGTTATGTGGATGAGGTGTTGTTTCAGTTATCAGGTCATTATCCAAGCCAGGCCGACTTTAACCGGTTTGTGACCCGGTTGGAAACAGATACGGATGAACGGTTGAATGATGATTCGGAACCCTAGTATGTTGAAAAGGCCTGAGCAACTATGCTCAGGCCTTTTTGTTAGTTTAAACGCGTAACTGTTTCAACTTCTCACGCACTTTCCGCCGCCACTGATACACTGTCTGCCGAGAAACGCCGTGCTTTTCAGCAATCTCAGTTGGTGTCATCTGGTGGACGACCGCATCAATGAGATATTGGCGTTCCGTGCCGACACACCGTGCTAACCAGCCATCCAGCAACGACCGGTCAACAATATCCGTTTCCGTCGTCAGCAACGCCAGCTCTTCCCCCACTTGTTCCCAGTCGGCGCATCATCCGTCACGTTGTCGTGTTTCTGCAGCCGCATCCGCTCGTTCAACGACCGCCGATACAGCGCCACGTGCGCATACGCCAAGAATGACTTCGGCTCCGACCACGGATTACCCGCATACTTCTGGAAGATCTCAGAGAACCACAGCCAGCAGTCCTGCACATAGTCGTCATACGCGTCATCGCTGGGACGCATGCCCAGTTTCTTCAACGCGGAATGGATAATCAACACATGATCTCCGGTTGCTAAAAATTCAAATGCTGTTCATGTTTTGTGATCATACTATGAACCCCTTTTTTATGGAGATCCACAGGCGCCTATGGTCACGTGTAACTGTACCAAGGGCGGTGGCAAATAAAAACGCAGGATAATGGTATGCCTGTCTGAGAATGAAATTAGACGTTCTCATGAAATAATGCTGAATAAAAGTAAAAAGCGCTTAGCCGTCATCGATTGGTGGGGCTGAGCGCTTCTCATTTTGTTGGTATTATGAAAATCGTTTTCAGTGATATTGCCCGAATGGACAAGTTATCGGTCTGTGGTGAAAAAAGATATCTTCCGTTTACAAAATCTTATATCAGGCTTTAAACCGCTGATCAATCAAATCATACAATCCAATATATCCTTGTGGGAAAGTCGTAATCTGATTATATTTTCGAAGACAATCCCGCAAGTTGAATGCAGTCCAATATGTCTCGTTAAATGCCCGACTTTTAATATTTTTTCCTTTAAACAAGGTTTTTGCATAATCACTAGGTTTAATATCATGTAGTCGTTCGAAATCTTCAAGCTGACCCTCACTGATAATCAGTAACATCTCAATCTCTGGCTTCGTAATCACGTTGTGAATACTCACCTTTTCTTGATAGGGTTTGGGCAATTTGAACTTTTCAGTTTTAGAATCAAGAATCCGATAAACAATTACTTTTTCTTCAAAACTATGATTCAAATGTTGATGTGCAAATCTCGAACCATTTCGAATACGCAATACTTTATTATCAATCAGGTCATCAACCGAAAAGATCAATAAGCCAGCTGCTAACAATTTGGATAAAATCACTTCTTCTGCGGTTCCCTCACAAAGGCAAGCAACGATCATTACCGACTGTCCTCCTGGATAGCACTGGATTTTGAGGTAATCTCTTTAGCAAATTTTCGAATCTGCATATAGGCTTGGTAGGATGGTGCCGTGCCACCCAGAACGTCACTTTCGTAAATATCACTTTTCTTAGCATCGTCACGAGTGATTTGGCTGTTAAATCTTTCCAGAGAAATTTTGCCAGTCTTTCTCAAAGAAATGTAAATATCATCATTCCTGTCAAACTCATCAAGAATTTGTGGATAATGTGTCGTAAAAATCAGGGTTGCTCCATGCTTGTTGATACTTGGATCTGAAAATAGTGAAATCACTGTCTGGACAATAGCTCGGTGGAAATGGTTCTCGATTTCGTCCACCACCAAATAACTACCGGAGTTTAACGCTAGGAAGACATCGTTAAACAAATTCATACCTTTAATGGTTCCAGCTGATACATATTTAAAGATGTCAATCGTATTTGCAAAGTGAACATCCGGACTGTTTTTAAATTTCACTTCAAATAACAGACTGTCATCTTTTTGAGGATCAGTCAGCGTTGACCGGACATAGTCAATACTCGGATCCAAATAACTCATGATGCCAGATTGCAGTTTAGCATCACGAGAAATTAAGGGTGATGATAGTAGGTTCATATTATTATAACCGCTAAAATCATAGAGTTCTCGTCTATGCGTCAATTGGTGTGTCGTTATTTTCCTGAAATAAGTATTATCATCCGGCAATAACGACTCAGTTGGACGCCTGTCAGTATGGTTGCTCTCAGCGTCAAAATCAAAAAGATTCTTTTTATTTGTTTTTGCAGTGCATTGTTTTGAATCAATAACTTCATCAGAGAAAAATAACCAACCATCGCTCTTTTTTTCAATCGTTGAGACAACGCGATAGATTTTTTGCTCACTTTCTTCGAAAAAACCGAGTTCAAACACTAATACTTCGCCAATGATTGCGTCTCTATAATGTGAATGATTCATTGGCGTATTATTCACAAAAACATCGTAGACAAACATGATAATGTTTAATGCCATTGTCTTCCCAGATGCATTCTTCCCTGCCAAAGCAATCACATTATTTTTATAGATTCTGTTAAAAATCTGTTGCACACTATCGCTATTTAAGTCGGTCACATTTTGCTCAGTCATAAAATTGAATTCAAATGTTTTATCGAATAATCTAAGACCATTTACTTTCAACTGTAGGATTTCCATAGCTGTCCTCCTAATATAAACGGATATTCCGTTTATATTATACCACGACAACAATTTAAAGATGATGAAACAGCTCTATAGCAAAGCCTCAATGATTTCTCGTTAAAAAAGAAAACCCAACCTTCCTGTTTTTTGGAAGATTGGGGTTTTTGTAACGATTCTCACTAGTCCTCGTCCGTCCGAGCAATCCGCTTCAACAGCTCAATGCACTGTTGCTGATTCTGATTCGGCAAAAACGACTTCCGCACAGCCAGCTGCATGTAACAGTGAATCCGGTCTTTCTCTTGCAATGGAATCTTAACCACATTTTCGTCTAAATAAACGGACCCATCGATCACAAAACCAACGCCAAGGTTCAACGCTACCATCTTTTCTACTAGTTGATTCGTATCCGGCTCATAGAGAATCTTCGGTCGGAACTTCCCAACCCGACAAAAGGCATCCAGCGCTTTTCTTGGTAAGGTGTGCTTTGGTCGCACCAGCATTGAGACATCCTTCAGATCTTCGGGTGAAATCACTTCCTGCCGACTCAAAAGGTTGCGTTTATTAACCAGCACACAAAGCTGATGTTTCTCTAACTCCGAGACGCGCAGATCAGCCGATTTCTCAGGGTCAATACTCGAAAATACCGCCGCATCCAACTTCCCATCACGCAGTTCAGTCAGTAGTTTTTCAGAATTAGCCATCTCAGTTGTGACCTGATCAAGCAAGTTGTTTTTCGTAAAGAGTTCAACAACTCGTGGCAGCCAAATGCCACCCGCGATGTTTGAGAAACCCAGCCGAACTTGACCTTCGCTGGCATGCTGGACTTCCAGTTTAACCTGGTCGTACTCGGTGATCATCTTGCGGGCTTTGATATAAAGCACCCCACCAGCAGCCGTTGTCACCAGCTTTGCACGATGATTCCGCTGACGCAACAACGGCGTCTCATATTCCTTCTCCAGGCGCTTCACCGCAGCGGAAACTGCTGGCTGCGTGATCTGAAATTTTTCAGCCGTTGCCGTGTAACTGCCACTTTCAACGAGATCACAGAAATAGTTTAAATCACGGTTATTCATGTCCGGGCTCCTTCATCGTTTTCCATTATTATAACCCATGAAAAAAGCCTCGTACCCAAAAGTACGAGACCTATGCATTACCATAATCCAATCGCTTTAGTCCATAACAGACCGCCGCCAAGCCAAACAACGTTGAAAATGACCCCAATGATGGCACTCAATTTCCACCAGTCGCCGCTCTTCACGTAACCAGTGCTAGAAAGCAACGCAGCGGGACCTGCAGAATATGGCGTCGTTGACAGGTAGATCGACCCACAAAAGGCGAGCATCAATGCCGCCAAAGTATGAGGGACACCCACGCCAATGGCGACTGATAAGAAGCCAGCATATAATGCGGAAATCTGCGTCGACACACTTGGGAACAGGTAGTGCAGGTAGAAATATGCTAAGAATAAAATAATCAAGACCCATAGCCAATTCATCCCGCTCAGCATGTTACCCAAAGTCTTCGAGAACCATGGAAAGAAGCCAAGTGTCATCAACTTCTGCGACATCATCATGACAACTGACAACCAAACCAGAATGTTCCAGGCAAATGATTCACCCAAAAGATCTTTCGTGTCCAAAACGCCAGTGATCAATAAAATAACGACCGCGATAAAACTTACTTCGGTAGCATCGACGCCGACCAACCAAAGAATAATGGCTAAAGCAAAGGTACATAACATGATTTTTTCGCTGATCGTTGTTTTACCGATCTCACTGAGCTTCTTATCTGCCCATTCGTGCGCGTTAGGGGTTTCCTTAACTTCGGGCGGATAGATTTTGTACAGCACATACGGAATAATTAATAAACAAAGGACGCCAGGCACGACGGAGGCTTCGAACCACTGCATCCATGAAATCGTGATGCCCTGGGTCTTCGCAAGACCAAGAGCAACCATGTTGCCGGCTAACCCTGTCAGGAACAACCCGGAAGTCACGTTGTTCACTTCGTATTCATTGAAAATCAAAAACGATCCAAGGCGGCGTTCAGTTCCCTTTTCAGGATCGGACCCCATTTCCTTTGATAGATTATCGATCAAAGGGTACATCAGCCCGTTCACACGAACATTGTTACTAGGAATCCCAATCGCTAACACCGCTTCAACGGCCGAGAGCGCATAGGCTAGTCCCAGTGTTTTCTTCTCGAAGGACCTCACGAATAGGTAAGCGATTCGCTTCCCTAATCCAGACTTGATAAAACCAGCTGCCATGAACATACACATGGCAACCATCCAAGCTGTTGAGTTCCCAAAACCGGCTGCGACTTCATCCATGGTGAAGATTCCTGTGACTGTCGCTACCGTAATGCCAATCAAGGTCGTTGCCATCATTGGCAACGGCTTAGTAATACAGGCAATGATTGTTGCGATAAAGATTGCAAATAAGTGCCAGGCTGCTACGTTAATATCAACCGGCTTCACCGGCGTCAGCGACCAAATCCCGATTCCAAAGATCAACGGGAGAATAAAGCCTTTCCATTTGACTGGACTTAACATCAGATACCGTCTCCTATCTCTAAAACACGCTAGTCAGAACTCCAAAAGTTTGAACAGCATTTCACATACGTATACACAACGATGCGCGCGTCTTTTTGAATTTCCAGAATGTATCATAACTTAAACCGTTAGTCTGTCAATTTTATTTTTAGCTGCTGAGCTACTTTGATTTTATGGAATTAGATGTAACCGTTGTCATTGCTATGTTTAAGACGATTATATTTTTAAAATCATTTTCAATTTCATCAATAGTTCAACGTTGTTTTACGTACAACTTACTATTTTTCCATAAATTAATTTAATCATTCTAAAAATATTAATTGTCAACCATACTCATTTTTTCACTATCTTGGCTTCTTGAATCAAAAAAAAGCCCGCTATTTTTCTTGATAGCACGGGCATCTTTGCATCATTCAAAAAATAAGTGTTGTATTTATCAATAATCATTCTATATTGACCCCATACACAGCAATGTTCAGCGCGTCGAATTTTTAGACTATAAATAAAGGGATTGATACTTATGAAACTTGTTGCCATCGTTGGGACCGCTGCTAAGAAGTCCTATAATAGAGAATTGCTCCACTATATGCAGACGCATTTCAGTACCACTACTGAGATCACCGTCGCTGAAATTGATGAGATTCCCCTATTTAATGAACCTGAGCCAGGCAGCCAACTACCAGCTGCCGTCCAAAAGTTAAATCAACAGATCTCTGAAGCTGATGGTGTGATTATCGGCGTTCCTGAATACGACCATTCGATTCCTGCTTCATTAAAGAGCGCTATTGAATGGTTATCCTATGACGTTCACCCATTTGCAAAAAAGCCGGTGATGCTGGTCGGTACTTCCATTGGCGTTCAAGGCACCTCACGCGCCCAAACGGAGATCCGGTCGATTCTGAATACACCAGGCGTTGATGCCTACGTGCTTCCTGGCAACGAATTTATGTTGAGCTACGCCGCTCAAGCTTTCGATACTTCCGAGAACTTGGCTGAACCAAAAACTGTTCGTTTCCTTGAAGACTGTTTCAAACACTTCACTGAATACATCACCACACTGTCTGGTGACAAGCAAAACGGCAATCAGCTTAAAGTTGATTGGGATGGTAACTACGATGTCGTTGTCGTTGGTTTCGGTGGTGCCGGTGCTTCGGCTGCCCGCTTCGCTGCTGATAACGGTGCTAAAGTGCTCGTTGTTGATGCCGCACCATTTGGCCATGAAGGTGGGAACACCCGTTACTCTGCCCAACACGTGGTTATGGGTAAAGATGTCGATGATTTGACCGACTACTATCACGCTTTAAGCGCCCCATTCAAGTTGCCTGAAAAGACGCTCCACGCTTACGTTTCCGGCATGAGCAAAATGCCCGAATACTTTGATAAGTATCTGGGCATCAAGGCGGTCAGCTATAAGTATGATGTGAATCCCGGCGACTGTGAACTACAAGAAGACCATGGCTGAATATCCTGAATTAAAGGGTAGCGACACCGTTGACTTTGCGCTGGTTCATAAACGTGATAAGGACGCCGCACTTTGGAAATTATTACGGCAAAAGGTGCTCGACCGGACCGATAACATTGACGTTTGGCTATCGTCTCGGGCACAACACCTGATTCAAGAACCTGGTTCGAAGATCATCCGTGGTGTTCAAATCGAACGTGACGGCAAGTTGTTAAACATCCACGCGAACAACGGGGTCGTCATGACTTCCGGCGGATTTGAAAACAATCCAGAGTTAGTTCAAACTTACCTGCACAGCGTTCGACTCACCCCACTTGGTACGTTATACAACCGTGGCGATGGGATCCACATGGTGCAAGAAGTCGGTGCCAAGCTCTGGCACATGGCTAACTATGAATCTCACGGAATCCTGCCTGGTCTGACCTTCAAGGAAGGTGAAAATGAGCGTGGCCGTCAAATTGCTTGGCCACTCTTGAGTCACGGTAGTATTTTTGTCATTGCAGATGATGGAACACGTTACTTCCAAGAAGACGCCAAGCACCGTCATGGTCACATTACGACCCACGGCTCATGGCTGATTCCAATGAACAATCAACATCCGTACATTGTGTTTGATCAAGCTCAATACAATGATTTCAAACAACAACTAGACGATGAAGGCCGACTCCCCTACCCAGAATTCATGGATAAGCTGGTCAAGGCTGATACGCTACCCGAATTAGCGAACAAGCTAGACGTCTCAGCCGCAAATCTGGGTCAAACGGTGACTGATTTCAACGCTTATAAAGCAGAAGGACGCGACTTTGCGTTTGGCCGGAACCCTGAATCCATGCGAGCATTTGATGGCGGCCCCTACTACGCGATTGCGGCAGCCAACGATGTTTTGAACACGCAAGGCGGCCCACAACGTAACGAAAATGCCGAGATTCTCGGTGTCGACAACAAGCCGATTCCTCACCTCTATGGTGCCGGTGAGCTTGGCGGTATCGTGGCAAACTGCTACCAAGGTGGCGGTAACTTAGCTGAATGTCTTGTCTTTGGCAAACTGGCTGGTGAACACGCAGCGGTTGTAAAGACGGATGCTGATGTGGTTGACGCTGACGAAGCAAACGGCATCAACGATTTAGCTGACGGCGAGAATTTGTCGAACGTTAAGCTGGACGCTGACCAGTACCTAGGTAGTTCTAACGCTGGCTTAGGCGGCAAGGTCGTTGTTCGGTTGACCTACACTGGTAACAAGATTCAAAACGTTGAAGTCGTGCAACACCACGAAAGTGAAGACGCTGGTCTGGTTGCTGTTTCGGAATTACCTAAGGAGATCGTAGCGGCTAATTCGACGGATGTGGATGCCATTTCTGGGGCTTCTGCTTCTAGTCGGGCAATTAAGGAAGCTGTTAAGGATGCTTTGGGGAAGGCTGAGGCGATGCATAACTAAAGCTTTTCAAATCTAACTCAAGAAAACTTATTAACAAACTTGCATTTAAATATTGATTTGATATGAGTGAAAGTTCATGCCTTTTAGTTCCTATCAAATTAAAAAAGACCTGAATCGAAATTTGCATTCGGGTCTTTTTTTGATTGTTTATTAATTTAGACAGAGTGTCATCTTTGACTATTTTTGTCTAGTTTTACCCCTTGTCTGTTTTTCCTACTGACGGGTTGCTAGTAGTTGTTGTAGTTGTAGTTGTTGTAGTTGTGGGTTCTGCAATAGGTTCAGTATCACCACCATCCAGGATGCTTTTTGAAGCTGGTTGGATTGTGGGATCTTTAGGTCCACTTTGCTCTTTCACTTTAAAATATCGTGTATTAGAGGCAGCCGTATTGTCAATTTCGTCAGAGCATACTTGAGATCCAAAGATATTCTTAGGGCGTGCTTCAATATTTAGGATCCCATTGTTTTCGAATACCGACATAGCCTTTTCATTGTCTTTTGTATAATAAAATACCGTCATTTTTTCTAAGTAAAAATCTGTATTTTTATAATCATAAAAAATAGGTGTAGGTATCACAATCGCACTATTCCTAGCATTTATACTAGCAACCTGAAATTTCTCAAGATATTCCTTCCCGGCATTTTTAAAATTTAATACAATATTGCAATTATACATATCAGTTGGCCCTAAATTATTTAATTCTAAGAGACCATGTTTCTTATAATAGCAAGAATTATCAACCTTATACGCGTGTGGTCATCTCGAGTCATGGCAACTAAATCTTTATCATTAACACTTTTGTCAAATTCCGGGACCTCATATCTATTTGAATAGACTATTTCATCCTTATTCAAAGAAAACCTATAGTTAAAGCTTAACTTTGGCCGAGCGTCTTTACGAGACTTAAACCTGTCGATGGTATGTTGCATAAACCAAACTATGAAACTACCCCCGACAGTTAACACTGCACCAAAGTATGCTCCCCAAAAAGAAAGCCAATCGCCATTTGGCTTTCCAAGAAAGGAATTCACTAATCCTTGGCCCCATCCTGGTAAAGAAAGCGAAAAGATCATCATGCCTAACCAAAGTACACTACCCCAAATTTCCAAACTTACTTCTTCCTTCCGATGTTGAATCATATTTTAAAAACTGACAGCAAGATACTTCAATCTATCAATAAGCGTTCAAATTTAACATGCTATGGACACGGTATTTTCACACATCTTTAAGCTCTCACTCCACCTATCATCGCTTACAGCTATAAAGGAAGCGCTGAACAATCATATTTGATATAGTTTAGAACTTCTAATTCTATAAATTCATTTGCAATTTCAACATTCTAGTGAAGCACTTACATAACCAGTTATTTAAGTGTTTTATCCTCGCTAATTTTTCACTATTCAAAATACAACCTATTCACTCATACAGATGAACAGATTCTTGCGAAATTTTTTCTGGTAATTTACCAGCAAGCTTTCGATTGAAACTTAAAATTGCAATTCGATTAATCCTTAGAAATCAAGTCTTCAGCTAAGGAACTTTATATTTTGACTAAAACATCTGCTCAGAGTCAAACGAGGTCCGGATGTTTTGGCTCAATTCATCTTCATTTTTAAAAGCGGAATCAGTTACTTTTATTAACTCACTAGAATTCAAGTCACACACCATATCCATCTTATAATTTAACATCATCTGTACAACATTATTACGGTTAAACTCAACTATTTTTCCATCATCAGGTGTCTTATAAAAAAGTCTATTTCCATAATTCTCGAGTGTTT
>NZ_BBAG01000028.1 GCF_001311135.1 Secundilactobacillus paracollinoides DSM 15502 = JCM 11969
ACAATGAACACGTATTTACATCTTGAAGTAGTATAATTATAAACGTAATTAACAGCAAATTAATTTATCTTTTTAATGATGAGGCGAAATATGAATAAAAACGAAAATGATTCTGTGTTTGCCACTAATCTGAATTCTGAAAGCTTTTTTAAGTATCCAGGCATGCTATTTGAGAAGAAAACGGGAAACGAAAAAGACGCTTTTCTTAAAAATGGAAGACAAATCACGAATGAGCATGGTGATGAGGCAGATATAAACACATTTAAGGATATGATATTAAATGTTGTTAAATTGTATCTTGCTAGAAATTATACTCAAATAGTCTTTATAGCTGGGGCGGGTGCTTCTATTACTGGTTATCAAGATGATAGAAGTGTAGGTAAATCGATGAAGGACTTGAAAGCGAGTATAAAAGATAGGCTTGAGAATCAGAAATTTTTGAGTCTTGATACAATGGCGAGCCTTTGTAAATATGAATACACGAACCCTGATGAGAATCAATTTGATTTAGAGGACTTTATTTCTAAAGCAGAGTCTGCTCAACCATTTATAGGTCGCTCAAAAAATAAATATTTGAAAACATTAGACCAGATATATAAAGTAATTGAGGAAGAGACCAGTTATTCATATGATGAACGATTATTATTTCATAATAGAGTTATTAATATGTTGGCAAATAAAGTCGTAGCGCCAAATAAATTAACCGTAGTAACGACAAACTATGATACTCTTTTTGAGGATGCCGCGGAAAAATTGGGATATTCAGTAATCGATGGTTTTTCTCATGATTTAAATCCTTTCTTTGATGCAGATAATTTTGAATGGAATTTAGTGCGTGATATTCCAAACTTAACAACCGATGAGCTTGTTTATAAAAAGCAAGTAATAAATTTAATAAAGCTACATGGCTCACTAACATGGACCAAGCCAATTAATGGAAGAATTTATCGTCGCAACAAACAGGACAAAATCAACCAACCTAATCTTATATTTCCAAGTTCAAATAAGTATATGCAATCGTATACAGAACCATTCTTTGATTTATTTTCTAAGTTTCAAGAATTAATTAATCGTCCCAATACCCTACTAATAACTAATGGGTTTAGTTTTGGGGATAATCATATTTCCCAAATGGTACATCATGCTGTTAGTCATAATGAAGGTCTGTCAGTTTTGGTTACAGATTTCAATATATCGAATCAAATAAGTAATGGTTGGAAAGAACTAGAAAATCTTATGAATGCTGGTTATTCTGTTGCGTTTTTAAAGGCAACTATAAACGAATTGCCCTTTTACTTAGGTGGTGATTTGAATGAACATTGATCAAGTGTTTTGGGATTTGGGAACTTCTTCATCAAAACATAGTCTTAGTAAAGAAAATTATTATCTTGGGACAGTTTCTGAGGTTTCAAAAAGTATTGTTAAAGTTCAAGCTGAAAATCTTTCAACATTAAATTCTCGGATTTTAAATGGTGAAAATTTGACTCCTTCGACCATAAATTTCTTAGTGCTCATTAACAATGTGAAAGGTGTTCTAATTGCAAGAGTTAAACAAAATGCTATTCGAGATACGGATAGTATCCACACATTAATGAAACAAGGAATGTATTCAAAAATATTCCCTGAAATCATTGTGGAAACTTTAGCTTTATTAAATCCTGATACTGAGAACTTTGATGCTACTAATTTTATTAATGCCGGTGTTCACGATAAAGTTTATGTTGCACCCGAAAAAATCATTCAAAAGTATTATGCATCTTTAGAGGTTACGAAAAACATTGATGAATTTCCACTACAAGCATTTTCTTCTCTTGGAGTAGACAAAAGTATCCGCCTTGCATTTAAACCGGTAACACTTTTTAGTAGGCATATGATGATTATCGGAACAACAGGTAGCGGCAAAAGTACTTCAGCTTTGTCAATTTTAGATAAAATGTTGAAGGCACATATTAAAATTTTGATAATAGACCTACTGGGGAATATGATGATTCATTTGATTCTGAAGTTACAAATAGAATGCTCGGAGTTGATACAAATATTGCCTCGGGTAGTCTGTCGATTACACAGTGGGTAGAACTATTAAGCGCAAGCCCTGGAATTCAGGCGCCTGCTCTTATGATGCTATTGAAGCATTAAGGTTTCAAGAGAAAAATTGTCATGCGTATGAATATGTAAAGACAAATAAAAATATTAGTTTGGTTCAAAAAGACATTGCTTCACTAACGAGAAAAGATACAAGTTTTGATTTGGGCCTATTAGAAAAGCAATTACTGGAAGAAGCTGCTGTGGAAAATGGCAGAGGAATTCTAAAAGTTGACGATTTTAGGTTGAAAAATATTAGACTGTTGGCTGATAGATTACATCAAAAATTAGAAACAACAAAATTACAGGAATTGTTTTTAGGCACACTGCCGTATTCTTTGATTGACTCGTTACAACAATTTTTGAATGATGATATTCATAGTCTTAGAATTGATACTTCAGAAATTGGGTCGAATGATAGTGCTGGTGGAATGGTTGTTGATTTAATCAGTAATTATCTTTTTGAAAATAAATTAGAAGAAAACAGAGCATTTTTAATATTTATTGACGAAGTTCATAGATATACAGAAAAAGAAACCGATGATGGAAATGAGAATTACCAAGGCCTCATTACTTTAGCAAGAGAGGGGAGAAAAAAAGGCATTTATCTTTTATTAACAACGCAAAGTCCTAATGATGTTTCAACAGTTTTACTTGGTCAAATGGGCACTTTACTGATTCATAGACTAACTCAGCCGAATGAAATATATGCAATAAACAATTTTTTGGATGAGAAAGGCAGAGAAAGTGTTCAGAGGCTAGGCCAAGGGGAGGCCATTTTGACAAGTGTAAACTTATTACATGATGTTCAGTTAATAATTGACAAATCAGATAGATCTCATCACAATGGTTCACCATCACTTGAAGCAAGGTGATTATGTAGCCACACTTTTATCCATGATTTAAAGTTCCGGATTTAAAGTCTAAATGAGTCATACAGTGGTATTACACTGGTACCTCCATTGGAATAAAAAGTTACCATGTATCATCCTACACTATCCTTTCTGGGTAAAGGTTCAAAGTTAAGAATTTTGAAAACGATAAAATCTCGAATTAGTACATTGTTTCAGTTGATTTTGGTCGGATAAGAACGAGTATTTTACAATGAACCGTAGGATATACTTCACTGGTATAAATTAAGTCTAACTGAATATCTGCATTTCAATGGTTGTCGGATTGAAACTTATAATAAACATTGCGTTTATTTAATATACATTCATTAGATCTATGCTCAGAGAACCGTTTTGCCATATTATTCGACATAAAATAGTAAGTTTATAAACATGTTTGATTCCCATGTCATACCGATGCATCATGTTTGGTATGAATTGGCGAATGATTCTAGTACTGATGATTTATTTAAGTATTTGTATTCTAATGGAAAATGACATAAGACAGATGATATGTAACTGGACAGTTAATTCATTAGTATTAAAAAGAGTCATCAAGTTTTGAAATAGGCTTAATGGCTCTTTTTGATTAGCGAAGTGAACGATTTCTCCGCCATAGTAATCAAATTAAAAATCATGTTCTACAAATACTAGATCACTTACTTTATTTTTGTCATTTAAATAGCTGATTAAGTACCAGGATTCGGCGATGATTTAGGTTGACTTCATATACAGTGAAGAGCGCAGAGAATATTAAAAGAAAAGCAAAGACAGTTCCAATGGTTGTAATCGCATTATTCATGGATGTAGTTAGTTCCGTAATAGATGTTATTAAGTCCTTATTAACTAAGTGACCGCTGTTTGACTCAATACCAGCAACAATTACGGTATCCGCGTGTGTTACTATTAGGACTAATACGTTACAAGAGATTGATAGAAAAGTGACAAGCAATCCAAAAAACCACGCGTTTTTTTGGAAGGGTGAATTTACTGCGTTTTTTAGCTTTTCCATTTGAATTTCTCTGGAATCATATTGGAGGCTTTTTTAGCAGATTTATGTTAGGGATGTACCAGTAGTACCAACGACTTTTAGATGATGAAAACATAAATAAAAACTTCCTTTCATATTAACTTGGTTCTATTATAGATAATTGTGTACAAAAAAGCTACTTTCGTAAACCAAACACACTAGAAATTTTTGCTTGGTTCGTGGAAAGTTGCTTTTAGAAGTTAATGATTAATTTTTTCGTGGCTTTGATTTACTGAATTATCTTCATTTTTTATGTTATCGCTTATTTAAGGTGTGAAAGTCGGAACACAGAATTAACGCATCATTTTTTTATTGGATTATCTTAAGATGTTTTCTTACGTGAAAGCAAGCTGAATTTAGGATTAGAGCCTAAAAAATAGGGGGTGTGAATTTTAAAATTCAACACTCCCATCTTTAAATATGTGTCTTTAATTTCTCATAATAAGTGATCAAATCTTCAAAAAGTCCGGATCCTCAAATGCCGGGTGAGGGTACTTATAGAACCCTTCCCCAGACTCCCGTCCAAGCTTGCCATCATCCAGCATCTTCTTAATATTGGCCACAACAGCCTGAAGCTGTTCATCATGGGCATTAGCAGCATAGGTGGCAGTAATGTTATAAGCTGTCCGCAACCCAACCACATCGAGAATCGCAAACGGTCCTTTAGGCGCGCCAGTAGCTTTCATCCAGGTCTTATCAATCGTCTGCGGATCAGCAACGCCTTTAGCCCAAAGTTCTTGACCAGCGTTCAAAAATGGAATCAGCAGCGAGTTCAAAATGTAGCCTGGTTGTTCCTTCTGTAGCTGAATTGGCACCATACCAATTTCACGCGCGTACTCAACGATTTCCTTATAGATTTCCGGGTCAGTTTTCGGTGAGCCCATGACTTCCGCCGTATTGTTCAACCAGACTTGGTTAGCAAAGTGCAGGTTCAAGAATTTCTCCGGCCGGCCTGTGTCGTCCATGAACATGCTTGGAACTAAGGTCGATGAGTTACTTGCAAAAATGGTCTTTGCGGGCGCTATCTTTGCGAGCTGTTGATAGAAACTGTGCTTGATCTCAGGCTTTTCAGGAATAGCTTCGATCACCAAGTCGGCATCTTTTACAGCATCCGCTAAGTCGGTTGAGTAGCTCAGATTTTCCAAACCAGCTTCGAATTCGGCATCATTAATGTTCAAATCATGCTCATACAGCGACCGCAGCCCTTTAACCCGTTCCTTAGCTTTCGCAATCGCCTCATCATTAATATCATAAATCGTCACGTTTTTACCACTATACGCAGATTGATAAGCAATTTGACTACCTAACACACCACTACCAGCAACTGTTACGTTTTTAATATCAGTCATGATGGGGCCTCCTTGTTGAGAAAACTTAGCGTATGATAAATGATTCCTTTCGATGATAGTGTAGCCAATTAGTTAAGCGCTTACAAGTAGATTGCTCATTGATATTGTCAAGGAGTCGTGATTGCCGGTAATACAAGGATATGAACTTACTACTTTGTGAATTATTTCAAACATAAGTACCAGATTGTAAGATGTAATGAAGTCGTGGCGCACTGAAAGAAAAAGATAATGCCTTTCTATTTGTTTGATTGTATTTCGACAATTTGAAACACTGAGACAATTTATCATAGTGTAAAGCACACTTGAAACCTTTAAAGATCACTAAACAGCTTCGTAATAATGACAAATTTTTATAGAATATGCACCAAATATCACAAATTGTGACCGATACAAGTCAATGAAAAGTCTTATACTAATGTTGAATAGACCAATGCAGGTTATTCGAATTTACCGACAAAGGGGGATTTGTTTGGTTATGATGAGGGATTACGATATTTTATGGAAGGGAGGATCTGTAAAATGAAAAGCGTTAAAGGAAAATTGATCCTTGGCGCGGCTGCGTTTGCGACTGCTCTGGGGTTGAATCTTGTCAACGCTTCAGCAAATGACACTGCAGCTTCGAGTGCCAGTGCTGCTTCAAGCACGGAAACAACCCATGCCGCCACGATCAGCACCGCCAAGTCCGTTGCCTTGAAAACTAGTCAACAAGCGACCAGCGATACGGATGGGACGCGTGATGTCGTTTCATCTTCGTCTTCTGACACGAGTGCTTCTGAACAAGCTGTTAGTGCCAGCAATTCCGCGACAGTTGCTACTTCTAATAGTACAACACCGGTTAATACAAACACGACTCGTTCAGCGACGTCAATTGTGGATGAGCAATCGTCATCTGTCGCTGAGACCCAGCCAGATGATACGACTGAAGCCACTAATGCTGAGACTAAAGTAGCATTACAGACGGCTAAGAGCAGTGCGGCTAGTGTCACCCCGACCGCGCAACTTAGCACGAAGCTGCTGGCACGTTCAGCACTCAGCAGCGACAGTGATTCTGACACACCGGTCACGATTGAAGTCGACGGTTTGGGCGCAGCGGATGCCACCATTACCGACAACTCAAACGGTGGTGCTGATGTGACCGATGCGATTTCGCTGAGCGCCACTGGCAGCTACAACGTTGGGTATACCTGGTCGATTCCTGATGGGCTCACCGTTAGTGCCGGCGATACCGCGACGTTTACGTTACCAGCCACGGTGGTGGCTAAGCCGACTACTGACACGACGTTTAACTTGTATCTGACAGGTAGTGAAACGGTGATTGCGACGGTTGCATTACCACATGACTCAGCGACTGGAACCATTACGTTTACGGATGCGTTGGCCAGTACGACCTATAATCGTAAGGGCACGATGAACGTGAACGTTGTGGGGACGACGACCAGTTCCAGCGGTAACGACAGTAGCACTACGGTGATTGCCAAGGGTGGTTGGACGGATGGCAATTCGACTAATAATGACGGTCAGCCAACCAAGGTTTACTGGGATATTTTGTACAACATGCAAAATGCCACGCTTCATGATGCTGTGATTACGGATACGCTTGGCGCTGGTCAAACGTATAACGCGGACAGTATGGTCGTTAAAGAAGGTACGATTGCGGGTAACGTCATCGCTTCTGATGCTGCTGTGATTACGCCAACCAGTGTTGTTGTTAACGGCAACACGATCACTATCAACCTCGGCGACCTGACGAGTGGCGTCTATATTACCTACTCAACTCAGATCACTAACCCGGGTAACGGTGGGACATTGACCAACTCTGCTTCAGGCACGTCATCTGATGGTAACGGCTCAGGGTCTACTAATGTTGCCAACGCTCAGGTTTCATGGGGCGGTACCGGTGACGGTGACGGCCAAGTCGGCGCCGTAACGTTGACGAAGTATGCGACTGGCACGACCACGGCTTTAAGTAATGCGACTTTTGACCTCTACACGGCTGATGGGACACTTGTTCGATCAGGACTCACAACCGGTACTGCTGGCAGCATAAATGTCAATGGCTTGAACAGCGGTTCTTACTACTTCGTTGAAACGACTGCACCAGCGGGTTACGCCGTGAGTGCAACGCAGGTCCCATTTTCCATCACAACGGACACGGCTCAGGCAACTGTTGCGGCTTATGATATGCCAGTTACCTCAGTCAATGTTGAGAAGGATTGGACTGGTGTGCCATCAGGGGTTACGACGCCTGATGTGACCGTCACGCTGTATCAAAATGATGTTGCGACTGACCAGACCTTGGTGCTGAATAGTGCCAATGCCTACAAAGGCAGTTTTACGAACCTGGATACAACGGACGCCAATGGGAATCCAATCAGTTATACTGTGCAAGAAATGGTTCCTGCTGGGTATACTGAAACGAGTGATGTCGTTAACGCTGACGGTACCGTTGTGCTCACGAACGCCTACACGCCGCAGACCACTTCGCTCAATGTTCAAAAGGAGTGGACGGGTGTCCCGGACGGTGTGACGACGCCAGCAGTTACCGTGACGTTGTATGCGAATGGGGCAGCCACCGATCAAACCTTGACGCTGGATGCTGCTAACGACTATCAAGGTCATTTTACCGGTCTTAATACGACGGATGCTGCCGGCAATGCGATTACGTACACCGTTCAGGAAGCAGCCGTTGCCGGGTATTCTGAAATCAGTGACGCCGCCAACGCTGCCGGCACAATCGTCATCACGAACAGCTACATTCCAGTGACCACCTCGCTCACTGTTGAAAAGAAGTGGACGGGTGTTCCGGACGGTGTGACGACGCCAGCAGTTACCGTAACGTTGTACAAGAATGGTGTGGCAACTGACCAGACGCTTGTTCTGAGCAGTGCCAACGACTACAAGGGCAGTTTTGCGACCCTTGATGAAACGGATGCTCAGGGGAAGGCCATTCGGTATACCGTTGTCGAAACGGCGGTTGCAGGCTACACGGAAACAGGTGAGACGACGCTGGCGGATGGGACGGTTGTGATTACTAATGATTACATTCCGACTACGCCGACTACACCGACAACGCCAACAACGCCAGTAACTCCTACGACACCAGTGACACCGACCACTCCGGTAACACCGACAACGCCAGTGACACCTACGACTCCTGTTACGCCCACGACGCCAGAAACACCGACGCCATCGACGATACCAGAGACGCCAATTAAAACAACGACAACTTCCGTCGTAACGCCAACACCGACTATCACACCTGTAGTACCTAGTGTACCTGTTGTGAGAACCGTTACGCCACACCGTGCTGACAAGCAGGCTGCGCAACCAGCAGCCAGATTGCCACAGACGAATGATCAGCGTTCCAATGTTGGTCTTTTGGGTGGGGTGCTGTTGATGCTGACTGCTGGATTTGGGTTGGCATTGCGGAAACGCGTTTTTGATTAACTCGTGTAAAAAAGTTTATAGCTATGATTAAAGAGGCAACTGCTTAATTGTTAGTTGTCTTTTTATTACCTTTGTTTCTTATTTAGATATTTTCCGTTGACTATTATCAAATATATTGGATAATAATAGTATATTCGTTTAAAGAAAACGATATTTCGTTTTTTAAGGAGTGAGTACATGTTAGTTAATTTTAAAGTGACAAATTATAGATCCTTCAAAGGTGAACAGGAATTTTCGATGGAAACAGGTCGTCACTTAAGTAAATTCCGGGATAACAATACGATTACTTTAAAGCGCGAAAAATTATTAAAATCGGCTTTGCTGTTTGGCGCAAATGCTAATGGAAAAACGAATTTGATAAGAGCTCTGACGATGTTAAAAAGTTTAGTGTTACATCCGACACCGGATGAAATACAAAGATTAAATACTGATACGTTTGGCTATAATTCTGATAACACAATTTTTGACATTAAATTCATTGAAAATAATAATGAATATGACTACTTTCTTGAGTACAATGCCAAGGAAATTGTTGGTGAAAACTTAACTAAAAATAATCAGGTCGTTTTTTCACGTCGACGACAGCTTGTGTCAGAAATACCAGATCAATTAAAACCTATTATTGATAATCTAAGAAAGAATCAGTTGCTTCTTTACTTTGCCCAGCAGAATAATGTGACAGTTGCTAAAGAAGCCTATCGTTGGTTTGTCGAAGACTTAATTCTAATCAATACTAATGCCATTCAGAACACAAAATTTAAAGCGTTGAAGAATGGAAAATTTAAAAAAAAGTTCATTCATTTTTTACAAGCTGCTGACTTTAATATTACAGACGTTGAGGTTAGGGAGCATCCCGAGACAGTCCCAAACCCATCGTACATTCTGAACAAGCTAAATTCTGAGGACACTGATGAAGCCAACATGGCAGAGACAATTCAATCATCTGTTTTGGATGTTTTTTGTACTCATCGATCAGAAAACGGTACATTTTCGGTGCACTTTACTAATGAAAGTACAGGAACAAAAGTGTTTATGATATTGGCACTTTATTTTTTAAGCAACAGTCGAAAAACATTACTTATCGATGAGTTTGATCGCTCATATCATCTTGAACTTGCTGAAGCATTAATTGCGCTAATTAACAGTGAAGAACAGACCAATCAATTTATTCTTACCACTCATGAACTATCGCTTATGGATTGTCGTTTACGTCAAGACCAGATTTGGTTTGCGGAGAAAAACCAGTTTGGCGAAACAGAATTATTTAGTTTATTTGATTTTGACGATCCGGCTTTAAAACGCAGTGATTTTAATTATAAAAAGCGTTACTTAGAAGGTCGTTATGGTGCGACACAGATTGTCAATCAGGGATTGTTAATGGAGGCACTAAAAAGGTGAGCCGAGAAAGAAAGAAGAGAAAGGTTAACAAGGCAATTCCTTTTCTTCGTTGAAGGAGAGACTGAGAAGGTGTTTTTTGATACATTGTGGCAAGAATATCGGTTGACAAGCGCCAAAACTATTAAAATCCTTAAAAAAGCGGTACAGATTGGGTTGAGAAATCTCAACGGATGATAAAGAATAATTCGCGAGTACAACCGAATGCTAAGACCACCGTTTTTATTGTTTTTGATAAAAATAATGATACTGATAGTCAGATTAAGGCGATGATACAAAAATCAAAAAGACTAAAAATTGGTGGCTCGAAGTGTGAAATCTGTTTCTCCAACGAGAGTTTTGAGTTATGGCTGTTAGCTTATTTTGAAAAAATAACGCCTGGGTTCAAAACACAGAAACAACTCAATCTGGCTTTAAGCAAATATTTGGGAGAAACATACGTCAAAGCAGATAGTGTCCAAATGCAACGAATTATTAAGGAAAACCGGACCCTGGAGGCAATTGAAAACAGTGAAAGCATTTCAGAATTCTCTCTTGATCACCAGTCTACGAATGTTGGATCGATATTAAAAGAAATATTGAGTGAGTTAAAAAGTCCAACCAAGTGAGTTTGAAGGTTGGACTTTTGTTTGATTAATAATGGACTAGCATGAAAGGCTCAATTTCGATTTCAACATTTCTCTGTTTTCTTCAAATATAATTGAAGATACAATCATGTATATAAGAAATTTGGTGGAATGATGGATTATCAATTGCTGTCAAAATATAAATATAATGATAGTGGCGCAATACGTTCAGTAGAAGCGTTGAAAGGGAGTATCAAGAAAGATTGAATGGTTACTCAACCGTCGTATCCAGATTAGTGCCAACTTTAGATATTGACTTATACGCTCAAGTAGCAAAGTATCCACTCTTTTTTGTTCAAACAACCTCACTGCTGGCGTTGGTGAATAAGATTTTCCGACATTCAGCCGAGATTCAAGACCTTTCAAACACCTTACCTGGGGTGGCTAGTGAAATATATCGGCGAAATTTGCTGACTCAGGAAGTCTACTACACGAATAAAATTGAAGGTGTTGATGTAACAAAACATGAAATCAGCACGATCATTGGTGATTTGGATTCAAAACAGGCACCTCAGAAACGATTGACCTCAACTGTTCGTTTATACAACTCGACGACTTCAGGTCGTGTCGTTTCAATCCATGATCTTACTGATATTCGGCACATTTATGATCAGTTGTTAGATGGAGAAATACCGGATTCTAAGTTACCGGATGGCCAACATTTTAGGAAGCAACCCGTTTATATCGGTGATGAGCTCAAAAAAGTTCACACGCCGCCAAGGACAGAGAGTGAGATTCAAGAAAGTATTATATCGTTAATTAAATTTATGAATAACGATGATATTTTAGACGTGATCAAAGCAATCGTTTCGCACTTTATGTTTGAGAATACGCATCCGTTTTACGACGGTAATGGGCGGACTGGACGGTATCTTTTATCGACTTATCTAGCAGCAAAGTTTGATACTTATACCGGATTATCCATTTCAACGGCGATTCGTGCGGAACAGAATCGCTATTACCGGGCATTTAAACAGGCTGATGATTACCAAAATCGTGCTGATTTAACCTTGTTTATTACACAAATGCTCACCATCATTGTTCAGGGGCAACAAGATGTGATCCAAAATCTGAGGGTGTTGACTGAGCAACTCGACGCAGCTGCCACGCGACTTCATCAACAACTTTCTGATGATATTCAATGGACCGTTGCGTTTGTCTTTGCGCAATCCGCGTTGTTTACCGAGGATGCGATTACTGGTGTGAAGGACACAGAACTCGTCGAATTTTTGTTTAATGATGATCCTAAGCGCTACCATAAGGTGTCGGTCAGACGCCCTATTCAGGAATTAGAAACTCAGGGTGTTTTGCATATGATTAAAGAGCGGCCTTTACAGCATGTGATTGATGACGCGTTGATTCAGAAGTAAAAAGTTGTTGCAACATTGGTCGCTTTTGAATACTGAAGAATTGTATTTTAAAGGTTTATTCTGAAATGAAATAAAAAAAGCCAATCATTACGTTAAGATGATTGGCCTTTTATTATTATGCGTTCACATGTTGCGAAGCACCAGTACTAACATCTGATGTACTTTTAGCTGCTTCTGCGCCAGCAAGACGTCCAAAGACAATAGCATTAGTGATTCCCATACCGCAACCAGGATAAGTCATGCCACGCCATCCGCCCGTTGTGCTTCCGGCGGCGTATAGACCAGGGATGACTTCGTTACGGTTATCCAAAACTTGGGTTTGGCTGTTGATTGTCAGTCCACCAGCTGTATCGGGCGTTGAAGGTGCCATCTTGGCAGCATAGAACGGGGCCTTTAATGCCCCGAGAACATTCGTCCGTCCATATTCAGTATCTTTTCCGTTTTCTGAATCGGAATTCCATTTATCAATTGTCGCAGTCAAAACGTCAGGATCAAGGTTGATTTGGTTGGCTAAGTCTACAATGGTATCGGCTTTTTTGAAGTAACCATCTTCAACTTCCCGCTTTAACCATGGTGATACTGCTGGTGCAGAGAAAGCACCAGGATCTTCTTCAGCCATGCGCTGGTCAAATACTAGCCAAACGTAACCGCCTGGTAAACTGGCAATGTGTTTTGACCCGCTTTCGAAGTACATATCTTCTCTAAAGTGGCGTTTTCCATCTTCACCAACCCAGATATAAGGATATTTCCATGCTGCACAGATGGGTCCAATGCAAACGTTGTCGCCAGATTGAGCCCCCATGGAACTTGCAATTGGCATCCACATATCAGTAAGTTTAGCGCCAACTTCGGCACCCATAATAATGCCATCAACGTTTTGACGGATGGAACCATAGGATTCACCCACTGCGAAGTCCGGCGCGAATCTTTTCAGCAGATCTTTATTTCGAGAATATCCAGCAGTGGCAACAATGACGTTTTTACCTCTAAAATTACCTTTATTGGTGTGAACGCCAACTACTCGGTTTGATTTGTCAGTGATCAGGTTTTGTGCGGTGATGTTAAAAACAAATTTAGTGCCTAGTTCATCAGCTTTCTTGAAAAGGGGACGTGAAAGGCCAACACCGCTTTTTTCGACAGTTAAGTGTGAACGAGCGGCCGGAGTTGCATAATCCTTCATTGCCATTTCATTGCCAATCATTTGAACTTCGAGAAAATTAACGCCGACATCGTTAGCTAACCACTCGTAATCTTCGGCACCGTGCTCAACGATTGTGTTCCGCATCATGTCGTCTTCAAAGCCCTGGCCAACAGCTTTAAGATAATTATTCCAATTTTCTTTGGAGTCTTCGATACCCTGTTTGCGTTGTAGACTGGTTCCGCCACCAGCATTGTAATAGCCACCAGATAACGTCATGTCGGACAGCATATAGCTGGAGGTATATTCCCCAAAACGAGGGCGCTTGCGCCAGCCTCTCGTGCGGCAATGGCGGCTGACAGACCGGAAGCACCTGCTCCGATGATCAGTACATCGCTCGAGTCTTCAAACTTAATTGTTTCGGGATCAAGATATCGGTAATCGTTATCGTCTTTATCTTCGACGGTGTGACGCAAATCAACGGGTTTATCGAAAATACTGTTGTCGCCGGCCTTTGCGAGGGCTTCTTGCACTGCTTTTTGAACGGCTTGGAAACTCACCGTTGCTCCTGTTACGGCGTCAATGCTATAGGACTGATAATCCATTATTAGTTCAGGGGCTTTTTTTAATGCAGCTGTACTGATACCGTCTGTTTCATTTTGATCAACGATGCTAACATTCGTGATCTTGTCATTCTTTACCGTGACGGATACCGAAATTTCACCACGATTACCAGTGCCAGATCCTTGGTAGGTACCATCTTTTAATCTAGACATAGAAACTCCTCCTTGGGAAACGCTTACATTTTATAATTAAATTTTAATCGCGAGTTGCAATTAAACGGCCTTTCACATCACCATTTTGAACTCGAACAAGTCCCTCTGGAATTTGATCATAACTCGTTGTCTCAAGCATTGGATGCATTTTTCCAGTTTCAAAGAAATCCAGTACTTTGGCAATATCTGCTGGCGTACCGCCTGAATTGCCAATCAATTTAATATTATTAAAAATCAGTGCACCAGTGTCAATTGTAGAATGAAGAATACCCATTCCGACAAGGACCATAGTGCCACCTGGTTTAACAGCTTTAATTGCCTCGTTGGTGGTCGTGTCAAATCCTGCAAAATCAACGATGAGGTCTAAATGATGTTGTGCTAAGTCAGAGATGTTTTCATAAGCAGCAGTCACGCCGATTTGCATCGCCCAATCACGTGATGAGGCTTTAGTGTCAGCAACGTAAACGTCACAGCCAGCAATAACGGCCATATTAGTTGCAAACTGACCTAAGCCACCAATGCCAATGATACCGACTTTCATACCTTTCTTCGCTTGACCAACAACGAAAAGTGGGTGATAAGCTGACATACCAGCATCAGTCGCAGCAGCGCCCTGAATAAATGAAACATCTTGAGGAAGGGGAACCAACTGAACGGCTGGGACAGCGAGTACATCGGCGTAGCCACCATCTCGGAATGCACCAATTGTTTTACCTGTCTCAGAATTTTGAGGGGAGACAGCTACCCGATCACCAACTTTTACATTGGTGACATCAGCGCCGACTTGGGTCACAACACCAGCTGTTTCATGGCCAATAATGACAGGTGATTCTACCATGGGCGCCCAACTAGGATCGTGAAGAATGCCAACATCTGTATGGCATAGTCCCGAGGCTTTCAGTGCCAGGATAACCTCATCTGGCTTTGGTGTAGGATCTGCCTGTTCAACTAGTTTCAACGGTGTATCTGTTTCAGTGAATTGCCAACCTTTCATGTTCATCCAACCTTTCTTGTTTTAAAATTCACTATCTTTACTCGAGTAAAGAATAGCACCAAAAAATAAAGGACAACCGACATATTGGTTAATCTTTATTTGATATCGAAAGTAAATTGATGTTGTTTTGGAACATTAAAAAGGGTGTTAAACGACGTAATCATACCGTTTATTCGGGTGATTTCATCGTGTTCGATTGCCCACATGATATCATACCCAGAAAAAATATAGGAAGCGGTGTAGAAGAGCTCATCAGGTGCCTGAGTATTTTGAATTTGACCAGCAGTTTGTGCCTTAGTGATTAGTGTCACACATGTTGTTTTGAAAGCGTCATTAAAATCGAATGTATGTCGGTTTTGGGTGAGGTTAGCCACAAACACCTTACTGATCATATCTGCCCCAAGTTTATTCTCTGCTTGAGCGAGTTGGATAAAACACATGACGAGTTGTTTCCAATAGTTAACATTATCTGTATCGACTGTCAGAACGAGTTTTTCGACCGTTGACTTGTAGAAATAGAGTAGAAGATCAGCCTTTGCCTTAAAGTGGTAGTAAAAGGCTGGTTTGGTAATGTGACAAGCATTGCAGATATCTGTGACGCTTGTCTGATCATAGGATTTTTCTTGGAAGAGGGCATAGGCCGCTTCAAGAATTTGGCTTTTGGTATCCATGTGAAGTATTCCTTTCTAAATTCAAACTAAATTGCTATGTATATTAAAAAAATTGTCTAACCAATAATAGGTACATATTTATCATAGCACATGAAAATATGATTAACGGGGAATATTTTACTTATCGTTTCCGCATTACCCATGGCGAAAACCAATTGTATGTTCTAATATAGATATTAATTAATAGAGTTAAAAATTGAATTGGGGCGTTAGGATGATTAACAAACATTGGGGAATGTTAGCAAGTATTGCAGCGGTCGCGCTGATCTTAACCAGTTGCGGCAGCAATTCCAGTCAAGCCAAAAAGAACAGCAGCAGTGCCAGCTCAAGCGCAAAAGTGTTTAAACCAAAGGCATCGGCGACGAATAAGACCGCGGTCAAGGCGACGGCCAGCGCCACGCCATCCGTTGCCACCACTGCGCTATCACCGATTGCGGGCAAGTATATCGAGGATAAGAGCACGCAACAGGCGAGTGGGGTGACTTACTCGAACTTCTACTGGAAGAATGGTGCCTGGCACTGGGTGCAGAGTATTTCGCGAGGCTTGTTGCAAGATGCTAAGGTTAAATCAGCATCGACTTCCTCGTAAGGTATAACGACATTAAAAATGGATGATGTAGGCGATAGCAATACTTTTGATTTAACATTGACGCCTCTGCAAGACAATTTAGGATACAATGTTAAAAGTTCAAAGGCAGAAGTTAATAATAGTTACATGGTTGGCGATACGGATGGCCAGTGGACCAGTGGCGCACCAACGGCACTTCAAGGCAACTGGGTGTCTGGATTCGTCTCTTCTTCCCCGGCTTTAGCGGGTGCTCAAAATAGCGATTATCCTTACGCCAAGATCCATTTTTCAATTACGGCTGACAGCACGAACGGCGTCAATGTGCTGTACCACGCGAATAAAAAGACCGATGCAGCGGGTGAAGGGGCTGGATGGGGTGCGAACTCTGATTTGTCATACAAGACCCTTGGAAACGATACCTACTTGTTGAAGTCATACAATGGAACGGGCGCTAATGCCAGCATTATGGCTTATAAGGTGACGGAAGTGAGTTCGAGTCAGATTGATATTCTGTTTAACGGACAAAGTGTTAGCTTTACGCCGGACAAAACTGCTGATACTAATAGTGATGATTCGGCTGCCAGTGAGTCGTCCAGTACGCAAGGGTCTACTGATACGACGCATTTAACTGCTAAGCAGGTTGATGATTGGGTATGGGCAGACTATCAGTCAGAGACAAAGTTTAAGCGTACCGACTACATGTTTGAACAAGATATGGATGGCGGCTTACTCAATATTTACCTGAGAGAAGACCATTCAACGCAAGATATGAAGAAAGCCGGGGCAGCTGAACAGGTTAATCCGATTATTGCCTCTTATCGGATAAATAAAGATGGCGAACTTCAACGGTCTGATGATGGTGGAAATCGGTATCAGACTGTTGACACACCATTTCCAGACTAAACTGGTATCGTTGAGTTTTAGAATTTAAGTAAATTGAATACGTGAAGATAGTAAAAATCGTGGTTAGATTGTCGACCGCGATTTTTATTATGTAATTTCTTAATTTGCTTGTGATGTCGATGGCGTCATCAAGTAGTCTAATTGAATTTTTAGCCTTATTGAACTGGGATTATGAACTTGAAATGCAGAATAAAATCGAGGAAGTTAAGAATTATAGTTAACCATATATATAATTGCGTATCGTTATTATTATCTTAGTATCTGATATAATTAGGTTAGTAAGTAGGGCCGCAACTACTTAGTATTAAGAGAACTTAGATAGCAAGCTGAACGGAACTAGCACTCATGTCTGAATAGGTTAAGGCAAAGAAAATCACTATTTCTGAAGAGTTTCTTGATACTGAAAAGTGGGTCCCGAATGAAGCGCATCATCAAAGAGCGCTTGAGATAGCAAGAAAAATGAATCAAGAACGAAAAGAAAAGGCTGGTAATTTTTACAAAGCTTCAATTTTTAAATTCAAGAACAATATTAAAAGATAGGAAATGATACCAATGTCTGAATGGGACAAAGCAAATTGGGTAACTATCCCAGACGATGCACTTGATACTGAAAAATATATTTCTGACGAAGATCTTGTAAACTGGTTTTTCGATTTTTCGGATGAAGAGCACTATCAAAAGGCACTGAAGATAGCGAGGAAGATGGATCAGGAACGGGAGGAAAAGGCTGGTAAGAAGTGAGTAGGCCGTTTTATTGAAGTCGTTTGAGGATAAATTTGATACAACGAAACTAAAAACAGCAACGCACTTTCTCATGATGAGAGCGTGCGTTGCTGTTTTTTATTGATTGGAAATGTGAGAGTTGTCTATTCCAGCTAAAAAAGAAGCTCTTATGCTTCTTTTTTAGGCGTTGTTGTCTTTACCTGTATCCTAGACTGCGTCCTAATTCCACATTGCCGAAACGTGTTCCAGAAAGCAAGAGGTTGCACCTAAGTAACTTCGGGCAAAAAATCCAAAACCGGGATTTTCTGCCAAAGTTACTTAGGCTCCACCTCTTAACCGCTTCCTTCCACACTCTCTACATCGGCACATAATCCCTCAAAAAATTAATATTCTTAACCACAAACTTATGATCCACAATATCAATAATCCCCTCAGCACGCAGGTCACTCAAAATTCTGGTCACTGACGAGCGGGAGTTGATGCCGCAGAAGCCTGCGATATCTAGGTTGGTTACCACGAAGTCGATCAGGATGCCTTGATGCTCTGGCAACCGCTTACCGAATAGGCCGACCAGCTGGTTCATGAACGTGCAGACCACGTCGTGCTTGCTGCCCATGATCATCTGCTGAGAACGTAAGATGTTCTCAGACAACTTCGTCCGGTAGTATTCCTTGACATAGTTGTTTAACTCGTCATCCTTATTGACCATCTGCCAGAAGGTGACGCGGTCGATCTTATAGAACTCAGCAGTGTCCGACTCGATGCGGACGTTGAACGGCTGGTCCGTATCCTTTGAAATTTCATCTCGTAATAGACTAATGACATCTGGCTTTGCGATGTATGACAAATTGAACTCGCGCCCATCCTGCAGAATGATGGAGTTCTTAACGATCCCGCGCTTTAAAATGTAAGCGTTCGTCTCTTCAAGGCCATGGTAGGTCAAATAGGTGTGGCGTTTTTTTGTAATGACGGGGGCGTGGGCGGCCTCCATTTGGTTTAATAGATACTCAGTTCGGTTCATAACCATGTGTTTTTTCAGATCCTTAGAAGGGTGGAAACAATTTCACAAGCCCAATTTAATTGATGTCCTAAATCATACCTATTTGAGTTTAGCACACTTCCAGTCATTGTGAAGTTAATTTTTCCTTATGTAACAAATCATACGCTTATTTTTGACGCTGAAAACAACGCAACAATGAGAGTATTTTTTGAAAACTCAAAAGAATATGATAGTGCTTAGCTTCGAGAGAAAGGATAGATTGACAAACATGATTGATATTACTTTGCCGTATGATAAGAAAAAGATCACGGCACACATCCCAGATGAGAACTTTGCTGGGAAATTAGTTTCACAAGCTGCGAACTACGAGAATCCCATTTCAGAAATTGAGACTGTGGAACGCTCGCTCGATAACCCGATCGACTCCCCAAAATTGGAGGAATTAGCCAAGGGTAAGAAGAACATTGTCATCATTTCTTCCGACCACACCCGGCCAGTCCCATCACACATCATCACCCCAATTTTGTTACGTCGGATTCGTTCTGTCGCACCAGACGCTCGCGTTCGGATTTTGGTGGCCACTGGATTTCACCGACCATCGACCCGCGAAGAATTGATCAATAAGTACGGGCAAGAAATCGTTGATAATGAAGAAATTGTCATGCACTACTCCCAAAAAGATGAGACATGGTCAACATTGGCAAGCTGCCTTCAGGCGGGGATCTCATTTTAAACAAGGTCGCTGTTGAAGCTGACCTGTTGATCTCCGAAGGCTTCATTGAATCTCACTTCTTCGCTGGGCTCTCCGGCGGTCGGAAGTCCGTTTTGCCTGGAATCGCCTCATACAAAACTATTATGGCCAACCACTCCGGTGAATTCGTTGCCGACAAGCACAGCCGGACCGGGAACCTGCACCACAACATGATCCACAAGGACATGGTGTTCGCTGCCAAGGCCGTTCATTTACAATTCATCCTCAACGTTGTGTTGGATGAAGATAAGAAGATCATCGCCTCATTTGCTGGTGATTTGGAAAACGCCCACAAGAAGGGGACTGACTTTGTCGCTTCCTTATCACAGGTCGACGCCATTCCTTCTGATATTTCGATCTCAACTAACGGTGGCTACCCACTGGACCAAAACATCTACCAAGCCGTTAAGGGCATGACCGCTGCCGAAGCCACCAACAAGGACCACGGGACCATCATCATGGTTTCTGGTTGCCGCGATGGTCACGGTGGTGAAGGCTTCTACCATAACTTGGCCGACGTTGACGATCCTAAGGTCTTCTTAGACCAAGCCGTCAACACGCCACGTCTGGAAACCATTCCTGACCAGTGGACCGCACAAATTTTGGCTCGAATCCTGGTCAACCACCACGTTATCATGGTCTCAGATCTCGTTCAACCAAACCTTGTGACTGACATGCACATGGAATTAGCATCGAGCTTGGAAGAAGCCATGGAAATGGCCTACAAGCGTGAAGGCGAAAAAGCTAAGGTAACTGTTATCCCTGATGGCTTAGGCGTCATCGTCAAGACAAAGGACTAATCTGAACATGGCAAAAAACAACATGGCCGCGCTCTTAAAACAGGTCGCGGATCAACAATTGTCAGTTGACGCTGCCATGGCACAGCTCGATGATCCCGGTTTTGTGGATCTCGACTACGCCAAGGTCGACACCGACCGTCAGCGCCGCACCGGCTATCCTGAAGTCATCTATGGTGAAGGGAAGACGGCCGAGCAGATCATCGGCATCATTCAGGCAATGCTGACCACAAAAGTGAATATTTTAGTGACCCGCGTGTCACAGGACAAGGCGGATCAGGTGCTTCAAGCGTATCCTGACATGACCTACCGTGACGATGCTCAGGTGATGCTGTGGCAACAGACTGCTCTGACGCCGATCACCCACAAAATTGCGGTGGTCACAGCCGGGACATCGGATCTGAAGGTGGCTGAAGAGGCCGCGCTGACGGCTGAGGCGTTCGGGAATGTCGTTTCCCGGGTCTACGACGTGGGTGTCGCCGGCATCCACCGGCTATTTGCGCGCCTTGACGTCATCCGTGACGCCCAGGTCGTCATCGCCGGCATGGAAGGGGCCTTAGCCTCCGTCGTTGGCGGCCTCGTTGACAAACCGGTCATCGCCGTGCCCACCAGTGTCGGCTACGGCGCCAGTTTCGGCGGTATGTCCGCCCTGTTGACCATGTTGAATTCCTGTGCGTCTGGCATCACCGTGGTCAACATCGATAACGGGTTCGGCGCCGGCTACAGTGCCAGTCAGATCAATCATTTAACGGAGAACAAGTAATGGCTTACTTATATTTAGACCCCTTTTCAGGCTTAGCGGCAACATGCTGCTGGGTGTCCTGTTCGACCTAGGACTGGACTTTGACCAGTTTCAGGCGGAACTTGAAAAATTAAAAGTGTCCGGTTACCACCTGACACTGGAGAAGACGACCCGGTCTGCAATCGGCGGGCAGTTGTTCGGCGTTGTGCTGGACGATGCGCACCACCACGCGGATGAGAGTCTCACCGCGCAGGAGGTTGAGGCCCACGAGCACCACCATCACGATGACGACCAGCTTGCTGAACACGATCACCACCATGACCACTTGGCCGAGCATGATCACCACCACGATGACCTGGCCGCCACGCCGCATCATCACCACCATCACCACGGGCGCAACCTGCAGGAGATCGAAACGATCATCAACAACTCGAACCTGAGCCAGTCGGTGAAGATCCAGGCACTGGGCGTCTTTAACGAGATTGCACAGGCGGAAGCCCACGTTCATCAATTGTCACTGGATGAGATCCACTTCCACGAAGTTGGCGCGCTGGACTCCATTGTGGACATCGTCGGCTTCTTCGTTGGCCTTGAGATGATGGGCATTGACGGGATTATCAGCGGCACATTGGTTGACGGCTCCGGCACCATTGAAGTGGCCCACGGGACCATGCCCGTGCCCGTACCAGCCGTGATGCAGATGCGCCAAAACAGTGAGGTGCCCGTTCGGCAACGGACTGACATTCATACTGAATTGGTGACACCAACTGGCTTTGCAATCGCCAAATTGGCCTTTGATTCATTCGGCCCGATTCCGGACGATATGCAGGTGCAAAAGGTCGGCTACGGTTTCGGTACCCGTGACACCGGGCATTTAAATGGGTTGCGCGGACTGCTGCTGACACCATTGGCTAGCCAAAAAGAAGTGCACTCCACCAGCGATGAAATCGTGGAGATCCACGCCAACGTGGACGAACAGTCAGGTGAGGGGCTCGGGTATGCCATTGAGAGATTAATGACTGCTGGGGCTTACGACGCCTACTTTACGCCGATCTTCATGAAAAAGAACCGGCCAGCTTACCAGTCACGGTGATCACGACCAGTGCAAAACTGCAGGCCATGGTTGACCTGCTGATGACCCACACCACCACGTTTGGCGTGCGTTGGGCCACCATGAAGCGGGCAACCCTACCACGAACGTTTAAGACCGTCACCACCGAATTTGGTGAGGTGACCCTTAAAATTGGCACGTTTAACGCACAACAAAAAGTAACTGTTGAATACGATAGCGCAGCAGCCCTAGCCGACAGCCACCACGTCAGTCTTGACGCGGTCCGTCGCGTAGCGTTGCTAGCATACGACAAAGAAGATGGGATGAACTAACATGCATCAATTATTTGCGGAATTAATGGGGACTGCCCTCATGATCGTTTTTGGGGTCGGGGTTCACGCCGACACCGTTTTAAATGACACGAAGTACCACGGTTCAGGCATTTATTTGCCATCACAACATGGGCATTTGGCATCTCAATTGTCTTATTTATTTTTCCAACCATCTGCCTGAACCCAGCCATGGCATTTGCGCAATTCTTACTGGGGAACATGAGCTTTATCCGGTTCATTGAAGTTTCGATTTTTGAACTGGCTGGTGGGGTTATTGGCGCCGTCATCGTGTACATCATGTACGCCGACCAATTTAAACACTCCTACGACAAGATCGACCCAGTGACGATCCGAAACATTTTCTCAACGGGTCCTGGTGTCCGGAACCTGCCACGGAACTTCTTCGTCGAATTCTTTGACACCTTCATTTTCCTGACAGGGATCATGGTCATCGTGACCATCAAGACACCCGGCATCATGCCAATTGGTATCGGGCTGTTAGTCTGGGCCATTGGGATGGGACTTGGGGGCCCAACTGGGTTCGCCATGAACCAAGCGCGGGACCTCGGCCCACGAATTGCCTTTGCCATCCTGCCATTGAAGAACAAGGCAGCTGCCGATTGGCAATACGGGTTGCTTGTGCCTGGTATCGCACCGTTCTTTGGTGCCGCAGCAGCCGTCATTTTTGCAAAATTTTATCTTGGACTTTAATTTTAAAAAAGGAAGTAATTACACATGGAATCAGCAAAAAAATCAGCATTAACCGCAGCATTGTCACAGTACAACAAGGTGTTAGTTGCCTTTTCTGGCGGAATCGATTCAACCGTTGTGTTGGACGCCGCTTTGAAGACGTTGGGTAAGGAAAACGTTCTGGCCGTTGTTGCCAACTCTGACCTGTTCACCGACGAAGAATACACCAAGGCAATGGATCTTGCCCAAGAAATGGGTGCCACTGTTTTAGGGACCACATTGGACTACCTGGCAAACGACGACATCAAGAACAACCGTGCCAGCTCATGGTACTGGATGAAAAAGATGTTCTACCAAAAGATGAACGACCTCAAAGATAACAGCAACTGCGACGTCGTTTTAGACGGCATGATCATGGACGACAACAACGATTTCCGTCCCGGCTTACGTGCCCGCGATGAAGAGGGTGCCGTTTCCGTGCTCCAAGTGGCTAACATCTACAAGTCAGACGTTCGCGACATGGCTCGTGAAGCCGGTCTGTCAAACTGGAACAAGGTTGCCAGCTGTTCCGTATCATCACGGTTCGAATACGATACTGAATTGACTGTTGAAGGCATCCAACGGGTCATGAAGTCAGAAGCTTACCTGCGTAGCTTAGGCTTTGCCACTGTTCGTGTTCGTGTTCAAAATAAGTTAGCCCGGATCGAAATCATGGCTGACCAAATCAACGATTTAGTTGCTCAAATGTTTGCCATCAATGACAAATTACAAGAATTTGGGTTTGACTACGTCACCGTTGACCTTGAAGGCTTCAAGTTAGGTCGGATGAACGAAAGTCTGACCGCCGACGTTAAGTCAGCCTTAGTCGACTAGGTCGCGTATCGGGAAGGGAAGTGCCGTGATGAAAAAAATGCGTTTGCGAAAGACCATGCCGTTCTATGGGTTGACCCTTGTCCTGCACCTGCTGGGCATTGGGCTACTCTTGGTGGCGGCACAGTCCGCACCTAAGTTCGTTGGCTTAGGCGTATTGGCCTACACCCTGGGACTCCGCCACGCTTTTGACGCCGACCACATTTCGGCCATCGATAACACGGTTCGCCGGTTATTGAACCAAAACGAATCGGCGTACGGTGTCGGCTGGTATTTCTCGATCGGCCACTCGACCGTTGTGTTCTTGATGATCCTAGCCGTTCGCGTCTCGCTGGGCTGGGCGCGCGAGAAACTGACGTTGCTAAACGCAATTGGCGGTAAGATCGGGACGGTTATTTCCGGCGTCTTTCTGCTGATTATTGCTCTCAGTAGTTTCGTGATTCTGGGCAAGCTGTTACGGATGCGTCGTCATACGCAGGCCGCAACGGACCAGCCAGAGTTGGAAAACTTGTTGATGTCGCGTGGGGTTCTTGCGCGGATTTTAGCACCGCTATTTAAGTGGATCCGTCACGATTGGCAGATGTACTTCATCGGGTTCGTGTTCGGCCTTGGCTTTGACACCGCCACCGAGATCACGGTCATCGCGCTCTCTGCTGTGACAGCTAGTCAAACGACCGCCACGGCCTGCGGTATCTTTGCCCTTCCCATCCTGTTTGCTTCCGGTATGAACCTCATGGACACGGTGGATTCTACCATGATGTTGTGTGCGTATAGCTGGGCGTTTGATACGCCGGGCAAAAAGATGCGCTACAACATTGTGATGACCAGTATTTCCGCTGTGACTGCGTTAGGCATTGGTTCGTTTGAACTGCTGCAAATGGTACACATGCCAACTGGCTTTGGTCGCTGGATCGCCAGCGTTGATCTGGGGTGGCTCGGTTACGCGCTGGTTGGGTTCTTCGCTGCGTTTTGGCTGGTGGCCTATGTCCACTGGGCTTGGCGTGCACGACGGCTGAAGCTGGCGGGGCATTCGGATTATTAAATGCGTGATTGAAATGCTGCATCTCCTTTTGGGGGTGCGGCATTTTTTTGCGTTGAGTCCACTTTTAAAAAAACAATGACGGGGATTTTCACGCTGTGGCCGTTTTTGATTGGTTTAAAAATGATTTGATCATAGTTGATAGTCAGATTGACAACGCCCATTTTGATGCTGACATTCTGAAATCCAAAGGCACAAAAGAGGCATTGAAGCATTTTTTGAGAGTCGCTGATACGGGTATTCAAGGCATTCGCATTCAAACGACAATTCCAGAGGCTAACAACCATCAGTTACAATCAGCGGCTACATTATTGACTATCCATAAAGCCTACGATGACACGGGGCATGTGGTGAGGGAGGTTGAGATTCCGTTAACGCAAGAATCCACTGGCACCCAGCGTATCGTTTTAATTGCATTAGCCATTTTAAACGCGCAGTTGCAGCATCAAAATAAAACGATATTTTTTGATGAGTTTGAGACTGGACTCCACGAAGAAATGCTAGTGGCACTGGTTGCCTTCTTCAATTCTGAGCAAAATGAGAATCAATTCGTAATCACCAGTCATCAAATTGATTTGCTTGACCAACAGCTTCGTGTTGATCAAATATATTTTACCGAGAAGAATTTTCGCGGTGAAAGTGACCTCTATTCTGTTTTTGATTATGGGGATGACCTGTCAAGATCAGATATTGCCTTTTCGAAACGCTACCGAAAGGGACAGTTTGGGGCGGTGCCAATTATTTACAGTGATGAACTCAATAAGGCCCTACGGCTATAAGGAGAAGTACCACGTGACTAGAAAACGACGACCTAAGAAAATCCGAACTGAAGTGATGATTTTTTGTGAAGGAGAAACGGAGCTGAATTACTTTAAAATGTTGCAGCAAAAATACAATGGTAGCGGCATTAAACTCAAGCTTCGAAATGAAAACGGGCAAAAGGGCAACAAGTTGGTGAATGAGCCATTGTATGGCGAAACGCCCAAGGAAACGGCTTTTCTGGGTCGATATATGTCTGTTTTGATGATGACAGTCAAGACAAAGATAGTCTGGTGACTGCATTACAGACGGCTAACCATCATCATATCAACGTTATCTTCTCCAAAATCAATGTCGAAGTATGGCTGTTACGCATTTTAGGCCGATTGAAACTACTGAAAAATGGTTAGAAAAAACCTGGCTTTATCAGCGTCTAACCGAAACTTTGCAGTTAAAAAAACGGTATGAATCGTATAAAGGCCAAGACATCGCATATAAGTATGAGGACTACGTTCAAGATGCCGCAACCAATTGTGCAGCTTTCTTTGGTGAAACAGCGTTGGATAGTTCTGTTTTCTATACCAATCGGCCGTTTACCAATTTTAACCACAGCATTCGTGATATTTTTAGCATCGACACACTTTAATGAAGTGCTGGATGACTATCATACGGAATGGTGTCTATAATGGAATAAAAGGGAGTGTGTTAGTTATGTATCAATTACTACGTGGGACATTAATTGGGGTAGTGTCGTTAGGGCTATTTGCGGTTGACACAACGACGAGTGTATCGGCAAGTTCCCATACATCACCGACAAGTTTAAGAGGGACTTGGTACCATTACTTCACCAAAAATGATTCGACAAATGGCGGTCCAAAATTTCGTGAAACGTACACTGTGACGGCGCATTCACAGCGGGTCAAGTATTCGGGTGGGCTTTCTTTTTCAAGTTCACTGACAGGCAATAAATTTATCGTGTCACACAGTAAAGCCCAGCTTAAACTGTTAGGTCACGGGACACATACATTAACGGGTTATTATTTTGGCAATACCACTACCGGTGACATAGAACCAAATTATTCATACCATTTGAAGCTTGCTGGTAAAACACGGCATGTGTTAATGACGCCGAATCAAAATGGGCATTTGATGATTTTTACGACCTATAAACCGTCAAAGGACTATCAACTGAGTTATCGAAATTAAAGGTTGATTGGTAAAAGGTGTTTTTTGTTCCTATTTCAACTTTTAAGTTTATTTTATGTCATACTAGAACTAACAATCTGAGACTTAAAAGGGGAAGTCAATATGAATACGAAGCATCTCTTTCGTCAAACGATCCGGACTTTTTTTTAAGAACTGGGTCGCCTACATAACACTGATTTTTACATTGAATTTAATTTTGACCTTCATCATCGTGCCAATCATGCGATGGCTCACGAAGTTCATCATGGTCCAAAATGATGTGCCATACGTGTCTTACACAAACTTTGGCTGGTTGCTCACCAAACGACCGTTGGCGGTAATTGAACTGGTTGCGCTGGCGTTGGTGATCCTGCTGATCGTCTTCTGGCAGTTTGCGTTCTTGATTCAGGGAGTTGAAGGTATTCACCATGACCAAGAACGGCGACTGACACGAATCACCTTATCAGCGCTACAAGCCATGCGCCATTTGCGGGTCAGCAGTTTCCTGTTCTTTATTCCGTATTTTGTGCTCATTTTGCCATTTTCAGATATGTACTTTACGTCGCCACTGCTGTCAAAAGTTCAGATTCCAGCGTTCATTATCAGCTTTCTTGAAGGCAACGCGTTATACGCGACTTTATTAGTCATCGCGGCCGTTGTCGTCACCTATCTTGGCATACGGTTAGTGCAAATCTTGCCATTGACAGTCCTCGGCCAGTTGCATGGTGTTACCGCTGCACGAAACAGTTGGCGGATGACGCGACATCACACTTGGGCCTACTTCTGGCGTCTGGCCTGGTTGGGAATCCTTAGCATTGTCAACACGGCAGTTGGGTCAATCCTGCTGTATGGCTTGCAGGTCCAACTGGATAAACAATCTAAAACAGTTGCCTTCGTTGGGGCTGTGACCAATATGGCATTATTGTCGATCTGGATAAAGGTGGTGGGCGCGGCCACGTTGGCCATCTTTATTCTCTTACTCGTCCGGATCATTGAACAGAGCCCGTCAGAGGTTGTTGCACCAACGGTTACATCCCTCAGCCACCCGCGGGGAAGTCGGCGTCTGGCCGCGGTCGTCGTGGTCATTTTCCTGCTGAGCCAGGGTGCTTATAACGTGATGTACCTACGTGGCGCAGTTCTCACAGAGCCGCTCGCCATCTCTCACCGGGGTGTCGACAACGGCAACGGCGTGCAAAACACGATTCCAGCACTGAATAAAACGAGCAAGGAAAAGCCGGCCTTCGTTGAAATGGACCTCCATGAGACCAAGGATCATCAGTTTGTGGTCATGCACGACGAAAATTTGAAGAATCTAACCGGCGTCATCAAGCAGCCATACCAATTAACGTTGAAGCAAATGACCAAGCTTAAAGCCCGAGAAAACGGCCATGTCGCGCACGTCGCCAGCTTTGACCAGTATTTGGCTGCGGCTGAACGCGACCACCAGCGCCTGCTAGTCGAGATCAAGGTTAACAAGCACGACTCCGCGAATATGATGCAGCTGTTTATGAAACGGTACAAGGCACGGTTATTGCGTGATCACGACTGGATGCACTCGTTGAGCTATCCTGTGATCAGTTATGTGGTCAAGCATGATCCAAAGGAAACGGCGAGCTTCATTTTGCCGTACAACCTGACGTTCCCCCAGACCAAGGCAGATGCCTATACCATGGAGGAGACCACGCTGAATGCAACCTTCGTGGATCAGGCCCATGCCAATAAGCAAAAGGTGCTGGCTTGGACGGTCGATTCACAAGACGACATGACCCACATGATGTTTCTGAATGTGGACGGCATTATTACCGATAATTTGCATGAATTGCAATCGACGATCAAGACCACTTTTAACCATCCGAGTTATGCGCGTGAACTTTTGATTTATGCGGATGAGTTGACTGTGTTTACTGGGAATGGTGGGGTTGAGAATTAGAGAGTGGAGAAAAACGGTTTGAGACCAGAGCGTAAGGGCAATGCGTGATAAATCCCGTACTTGGATTTGTCACGCATTGCCCTTACGTGGCCGGTCTCAGTTTTTCGGAACTCGTTTCCACTACGTAAAATAGATAGTCATCTTAAGATACAATCATTGATAATCGCAGAAAAAAAGTGACAAAAAAGGTGATTTTGAATCCAAAATATAAAAAGCGCCTGAAGAAACTGATTATGATTAACGCTGTCCGAATGACAACAAAATAGCAACAAAAGGCCACGCGCAGCTTACCGAAAGAGTAAACTGCGCGTGGCCTTTTGATATAAAATGCAATTGGATGCTGTCCAAGTCCGCAACTTGTGTTTGATAAGGCGCCTCACCTATTAATCAACCGTTATCTCTCAATTCGTCAACACGTGATCATAAGCAATGTTATGGTACACTATACCCAAATGATTATCATTCAAGTTGCAGGCAAACGAACGGGGACGGTCAATATGACAACACAAGAACCAGCAGATCTTGTACAACAAGTCGCAGAATTAAATTACGCCATTGTGAAGTGGCTCAATACTAATCTCAAAGCCTTTGGGGTGACCGCCACGAATTATTTTTACGTGATGAAAATTGGCGCTCATCCCGGTATCGTTCAAAATCAGTTGAACACGATCATCAAGGTAAATCCCAGCACGGTAACTCGAGCCATCAACCATTTGATTGAAGATGGGTTTATCATCAAGGAGGCAGATCCGGATGATCACCGGGCCACGCGACTGCGTTTATCACAAATGGGTGAAACGCGGGCGAGCCAGATCACCACGGTCCTTGATCGGCTGAACGGCTACCTTTTAGATAGCGCCGGGCAATCGTTACCACCCTACGACCAAATTTTAAATCTGCGTCACGCCTTGGCTGGCATCGATTAGGCGTCCTTAAAGGTCGGGTTATCCTTAAACAGATTCCAGGTCTCCTGGGTCGTCTTTTGGTTGGTTGCTTTATCAGCCGCAGCTGGTCCCATGATGAGGCAAAGGTGATCTCAGGTAAATCATCTTGTAACTGCTGAATCACTGCATCGGCAAATTCATCGAGGTCATTGCCGTAGTTATGCTCGCCAGCACCACCCAGATTTGTATTTACAGCAGGCGGCAGGATCTCAAACACTTTGGTTGCGGTATCCTGTAACTGGAGCCGCAGTGCTTGCGTAAACCCGTGCACGCCGTTCTTCGAGGCTGTGTAAACGGGAACCCATGCACCGTTGTTGATCACTAATCCGGACGAAATGTTAATGAAGGCACCATTCGGTTGCGCGGTGATCTGCGGTAAGAATAAGAAGGTCAGGTGTAACTGCGCTTCAAGGTTGACGGCCAGTTCTTGGTGGTACCAGGACCAGTCGTGCTTGAGGTTCTGGAGATTGATCCACCGTTGAATGCCAGCGTCGTTAAACAGGATATCGAGATCGCTAAAGTTATCATCGACCCAAGTCTTTAGGGCTTCCCGGTCGTCAGGAGAGCTCAGATCGGCCTTGTAGGTCAGCAATTCTGGGCGCTCCTTTTTTGCGGCCTCAATGTTCTTTTCGCTAAAATCAACAGCGAGGACTTGGTTGCCAGATCCATGAAGCGTTTTGCGAGGGCGAAGCCAATGCCGCTGGTCCCACCGGTAATTAAAATGTGATTATTTTATAGTTTCATAAGGTTCATGTTCCTTTCGTGAATGAAATCACTTATTAAGTGCAATTGCACTTAATTGACGCTATAATGAGTAAAAAGGAGATGGTCTGATGATCTTAGTCACTTCCGCAGCTGGTCACACAGGTCGTATTATGGTGCACACACTTGTGACCGCTGGCTACGATGTTATCGCAACAGATATTGATCCGAAAGTTCAACAACTCCCAGGGATTAAACAAGCACTGGTTGGAGACCTGACACAGCTTGCATTTCAACAGCAACTGGTCGCTAGTGCTGACCAGATTGTTTATATTCCGCCCTTATTTTCAGCTGAAGAGGCCTTGATCGGCGAGAACCTAATTGATCTGTCAGCTGCTGGGCAAGTCAAGCAGTTTGTTTTTGTGTCAGTGACGCACCCAATTTTGACGACGTTACTGCAGCACACCGCCAAGCGCGATGTGGAAGAACATCTGATCTATCAGGGTATGACGTCTCAACTGCCGTACACTATTCTACAACCAATGCACTACATGCATAATTTTGATCCGCAGCTTGTTCATCGTACCGGCAAGTATCAGATCTTTTACAATGTGGATTCTAAGATAGCGTACGTGGATCCAAAAGATGTCGCTGAAGTTTTGGTACAGGTGATTGGCAACATAGCCCAGCATAATAAGGCCACATATGAACTCGTGGGCACGCAACCCTTTTCGCCAAATGAGCTTGTCCAACAATACAACGCACTAACTGGTGAACAAGCGGTGGCGGAGTATGTTGACGTTGAGACCTTTCTTGACACTATTGATGCGCAAGATTTATTTTTTAGAACGGGTTTCAAACACCTTGCGGACACTTATAGCAAGTGGGGACTCGACGGCAATAGCACTGTGCTACGGCTGTTGCTTGGACGCCAACCGACCGATTTTAAAACATACGTAAAACGACAGCTAAACTAATTTAATCACAAACAAGCGCTCTCAGTTAGATCATCTAGCTGAGGGCGCTTTTGACGCCGGTGTACTACCGGTTCGTTTCATTCGCTTTCTCAGCCGCTCGGGGAAACATTTGAGAATAATATAGAATAGGATGAAACAACGTTAATGCCGGGAGAGGCAGACACTCGGTATTTTCGATTTAATTGTTCATAGGCCAAAATAGATGAAACGACGACTGCGGACTAAACGACGGGAGTGAACCATGATGTTTAGCAGGCAGTATTCCCGTCAGCTCACTGACTGACGAGGTCGTTTTCCGATGATGATGGTCGCAGACCTGCACCATCGGCGCGCGTGCAGTGGGAAAACCCATCCGCAGTGACTTCACGGCACCGCAACGAGGAATGTAGGCGATGCCCGTGATTTACAAACCGGATGATCAATTTGTGAGCCATAAGGTGTTGATTGCATTGGTACGTCACACTGATGCGCCGAACATTTGAAGAATACCAGTGAAGGTAAATGTTTCAGTGCTCAACTGAATTGGGGTACAACAGTGTTCATTGTGCTCACGCTGTCAGACAAAATGTTGGGGGTCTGTGAGGGTTGCCGATAACCATAAGATCCGAGGATTAGACGTGCTATCCCAGCAGGTAGAGAGCACGTCCGAAAGATCTCTATGTTGGCCATCTTCCCAAAAGACAGCCGTCACATAACGACCCAACGGCATAATTTCATAATTGTAGTTATATCGTAAGGTTTTCCCACTTGCTTCACCACTCTAAACACGGTTGAGTGGTTGCGTTCTCGCATCACCGTCCTTTTGAGAGCAGTGTAGCACGAACTAGGTACAAATGCATTTAAAAAGCATTACATAATACTAATTTAGTTATAATCATGAACACTTGTTTAAAATTGGCCGATGATATGTGAAGATGTCATAACGTATTCAGATGGAAATTGTAATAATCGCTGACATAACAGCGTTTTAATGGTGACAAGACAACCTGACTTACCTTTTTTAACCATCATGTTTTTATATTATAATAATAGAATAATTTTATTAATTAATAATGACAGATTTAAATACACAAAAAATAGCAGAACGAATATCTAATTCTTTCTGCTGGATTATTGCTTAATATAGTAGTGAATTATTTTGCAAGCTACGATCGTTATCGAACTTAAAAGTAAATTGTGTAAGCCTTTTTCGTTTTAAAAGGCGTGTAAACATCGCCAACCGCTGTTGAGGTCTTGCCAGATTTTAGCGTTTTATCTGAGAGACCATTTACCGCGATGGCGGGCTTATAGGTGCCGTTGACCTTGACGCGGCCAGGGTTGAAACCGAATGAGATCCCGGTACCCTTGGTGCTCCAAACATAGTAGGCCTTTTTGAATTTAACGACGCTCAAGCTTTTAGCTGAGTAGTGGTGCTCCTTCTTGGTGCCAAAGGCAGTGACCTGAAGCTCTGTCAGCGTATGCGTCGTCAATTTATATTCGTCATAGCCGGCGCCCTTTACGTAGAAGTACCAGTTGCCGCGTAACACTGTCGGAATCGTGTTCGTTTTTGCGGAGCGTGAGTCGTGACTGGCACAGTTAGCATCACAAGGCTGGCAAGTGCGACCATTTAACCAAATTTTGCTCGTTTTTTTATCAAATGAGATTCCCCCTGTAAATCCACACTAGCTTTAATGTACCACGAACTGCTGGTTTGCAACACACGTGTTTAAAAATATTCAGGCGTTCATGATATTGCGTCGTGATAAAGTATGGTAGGGTAGATATTAAGAATGATCATTAGGGGGTGAGACAGCATGGTAACAATTGGGATGATTTTGGCAGGACTCTTGGGTATCTTACATATAGTCATCGCTTATTTGGAAATGTTTGCGAAGCCTGAAGTCCAGGCCAATGCTTTTGACATGGACTTAGATTTTGTTAAACAGTCTGGTGCGCAACTGGCACTAAAGAATCAGGGAATCTATAACGCTGCGTTAGGCGTGCTATTTTTATTGGGATTTGTCATGTTTACCGCGCACGCTCAGGTCGTTTTCTTTGAGCTGCTGAGTCTGTTTGTGGTTGTGGTCGGATTATACGGCGGTGCAACGGTGACGAAGAAGATCTATCTGATTCAGGCACTGCCGGGTGCGGTGACACTGCTATTATTGTTTCTATGATATACATCCAATAGGTTAACTAGCGACAACTAAAGAACCCGCCGCATCATTCTGACGATCCAGAATGGTGCGGCGGGTTCTTTTTTCTTTCGCCAATTGAGTTCTTGCGTCAGTTAGCGTGATGCCTAGTCGTCGCAGCAGTCCCCCAGTCACGACTCGCGCGTCAAGCACCGCTGGTCGGCCGACGTGCTTTCTTCGGAGCCGTGGGTTGGCCACATGGATAACGGTTACCGCCCAGGTTCAGGCGGCCCTCGGTACGATTATCTGTCGTATCGAACCACCACCTTTCTATGACTTCAGCATAACAAGAATCAGCAACACTTGTCTTGTAATATGCATTATTTTTCAAACAGATGTAACCGTTTTAAAAGAAAATGACATTCGTGTCATTAAATTTGGCAAAATTGCTTTTTTCTGGTGTGAAAAGTGCTATCCTTTACAAATGAACAAGTTACCGATTATGTATTGCTTACAAAAAAGGGCAGGTTGGACTTGTTTAGAAATGTCATTCATGTAGCAGTCAAACTCAAAAGGGAAGTGAACCATCATCAAAACTCGAAGTAACGCTTATCGGATCAGTCTGTTAGCTCTGTTTATTGCCATTGTTATTATTCAAACGCTCGTGCCAGTTTTAGCTACATTCCTGTCGGTCCGTTCAGCATTGTCACGATTCAGGCAACCACGGTCATTGCTAGTGTCACCATGGGCACACGTGAGGGCGCCATCGTCGGTCTCGTTTGGGGACTGACTGATTGGATTCGCGCCTTTGTCTGGCCGACGAGTCCGCTAGCCGTTTATGTGCTGGTCAATCCATTAGTTTCAGTCGTACCGCGGTTCTTAGTCGGACTTGTTGCCGGCTGGCTGTTCTTCTGGCTGGCACGCAAGGTGCTAAGACCTGGCATTTAGCGCTGACTGGAGTCGTTGGGGCGCTGATCAATACTATTTTCGTCCTTGGATTTATGGCGCTGCTTTACCAGTTTCATATGCTGCCGATGGCCAAATTGCACATCGCAAAATTGATGCCATGGTTACTTGGGATTATGGCGACTAATGGGATTCTGGAGGCAATTATGTCGGGAATTTTGGTGCCTGTGATCGGGTTGCCGTTGCGTCATTTGATGAGCCGGGTTAGTAAGTAAGTTAGGATTTTTTGGGTGAGTTATTGTTGGGGCGACTGGGTCGGGAATCTGTTTGGGTTCTTGGGTGGTCGTTCTTTTTTTTTCGGTTTATTGGGCTGGTCAGTGGGGCGGGGTGATGCGTCTAGGCTTGAGTGCAGTTTAGATTTTGTTTCTTCTTTTTCTGCCATCGATTGAAACGCGTTTAGCAAGGCAGGGGGCTACTGCCTAAGGGACTCTGGTCATAAAAGGCGGGCCCGGCCTTTTCTGCTTTCTCTGCCACCTAGTGGAAACGCGCTCAGCAAGGCAAGGGGCTACTGCACAAGCAACTTTGACCAAAAAAGGCAGACCCAGCCTTTTCTGCCTTCTCTGTCACCTAGTGGAAACGCGCTCAGCAAGGCAAGGGGCTACTGCCTAAGGGACTCTGGTCATAAAAGGCAGGCCCGGCCTTTTATGACCAGAGTCCCTTAGGCTCCGCCCCCAAACGCCTTGCTTCGCGCTCTTTGCAAATTCTAATCGCCCTTCCATAGTCACCGCTTCCAATTCATGATATACTTAAGATTCTATAAACGAAGCGGAACTGAAGCGGAGGAACGAAAATATGAAAATTGTGGTATTAGCGGGCGGACGCAGCACTGAACGAAACGTGTCCCTTTCTTCTAGCGCGAAAGTAGCCAACGCATTACGGCGTAAAGGTTACGAAGTTGCCCTAGTTGATTTGTTTTTAGGCCTTGAAGATGCCAATGAGGCACAACTTGCCAATCTGTTTACTAGTGAAGAACAGGAAGTTGACCTCAATATCAGTGATGAGATCATGACGGATGACCGCATCAACGCCTTAAGGACGGATGGGACGACGCAACTCTTTGGTCCTAACGTGATGAAGATCGCCGGTTTGGCAGACCTTGTTTACATTGGGTTGCACGGCGGCGATGGTGAAGGTGGGAAGGTGCAAGCAGCCCTGGACCTCAACAACATTCCCTACACGGGGAGCGGTATGCTGGCATCAGCATTGCCATGGACAAGAATGTTTCAAAACAGTTGATGCTGTTTAACGGCATTCAAACGGCGCGGTTTATGAACTTGCCGCACGCTAGTCTTCAGACCAACGTCTCACTGCCATTTAACTTCCCAGCGGTCGTTAAGCCGGCCAACGGGGGTTCCAGCGTTGGGATGTACATCGTTCACGATCAAGCTGAACTGCATACCGCACTCAAGGAGAGTGCCAAGTTTGACAGTGACGTGTTGGTCGAAGAATACATCGATGGGCGCGAGTTCTCAATGGGTGTCGTTGATGGCGAAGCAATGCCGGCCATTGAAATCATCGTGACTGATGGCTGGTACGACTTTGAGCATAAATTTGTCAGTGGGAATACCACGAAGTTCCAGACACCACCAGACATTCCAGATGACGTGCATGATGAAATGAAGCGGTTGGCGAAGAAGACCATGGATGTGCTTGGCATGACCAACTACGGCCGAATTGATTTCTTGTGGAATAAGAACGGCCTCTACGTGATCGAAGCAAACACACTTCCTGGGATGACACCATTGTCCTTACTCCCGCAAGAAGCGGAAGCAGCGGGTATCGCCTATGATGATCTGTGCGATATGATCGTTCAGTCGCAAGTGAAATTATTAGGCTTAACCTTTGAATAATATGCAATAACATAAAAAGATGACTCAGGCGAACGCCTAAGTCATCTTTTTTAATGTTACCTATTTATCATCAGTTGTCTCTGCATCATCGTCAGTTTCCGTTTCCGGTGCAGCCTTGATGAGCTTTAACTTCTTGTTGTTGATCACAACGCGGTCGTGGTACTTATCGGTAATGTCTGCATCGTCGCTCTTGAATGTGATCATGAAAGAGTTTTGGTACGCTTTATCGATGAAGCCCGTGAAATCTTTGCCTTCTAATTTAAAAGACACTTGATCGCCAATTTTCATTACGAGTCATCTCCCCAAGTCAAACTCTATGTAATTTACTTGATTTTCGCCCGTTTGTCAATTGATTTGCGTGAATCTTTTCAATTAGTTGGATGAAACCGCTTCTGGTAAAAGGACGCATCTGGGAATCAAACATAGATCGAAAAATGTTTGATGACGACACCCGAAATCATCAGGTTATTTTCTATTTAATTGAAAAGATAAGCAGTATTTTTCAAGAAAATGGCACAATCTGTTGCAACAATACAAGCCAGTTTCACTAAAGTGTGTCGAAGTTTAGAATAATTCTCAATTTGGAAGGGCTTAAGATTGAATATTCATTTATCGACCGATATAATAAAACCATAAGGTGTCCGAAAATTTTGTAAGGGGGGATATTATGTTAATCGCAGGTCTATCGATGTTGTCCTTGTCGCGGTTCCAATTCGCGATGACGACGGTCTTCCATTTCTTCTTTGTACCATTTTCCATTGGATTAGCCTTTATTGTTGCCGTAATGGAAACCGTCTACGTGATTAAAAAGGACAAGACCTATCAGAAAATGGCCCAGTTTTGGGGCAAGATTTTTCTTTATAGTTTCGCGGTTGGTGTTGTAACAGGTATTATTCAAGAATTTCAATTCGGAATGAATTGGTCAGAGTATTCACGGTTCATGGGGGACATCTTTGGCGCGCCACTGGCAATTGAAGCCTTGGCAGCGTTCTTCCTTGAATCCACGTTCATTGGGTTATGGATGTTTACTTGGGACCGATTCAAACCAGGAATTCACGCACTGTTTATTTGGTTAGTTGCGTTTGGATCCTCATTATCAGCGTTATGGATCCTGGCAGCGAACAGTTTTATGCAAAATCCAGTCGGATACATGATCAATGCCAAGACGGGGCGGGTCCAAATGACCAGCTTCTCGCAGGTGATCTTAAACCCGCAATTGTGGAATGAATTTCCACACGTGATCTTCGGTGCCGGAGTGACGGCGGCCTTCGTGGTTGCCGGTTGTTGTGCTTGGCGGTTGCTTAAAAAGGACCACGAACACTTCTATCGTAAGTCACTGAAAGTTGCGTTGATTATTGGGTTACTGGCATCAGTCGGGTCGATTGCTTCTGGGGACACGCAAACGCGGTTCCTGATCAATAATCAGCCAATGAAGTTCGCCGCAATGGAGGGACTTTACAAGAACTCCACCAACAAGGGTGAGTGGGCGGCAATTGCGTCGTTTGACACCAAGGCGCATAAGACGAACTGGTCGGTCGACATTCCACACGTCCTGAACATTTTGAGTTATCACAAGTTAAACGGGACTGTGAAGGGCCAAAATACCGTCAATAAAGAATTGAAGGCAAAGTATGCTGGCCAAAAGGGGAAGGCATTAAAGGACTACTATGTCCCAACGAAGACCTTGTTCTGGAGCTTTAGAATTATGGCCGTTGCTGGCGGACTCTTCGCCTTACTGGCCATTGTCGGGTTGTTCTTTAACCGCAAGAAGAGTCAGGCCATTATGAAACAACGCTGGTTCTTGTATGTTCTGGGACTTTGTTTATGGCTCCCATTCATCGTCAATACCGCTGGGTGGTTTGTGACTGAATTTGGCCGCTACCCGTGGGTCGTTTACGGACTGCTGACGATTGCGGATGCCGTTTCACCAACGTCAACGGTTACCTCGCTGTTGTTTACCAACATTGTGTACTTCTGCTTGTTCGCAGGATTGGGTCTGATTATGCTCATCTTGTCGCATAGAGTGCTCAAAGCGGGACCAGACGCAGTTGAAACGAACAACTACAATAGTATGAAGGACGCGCCAGAAGCCAAAGTCGAAGATCCGTTTGGACAGGAGGCGTTTAACCATGACTAGTCTGCAATTACTCTGGTTCTTATTGATCGGTGTCCTGTTTAGCGGTTTCTTCTTCCTCGAAGGGTTTTATTTCGGAATCGGGATGGCCATTCGGTTCTTCGGTCGCGACCAGGCTGAACGAGACACGATCATCCAAACCATCGGCCCGCACTGGGACGGTAATGAAGTTTGGCTGATCACCGCTGGTGGGGCGATGTTTGCCTCATTTCCAATGTGGTATGCCTCACTGTTTTCAGGCTACTACATCGTCCTCTTCCTCATCCTTGTTGCCCTGATTTTCCGGGGTGTTTCCTTTGAATTTCGGGCTAACATGGAAACCGCAAGATGGCGGCACTTCTGGGAATGGGCTGGCACCATCGGCAGTTTCTGTGCAGCCTTCCTCTTTGGAATGATGTTTACCAGTCTCATTCAGGGGGTTCCCATGGATGCTGGCGGTAACGTCATTGGCACGTTCACCACATACGTGAACTGGTTATCGCTTGTTGGCGGCGTGGCAGTGACGCTGATGTGTCTTATCCACGGGTTGAACTTCTTACAATTGAAGACCCTTGGCACGTTACGCGACCGGGCGCAAGCTTGGAACAAGATTTTATATCCGGTTCTGATTGTTGGCGAAGTGCTGTTCGTTATTTTGCTAATGATCTTTACGGACTTCTTCAAACAAAAGCCAGTTTCAACCTGGAGCATTTTGGGTGTCCTGGTAGTGTTGACGCTGATTGCTTGGTGGAGTGTTGTTGGTCAGCACAACTGGACCGCATTTATCGCGAGCGGGTTGTCCTTGATCAGCATCGTGATCCTGATCTTCAACGGCTTATTCCCACGCGTCATGATTGCCACTAACAGTGCCCACTCGATTCTGATCAAAAACGCGTCAAGTTCACCTTATACGCTGCACCTGATGACCATCCTGGCCTTCACGTTGCTGCCAATCGTTTTGATCTACTTCATCTGGAGCTACTGGGTCTTCTACAAACGACTCAAATCACCATCTAAAGACGTTAAACCAGCCTAATCACTAGGCGTTCAATCGTCAAAGACACGTGAAGCTAGTGCTTTGCGTGTCTTTT
>NZ_BBAG01000029.1 GCF_001311135.1 Secundilactobacillus paracollinoides DSM 15502 = JCM 11969
CCATGGTAACGGCTTTTTGTCCCGATAGAAACCACCTGTAGCGGCACCATCTGGTAACGTCGCAGCCCAAACAATACCATCAGCACCTTCCTCAACGTCTCGACCACCAAACCCGGCATCTGGGTGCGTGTTGACAACACCAGGACAGATTGCGTTCACAATGATGCCATCCTTCTCAAACTCACGCGCCATTTTGATGGTTAAGCCATTTAAGGCTAATTTAGTGAGCGCATATTCCGAAGCATCCATCCCCATCGACCCACGAAGCAAGCCATAGACCGGATCATCATAGGAACCAGCACCACTTGAAACGTTGACTAACCGAGATGAGCCAGCCTGCTTCAAAAACGGATAAAAAGCTTGAGCCACTCGCCAAGAACCAAATAAATTTGTTTTAAAGATTTTTTCTACTTGGTCAAAATTGGTGTTAACAATGTCAGCAAAGTCGCCAAAATACGCGGCATCGTTCACTAGAACGTCTAGTTGTTTAAACTGCTCTGTAAATACTTTGACCGCAATATCAACACTCTCTTGGCTCGTGATATCCATTAAAAGGCCAGAAGCGGATAAATTTTGATTATTGAGTTCGGCGACTCGGTCGTCAATTTGACTTTGTTGACGAGCTGAAATAATGACATGGTATCCCTTAGCGGCTAACTCCTTAGCAACCTCGAATCCAATGCCATCATGACGTCCAGCACCGGTAATTAAAGCTGTTTTCATATTTGTATTCGTCTCCTTTTTGTTTCCGAATGCACGAAACTGTCACTGTTAATTACTGCATTTTGAAGGCTTGTTCAATGGTTTGAGGATCACGATGGTCAAAAAATTGACTTTTGCCAGTATCTAACTGACCAATTTGTTTCATTTCATCGTCGCTTAATTGAAAATCAAAGATGTCAAGGTTTTCCTTCATCCGTGACTCATGCACAGACTTTGGAATAACAACAATATTGCGCTGAAGCAGCCATCTCAGTATCACTTGACCACTTGTTTTATGATGATCTTCAGCAATGTTTTTTAGAGTTGCATTTGCAAAAATATTTTTTTGTCCTTCTGCAAATGGTGACCATGCCTCTACCTGAACATCTTCAAATTGGTTGAATTGAATTTCCTTTTTTTGTTGATGAAAAGGGTTGACCTCAATTTGGTTCACAGCTGGTTTAATGTTAGTTGTGAGTTCCAAATTTTTAAGCTGATCAGCATAGAAGTTAGAAACACCAATTTCTCGAATCTTACCGGCTTTTTGAGCCTCGGCAAGTGCGCGCCATGCACCGAAAATATCGTTATACGGTTGATGTAACAGGTACAAATCCAGATAATCAAGTCCAAGGTTTGAAAGTGAAGTGTCAATACCCTTCTTGGCTGATTCATACGCGAAATCTGAAATCCAAAGTTTTGAAGTGATAAAGAGATCATTACGATTGATGCCACTTGTTTTAATGGCCTCACCAACGGCACTTTCATTGCCATACGCCGAAGCGGTATCAATTAATCGATACCCCAGCGAAATAGCACTTGAAACGGCTTCCTTTGCGGATCCAGTATCCGGAATCAAAACGCCAAATCCAAGTTGTGTCATTTCAGTACCATCTCTTAACGTGATTGATGGTGTCTTTTCCATACTTGAGACCTCCCTTTTATAACGATTGATGCGCAACGCATTTGTGGTTGATACAATTTTCAACGAAACTATTACCTGCAAAAGCGTGACCAACTATGGTTGAACAGAATGTATGATTTTTTGGTAATAAATTTTCAACAATATTAGTAGTTAATGTTATGAATCCGGCAGAATTAAGCGGTCATAATAGGCTTCATCCAATGGCTTTAATTTCTCTGACTTTCCGGTAAACCATTCTAGAATACTGATCCATTGCACGTGAGTGGCACCACACTAAAAGCTTGTACCGCTCATCATTTGAATGACGTCTCCAGGATGCAACGACCGTAGTGGCCCATCTTTTTCCTGGTACCAACCGCACCCGCCAGTAACTAACAGAATCTGTCCACCAAAGTGACTTGCCATTGGCTATGTTGACCTATTGAAAAATGTGTTTGGTTTGTCTCCACTGCTTCCCATCCCACCTAAACCTTTAGTATCGTGACAAAGGATCATAACCGCCATCAGAAAATAAAACTAGCCACAAAGAACTATCGTCCTCATCACAAAATAGCAATGTTTCAAGAGCATCGATTTCTAACATATTAGAAGTCCCTTCTTTTAGGTAGTCTATTAGTAATCACATTTTTCTGATGACAACGTGGGTACTGCCAAGTCGCACAATACTAACGATTAGAGACTTCTGTCTTATTTATTTTGGTAAGACTTTCATCGTTGCTGAAGTGGGGCCTTCAGCAATCATCGGTGGTAAATATGAACTACCACTATATTTCTTAGAATAGGCCTCACTGATTTGTTGGTTTAGACCCTTATCAGCATCAGCTTTTTCAAATTCAACTTGAAACACATTGCCAGCTAATTTAATGCGACCTGCACCTTGTTTGACCGCCGATTGATACCACCGGGAAGCCCGACCATTCCATGGACGGATATATAAGTTATCACCAACAACTACTGACCATATCCAGGTTGGTGTCCCAAAGGTTTTTCCATCATCATAGAAAGGTGAGACATGAAAATCATCCGCGCGAGCGAAATCCGATAATTGTTTTTGCTGCCATATTGCCATTAATTAGCCTCCTAATCTTTATATGTCACAATTTCATCCAACGGCATCCGTGCCGCTTTAATTTGGTTGATAGGTGCTTCATCATTCACATAACCCAAACCAATGCCGATAATGATATCTTCAGAATCTGGAATAGGCAGATGTTGTCTTAATTCCTGAGGAAATTTGATGTACTGGTAGGCTGGCATTGAGCCTAATCCAGCAGCTGTTGCAGCCACCATGAGGGCTTCACCAAAAGCACCTAAATCATATAATGCCCAATTTGAATACCCTTTTGGTAGCGTTAAATAAACGACCGCCTGTGCACCATAAAGTGCCTCTTCAGCTTGTTGGAAAGTTTCACCCCAAGAATCACCTAACAACTCAGCAATCCCTTGAGTCCACTCAGCCATATTATCTTGTGAGTATTGAGGCCATTTTGTTCTCGCCATTACTGGCAAATCCGAAGCACCTTTTTCTTGGTTAACCACAGCCTCTTTATGAACTGCTCGAATTTTCTCTAGTGTGGCACCACTTGCAACATAAATGTGACCAGCTTGAGCGTTGACCCATGAAGGGGCTTTTTGTGCTGTTTTTAATAGATCGACTATTGTTTGATGATCAATCGACTGATCTGTAAATTGACGAATTGCTTTTCGGTTAATAATTGCTTCTTTTGCGTCCATATTTTTTCTCCAATTGTTATTCTGTATTTTTTAGTCGTTTAATGATGTCCGTTCTTCACTCGTTGTCAGTTGTTCTAAGCCACAGTAATATTGCACAAGCCAGTTTTGAACAGCACGTTGCGATGATGCAGCATGACATCCTCGTACTGGTAGCCCTTGCTTCACAATTGCCTGGGGACAAAGATCTTGAATCTCAAGCTGGCTTGTTCCCATACTGCTGCCCTCATGTGTCGAAAATGGTAGGATCAATTTCCCAGATGTATCATTATCAGTTAAAAATGAGGCAACTAGGCGTGGTAATCGACCAAACCAATCAGGATAGCCGATAAACCAAATGTTTTCAGCTAGATTGTCCTTGGGAACGGCCTGATATTCGGGTAAACTTGACTGCTCGTGTTCCTTCCTTGCTCGAATCAAAGTTTGTTCAAAACTCTTTGGATATGGGTCTTTGGGTTCGATTGGAACAATCTGTGTTGATAAGCACTGATTAATGATGTGCGCTACGATTTCTGTGTTACCCTGTTCTACCGTTTCAGGTAAACCATCGACCATCGTTTCACCATGGTGTGAAAAATACCATATGGTGGCCACGTTATCGCCTTCTTTCTGACTACATAGACACGCGTTTAGCGTCAAACAAATAAATGAGCATCAGATTGTTTTCATTTATTGCCTATATCTTAAAGGCTTGGACAGTAAATTAAAAATGCCTATTAAATTTTGATTCATACCTGCGAAGCATAATTTACAAACTAATGTCGATTATCATAAAAGCATATAAAAACGGTTACATTATAACGACGAACCAAGACGATATGATTATTTTTAAACGCGCCACGATTTTTCTTCATTAAAAGACATAATTCGAGACTTTTATGCCTAAAAAGCATTTGTCTATTTCCATTAGGCATTGGAAATTTAATCGCATGACTCTTAAGATGTATCACATGTTGTCACTTACTTTTTAGAAGCTGATAACCATAACATGAAAGAAGGCTTATGAAATGACAAAATTGGTGTTCTTGGTGCTACAGGACTGTTAGGAACGGCAACAATCAATCACTTGATAGAGCAGGGTGTTACGCCGGCCGACATTGTCGGGTTTTATCGCAACGAAAATAAGACAGCTGGTTTGAAGCAACTCGGTCTCACACTTCGGTACGGTGATTATAGTCAGCCTAGTTTTAACAGCGACACCCTTGCAGGTATTGACCGTTTACTCTTCATTTCTAGCAGTGAAGAAGATAATCTCGTCAGATTGCAAGAACATTTACGCGTTGTCAACGCCGCAAAACAGGCCGGTGTCAGTTACATTGCTTATACTGGAATGGCCTTTCCAAATGACACTTCAATGCCAATGGGAAACGTTCATTTGGCAACGGAATACATGATCAAGGCCAGTGGGATCAACTTCACCATGATGCGTAACTCTTTTTATACAGAAGTTATCCTATCTCCTGAAGAGGTCCAGTTTGAAGTTAAGACCGGCAAGATTTTCAGTAATACGAATGGCGTTAAATTAAACTTTGTCGCTAGGGATGATTATGCAAAAGCAAACGCAAAGGTTCTGACAACGCCGGGGTATGAAGGAAGAACCCTTGAGTTGGGCAGCAACCATCCCTATACTTTCGCCGACATCGCTAGTGATTTAAGCAGTGTAAGTGGGCACCCCATTGAACTGGTGGAAGAACCTGCAGAGCAAATTGAACGTGATCTAACTGCTCTTGGTGATAAAAACGCCCTGTTCTTTTACCAACTGCATGCCGGTTACCAAGATGGTTGGGGTGCTCACATCTCGAATGATCTTGCCGATTTAATTGGTGAGAACAACATCACCACCCCTAAACAAACAATTCAGGACTATCTAAAATAAAAAAGGAGGCGTTCTCTTGGATACTGCGCCAACGAACGCAACAAAAACATATAAAACAGGCCCAATTTTAGCTGCGCTAATCATTGGAGCCTTTGTGTCACTATTAACAGAATCCCTTTTACAAAATGCACTGCCCAGTTTAACCACTGTTTCCCACGTTTCGTACACGACTATTCAATGGCTGCTAACGGCTTACTTATTAGTGATTGGCGTTTTGGCACCCATCACTGGACTGTTACAACAATGGTTTACCACCCGTTAACTTTACTTGACAGCCTTAGGGTCGTTTTTGGTTGGGTCTGTCATTGCGGCAATGTCGACAACCTTTACCATGTTGCTCATTGGTCGTGTTCTAGAAGCTATTGGAACTGGCCTCATCATTCCGGTTCTTTTAAATACTGTTTTAACCATTTATCCTGAATCAAAGCGTGGCGGTGCCATGGGATTAGTGAGTCTTGTCATGACATTTGCACCCGCACTCGGGCCTTCTGTTTCAGGGTTCATTTTGGGTGCTCTATCATGGCGATGGTTGTTTATTCTGGTCATTCCGTTTGTCATTTTGGCAATCATCATTTCCGCCATCTATCTCAAGAATGTCACGACGATCACCCGTCCAAAGATTGATCTGTTCTCCATTGTGCTCTCGACCATTGGCTTCGGTGGCGTCGTTTATGGGTTTGGCAATGCTGGTAATGTCAGTTGGTCAAATCCACAGGTATACTGGCCCCTTATTATCGGTGTGATATTTGTCATTCTCTTCATCTGGCGTCAATTACGTCTGGATGAACCAGTACTAGATTTGAGCACCTTCACCTTCCCAACTTTTGTGTTAAGTATCCTAGTCTTAATTGCATTGATGATGGTGTACTATTCAATGCTGTCGCTGTTACCAGTATTGCTTCAAAATGCATTCTTAGTCACCGCCTTTACAGCGGGGTTAATTCTCTTGCCTGGTAGTGCCACTAACGGGATCATTGCGCCGATCTCAGGAAAATTGTTTGATCGATTTACTGCTCGGGCAGTCATTATTCCTGGTCTTTTGAGCATGATCGTTGCCATGATCTTATTTGTCCGTGTCAGCGCCACCACGGGCATTGCTTACATCATCATCGCACATGTCTTACTGATGGCCGGCATTGCCCTTGCTAACACGCCAAATCAGACAAACGGGATGAACGCGTTGCCGCTGAGTCTTTATCCTCACGGGGCGGCCGCTTTCACCACGATTCAACAGATTTCGGGTGCCATCGCAACAGCATTGTTCTTCAGTATCATGTCTAATGGTGAAAAAGCTTATCTCAGAACCGCTGCTGACCCCAAGAGTCATCACACGATCGTTCTGGCGCTCATTACTGGGATGCACCACGCATTCTATGTGGGCTTAGCAATTTCAATCTTGGCTGTTGTTGTCGCGCTCTTTATTAAAGAAGGACACGCCAACACTGAATCTGTTACTAGCGATAACGACTAGTTCAATTTTTCGTTTCCGACAGTCATACAACGCTGGTGATTACCCTAAATACCCCCTGAACCAGTTTTCCAATCAGTTAAGCACCATCGTCATTCCCCATACTCGTGGTTGAACTTGGCAAGGCCACGACGATCGCACAATCATCCCCTTGCTGTTTCCCCTACTTCGTATCTTTCCCCTTACTTGATGAATACAGGTCAGGAAATAGTCGACCAAGCCAAAAATAGGTCACCCATCACTTTGCCTAATGATGGATGACCTGTTTTTATTTTGCACTATTATTATTTTGCTTACCGAATGCTTCTTTAAAGTAGCGAATAAATTCATTTGTTACCGGTGTGATCACCCGTTCTTTTCGCCAGACTAATACACAATTTGTTTGGATTGCCGGATCGAATGGTAAATAAACAGTGCCTTCCGGTATTCGATTTAAGAGGGCACCCTTAACGACAAGGGCAGCACCGACTTCGTGGTCGACTAAGGGCAGCACATTAAAGGCAAGATTATAAGTGCCAATGACATTCAATGACGCCGCAGGAACATGTGCCCAATTGGCCAGCATTTCCATGATTTCCTGACGACTAGACGCCATAAGCGCAATTTGTGGATATCTTCCGGCGTGATGACCGATTTTTGTGCAAAGAACGAATCCTTTGAGACAAGTAGCCCCCACGTCTCAATTCTGGGTAGTGTTAACGTCGCATACTTTTCAGTATCAACTGGTTCCAAAAGAATCGCAACATCCAAAAGCCCTTATCAAGGCGATCCGTAATAATTTCGCTATTTCCACTAAAAATGTCAAAGGTGACCTGCGGATAATCCGCAACAAAATCCTCTAAAATCATTGCTAGTGTATCTGAATTATCAGCCTCAACACAGCCAATTGAAATATGACCACTAAAGAGTTCGCTTCGCCGATCCTCAAATTCCTGAGTTGTTTGCTGAGTCAGCTGAAGGATTTCTTCGGCACGGCTTTTTAAAAACAAACCAGCATCCGTTAGGGTCAGCTGACGTTTATTACGGATAAACAATTGGGTCTTCAATTCATCCTCAAGTTCTTTTAACTGACGGCTTAGCGTGGGTTGGGTAATATGTAGAACCGCTGCCGCTTGTGAAATATTGCCTTGCTCGGCAATTGTATAAAAATATCGAAGGACTCTTAATTCCATACGAATACTCACTTTCCTATTCCGAAATTTGACGTAATTGATGCTGATATTGATAAAAATCGTAAGCAAATATCGAGGCGGTCACGACTAAAAGAATGCCAGTTGCGGTGCCTAAATTTATTGGCATTAACAACCATGCCAGACCGCCCACGATGAGGATGGTGCCCTTGATCAGGAACCCAGAAACTCTTAATGAATAACGCTCTTTTTCATAAATACTGTTGGCTGACAAGGGCAGGTAGAAAATCACCAGCGATGTAATAATAAAAATCAGCCAAAAAGAATCTAATTCTTCTCTGATTGCCGTCAAGGCGCCGTCAGCATATTCAAACTAATGACAATTAGGAAATGACTATACATCAGCACCAACCCCCTGGTCGACTGCCGATGTTCGATCACATAGTGAATCTGAAGCACATAACTGCCAAAGAGCATCATGACACTTAAAAAAACGACCATCGGAATGAGTGAAAATTGATTTAATTCAAAATAATCTGCCATACTAACGACCGTTTCACCAAACATAATGATTGCTAAAGACTCAAATCGCTCAACCAGATGGGGAAAACTGACCACTTTATTATCAAAATCGACTTTAATCACAATTGGCAAAACGACCCCTGCCGCCACAGCAATCACGTCTAGATTCATCACCATTGGGAAAGTTAACCACCACGCTAAAATAATGATCAAAAGATAAATTGAGGCCACGATCGTAATGACCCGGTAGCATACCGCGCAATAGCCGCACCGCCATCTGTTCGTTTGAATTGCATAAAGTACAACCCAGCAATTGAAATCAACATGATGTACATCGACAGATTAAACGGCAGTACATCTTCGTCCAATCAGCATTGATTGAATTCGTCATGTATAGGGTGCCAATCATATTAACGCCAATCAGAAAATATTCTTGCCACGTTGAATAGCCAAACCGGTTGATGTAGTTAGTCAGATAAAGCCAGGCTTGTACGATGACGAACGACGCAATTAGGTACTCAAAAAAAACACCTAGCGGGATGTATTTTCCCTCATGATCTATAATTTCAGTCAGGTTTGAAACTGCATATACATAAATCAAATCGTAAAACAGTTCGATAAGTCCAACACTTTTCTCTTTTATCTTCATAGTCATCGTCTCTTATAGTTTAGTTATTTTAATCTTAATACTACTATATCACGTGTTATCAATTTTATAATTTTCAAGGTTTTAAAATCGTGAGGTCTTATTTCTGAACCCGACAGTGACGTGCTAAAATGACTGACTTAAAAGTCATTAAGGTAAGGACAGCAAAAAAGCACTAGTACTTTTTTTAAAAAACAAAAGTGTTAGTGCTGAATTTAACTTGTTTGTAGTCACTCAAAACCTATTTCTTTTCAAGCAGATTATATTCTTTATCAGTGACAGGTCGCACCCAGTCCTGCGTTCCTTCAGTAATCGTGATATGGCTGAACCAGCTATGTTTCGTTGCACCATGCCAGTGTGTGACGCCTTCCTTAGTCACGACAACATCTCCAGCCTTCAGTTTTCTTGCAGGTTGTCCGTCTTCTTGATACCATCCTTCTCCCGCGGTCACCAATAGGATCTGATAGCCATTTCGATGGATGTGCCAATAGTTGCGTGAGCCTGGTGCAAAACTAACATGACTGACACCCACACTGATTGTTTCATCGTGGACCAGGCCATTAATGAAGCCATCACCGGTGAAAAATTTAGCGAACGCATCGTTGGTTGACCCAAACCCAAAAACATTATTTTTGACGTCTAATTCGTGTTCTGTCATCAAGAAATGCCTCACTTTCTTTGACCTCAGTTGCATATCACCCAAGGAAATCACTTTACAACATTCTAAACCTAATCATGTATTAGAACTACTTAAAACCTCGAGCGCGCCAGTTGCATGATGGCTGTCGTTCATGCTCTCCAAAAATGACCACGGCCTACTGATTTACGGCTCAAAAATACCATGATATCTAAAAAAACTGACTATTATTTCTGAGTCATAATGACGCATTACCAAGGCAGCGGCTTGCCATCCCGAAAAAATTCACCGGTTGGTCCATCATCCGGAATCGTGGCAGCCCATGAAATACTCTTTGCGCCATCTTCAACTGAACGCCCCATTGACTGGGTATCTGGATGGGTATTCACAACATCTGGGCAAACAGCATTGACAAGAATATGATCCTTTTTGAATTCCTTAGCCATTTTAATCGTTAAGCCGTTAATGGTCAGCTTGGTCAATGCGTATGTTGACACTGGCATCCCCATTGAGCCATGCAGCAGTCCATAAACGGGATCATCATATGAGCCAGCGCCACTCGATACGTTCACGACTCGAGCGGAACTCGATTTTTTGAGCAACGCGTAAAAGGCCTTTACAACGCGCCATGTACCAATAAAATTAGTATCAAACGCTAGCTGAACATCGGTTAAATCGGTACTAACGACATCATTGAAATCGCCAAAATAGGCTGCGTTATTTATAAGAACATCTAATTGAGATAGTTGCGTGCTTAACTTATCGGCAGCACTTTCAACACTGTTATCATCAGTAATATCCATCACTAATCCACTGGCCGTGTACCCTAACGCTGATAATTCAGCCACGCGATCATTTACTTGGTCGTTCTTTCTGGCAGAAACGACGATGTGATACCCTTGCTCGCCTAGTTGCTTTGCAACACCGAAACCAAGACCATCCGCTCGACCGGCGCCTGTAATTAATACTGTTTTCATTATCAGTTCTCCTCATCATCGTTTATAGTAGCATCACTCATGCAATCCTATTCCAGCATGCGCTATTTCCATGAATGCTGGCTATAGTCTAACTTCGGTAATCCTATACGTCTAATACCTTCAGTTATTTGATATATGCTTGTGAAGCATAATAATCGTGGTAAGCTTGAATTGACCTATTACCGACGAGTACTTTAATACTCATGATACGCACTGCTTCAAAGAAAGGACCGCAATCTGATGCTATCAAGTACTGATCTCAGCAACCGTTATTTTACCTGGCTCCAAAAATCAATCTCGTTTGAACAACTCAATCAAACAACAACCAGAATTGATGTGCCCTTCCTCGATTCTTTCTCGGATGAACTGGTCATATACGCAATTCAAAAAGATAACGGTCAATTGATACTGACAGACGATGGCTGGACGTTAGACAATCTTGCAGGAGAAGCGGTTTTCATCGCTCATCCCAGCAAGGAAAAGACGCAATTACATCAGCGGTTAAGGGCCTATGGTATCGTTTGTGAAGATAATGAACTCAAAATTACCACTACGCTTGAGACTTTTGCTCAGCGGATGCACCTGCTACTGCAGACAATAGTGTTCGTAAACGATTGGGCCACGTTGTCTCGATCAACCAGCACAAAAACAACTACTGATTAAATGGCTGTCGAGTGTCGCATGCTGGTCGAAAAGGATTAGTCAACGATGACCCAAGTCAGTGTGTTATCCTTTCTAGTCCATGTTTACAAAATAACGATTAACCGCTGAGTTGATCCTTGGTGACTAATCGTTTTTAATATTTAAAATTATACCAACTGGTCTATATATTAGAAACCAAAAAAATAAGCTTTCCTAATTTGTCTTCATCTGCTTACATCGTTTGACTGCCTTGCCCGCTATGCAGTACCCGATAACGCCAACCGCCAAACAGATGAACGAGCACGCCTAAGACGAGGCCGACGCAGATGGCGGCAATTACCGTCCCGATGCCAACACTGCCAAGTTGATGCAGTGTCACTAAGCAGATACCCAATGAGATAACGACCATGAGCACATCAAACGATACCTTCACTCGCGAGAACGCAATGTGCGTTTTCTCGGCGATCACGATCATGATGCCCTCGCTCGCCAGCGGCATAATATCGGCTGGAACGTAGAAAAAAATCCCAGCCGCAATGAGTATCACACTGATTGCCATCATACCAAGCCGAATGCCCATCAGATGCGGGTTTGGAAAAAGACTCACCATGTCATTGCAGAACGTCGTGAAATAGCCGAAAACAACGCCAACAAGGATCTGCAGCAGATTTCTGGCTTGAAACTGCCTCCGTAATATCAGCATCTGAATGAGCACTAGTCCCGTATGAAAAATAATGGTGGCTTTGCCCATTTCAATCCCCCAAACCACAGTCATCGTGTAAGGTATCGCACTGACTGGCGACACGCCTAAATTGGACTTAACGGATAACGAAATCCCAATCGTCATGATAAATAGTCCCATAAAGTAAAACAAAATACGGACAACAGCATTGTCTCTCTTCATTAAAATAACCCCTTCTCAATTCTCTTAGGAAACTAAATAGCGCGTCAAAAGAAGAACCTTGATCAGCACCAAGGTTCCGATGACGAGCACTATTTTAAAATAAGCTGACTAAAACGTAACCGATTACGCCACCTAATCCGCTTGTTTGATTGCCAGACGAATCAGGCGTTTGATCTGGTCGCCCGTCTTTAGCAATAAATCTGGTTGTTGTCTGGTGGCCGCAATCGTCACCGCACCCTCAGTAGCTGACTGAATAAACTGGCCAAGGTCCTGGGCAACTTCTGCCTTAATCCCAACTTCAATCAACTTTGACGTGTACAGCAGCTCAAGTCGTGAGTACACCTGGGCGCAAGCCGATTGTAATTCCGGTTCATCAATGGTCTCAAGCGCAATCAGACTAATGGAGACGTGATTCAAATGCCCCGAATCCGCAATATCGGCAGCCATTTTTTCAAAGAGCTGGGTAAACGCTTTTGTCGGATCAGGCTCATTTGCGAGTGTGTTTTGCACGCGGTCCTCACTTTGAGCCCCCGCAAACGCAATGGCGGCCTTGGTCAATTCCGCTTTACCATGCGGGAAGTAGTAGTACAGTGAGCCCTTGGGTGTTTGACTAATCTTTAAAATTTCTGATAGGCCAGTTGCGCGGACGCCCTGTTTTTGGAATAACGTCGCAGCTGTCGCAATGAGTTTATCACGTGCTGATTCAGCCATGTTAGTGCTCCTTTCGATTTTTTGATTATAACAACTGGTCTACATAATAGGCCTGATTTTTGTGGGCGTCAATCGTTAATTTAAAATAGAGAAAATATTGAACTGGTCTTATGCGGCTAACGATAGTCATCAATAATGAATCAAATTTAAAATTGAGGGTTTACCAGAAACAATTTCTAGTTTATACGCTTCAAAAACAACAACAGCGCAGTAAGCCAAGATTATTTCTGTGACAAAAACAGTCATTAGCCTCAATAATAACAGGTTTCGAAACTTGTTCCAACTTGAATATCGGACTGAAATTTATGTATATTTTTTTGCTAATATCTTATATAATCAATAGATAGATAAACTACATTTCAAGGAGATTTCTATGCATACCAATCAATCACTTCAAGACCTCTTCAACATTAGCGACAACCAAATTACAACCTATCCTGTTGTCATCAATAATGAACACAAGGCTGATTTTTCTGATGATATGCAAAATCCACTCGGTTATTTTGTACATGGTCAACGCGATAAGTTGCGTGAATATATCGGCTACATCAGTAAAACACCGAAAGCTTATGCCCTGTTGCACCAGCCGTACCCCAAAACTGTTAGAAGCGATTACAAGCTCCAGCCAAATCAGTTAGTCCTCCAATTTGTGAGATATAAATCTCATGATTCATGGTTATTTATCGGCTGTTTTGACCATGAAGAAATCGATGTGACGCCTAATGGCTTCTATAATTATTATCCATTAACGTTGAACGCTAAATTTAGCGAGTATGTTGGCCGATTGGTCGTCCACTACAAACGGCATCAAGGCGATATGGGGCGAATTATTAAAAAAACTGACAATTTCAAACGAATGACTGTGTTGACTATTTTGCCTGAGCCGTATGTAGGCGACTAATAAGTTCACTTTCGAAACCTAAAAAGAACCTCGGCCATCACAGACCAAGGTTCTTTTTAATGCACAATTAAACTACTCAACACCTGTTTGAAGTGAGGAGTCGCTATTAACTAACGCGGTTAAGCGAGAGACAACGCTATCTGCATTTAAGTGTTGACGACGTAATTTTGATTTCACAAATTTTTCATGCTTAAGAACCATCTGAAGTAACCCTGCTGGATCTTTTAACAAGGATAATTTTATTTCCTGTTCATAATTTTGCATCAAATAACTATTTTCGATATCGGATAACATCTGAACTGTAAAACCTAAAAAGATTGCCGCTTCGATTAAGGACAAATGCAACGCTCGACGCGCACTTTTTATATCTTCAGGCTTCAAAAAGTGATATTTATCTCTAAACTGTTGGTAGTCTGAATCAATATTTCGATCTGGATTATCCAGCGGTTCTAAATAAGCCGCCTTATTAGTCACATCCTGACCATCTAAAACCCAGTACTGGTGCGTATTTTTAAAGGGTTCATCCAAGACTCTTGTCGACTCTAAAAGTTCGACAAGGTGGTAAGTTTCTAGGTCTCCAGTCATAATGTCAGTATATTTAAATGTGGAAATCACTTTTACCATCGTTAAAAATCCTCCTAACTAAGTGTAAGCCGGAACCAACTATCGTCCAGATTTTTCTCACGATTATGGAAAGACTCAAACAGAGTTGCTTTATCGTTAACATCAAATTTTACGTAGATATCGGCATCGTTAAGTACCAAAATAAATTCAAAAACATCGTTACCAATTAACCAATGATGCGGACTTGGCCCCCTTGCATACTCAGCTTCACTCAAATGTTCAACTGCCGCCCTTAATACATACCGATATGTCAGTTGATGGTCTCTAAGGTAGATTGCTGTCTTACGATGCAGATTTGATTTGACTTTATGATTATAGTAATCCGATTGAATTCTTGAAATCACAAGCTGAATGATTGTCGATCTAAAATCGTTACGTACCATACAATACTTATCCTATCATTATACAGAAACCTATTATCTTTACTAAGTAATCTGTTTCTGCCTCAGTATTGAATAACTACGTAAACAGTCTTTCGAACAATTTATTTTATCAGCAATAACCATTGTTAACGAGAAAAACAATTTTAGTCCTTAACGTTATGTTCTCTGTAACGCAAAAAAGGAACCCTTAAACATTGGGTTCCTTTGGATGATGATTTGCGCTATTTCAATTTTCAGGACGGTCCTACTTCCGATTAATACCCAAGCTATCCCGTAGCCCCAGCTTCGATCATGCGCCAACCGGGTCACCAAATCAGCAATGCTCTCAACGGCGACATCATGCCCGCCAAATGGTTCACCCTTATGCGTGATTTCATAGTCGGTGCTGCCGTTATCAAACCAGCCAGGCCGAATGATCGTGTAATCCAGGTCAGACGCTTCAATCACATCAGCCGCTTCACGATACGGCCGCAGCACGGGGTTCTGCGATACATTGCCACCGCCAAGCGATGCGGGAATCTCGTCGTAAATGCCCATTGACGTGATGAACGCCAGCCGTTTAACGTCACTTTGATCCATGGCGGCCACTAAGGCCTGCGCCATTGATTTCAAGCTCCCGCTCAGTGCAGCAAAAACGAAATCCTGGCCCTGAAGCGCTATTTTTAACGCTGCCGCATCCGTCACGCTACCCGCGATAGCTGTTTCCCGACTAGTTTCTAATTTACCTAACCAATCCGTGTTCCGCGCCATTAAGGTGAGTTGGTCATCCGTGTGGTTTAAGAAATACCGTCGTGTCGTACTGCCGACCGTGCCTGTTGCACCAATGATTAATACGTTTGTCATGTGCGTGTCCTCCTTGTTTTCACTTGATGATTTAACTATAGTCCCTTCAAGTTACTTTAAGGCAACCACTTTTTAAACAATTTTTCTTTTAATATTGGTGTCCATAATACCACGTGGTTTTCATCTTTCCATGATTTTTGTACGGAATACCCAGATATTTGATACCATGATAAATTTTATAAGTAAGTTTAAAATGATAGCTTGTTTTTGGAGAATAAACATCTTTTACATTGAAATAATAAATATTTGCACCAATTTTCTCGTATTTTGGTTTAATCCAGATTGCCGTCTCAACAGGTTCAAGGTATAAACGATACTTAGTAATCGTGGCAAACCTCCAAAATCGATGCTCACCATATAAGTTAGCAGCTCTTCCATATTTTCCACGCAACACATTCGGTGTTCCATTATGCCATTTTGAAGCGTGGACAGTGACTGCAGCACAATTTAATCCAAACACAAAACTGCAAATAACAATGGTTTCAGTGATGATTCTTCTTTTAACCATAATCTACTCCTAAAAATTTATTTTATATTTTTTCAAAGTTTTAAAGGAAGTAAATACATCTCTTTCCTAATTATCTAAAGAAAGTGCTTGATATTTTTTATTTTTAACAGTAATCATACCCAACCTAAACCTTAATGTATCTCCGCTTCCCTTCTTATCATAAAAGTTATAACCGGTTCCTTCTCGAGTAACATTAAGATGGCTAGGAGAGACATGATATATTCGGTGTCCTGACTCATAAACACTGAAAGTATGAGCCGTGATTTTGAAAGCTTCATATCCAGTCCCCCGATAATAATGATACCAATCTCCCCGAGAAGCAGTTGGTGTCGTATGAGTGTTTTTGCCTGAATTGAAAAAGATTGATTCAAATTAACAGTCACCACTATAACGAAGCTTAAAACACTAAGAATGATCGTCTTGCACATCGCTTTAGTTTTCATTTGTGTTCCTTTCTTATAATAATATTTATTATTAAGTATAGTTCTATTAAGATTAGTAAACAATAATTCATACGATGTTTATTTGAAAACTGATGTTCAAAAATATTTTGATTATTTAAAAATACTCCTTGCCTTCAAGTAACTTCAAGGTCGTAAACTATGCTCTGTAATCAAGACAAACACAAAAAGGAGCACATTAAATATGACAAAAACATGGTTGATCACAGGCGTTTCGAGCGGCTTTGGCCGTCAGCTGACCCAGCAGTTACTCGCTAGCGGCAACACGGTTATCGGAACGGTTCGTAACACAAACAAGATTGCAGATTTGGAAAAACAATATCCAGATACTTTTTTCAGTAAGCTTCTCGATGTCACCGATACCGCAGCGATCCACAAAACGGTCGACGCCGTCTTCAGTGAACATCCAACAGTGGATGTCCTCGTCAACAACGCCGGTTATGGCTTATTCGGGGCGGCTGAAGAACTCAGTGATGCGCAGGTCGACAAGATCATCGGGACTGACTTGACCGGTTCGATTCAAATGATTCGCGCCGTACTCCCCCACTTCCGCGCGCAAGGCCACGGCCGCATTATTCAGATTTCATCTTACGGTGGCCAAGTTGCCTTTCCCGGCAATTCCATGTATCACGCCGCTAAGTTTGGGATTGAAGGCTTCGCTGAATCTGTTGCGCAAGAAGTGAGTGCCTTTAACATTGGCGTGACGATTGTCGAACCTGGTGGTGCTCGGACCGAATTTCGGTACGGCAGTGCCCAGGTTGCTGATGAACTCCCCGCTTATGAGGCAACCCCGCCCACGCATTTAAGAAGATGCTGGACCCAGCTAACGGGTTAGCACCTGGTGACCCAGCGCGGATGGCAACTCGCATCATTGAATCTGCTGACCAAGAACCGGCACCGTTGCGGATGGTTTTAGGGTCTGACGCCCTGACCAACACGATTGCCACCCTGGAGAAACGCATTGCGGATTATAAAACACAAACGGCCTTAGCTGCCTCAACCGACTTTCCCGCTGGTGAATAGCACATAAAGGATGCGCCAAAGCCACGATGGCAGTGGCGCGTCTTTACCGTTTCATCAAATGTTTTCGACAACTGTCATTAAACGCTACATTCCTAACAAATAGTATTATAATAGAACAAACGAGGTGACCACAATGAACATTAAAGAAGCAAGCGAACGCACCGGCGTTTCATCCGCCGCCATTCGCTACTACGAAAAAGAACTGCTGATTCCCGCCATCGACCGCAGTGAGACCGGTAACCGGGAGATCGACAACCGCATCATCCGCCGCATCAACTTCGTCAAACAAATGCGAGCAGCCGGCATGAGCATCGAAAACCTGCGCAAGTACATCCAACTCTTCGACTCACAAGAAGAAAATGACCAGGAGCAGCAAGACCTCCTGCGCGAACAACTCACCGAAATGGAAGAGCGCCGCGATGACCTGCAGGCTGCCATCGACCACCTGCACTTCAAGCTGGATCATTTCTATGATCATATGAAGACGACCGAGTCTGAGATGGAGGCGTTGGAGCGTGAGCACGACGCTAAGGTTGAGGATGAAACAAAGTAAGCAAGCTCGGACAAGTTAATATTATACAAAACACCAAGGCTTCCATATGGAGGAAACCTTGGTGTTTTTGTATACTTTTGACTATTAGGAAGAGCAAACCAATCTAGTCACGTTGTACTAAACAATGACTAATTGAACCAATTTCAAGAATGCCATACAAAGATGAAACAGTTTTTACTGACTACCTTCTAAATTAAAGGAGATATTGTTATGTCAAAAAACAATCAAATCACAAAACAGTTCAACTTCACCATAGATGCGCAAGTTGCAGAAAAAGCAGAATCCATTATGAGATCAGCGGATATAAGCCCAGAATCCCTCATAAAGCAACTCTATTCTCAAATTAGCGAAACGGGAACCATCCCTTTTAATCCTAAATCAACAGTAAATAATAACGTCATTTCCAAGTTGACCAAGGCTAGTTATGAACGTGGCCAGCGGGTTAAAACACAAAAAGAAATCGACGCGTTTTTTGATGATGATGGCGGGTATTAACCGCCATCATATCGATTGTGTTCCTTACTAAAATGAACAAAATCTTTAACGTAACAAAAAGACCCATGCCAGCAAAATTGACATGAGCCTTTTTTTAAATGCTTATTTCTCAACAATCAGCAACGACTTAATCGCTTCTCGCTGATCCATTGCATCGTAAGCAGCCTGAACATCATCCAACGCAAACTGTTTCGTAAACACCTTGCCTGGGTTGATCTTCCCATCCAAAACAGCCTGCAATAATTCAGCTTTATCATAAGTGGTGACGGAAGCAATCCCGCCTCGCAGACCAATGTTGCGCCAAAACAGATTGTTAGTGTTCATTTCAGCCTTTTGTGGGACACCGACCCGGCCAACAACTGCGCCTGGGCGGCCTACTTTAACGGCAGTGTCCACGGATTGTTCTGTACCGACACATTCCAGTACGGCATCCGCACCGCCATCCGTCAGTTCCATAACCTTCGCAACAGCATCGTCGCCACGTTCAGCGATAATGTCGGTAGCACCAAATTCTCGTGCTAATTGTTGGCGGTCTTCATGACGGCTCATCGCAATGATCCGCTTAGCCCCACGGAGTTTTGCGGACAATACACCACAGAGGCCAACGGCACCGTCACCCATCACAACCACCGTATCGCCGGCCTTAACTTCAGCGGACGCTGCAGCGTGATAGCCAGTTGCCATCACATCAGCCAGTGTCACAAACGAGTTGAGTTGTTCATCAGTGTAATCGCTTGGTTGCCCAGGAATCTTAATGAGCGCCCAATCAGCACTGGTAAATCGTAAATATTCAGCTTGGAACCCAGAACTGCCCATTTCCTTAGCGTTTAAACAGTTGCCATCAAAGCCTGCCAAACAAGCGGCACAGTGGCCACAGCCGTGAGTGAACGGTACGATAACGAAATCGCCCGCCTTAACGTTTTTCACGTCAGCACCGACTTCTTCGATCACGCCAATGGCTTCATGACCCACCGGTGTGTTGTGTGGCCGTTCCGAAATCCCGCGGAACCACCAGAGGTCTGATCCGCACACACTAGCACGGACGACGCGAATAATGCGTCGGTTGGTTCTTGAATCGTTGGTTTCGGTAAGTCTTGAATCTCAACTTTTCCTGGTTCGATAAATACTGCTGCTTTCATGGCATATTGCCTCCCTTTATTTGATCACAGGGATTACTGTAAACCTTAAAGTCCACATTAAGGCAAGCGTTTTTTTGATTTCAAACAAAAACGTGTGCAGTAAGATCTGAGCACCTGAATTTTCTAAAAGCAACAACTTTAAAATAGCCTTTTAAAAGTGATTCCGCTTGTTCACCAATTTGAAATCGAGTTCTTCCTTCAATCGCTCCATTTCACGTTGCACTTCTTTTGCAAAGAGTGGATTTTGTAAATCCTTAGCAAATAAGTCATCCACATCGACTAGTCTGTTTCATTTTTCATAATTGGTCACCTTTTCTAACGGATTACGCTAATTTACCAAACGCCAAATTTACCGCATGGTTATCAATAACTCATTTAAACACTGTTAGTTTACCTTAAGTTCGTCATCCTCATTGAAACTAATTATCCTAAATCATCTGACTCTCCGGATCCAACACCAGCGATTCAGCCAGCAAAATCTCATTATAAACTTCATAAACATACTCGGACTTCACCAAATGCTGCTTGGCCACATGATACAAATACGCGCGCTCCTTATCAAACGCCTGCATCAATGCTCGCCGCTGTTCCGTGCTTTGAATACTGGTCAGCACATCGCGATGCAACGTCACATTGCCGCCAGAAATGATGTAACGAATTGCCACGAACTTGGTCGCGCAGATCATAGATCACAATATCCTTGACCAAATCGGATAAGTTCATTTTCTTCACCTGTTTAATGCCAATCTCAACAGCGCGTTGGCGCAACCGCTGGACATAGTACGCGCGTTGATGTTCATCCCAATCCACTGGTAATAACCAGTGAAACAGGATCGTCGGCACCAGCATACTCAAAATGATAACCACCGTTTCAACGAGGATAATCTGGTTAAACGTGGCGGTTGAAAACTGACTCGTGAGCGAAAAGGTCATTGCCAGCGTGACTGTCCCATGGACCCCGCCGAACGCAAACAATATCGCGCCACGGGTCGACCGGTCGCTAATGGCCACCTTAGCGTACCCAAAACGGCACACCCATAAAACACCATAGACCAGAATGCCCATCCATAGCCAATTTAACGATGACGTTAGCAAGTGGACATGTGCCGACCCAATTCTGCCCAGACTAATGCCAAGAATAACAAACACGGCACTGTTGAGGACCGTCGTTGCGAAATTTGTGATCACCACGCCAAGATGCATTTGGTTGGGTGACGAAAACCGACTGCGTGTGGCCTCACTATTGCTGACAAGACCGGCAGTAACGACGGCAATGATTCCGGAAACCCCAATGACTTCTGCCAAGCCGTAAATAACAAACGGTGTCAGCACGTAGATCAGCGTTTGGGACGACACCACATTCATTGACGAACGCACCAGCCACTGCCGGAACGTCATGATCATCAATTCGATAAGACCGCCAAACAAAATCCCGCCACCAGCGGAAACGACTAACTGTCCAAGGTCCTGCCAAACGTTTAACCGCCCAGTACTGACCCAGATCAATCCGGCTTGCAGTAAGATCAGGCCCGTTGCGTCATTAAAAAGCGCTTCCATTTTTAACGGTGTTTTGATGCTATTTCGAAATTGGCGCCCTGTTGTGACTGACTCAAGAGCGGTCGCATCCGTTGGCGTACTGATGGCGACCATCACCAACGCCAATGGAAACGACAGCGCAAAACTGATTTTTAAGACAATTGTTGCTAAAACGGCCGACAAGATTGCTAACACGACCGCGGTACCGATAATGCCGCAAACGCGCTTTTCCACGAACTGAATGGGCGTCCGCTGACCTTCAAAAAACAGCAACGGCGCCAGGATCAAAATCATAAAGATGTCACTGTCAAACGAAAGCACGTCCTTTTGCAGCGCTGGAATGAACGCCACCACGACACCCACAATAATGTTCAAATAATTGCTTGAAATCTTCGGCACCAGTCGCGCCAGAATATCACTCACGGCCACTGCCAGCATAATAATAAACGTTGACACAAAGAGTCCCATTGTCCACACCCCCGATTGTTCTCTGACTCTTATTTTACGCATCTGTCACGCCAATTGCGACTGAGACGGCTGTAACTAACAAAAAAACGTTGAGCTCAAACACGATGACGTATCTGAGCACAACGTTTCGATGCAGTAAGCGCTCGCCGTTGTATCAGCAAGCTCTTTTTTGTGGATCTTTCAACGACAACGACCTTGAACTAAGCGCCCGCCTTACCCACGCTTGCCAAGTTCGAGATGATCCAAAAAATGTGAATAAGCAATAGCTAAAACTGCGCTGACAGCAAAAGTGCCAACTAATAATTTTTTCATGGTGGTACCTCCTAAACATAACCTAATCTAAGTTGTGACCATTTTAACTGCACCCTCACCAGAAACATGCGAACGGCTCACTGGTTAGGGTGTTGAACCCCTCACTTTTCGTTCATTTTCGTTAGACGATGCCATCACAGGCTGGTCACTAACCGGTGATGGCTGTCCCATTTAAAATACCAAGTGACTCGTATCCGTCACGAGACCCACTGGCACTTAAACTGAAACATCGACCCAACGATGATGAACATGTCAAACCGTTAAAGTCATTTAGTTCAAAGTACAACTTTAACTGATTAAAATTGTACCACGAAACGCTAAATTTCCAAATTGTGACGACCATATCCGGTGCTTTTTTATTTTATGACAAGTACCCCAGGTCAGATAACCACGTTCGAACCCGCTGCTCAGTTTGATTCCCAGTGACACCGGATAGGCCAAGACCCTTTAACACAGTCATCCCTGGTACTGCCTGTGCGAACGCCTGCTCATACTGACCGGCCGTGCCAGCGTGCGTGTAAAACGGGATCAGCGTAGCATCAGTTGTTGCAATGGTCTGTAGAACTTGTAACACTGGGGTCGAAGGCGCGCCAGACCAAGTTGGCCCGCCAACAAAAATGGACGCGTACTGACTAAAATCAGGTAATGGGCCCATCAATTCCGGCAATTGCCCGGTCTCAATTTGGCGCTTCGCCGTGTCAGAAGTCGCGTACATATCGTCTGAAAACGTCGCGCCCGGCACCTTGATTTCGTAAACGTCGCAATCGATAAACTGACTGATCATCGTCGCCATCGACTTGGTGTTACCCGACCATGAATAAAAAACAACTAAATTTTGTTTTGTCATTTAAATCCCTCTTCCAGTTTACAATCGTTTGATCACCTTTGCGGGAGACCCAACCGCAACACTATTTGCCGGAATATCCTTCGTAACGACTGCGCCCGTCCCGATGATGGCATTTTCACCAATGGTCACGCCGGGTAAGACGCTGACTCTGGCACCCAACCACGCGTTTTTCTTAATTGTGATTGTCCCAGTCTTGATCACGCGAATATTCTGGGGTTCATGATTGACCGTAAACAACCCAACCTCTGGACCCATCATTACCCCGTCTTCAATCGTAATTGTGCCCAGGGACATCATTGTCAGGTGATGGTTCGCGTAAACATTTTTACCCAGGTGAACAGTGTTGCCGCAATCGATACTCATCGGCGGCGTGAAAAATGTGCCGTTTTGCATTTGACCGTGCAGCAACTCATTTTCAAGCTGTTTGATTCTGGCTTATCTGCAGGGTCAGTTTGACTAATCGCCCAGCATAGATGATTACACCGGTCAATTTCACCGTGCACTTCTCGTTGATAGTCCGCGTCGCGAATATCGTATGACTGCCCTGTCCTTAACGCTTCAAAAACTGTCATTACACTCGCACCCTTTCTATTGAATCGTCTTAATGACACGCGCTGGATTCCCAGCGACAACGGTATTTGGTGCCACGTCCTTTGTTACCACCGCCGCTGTGCCGACCACCGCGTTTTCACCCACGGTAACTCCTGGTAAGATCGACGCGCCAGCACCGATCCACACCCCGGCTTTAATGGTGATCTTTTTACCGATCAGAATACTTCGGTCCTTAAGATCGTGGTTATTGCTAACCAGTTGAACATTGCCGGCAATTTGAACGTTGTCACCAATCTCAATGCCGCCAGCTGCCATGAATAGCGCGTTAAAATTAATGGTCACGTGATTGCCGATGACAATATTTTCTGGTCTGACAATTTGGACGGGCACCGCCACCGAGCTATCGGTCCCAATGCGATCTTGAAAAATTTGTTTAAGAAGCGCATCAGCATCTTCGGTCATAGGCATGGTGTGGTTGTACTTAAAAATCAACTGCTGGTCAGCAACAAATTTCTGCCGGTCCGCTTCAGTATTTTGTTTCATATCAATAATCCGGTCTGTCATTTTAGTCACGACTCCTTTTCTGTTGTGGTTTCTATTTGGTGTAATTCTAGGTCATCATCTGGTAGTGAGACCTGATCCAGATGACGTAATTCTAATTCAATATCTTGCTGTTTTTCCGCCAGCTGTTGCAGTGCCAATTGAAGCAATGTCTTTTGCGCGGCAATAATTGCGCAGCGTTTTTGTTGTAAATGCGCATAGTGGTGTAATTTTTCCAACGAAATACCCACGCCATAAAGCTGATCGATCAACTTAACTAAATCAACGAGTTGCGCATCAGTCAGATTGGACGGCAACAGGTCCGCGTCTTGATAAAACGCAATTTTTATCTTCGGTATGCCGCTTTGGTTACTCAAACTTTCAATCGTCATTTGCCAAACCGCCTTTCTTATCATTTTCTGTCTCGATGAGGTAACTATAGACCTTAAAGTCCACTTGAAGTCAACCCATCATCTTGCTTTCTTATCCTGTGGCAAAATCAGCACAACGGTTAAGATCAGTGCAACCAGCAGGAACACCGCCCCACCGCGCAATGCCCAGTCCGTCCGCAAGGCTAAACTACCAGTACCAGTCAAGGCGGTTGCGATAACGACTAAGATAGCTAGACCCAACGACCCGCCAACTTGGTGGGCCACGTTAACGACCCCTGAAGCGGCCCCGGCGTCCTGCGCATCAATGTGAGCGATACCCGCCGTGGTCAGTGGACTCAGCGCTGCACCTTGGCCTAAACCAATGAGGATCATGGGTAAAGCAACGCTAACGGTGTAGTTGCCATCCGCCCCCGCAAAGCTCAACCAAACCATCCCAATGAAGGTCAGCACTAACCCGCCGATCAGCGTCTTCGCGTTCCCAAATTTCGCGGTCAACCGTGACACCTGCAGCGCACTAATAAAGTTGGCAATGGTCATCGGGAAGAAGCCGATACCGGCCATTAGTGGGGAAAAACCGTAGACTTTCTGCAAAAATTGGGTGATGAAGAACCAAAACGCCATCATCGCCCCTAAAAACAACATCCGACTGAGGTAAGCGCCGGTCCGTTCCGCGTTCTTAAACACTCGAAGTGGCATGATGGGCTGGCTGACCTTGCTTCGCGCCAAACAAAAAGGACTAACAAAATGATGGCCGCAATGATCCAGTACAACGCTGGACCACCATCGGAGATCAACAAGATTCCGTACACTAAACTAACCATGCCAAGCAACGATAGAATTGACCCGAGGCCATCAAATGAGCCGTGTTGTGCCGGCGTCGGGTGCACCGTCTTGGTTGCCCAGATCAGCATCACAATGGCGATCGGCACGTTCACGAAGAAGGCGTACCGCCAGCTCAGTAAACTAGCGAACAGACCCCCGATCACTAACCCGACACTTGCACCGATGCCCGCAACAGCGACGTAGTCGGCAACCGCCCGAATGCGTTTCACACCAGCTGGAATGCTGTCCATCAGCAACGCCAAGGTTGACGGTGCCAACGCAGCTGCCCCGGCACCCTGAAACCCGCGAGCGATGATCATCCAGACGGCACTGTTGGCAAAGCCCACTAATAATGAGCCGAGGCCAAAGATGACTAACCCAATGTTAAAAATCTGCTTACGCCCCATAATGTCACCAAGCCGACCGCCAAGTAACAGCAGACCGCCAAAGATAATCGTGTAGGCATTTTGTACCCAAGTGAGGTTCGCTGTGGAAAGGTTCAGGTCACGCTGGATGTTTGGCAGCGCGGTGATGACCACCGAGACGTCCAAAACCGTCATGAAGTAGCTGACTAAAACGATTGCTAGTACCGATAATTCGTATTTCGTAAATTTCTCTTGCATGTTCTTGATTGCTCCTTTAGTTGATTACAAGAAAGGAGTATAAAAGGTTGCAGTAACTTCAAGGCAAGCGTTTTTTGAAAAAAAGTTTAATTTTTATTTTGACGTACAAAAATGAGCCCACGAATCAGCCTTGGTTAGCGGATTCGTGGACTCATTTATGCTCAGTTTTTCCCTGTTTTCTTACTCGATCACTTGATTCCGCCCAGAATCCCCCGCATAGGGAAACACATTCTGGGACAGCTTAAACGCAAAGGTCTCTCGGTCGATGGCGCCCACAATGTGGTCATCATCGTGAAAAAGCTGCAGGAGGTAAGTCGCTGACTGCTCACTCGTAAAGTAAGAGTCGCCAAACGCCGCATCGTAGTCGTAGGTGTCAACGTCGTTTGCGACCTTGCCAAAATCTGTCTCAGTGGCGGCTGGCGAAAATAGCTTCGCCTTCAATGCTGCGCCTTATGCCGCAATTCCAGCGCCAAATTCTCCGTAAACGCCCCAACATAGAACTTTGTCGCACTGTACGTCACACAGGTTGGCACCATTAAGTAGCCGCCCACCGAAGATACGTTGATCAACTGAGTACCAGGAATCTGCTCATGATCCTTCACGTACAGCATCGACAGCAACGTCAACGCCTCCACGTTGAGCTGAATCATCCGCGTCGCTTTGTTGACGTCCTGGTCACTGATCAACTTGTAGTCACCAAAGCCGGCATTATTGATCCAACAATCAATGTTAAAGTCACTCAGCGAATAGTACAGCGCTCGCGCCTGCGCCATGTTGGTCAGGTCATAGGATCGGACCTGAATCTTTAAGTCGGGGTAAGTCGCTAAAATGTCGCTTCTGACCGTCTTTAGCGCATCCGTATTCCGCGCCACCAAAATTAAATTGTGGCCCGCCGCCGCAAATTGCTGAGCGGCAGCGCGACCGATGCCTGTTGACGCACCGGTAATTGCTATGTAGGTGTCTGTTGTCATGTGTGAATCCTCCGTTCTTTCAGACTAAAATCCGATAAATAGGCCATTCTTTGTTGGCTTTTATTGTAGTCGTTTTAGGAGCTAATTACACGTTTAAAGCAAGTCCTTCCAAAATAAAAGCGCCCCTGCATTTTTGCAAGGGCGCTGGCTCTTTTCGATGTTGAGTGATTCAATTAGTGCTATCATGTCGCTCCATTACAATATTTGCAATTGTCTTCATAGATGATAAGGCTTCAAAAGTGGTGTCATGAAACCTGTTAATCAATCGTTACCTGTGACGAGCACACGGTGAGAAGCATGGCTGTCAATGGTCTGACTAGCAGTCGAGGGCGGATTCTCTGCAAACTAGGGTTAACACCATTGCGATCCTTAACAAATGGGGAAAAGTAAGCTCAACATCAGTGGTATGGAGCGATTTGGCACGGAGCTGTGGTGTCGATGTCACTTGATGGCCGTCCTTTGGCCATTTAGTGACATGCGAGACGATGGAGATCCATTCGAGTGGCGCACAGCGACAATCGAATTAGCTTCATCGCGAGCTACCACAGCGGAGTGCCAAATCGCGGAATGCAACGGAATTGAACACCTAACAATAGGAAGCTCCAAAATGCGTCCCATAGCCACTACTAGTGAAGATACTGCTCAAAAAATGCTTTCTCCGCCAGGTTACACTCAATCCCAAGTTTGTCACGCTGATCAATATGAAACACGTGACGCGCGGATGCTCGTCATCACCATAGATATGGAACGCATGTGGCATTTGGTGGTCGATCAGATACTGGTCCATCCGCACACCCTCATCGTGCAAAAAATCGTTATTGGCCGTCATGATAAACAGTGGTGGTAATTTTTGCGACATATAGTTTTCCGTCTTTAATTCATCTTCATAACGTTCCTTAACACTTGGCACAAAGTAGGCTAACACAATCAACGTATCATCTGCCAACGTTTCTGGCCGGTCCAAGAAGTAGACCCCGCAGTTCAGTGCTGCAGCTCGAATAGTGAGTTTCGCCTTAGACAACCCAAGCGCATCCCGGTAAGCACCGTTCACTTGGGCAGTCAGGTACTGCTGTGCCAGCGTGGCGCCCGCACTATCACCCGTAAAGAACACGTTATTCAGATCAAGCTGATACTGGGTTGCGTGGCAACCACCCATTCAACCGCTTTTGACACATCCTGCAACGCACCAGGGAAAACGGTCTTGGGTGCAAGCCGATAATTAAAGCTGACCACCGCAAATCCCTGCCGTGCCCACCATAAACAGTAGTGTTGATACAGTTCCTTGTCGCCATAGACAAACCCGCCGCCATGCACGTCGATCACAGTTGGATAAACGGTCTTATCTTGATTCGGCACGTAAATGTCCATTAAATTTTCATCGCCGTTTTCGCCATAGCGTAAATTATCAAACCGCTCAACTTCTGGATAGGTTGTCGGTAACCCAGCATCACGTTTCGCATCGTTAGCGCCCCACTCTGTCCGCATTTTAGTGACCGCGGCCATCACCTTGTCATTATCGTTTTTAATCATTTCAATCGCTCTTCTTTCTCTACTTATTTTTCAGGTGTGACGGCGCGACTGCCACGAAATTGCGTTGCAACAACCACTGCCGTAACGATGGCGAGTACCAGTAACCCTGAGACACAAACGACCATTGCACTAACGGGACCGGAATGGCCAAACATGCCGGATAAAGCGTTTACAACTGTGGGTGATAAAAACACCCCAGCGTTGGTCATGATCAACATGATTGAGGAAGCGAGATTTTCCGAGCCCTTTGGTGCCTTAACATTCACCATCGTGTAAATGTACGGAATCGTAAACGCGAATCCGATCCCAATGATGACCACACCGGCTGTAACGCCAGCCATTGCCGTCATGCGTGATAACAACAGGAAACCGATCGTCATGAGGAACAACCCAAGTGGCAAAATGACGGAACCGATCCACTTGAATAATTTGCCGTAAAACAAACTAAACAGCATTGAGACTAACGTCAGACCACCTAAAACAGCGGCTGCTTGGGAAGCAGATCCAATATGCTGGGCAGCAAACAAACTAGATAATTGAACGGTCACGACCATGAAGAACACATAAACAAAGAAGGTCAAGACCGAGATGGCGATCACCGGCAGGTTGACCCGTTGCTTGGTCGTCTGTGGTTCAGATTGCTGTTCTTCTGATGTCGCATGTCCCTTTTGCCGGTCAATATTTGGCACAACTGCACCAAACAGAATCATGACGGGCAGTGCAATGGCGTAAATCAAGAACGTTGCGTGCCATCCGAAGATAATTAGGTAACTAACCGCAAAGGACAAGACCGAGCTGCCTAAATTTTGAACCGTGGACTGAAAGCCCATCATCGTTGCCAGTTCGTTACCCTCGTAAAATTGCGAAATCAGACTTAAGGTCACAACCCGATACCAAACCCCAACAGGAACCGCGAGACAAGCACGACCGTATAATTGCTGATAATAACGGGTAGGACACCAGTGACTAACGCAATGGTCAGCCCCAACATGACAGTCCGTTTCGACCCAATTTTAAGGGTCACAAACTCACCTAAGAAAATGCCGAAAATAACACCCAAGTTGGGAATCGTCGACAAGGTCTGGACGGCCGAAGCTGATTGACTGCTAAAGGTCTTGGCCATTAACGGAATGGCGGCTGCAATATTCGGTGCAATCATTAACATCAACGATATTGATAAGATTGCGACCTTAAACAGCCACGACTGTGGTTTTACTTTTTCCATCTGACTCACTCCATTCTATAATTGCTGTTTCTTAACGGTTAAAGAATAGCATGTAAGCGGTCACTAAAAGAGAAACGAATTCACTAAAAAAAGGTCAATTATTGACCTTTGTGTGTTTGACGATATTTTAATGGGTTTTGTGAATAGACTTTAATAAATAACGTCCGAAATGATTTAACATTAGAAAAGCCCGCAATGTCAGCGATTGCAGCAATTGCTGTATCCGTGGTCGTTAATACATCCTGCAGTCGAATCAATTGCAGATACTGCATTAAACTGACCTGCATCTGTTGGGTAAATAGCCGTGACAGATAGCCGACAGACAGATGCATTTCGTTTGCCACCTGGGTCAGTGTCAACGCCTGGCGCGAATTGTCCGTCAAAAACGCAATGACCTTGGCGAGCTCCTGTTGTTGCGGTGTGCCATGCAAGTTATTTGGCACATCGCGGTAGGTGCTAAAATGCTTTAACAGCAGGTATAGCACCATGTAGAGGTCACTCTGCTGACGCAGGCGTAACAGACTGTCATTGGGTTCAGACTCAATGGTTGCCAGTTTTTTGATCGCGGTGATCAGTTGCGGATAGGTCTCATCTGTTTGGTTGATTGCTAGCCAAATAAATTGAAAATTCGGCAACTGGGTTTCGAGGAATTGGTACGGCAGCAACAACGTCACAGCACTCGTTTCAGCCGAGGTCTCAATACTGCTGACACCGTGGATCTCGTTGGCGTTAATCAGCACGATGTCCCCCGCTTCCGCTGTCTTGTGTTTGCCGCTGATCACGTAGTTGGCGCTACCAGCAAGTACCAAGTCGATTTTGACCGCCTGATGCCAGTGGAGCAGAACGTTACTTTCGTTGCCGCGGTGCTCGATGACGTGGATGGGCAGGCCTTCGTTTGGTGTGACGAGTTCGTGATGGTACATGTGATTCACCTTCAATCTTCAATTCTCATAGTTCAACAGTCACTACCTTACCAAAAATCCGATGTTTCGTACAAGTCCAATGATGACTAGTGACTATAACAGCAGTCCATTTTTATCTAGATTTTCAGTTGAATAGCACTCAATGATTTCTAAATCAAGCTGAATCCTATTCTGTACCCGCCTCTTTCCGAGCTGACAGTTTATTCGACAGCAACAAAGTCGGTAAAAGAATCACAATTGCCGAAGTCGAGATGATCAAAAACCCAAATTGGTAAGAAGAGAGTTGAATATGTGCCAAATGCTGTTGAATAAGCTGTTTTATCTGTGATGCATTCCCCTGATACAGGTGATTTCAAAGGCTGGTTTCAAACCGTTTCACTCGCTTATTCGCATATGCCGTCACAAGCGTTGTGATCAATGCAGATCCAAAAGCACCGCCGATATTTTGAATAATGCGTGATCCAATCGTGGCCGCCGGAACTTGCGCGTCGCTCATCCCAGTATAGGAATCGGCCATTAACGGCATCGTGACACCGCCAGCACCAAAGCCGCGGATGAACAGAACAGCCGCAATAACCCAGTAGGAAGTTTTTTGAGTGAACCAGAAAAACGGAATCGTGCCTAAAAAGATAATGATGATGCTCACCATGGCAACGTATTTGGCCCCAATAGTGTCGGTCAACCGGCCAACGAACGGGCGAGAAATCAGCATACTAATCCCCTGTGGCAGTAGTGCCAACGCAGCCGCTATCACGGACATGTGCCGCACATTTTGAAAATAAAGTGGCAACAGCAACATCGCGCCGTTTAAAAAGAGTCCTGAGATAAAAATGCCGATCGAGGCACCGGTAAATGAGTGAAATTTAAATAGCGTTAGCGGTAAAACAACCTTATTTCTGCGCACAATCGCCCAAATGACATAAATAATTTCCATCGCAACACCAAACGTGATGGCCGTGACCGTGATTGTATTTGAAAAAGTTCCCTTAGTTGAGGCTTCAACGATACCGTAAATCATTGATGATGAGAGCAGGACCAACACCCCAATGCCCACAAGGTCCAGTTTTTCACTCTTTTTCTTGGGCGGAAAACTTGGCATCTTAACCCAAATCAACATCACTGAAATGAATGTGATCGGTACGTTCACCAAAAAGAGCCAGTGCCAGGAAAGCATCTTAAGGATAATCCCACCGATGACCGGCCTAATAGTGGTCCCAAGATAATTGGCAATCCTACCGTGGCCATTAACTGCCCAATAACGTCACTGCCAGCCAGCTGCACGATCAAATTAATTAAGAGTGGTGTAATTAACCCATCCGCAAATCCTTGAATAACCCGCATCGCTATCAAAAAATGCACATTTGGCGAAACGGCTGCTAAGAGCGAGCCAATGCCAAATAGCGCTTCACTAAAAATAAACAATGTCTTACCGTCAAACTTACTGAGTAACCAGCTGGAAAATGGAATTGCGATACCCGTTGCCAGTAAGTAGCACGTCACCGTCCACTGAACTGTTGTCAGTGAACTATGAAACGTATGGCTTAAATGATTGAGGGCAATATTGATCATGGTTGTGTCTAACATGGGGGCCATCGCGCCAAAAACGATGATCCACGCAATCAATTGTGTCTTTTTTGAAATTAAGTGCTCAGTTGCCAATTTTAAAATCTCCATTTCTAAGATACATTTTATACTTTAAATGCATAACTGGTATAATACGCCTAAAGCACTAAAAGTCAGCAAGAAACAAAATGTATCTTAAAAGGAGGAGCTAATGACTGAACAAAGACGACACGGGAAGGCACTAGAAACTGCCATTTTTGATGCCACCATTGCCATCCTAGACGCCGATGGCTTAGACGGCGTCACATTTTCAAAGGTCGCGGCACGCGCTAAAACCAGCCGCCCTGTGATTTATCGTCATTGGGATTCGCCGTTTACCTTGGCACTAGAAGCAATTCGAAACAAGATCCGTCAGACGAACAATGGCCACCTGCAAGACGTACCGTTCACTGGGCAAAACTTAAGTGATGATTTATCACAGGTATTACAACGATATCGGGTCATCATGGATACCTACAGTCAATACTATGTTTCCCTATTGCTGGCTGGCGCAAACAGTGACCACACCAGCATTCTGGATGATATGTTTGACCATGGGAATCAAGAAAACATTGAGACAATGACCCTCATTTTAAATCGCGCCATTGCACGCAAGGAAATAAAAGGGGATACTTTTGACGATGAAACCAAACTCCTGCCCTTTGAATGGCTGCGTTACCATCTTTTCACGGCCACTAAAGTTAGCGATAATCAGTTAAACACCTTCATTCAGCACATTTTAATACCCGTTTATACTTAAAAATAGCCAATAAAAAGACACTGATGCGCATCATCAGTGTCTTTTGTAATTAGTATGGGCGATCCCCATCAGTCCCAGGTTCGTCGATCCCTAAACTGCTAAAACTGTGCAATTCTGGTTGGTTAATAATCCTCATAATCAAATCAGCAATACTAGCTCGCGAGATCAGCGTCCCTTTGAACGGTGTGCCCTTTTCCGTTAATTCATAATCGATCTTTGCGTCATCCGTCATATAGTCCGCCCGTAAAATCGTGTAGTTCAACGCGCTGTTTTCAATGGCTGCAGCGGCATCGCGCGTGTCATCCATCACGGGTGTCCCAACGGATTCTTCGACCCAGCGACCAAACTCACCAGGTACTTCATGATACAACCCAAGGCCGGTGATCCAGATCACGCGTTGCACCTCCTCGTCCGTCATCGCTTTCACAAGCGTTTCTGCCAGTGGCGCCATTTCACCGCCTAAATCAGCAACGACCAGGTCCTGACCCTGGACAGCCTGCGCCAACGTGTCAAAGTCATTAGCGTCGCCTTCCACAATTGTTTCCCGCGCATCATCAACGGGCGTGACCCGGGTTGCGTTTCGCAAATAAAGGGTCAGCGTGGCATCCGTTTCGGACAATAATCGCTGCCGAACGAGCCGTGCAATTCGGCCGTTAGCACCTAACAGTAAAACCTTCGTCATTTATCTCTCTCCTTTATTAGTAGACAGGGCGATCCAGCCCTGTGTATCAGCGTCGGCCATCCCAACACTATCCTTCACATCGCGCGTTGGGTCCTTGACCAGCTGTAACACATAGTCCGCAACACTTTGGCGTGAGCCGGAAACACCTTCGTACTGGTCATTTCTGTGCGTCACAGTGTACTTAATTTCATCGTGGTCGTTCAACCATGGCAACCGCAACGTTGTGTAATCCAAACCGGAGCTGGCCAGTAATTCATCAGAATGAATGGCAGCCGGCAGTCCAGCGCGGACCATCTGCAGGTTCCAAGCGCCAAATTCACCAGGCACTTCGTTGTATAAGCCCAAAATATTAGTAAACAGCACCCGTTTCACGCACTGTTGCTGCATGGCTGCGATCACGTTCTTGGTCCAACTATTCGCTGGCGTGTGGTCAACAACCGCAACGAAGACCATGTCTTGGCCTGCCATGGCGGTGGTTAACTCAGTTGCGTCATCAAGACTCCCTTCAATTAAGGTCACGCGTGGATTCCCCTTCAAGTCGGCTAGCCGATCCGCGTTCCGTAAAAATAGCGTCAGTCTAACATCTTTAAAGCCAGGTTCAGTGAGGATTCGGTTTTCAACAATTTTGGCAATCTGGCCGTTAGCGGCCGCAATGAGTAAGTTCATTTGTAAGTCTCCTTTAATTCTTTATTTTATCAACATCCTGACTGTACCCCTTAAAGTGGACTTTAAGGCAAGGAAAAACTTTTTTATTTATTGTTGACACAGAAACAAAATATGATATTATTGTATCCATAGAAACAAACATGGTGCTCAGGTCACAAAACTGACACCCAAAGGAGAACCTCATATGAAAACAGTCTTACAAACCAACTTTAACGGTATCGACGGTCTCAGCATTGAAGATACCGCAAAACCAACACTGACAGATAACGGCGTCCTCGTCAAAATGGCTGTGATGCCGGTCTCGCCAACGGATTGGAAGCTCGAATCCGACGCGCATGCCACAAACGAAGATCTGGCAACCCTGCCACGCGTCATCGGTATCCAGGGTGCTGGCACCGTCATCGCCGTTGGCAAAAATCGAGATCAGGCATTGCTCAACCGACGCGTCCTCGTTGTGAATCCCGCTGGCGTTTATCAGGAAGTCGTCCTTTCTGAAAATCCTGACTGGCTTTACCCACTTGCAGCTAACGTCAGTAACGCCGACGCGGCCGCCCTCTCTGCTGGCACGTCTTGGACACTCAAACAAGCCATTGATCACAGTCATGCAGACAACATCGTCATCACGGGCGCCAACTCAGTAATCGGCCTGACCCTGTTACAAATGTTAGCCGATGAACACCGCCCGATTTACCCGATCGTGACCGAAGCTAGTAAGACCTATTTCGCCTCGCAAATGCCTCATTTAACAGCCTACACGAATGCCGACCTGCCAACGTTGACTGGCACCACTATCGTTTTGGATATTGTCGGCAAACTCGACCTGCTGACCGACCTGGCAGCGCGGTTGAACCAGCCCGAAATCGTTTCAATTGTCCTCATGCAAGCCCCAACCTTAGCCAATTTTAAATTTGTCCACGACGAATTCAACGCTGACCACTACCGTTATTTTCTGCAAACACTCGCCGATGGCAAGCTCACCGCCATCATCAACAAAATATTTCCCATCGACCAAACTAAGGAAGCCCAGCACTTTGCGAAGGAAACGCACAGTCGCGGGCGCGTCCTCGTTGGGTTTACCGCTTAATCTCACAACCAGAAAGGAAGATTCATATGACAGACTTTAACACCTTATTAAACGACAACTGCTTCTCAGACGACCCCGAAGTACAACGGGCGGCCGCATCCGAACTCGAACACAACTTCGGCGCCGAGATCATGTGTCAGGATATGGCCCACTCCGTTCAATTCGCCCACCACGCTAAGGGGTGCATCATTGCCGCTGCCAAACTCAGCGAAAACGTGGTGATTTACCAAAACGTCACCATCGGCTCCAACATGAAATTCAACAAACTGACCCAAGAGTGGGAAAAGATGGGCAATCCTGTCATCGGCAAGAACGTGGTCATTGCCGATGGTGCCAAGATTCTCGGTCCCGTCATCATTGGCGACAATACCGTAATCGGCGCCAACGCCATGATCACTAAAGATGTTCCGGCGAACAGCGTGGCCTTTGGGGTCAGCCAAGTGAAACCAAAGGATCCGAACTACGATCTCATTTTTCACATGCCAATGCCGACGCCCGCCGACGTGATTGCTGCCAGCCAGACGTTGATCGACCGGTATAACGCGCAGGAACACTAACACTTAAATCATCAAAAAAGCCCGGCTTACTAAAACTTGAGTAAGTCGGGCTTTTTGTGGTTAGTCATTCAATGCTTTAACGATCGTATCTTCCATCTTTTCTGGCGTTGTGATCGGCGCGAACCGTTCGATCATTTGCCCGTCACGGCCAATCAGAAACTTCGTGTAGTTCCACTTGATGCGACCATGGCCAGCCTCGTCTTTCAAGTAGGTAAACAACGGATCCTCTTCACTGCCGTTAACCCGAACCTTCTTGGTCATCGGGAACGTTACACCGTAGTGTACCTGACAGTAATCGTTGGTCTCTTCGTCACTGTCGAGTTCCTGGTGAAATTGATTGGATGGCAGGCCAAGTACTTCTAATCCCTGGTCATGGTAATCCTTGTACAACTTCTCTAACCCGGTCAATTGTGGTGCCAAGCCGCACTTACTTGCCGTGTTGACGACCAGGAGCACCTTGCCCTTATAATCGGCAAAGTTGATTTTCCGACCGCTCATTTCAGTTTCTTCAAAATCGTAAATTGTTGTCATTATGCTCATCCTTTCTGATCACCAGTTAATCAACGACGTTCTTCAGTAACGCAATCAGACGCTTATTAACCGCCAGCATTTCCTTATAGCTGGTATTATCCAAATCAATCGGCTGTTCAATACAATTTTGTAGCGTCATCCCAATGGCTTGGCGTTCATCAATGCCCTTTTCCGTGAGCGAGATCACCAACCGCCGCTGGTCGTTGTCCGGTCGCGTCAGGGTCAGCCATCCCTGCGCTTCCAAGCGCTTCAGCATCGGTGTCAAGGTGTTGCTGCCGATGCCCAGCGTATCGGCCAGTGCCTTAACGGATTGGCCGTCTTCCTCCCACAAAGCCAGTAACACCAAGTATTGCGGATAAGTCAGGTCATACAGTTTCAAGGCTTGCTGATAAAACTGGTTAAACAAGTGATTCGCCTGGTATACCGAGAAACACAATTGTTCCGACAGTGATATATCTGTCGCTTCCATCTCGACACCTCTTTCACTCGCACAGGAATTATTCGTGTACGAACTGTTTAGGTTTATTATAGCGGTTACATTTTAAGATGCAAGGCTAATTAGTGAAAATTTAAACATTCTGGTTCTTGTTTTGATGACTAGGTTGGCACCATTATCAAAAAAATGTTCAAGCCAACCATACTGATACGCGTTTCAAAACCCAAAGACTTATACAGAAGCGGCCTATTTTATGACATCCCAGGTTTGGATGCCATAATAGGCGCTTCTACTCCAGTCTTTAACCGGTTTATGCTACGCGCTACACGCGGCTCTGTTGCAATCGAATCACATACGTAAACAAATACGACACCAGCAAGAACACCGCCACCACCGCGTACGGAAAATGGGTGTTCATGTCAAGTAAAGCACCAGACATCAGCGGACCGACAATGTTACCGACACTCGTCAGAGACATATTTAACCCGTTGATCAACCCCTGATTTTTGGAACTGATCTTCGTCAGCAACGTTGTGATTGCCGGCCGTAACAGGTCAAACGCCGTGAATACAAAAAGCGTTGCCACGATGACTTCCCACTTAGTGTGGGCGAATAGGATCCAGATCGTACCCGCAAACGCGATGAAGAAACAGTACCGGATCACCCGCGTTTCGTTGAGCCAGTTCACCAATCGTTCAAACATCGCGACCTGCATGAAGAGCGAGGTTAGGCCGTTTAACGTCAGCACCAACGCAATGTTATCTAAACTAAAGTGAAAGACCTGGTTCACGTAGAGGCTATAGATACTTTCAAATCCCTGCAAACCAAACGATGATACCAGAATCATAATGAATAGAATAATAACTGGTTTCGTTAACAGGTCAGCCCAGTTGCCATGCAAGTCCGTCTGGGTTGCATTTTCCGCCACTTCTTCCGGCAGATCGACATCCTTATCACTTGGCAGGAAACGACCAGCGCAATTGTGCTTAGTAACCCAAGCAGACCGGCAACCCAGAATGGCGCCTTATAATCGATACCGGCTAAGATACCACCAATGCCGGGTCCTAAAATGAGCCCCCCGCTAAAGGCAGCGGACAGCCAGCCAATCACTTTTGCCCGTTGGCGCTTGGTCGTAATGTCCGCAGCAAACGCCATAGCGGTTGGCACTACCATCGCCGCGGACAACCCACCGATCAACCGTGAAATATCAAACACCCAAAGATAATTTGTCAGCGCAAACAGCACTTCTGACACCATGTACAAAAATAGCCCAACAGCTAAAACTGGCTTTCGCCCGATCCGGTCCGAAACTCGCCCAATAATTGGCGACGCCACGAACTGTGCGAACGCGAATAACGATGTCATGATCCCCATATCGAGTGCAGATAAATGCAGCTCGTTACGCAGAAATGGCATCACCGGAATGACGAGGCTAATGCCTAGACAAACCAGAAATTCGCTAAAAATCAACATAAAAATCGCCCGTTTTACTTTCGACGACATTGGTCTCACCCCTTTTTTGACAGCGTAAGAACCAGTATATCAGGGTTTATGGGGTAAGACAAGTCAGGTTGTTTCTTTAGTGTTGGCGAAATAAGCGCACGAATCATTGGCTTGATTCGTGCGCTTGATGGTGGTTGTTTTTTTTGCGTTGCGTTTGCTTTCTTGGCAACCATGTAAGGGACTTTGACCATAAAGTCATAATTGGCCTTTTCGATCACTTTCGTGTGGTTCTCTGTCCTCGAGCCGAAACGCGTTTTGGAAAACAGAAAGCTGCATGTCAGCCCTCTATGACGAAAATGCCAGGTTCGGGCATTTTTGCGTGGTTCTCTGTCCTCAAGCCGAAACGCGTTTCGGAAAACAGAAAGCTGCATGTCAGCCAACTATGACGAAAATGCCAGGTTCGGGCATTTCCGTGTGGTTCTCTGTCCTCGAGCCGAAACGCGTTTCGGAAAACTGAGGGCTACTACGTAAGGGACTCTGGTAAAAATGCCAAGTTCAGGCATTTCTACCAGAGTCCCTTACGCTCCGCCCTCACCCATTTTCCTCCACGCTCTAATGCCTAAACAAAAACACACACCCACGCTTCAAACTCAACCCAGTCGTCGCAATCCCATACGCCGTATAATGTCCCGCTGGAATGATATCTGGGCGGTTCACATTTGCCTGGGTCAGCTCACCATCCTCAAACACATCCTGAGTCGCCTCATCGCCATCGAAATCCCACAGTTCAATGGTCTTTCCTTCAATCTCAGTCTTTGAATCGTCAACTAACTGGTAGTCCGCTAGCTCAGCAATAGGAACAATTTCAATGTCTTGATCACCCTTTGCACCACCGTTAAAGACCTCAACCCGCTTGCCATCAACGACAAAAACGGCCTTGTTATCCTTAGTTGTTGTAGTGTAATGATTATTAAATATCTTCATGTAAATTCGCTCCTCATTCTGCACGTCATTTGGTGAAGGTGCTCACCCGTTACCTCTATTTTACACATTCTTGTAACCGGTATCAAAGGCAATTTACGTGCTGATTGTTGCGAAATACAGCAAAATTTGTTTAAAGATAATAAACAATTTAAGCCTATATGTTCGTTATTAAACAAATAACCATCATTTTTGCGAAAACGGTTTGAGTGTTT
>NZ_BBAG01000030.1 GCF_001311135.1 Secundilactobacillus paracollinoides DSM 15502 = JCM 11969
ATAATGTCAAAAAACATTTGCTAGGGTAATTCTTCTTTTTGGGATAAACTTATCTCGAAAGGAGATGATAATATGCAACTAGGTGAACTGATAAAAATTAATAGAATGAAAAAAAGGTTAACACAAAAGCAACTAGCATCGATAATGATATTTTCGCGCCAAACTATTTCTCGCTGGGAAAATAGAGACGTAAACTTTAAGATTGCAACAATATTAGCATTGAGTGGTGCTCTGTCCGTAGACTCGTGGACATTTGACGTGTCAGAAAAAGAAAGTGTTTATATTGAAATTCATCGAATGAATCATACTGATTCGGATAAATAACTTTAAATGAAGCTTTCGTAGGAACCTAGAAAATGTGTAGTATTTTGTTGACCTTTGCTTCAGTACAAACATGTCACAGCCCCTGTAACACCCCAGTTGCTTGGCAAACAATCCGACATCCTGTACCGTAGTTACTGCAGAGGAGGAAGAAATCATGCAATTAGGGGAACAGCTAAAAACACAACGCGAGAAGCTCCAAATGACGCAACAAGACTTGGCAGAAAGACTCCACGTTACCCGCCAAACAGTTTCACGCTGGGAAAACAACGCAACGTATCCTAATTTGGATACGCTGGTCGACATCAGCGACGTCCTAAACATTTCATTGGACGACCTACTAAAGGGCGACGACGCCAAAGTAGTCACCGAGATCAGCCACGACGTCAAAACAAAGAACCGCTACAAAAAATTCACCATCACCATCGGCGCCATCTTCGGACTGATCATCATCGGCCTCGGCATCCTAAGCTACGGTCGTGGTACCCAAAACGACACGATTGACCGCATTAATCCGTTCCTTTCCACAACTAGAGGGTTCGCAGTATTACCGCAAAAAACGCCCACCAAGATGGAAAAGGTCACCGAGACTAACACTAAGGGACACAACGTTAAGCGCCGCACAGCCGTCCCACAGCCCGTCACAGCCCACGTTGTCGAGAACGGCTTCGGCGGTGGCGAGTGGCTCACCTTTTCCGTTGGCGAGATTCCCTCAAAGGGGATGAACTTTGCCTACGTTCAGCATAAGGCAGCTTCGTCAGTCAAGCTACCTTAATCCATCGCAACGATGTCCCGAAACTGATCCGCGCCCAACTCGGCGACTACCACGCCTACGACAAAAGATACGACTGGCCCAAATCCTCCTGGAGTCCATTTTAAAACCAACGCAAAAACGGCAGGTCCCTCAAAAGGAGCCTGCCGTTTGTCGTAGTTATCTCATCAAAGGTATCGCAATCACTCGAATCCAGCTATAAACCCAAGCAATCTACCCTAAAATATGCAACCCAGTGGCCTTAATATCAGCCTCAAAGCCCTTAACCGTGTTCATAGTCACATCATCGCCAGTTTGGCCGAAGTGTGAAACGAGTTTGGCGATGATTGCCGGCGGAACCGTAATGATGTCCACGCCTGCTTCTTGGGCCTGATAGATGTTGTTGATCTCCCGGGTACTTGCCCACAAGAGTTCAACTTCGTCGCGTTTGGCGGTCAGGGCCACGCTTTCTTCAACGAACGGCCGTGGATCGGCACCGGTGTCCGCAACCCGGCCGACGAAGATCGACACGATACTTGGGGTGCCCGGTTCAATGGCAGCCAGACTTTCGGCCACTTGGTCAGTAGTAGCGATGGCGGTCACGTTGACCTGCACGCCAGCCGCTGTCAGGTTATGGATCAACTCAGCAGTGGACTGACCGTCCGTGGTACGAATCGGCACCTTCACGTAGACGTTTTTGCCCAAGTCGTGTAACAAATGGGCTTCCTTTTCCATGGTTGGAAAATCGTTGCTGAAGACTTCAAATGAGATCGGCTCATCTGGGAAGGTCGCCACCGTCTTCTTTGCGAATTCCAGGTAGTTGGTGACGCCGGCCTTCTTTAACAAGCTTGGGTTCGTGGTGAACCCGGTCACGAAGTCGTTTTTATTGATGGCCTGCATGTCGCTTAAATCAGCGCCATCGGAGTAAATTTTAATTTTGAATGTTGGTGTAGCCACGATTATTGCCCCTCTCTAACGGACTGTTTTTCGGAAACGAGACTCAGGAACGCTGTGGCAGTATTTTCGGGTGTGATACCGAAGCTGTCGATGATGGTTTGAGGATTACCGGACTCGCCAAAGCGGTTGTTGATGCCCAAGGCAATCCCGTTCAAGCCAATGTAGTGTTCCCAACCCATGGTGGTGCCTAACTCGATCGATACCCGTTTTGTCACGGCTGACGGCAGGACAGATTCCTTGTATTCAGCTGACTGGGCGTCGAAGAGTTCAAAGGATGGCATGGAGACCACTGAAACGTCATGGCCTTGTTCACGCAGTTGCGTTTGGGCAGCTACTGCGACGTGGACTTCCGAACCAGTGGCAATCAAGATCCCTTCTGGCACATCACCCTTTGATGGGGAGAGCACGTAACCACCATGTTTTACGCCTTCGTCGGCTAACGTTTCTGTCAGTGGCAATGTTGGCAGGTCTTGCCGTGACAGCACCAAAATGGTTGGGGTATTGGAAGCTGCCAGAGCAACCCGCCATGCCGCTGTTGTTTCATTGGTGTCAGCAGGACGGATGACGTTCACGTTTGGCATTGCCCGGAAACTCATCAGATGTTCGATGGGTTCGTGGGTCGGGCCGTCTTCACCAACGGCAACGGAGTCGTGGGTGAAAATGTAGGTGGCTGGAATCTGTTGAATTGCAGCCAACCGGATGGCTGCGCGCATGTAGTCCGAGAAGACAAAGAACGTGCTGGCAAACGCGTGGATCCCGCCGTGCAGGATCATCCCATTGACAGCCGTCGCTTCACCGAATTCCCGCACGCCAAACCAGATGTTCTGGCCAGCTGGCGCGTTGGCTCGTAAGCAGTTGCTGTTTTAATGTTCGTTTTGTTTGAAGCGAAGAGGTCAGCTGAACCACCCCAAAAGCTTGGCAGCTGCTGAGAAATGGCGCCGATGATGCGCTGGCTGGTGTTCCGCCCGGATTCCTTTTCGCCGACGTGGCTTACTGGGAGATCCAGGTCGAAGTGAACGGGTTTGAAGCCGTTTAAGAACCGCTCAGCCAGTTCTGGGAACTGCCGGGTGTATTCGTCAAACAGGTTTGTCCAATCAGCTTCAGCGTCGATCCCGCGGTTCTTCACGTTAGACTTGAAGTTATCGGTTACGTCTTCAGGCACTTCAAATGGGGCGTAGTGCCACCCGAGCGCTTCTCGGGTAGCAGCCATGTTGGCTTCACCCAACGGCTTACCGTGCACAGTGTTAGTACCTGCAACCGGTGACCCAAACCCGATGATTGTTTTAACATCGATCAGCGTTGGCTGGTTCGGGTTGGCCTTCGCCGTTTCAATCGCAGCGTTAATTTCCGCCATATTATTGCCGTCAGCCACGTGGAGAACCTGCCAGTCGTAGCTTCGAAACGTTCGGAGACGTTTTCGGTAAACGCCATACTGGTGGGGCCATCGAGTGAAATATTGTTGTCATCGTAAAGCACGATCAATTTTCCGAGTTTCAAATGGCCCGCCAAACTTGCGGATTCATGTGAGACGCCTTCCATGAGGTCGCCGTCGCCAGAAATGACGTAAGTGTAGTGGTCCATAATATTGAAACCGGGTTGGTTGTACTGGGCAGCCAAATGGTTTTCCGCCATCGCCATCCCAACCGCCATCCGAGGCCTTGACCAAGGGGACCGGTGGTTGCTTCAACCCCGTCAACGATCCCGTATTCGGGGTGACCAGGGGTTTTTGATTGGAACTGGCGGAACTGCTTCAGTCTTCAATAGAAAGATTGAAGCCAGAAAGGTGCAGCAGGCTGTAAAGCAATGCAGAACCATGGCCGGCTGAAAGCACAAACCGGTCGCGGTTGACCCACTTTTGGTCAGTGGGGTTAATGTTTAAATGTTTTGTCCATAATGTGTAGGCCATTGGGGCAACGCCTAATGGGAGCCCCGGGTGACCTGAATTGGCCTTTTCAATCATATCAACGCTCAAAAAACGTAAGGCGTTGATTGATCTTTGGTCTAGGCTAGTATTTTGCATGTAATCACGCTCCTATGTCCAGAAAATATACGGTATTATTGACAGAATGTCAACTCAACTGACTGAAATGGTATACCTGAAAATTTTGACATTTTCAAGTGTTCTGATCCAGTTAAACGAGTTATGAAAACAACGCATGAAAGGGAATAAAGCGCTGTCTTCAAAATGTGGTCTGGTATTCTTCTGAAAGGCATAGGTCATGCGACAAAAGCCTGAAACAAATTTCATTTCTGATTTATTTTTAAACCATCAATGACGGGAAAGTTCATTGATATTTTCAAGTAAAAATTGAATGAAAGCTGGCAACACGCGGACAGTGGGAATACTGTCCTGGGAATGCAACGCGTTACTTTCAGTCGCTTTCATAGTTCTTACATGGAATTAAAACAATTTAATGAAATTATTTGTAAAGTTTAATTGTACTATACTCGATTCGGTCCCAAAAAGCGAGGAAGTTAGCTGAATTAATTAGAATATTTTCTTATTTTCTCATTATTGAGCTTGGTAGTTATCAGTGTTAAATGAGCTGATTTGCTTGCTGAATTCGTTGCATTGCGTCATTTGGCACTCCACTTACATAGCGCGCATAGTCTCAATTGCCTAAGTATCGCATTATAATCACCCTCAGTTCGCAGAGAATCCGCCTTTGACTGCCAACAACTTACTGATAGCAATACTTCTAACAGAGTGTTACTTAACATAGAGAGTCCTATTATTAGTAATTACTTTGCACTGAAGGGAGTCTCGACTAACACTGTGAGACTCAATAAGTATCCTAAGGTAAGCAGTATTTCTAACCACTACGTTTTACAATTGGTATAGCTCGACAATCAAGCCGTACCTTTGCAGAATGATTTGCAAATTCAAGCAATAATGTCATTTGAAAATAACCGATAATGTCAGTAAAAGAATATACAAATGGCGATTAAGGAGTCTGAATTTCATAAACACCAGTCATAAATCTTCAAATAAGACCCGACAATAGCATTTTTATATCTCAAACTAGCAGTTTATTGTCCTGGAACCGTTTTTATTATGATAGAATAGGCTCAGTTAATACCGAGTTAATCATAACTGAAAGATGGGTGTTGTTGATGAACGGGTTTATTGGTGAATTTTTTGGCACGATGGTCTTGATTTTGTTGGGCGCTGGGACCGGTGCCAGTATGAACTTGAACAAAACGTATGCGAAGGGGTCGAATTGGCTGTATGCCAGTCTTTCCTGGGGGATTGCGGTGACCATGGGTGTTTACGTAGCTGGCATGCTGGCTCTCAGGGGCATCTCAATCCCGCAGTCACGATTCCCTATGCCATTTTTGGGTTGTTTCCCTGGCACGATGTGTTGCCGTATTTACTTGGCCAATTTCTCGGGGCCTTCGTGGGTGCCACGCTGGTCATGATTCAATTCTATCCACACTTTAAAGCCAGTTCAGACGAAGCCGCGGGGAACTCTGTGGGCATTTTTGCGACTCGGCCGGCCATCAAGTCACCGGTGTTTAACCTGTTGTCTGAAATCATTGCCACCTTTGCGTTTGTCTTTATTTTGCTGAACCTTGGTAACTTCACGCAGGGGCTTAAACCGCTGATTGTTGGGCTATTGATCATGGTTGTTGGTACCGGTCTTGGGACCACAACTGGCTTTGCGCTGAACCCCGCCCGTGATTGGGCACCACGGTTTGCGTATACCATTTGGCCCGTGCCACATAAGGGGAATGCCGAATGGGGCTACGCTTGGGTACCGATGTGCGGACCGCTGATCGGTGGTCTGATTGCGACCGGTCTAGAGACGCTGTTGAAGTGACATCATTGTGTGCATTTGACGTTGTATAATGGTCGTGACTTAAATCCAGCTGGCGTACGCGTCAGCAGTTAGGAAGCGATAGGATGTTTGATCAAAATAGTTTCTCACTCGCCGGCAAGGTGGCCCTTATCACAGGTGGCGCCCACGGGCTGGGGCAGTTCTACTCAATTGCGCTATCTGAATACGGCGCGGATATTTTTGTGGTCAGTGCCTCACAGCGTGGTTGGGACGAGACCAAGGAAAAGGTCGAGGCAAACGGCCAACAGGTGGCGTTTCTGCAACAGGATATTACCGATCCAGATGCGGCGGATGCCATTGTGCAGGCAGTGATTGAAAAATTTGGCCACCTCGACATTCTCGTTAATAATGCGGGGATCCAACTGCGCAACGACGTGCTCGAGTTCAAGGATGAGGATTGGCGCAAGGTTATTGATGTCAATCTCAATGGGTTATACTACCTGTCCCATGCGGCTGCCAAGGTAATGGCTGACCAGCAACACGGGAAAATCATCAACATTGGATCGATGCAGTCGTACCGCGCGGGCAAACGGATATTCCCATACGCCGCCAGTAAGCACGCTGTGATGGGGCTGACTAAAGCCTATGCGGATGCGCTCGCACCGTACCATATTCAAGTGAATGGTCTAGCACCGGGCTATATCAGCACCGACATGACCAAACCACTCCAGGAGGATCCCGTTCGCGGGCCGGAGATTGCTGCCCACATTCCATCAGGGGACTGGGGAAAACCTGAACAGCTCATGGGGCCGATGGTCTTTCTTGCCAGCGCCGCCTCCGACTATGTCACCGGCGTGATGCTGCCAGTTGATGGCGGTTACCTCCTGCGCTAGGTTGCATTAATGAATCGCTTTCATTTTACGAAACTGTGCTATACTAAAACTTGTAATTCAATAATCTAACTAGGGGCGCAATTTGCTGAGACGGTTTTTACCGAACCCTTTGAACCTGTGAGCCAACACTCGCGAAGGAAAGTTAACGGATAATCAATGATGATTAAACGACCGACCAGCCTGTTGTCTCCTGGTCGGTATTTTGTTGCCCGCTTTTTTAAAACGAGGAGGACCCACATTGACCACCTTTACAACGCAAATCCACACAGCTGCTGAACCATGCTGGCAAAAGAGCTTTGACCACCCATTTGTGCACGAGATTGGCGACGGTTCACTGCCTAACGACGTGTTCCGTTACTATTTGATTCAGGACCGCTATTATCTCAACGAATTTGGCAAGCTCCATGAAAAAATTGCTGAAAAATTAACGGACAAAGAAGACGTCGACTTTCTAATGGCTGGCGCTCAGGGTCTCAAGGACGGCGAAATCGCTGTCCGAGAAGGCTTCTTTGACCGGTTGGGCATCACGCCGGATGAGATCGCCCACACACCGATGGCTCCAACCGCTTATAACTACGTGAACCATATGTACTCAGAATTAGACCGAGGAACACCGGGCCGTGCCATTGCGGGATTGTTGCCATGCTACTGGCTGTACAACGAAATTGGCCAACGCTTGATAGCGGCCGGCTCACCCGTTGAGCTGTACGAACGTTGGATCGAAACGTATGACAGCGACGACTATACCGATAGTGTGAACACGATGATCCAGTTGACCAACAAGACGGCTGACAATGCGGATGACACGGAGCGCGCGCAGATGCAGGATTCGTTTGTGCGGAGTAGTGCCTATGAATTGGCGTTTTGGCAGATGGCGATGGATAAACAGGCGTGGTGAGCGTGGAGAAAAACGGTTTGAGGGCGGCGCCTAAGCGACTCTGACAGAAATGCCCGAACCTGGCATTTTTGTCAGAGTCGCTTAGGCAGTAGCCCTCAGTTTTTCGGAACGCGTTATGGCACGGCTGCCAAGAAAGAGAAAATGAGCGTGGAACAAGGCGGTTAAGGGGCGGAGTGTAACGAACTCGGGCAGAAAAGTCTGGGCCTGACTTTTTTGCCCGAGTTCGTTACACAGTAGCCCCTTGCCTTGTGGAACGCGTTACGGCACGGCTGCCAAGAAAGAGAAAATGAGCGTGGAACGAACCGGTTAAAGACTGGAGCAGAAGCGGACTCTGTTATAAAATCCCGGGCTTGGATTTTGTAACAGAGTCCGCTTCTGTGCAAGTCTTTGGTTTGTGGAACGCGTTACGGCACTGCTGCCAAGAAAGCCCTAAACACAAGTAAACTAATGACATGTACACCACTAGCAAAAAACTAAAAAGCTAAATCCCACCTTGTAACCCATCACCAACCCATCTATAATCGCCTTTAAACCATAGCAAAGTGAGACGATCCAATGAAAATTCAAAACATAACGGCCAACAACGACGCCGAAATGGCAGCGATTCTCCGCACTGACCTTGAAGATCTTAACCTGAACTTACCCGGAACAGCCTACTTTGACCCGTTCGTTGACCATTTGAGTGCTTGGTACGACAAAACGCCCAATGCGACTTACTACGTTGCTATCAGCGATGACCAGCACGTGATGGGCGGTTGCGGCGTGGGACCGATCGCGCCTGAAGATGGTATCGCAGAGTTGCAAAAGCTGTATGTATCGCCCGATTACCGGCGCCAGGGTGTGGCAAAGTCACTCATTCCAGAGTGTTTTGCGTACGCTAAAGCACACTATGACTATCTGTATCTCGAAACGTTTCACCAGATGATTGCCGCGAATACCCTTTATCAATCATTAGGGTTTGACCAGTTGACGAAGCCATTACCGCAGTCAGAACATGGCGCTTGCGATACTTGGTATTTGATGGCTTTAGGAGAGCACAAATAAGAATTCACTTTGGTATTCATTTTCTGGAGTGGTTCCAGAAAGATGGTTATCGTTCGTTCACCACACAATGTTAGCGCAGTGAAGCGATGTAACAGGATTATTTGAATCTGAAATCTAGTTTTGATCGTCACTCTTGACAAAATTAAAATTATCGCCTATATTTGTCATTAAATTTTAATTCGCTAATAACTTTGAAGAGAAGAGACCAAGTTGCGCAGTCACAGAGAACTCCGGTAGGTGAAAGGGAGGGCCTGCAACGCTTGCGAGAATGAGCTCTGAGTAGTTGGTCACCGGTTCAAGCTGGTGGCTCGGTGGCAGCCGTTAAAATGTCGGTAAGCAATTACCGGTAAGGTGTTTATACTCATAAACACGAACTTGGGTGGTACCGCGACCTTCTCGCCCCTTGTCATTTCGATGGCAAGGGGTCTTTTTATTGGCAAATTTATCGAAAACAATTTCTGGAGGAAAACAAACATGACTGAATCGACTTTAACTAAATTTCCATACCGTTTTGACGTAGTGGGCAGCTTATTGCGCCCAGCTGACTTAAAGCAAGCACATAAGGATCTAGCAGAAGGTAAAATTACCGCTGCTGACCTGCAAAAAATCCAACGCGACGAAACCAAACGCGTGGTTGAAGAACAAGCCAACCTTGGTTTGAAGGCCGTTACTGACGGTGAATTCAACCGTTCATGGTGGCACTTGGACTTTCTTTGGAGCCTGACCGGCGTTGACAAGTACGATTACCACCAGAGCTACAAGTTCAAGGGCGACACCACCCGGACAGACAACGTTGAGCTGACTGGCAAAGTGGCCGTTAACCTGGACCACCCATTCTTCGAAAGTTTTAAGTATTTACAATCAATCGTACCAGAAGGCGTCCTGGTCAAGCAGACCATTCCATCACCAACAATGTTATTCCGTGACAACCGGAGTGATAACTGGTCTAAGTTCTACGACAGTTGGGACGAATATTTGACTGATTTGTCAAACGCCTACCGCGACACGATCCTGCACTTCTACGAATTAGGCGACCGATACATCCAATTAGACGACACCACCTGGGCCTTCCTGATCAGCAAGTTGAACGAAACCGCTGACCAGCCTGAAGAACATGCCAAGTACGTGAAATTAGCTGAAGACAGCGTGAAGGTAATCAACGGTGCCATCCGGGACTTGCCAGACGATTTAACTGTTACCACCCACATTTGTCGTGGTAACTTCAAGTCAACCTACCTGTTCTCAGGCAGTTACGATGATGTGGCCGATTACTTAGCCAATTGAACTACGACGGCCTATTCTTGGAATACGATAGCGAACGTGCCGGCAGCTTTGCCCCACTTGCGCGCATCTGGAACAACGACCCTAACAAGCGATTAGTATTGGGCTTAATCACTTCTAAGTTCCCAGAATTAGAAGATAAGGATGCCGTCATTTCCCGGATCCAAGAAGCCGCTAAGTCAGTCCCATTAGACAACCTTGCGTTATCAACAGTGTGGGTTTGCCTCTACTGAAGAGGGGAACGAACTCACTGAAACCCAACAGTGGGCTAAGTTGAACTTGGTTAAGGAAATTGCTGAGACCGTTTGGCCAGAAGATTAATTAAAATGCGCCATTGACTTTTCGTTTGTTGAACACAGTCAAGAGATAATTAGCGTGCATTAAAAAGAGCAGTGCTTGAAGTCAGTATCTAGGCTTTAAGGCACTGCTCTTTTTAATATGAAGCATTGCTAGCAGTAGGACTATTGGCGGTCGAGGGCGGATTCTCTAGAAACTCGGGTTAACAGTATTGCGATATGTAACAAGCGATAAATCAAGCTCAAAGATAGTGGAACGCAGCAATTTGGTACGGAATAATGGTGTCGATGTCACTTAATGGAGTGCCAAATTGCGGAGCGCAACGGACTTAGACCCAGAATAAATCACGCCACCATGTGAAATCTTCCAGCCAATCTGCTATCATATAATGATACAAAAAGAACAGTGAGGTATGGCGATGATCAAACTAGTAGCAGTGGATATGGATGGGACTTTTTTGCGGGATGACCGCACGTATGATAAGGCGCGGTTTCTCGACCTTTTTAAACGGATGCAGCAAAACCACATTCACTTCGTGGCTGCTAGCGGCTCGCAATACCAGCGGTTGCGCCATGAATTCACCGAAGTGGCCGACAACATGGATTTCATTTCCCAAACGGCGCCATTGTGCATCAGGGCGACCAGTTGAAGGAAATTATGCCACTATCTGATCAGCAAGTGCACGGCGTGATTGCGACCATCAGCCACCTTTTCGCAGAACAGGATGTGAGTCAGGAAGTTGTTTCTGGCCTAAATGGCACCTACGTCAACGCTGATATGGATCCGGAAGCACTCAAAATCGTGAAATACTACTACCGGCCAGTGATCAGCGTTCATAGTTTGGCTCAGTTGGTCGGGCAAAAGGTCAATGACCAGTTCACGAAAATTGCCGTTAACTTCACTGAAGGCGTGGACTTTCAACACGCTCGCACGGTTTTAAAGGCACAACTGCCAGACTTTCTCAGTAGTGAGAACTCGGGCTTTAACACTGAATTGATCGGCCTCAAGGAAGCCACTAAACGCTCAGGGATCCAGGCGTTGCAGACCCTCTACAACATTGCGGATGATGAAGTCATGACCTTTGGTGATAACGAAAATGATTTGAGTATGCTAACCATGACACCGCACAGTTATGCGATGAAGAATGCCGCCGCTGGTATTCAACAGCAGGCTGGGAATGTGACCCAATTTGATAATAACCATGACGGCGTATTAGCAGCGATGGCTGAAGCCTTATAAAACAAAAAATCACCCGACAACGGTTCGTTGCTTGGGTGATTTTTTAGTGATTAATAGGTTGGCGTCCACCGGGTATCGGCAACCGTCTTTTTCACATCGTTAATTGGCACTTTAGTCAGATGCTGGTCAACGGCACTTTGCGCCACCGCTTCAGCAACTGTCGTCGAGAACTGCGCCAATTTCGTAACTGGCGGTAACACCGCAGCACCGGGCTTACTGGCGTCGACTAACCCACCGAGAGAGTGGGCGGCAGCGGAGATCATTTCCGCGTTCAATGTGGTTGCATTGGCGGCAATCACACCAAGCCCTAGGCCGGGGTAGACCAGCGCGTTGTTCGCCTGGCCAATTTGGTAAGTGACGCCGTTCAGCGTGACATCAGGTGTCGGAATCCCGGTCGCAACCAGGGCACGGCCGTCGGTCCAATTCAGCAAGTCCTCAGCCTTCGCTTCAGCCAGCTTCGTTGGATTTGAGAGCGGCATGATAATTGGCCGGTCGGTGTGGGCTGCCATGTCCTTAACGATGGCCTCAGTGAACGTGCCGGGCTGGGTCGACGTACCGACCAGAATCGTTGGGTGAATGGCGGCAAAGGCGCTGGCAAGGTCAGTCAACGCTTCCGGATGAGCAAATTCACTGCGGTTTCGAGCAAACGGTTTTTGCTCTGGCGTCAACGTGGGGTCGTCATCGAACAACAGTCCCTGCTTGTCTACGAGGTAGAAGTGGGCCTTGGCTTCGTCCGGGGTCAGACCGGCCTGCAGGTACTCACCGTACACGCGTTTTGCGATGCCGGCACCCGCGCTTCCCGCGCCAAAGCACAGGTAGGTTTGGTCGGTGAGTCGCTGTTTAGAAATAGCAAGGGCGCCTAAAACGGCAGCCAGCACGATGATGCCAGTCCCCTGAATATCGTCATTAAAAATCGTGTAGCGATCCTGGTACTTCTTAAGAATTTTAGCGGCGTGGCTGCGGCCAAAGTCCTCAAAGTGCAGGTACATATTTGGAAATTCGGTTTCCGCAGCGGTGACAAATTGGTCCACAAAGTCATCATACTGGTCGCCAGTGATCCGCGCGTGGTGGTTGCCGAGATATAGCGGGTCGGCGAGCAATTTCTGATTGTTGGTACCAGCGTCTAGCATCACTGGAAGCACCTGTTTTGGATCAATGCCGGCAGCGGCAGTGTAGACCATCAGTTTCCCAACAGCGATTGCCACGCCGTTTGTGCCCCAGTCGCCAATACCAAGGATCCCTTCAGCATCCGTCACAACGATCAACCGGATATCCCGCCCAGCAGCGGCATTTTTCAGGCTGGCAGCGATGTTTTCCGGATGATCGATGGAGAGAAAAGCGGCTTCTTGCGGCGCGTTATAAAGATGACTGTACTGTTCGATCGTGTCGGCAATCGTCGGGTCGTAAACGATGGGCATGAATTCGGCGACGTGTTTGCTAAAGAGGTTATAAAACAGGATACGGTTTTCATTAAAGACGGTCATGAGATATTGCCGTTTGAGTTGATTCGTTGGCTTTGACTGGTACTGGGCGTAAGCTTGCGTAGTTTGCTGGTCCAGGGTTTCGACATACGGTGGGAGCAGCCCTTCCAGACCAAGGTCGTGACGTTCCTGCATTGTAAATGCGGTGCCTTTATTTTGAAATGGATCATTTAAGATGGATGCTGTCATGTGAATTGCCTTCTTCGTTTAAGTTGATGCCCGTAGCATACGCCTTGTGAAATTTCATAGTCAAGCTGGACAGCTATAATAAGAAATGATTATAATAGGGCTTAAATGACTGAAATAAAGGGTGGCATTAGACAAGATGAATACACAAGACCTAAAATACTTTGTTAAATTAACGGAAATAAAAAACTTTTCTCAGGTCGCCGCGCAGTTTAATGTCAGCCAGCCGACGATCACGTTTGCGTTGCAGCGGCTGGAGAAAGAATTGGGCACGACTCTCATCAGTCGGCACCGCGCACGGGGAACACTCACTGTGACGACCACTGGCGCGCAACTTTTGATTCATGCTCGGGCCATGATCGACCACGAGGCGTTGTTGCAAAAAGAAATTGAAGCAGAAAAAGCCGGCCAATTGCGTCTCGGATTGCCACCGATCATTGAAACCCAGTATTTCACAGGCATCGCTAAAGCGCTGAAGGCGCAGGGACTGCTCAGTAAAATTCAAACCTTTGAAGCGGGGTCATCGACAGCGTTGCAAGCACTGAAACGCGGTGACATTGATCTGACGCTGATGGGCTCGATTGCGCCACTGGCCGAGCAACATATTGTGACGCAGGTCTTCAACCAGACACCGTTCGCAATCTATATGGCGGCAGATGATCCGTTGGCTGACCCGAAAGGTATCACGTTTAAACAGGTGAAAGATCGCGATTTTGTCATGTTCAAGGACGGTTTCATCCACAACCAGGCGTTCAATCAGCTGGCAAGACGCGCCCGGATTAGGCCCAAGGTCGTGTTTCGGTCAAATGAGATCCAGGGTTTGATGAACTTAATTGCGGGCGGCATCGGCATGGGGTTTATGATGACGGCGGTTGCGCCTGCACGTCAGGATGTGGTGCCGGTACCGTTATTGGATGCTGACATGCCAACGTTTATCTCAAGTTTAGCGTACCGGGATTCACATGTGTTTAGTCCGTTGCAGCGGGAGATCTTGGGTGTGATTGAAGGGTGTTTGTTGGGGAAATAAAAACAACTGGGCGGTTGGTTTATCCACCATTAAGATAGGTGGAAACTGAACGCTCAGTTGTTTTTTATATTGTCTATTAAATTGATTGTTGCCTGCTAATTTGGCGAGCGGTTGGTGGCGACGTGCTTTTTGGCCTCATAGCCGAAACGTGTTCCGCAGGGCTGAAGGGTACTGCGTGAGCAACTCTGGGCAAGAAAGTCAGGCCCAAACTTTTCTGACCCAACTGGGTTTGACGACGTGTTTTTTGGCCTCATAGCTGAAACGTGTTCCGCAGGGCTGAGGGCTACTGCGTAAGCAACTCTGGTCAAAAAGTCAGACCCAGACTTTTCTGACCAGAGTTGCTTACGCTCCGCCCTCAAAACGCCCTGCTCCACACTCTATATGAATGAAATATCCATCGGAATCGACCCCACCAACGACTCATGTACCGTGCACTTTCGCACGACTTCCTTCAAGAAAAACGCGTGGTCGGATTCTGACAGATTCGTCTCCGCCGCAATCTTAATATCAATGTGGGTGACGCGGGAACTGCCATCCTGATAGGATGTCGTTTCCCCCGACACATCGACCTGGAACTTTTTGATGGTGAGGTTCTTTTCCTTATTATCTAAATCGCGGGCGGTAACGCTCATGCAGCTGCCCACCGCAGCCAACAAGTATTGCACTGGGTTGGGCGCAGCGTCCGTGCCCTTTGCAACGGCTGGTTCATCCGCCAAGAATGTGTGGCCACCTGTGCGGTTCATGACCTGCGTCCCCAGCGGCCGCAAATTTGAATGTACGATATATTTTCCCATAATGTCCTCCTCGTGGATTTCGATGTTCTAATTGTAAGGTGTTTTGCCAGTAAATGCTATAATTATAGTTGCAAGGGGAAACGGTTACATGATTAAAGGAGGTAAACTATGGCTGTACTGACAGATGTTTACGAACTTAATAATGGCATCACCATCCCAAAAATCGGTTTTGGGACCTGGCAGATCCCAGATGGCAAGATTGCTTATGAATCAACTTTAACGGCTTTAAAAGAGGGCTATCGGCACATTGACACCGCAATGGCTTATGGAAACGAGGCAAGTGTTGGCCGGGCGATTCGCGATTTCGGCATTGCCCGTGAAAATGTCTTTGTGACGTCCAAGCTCCCACCAGCAATCAAGGGTCACGATGAGGCGTTAACAGCCTTTAACGAGACGCTATCCGCGCTTAATATTGGGTACGTCGATCTCTATTTGATCCACGCACCGTGGCCCAGCAATGAGATCGGTCAAAACTTTGATACCGAAAATATTGCGACATGGGAAGCCCTAGAAGAAATTTATAAGAGCGGCAAGGCTCGGGCAATCGGCGTCTCTAATTTCACCGTTCACGACCTGAAGAACTTGCTGAAACATACGGATGTGGTACCAGCAGTCAACCAAATTCAGTACTACGTGGGCTTCACGGAACCCAAGATCACAACCTTTACAAATGCACACAACATCCTGATCGAAGCCTATTCCCCGCTGGCAACGGGTGATGTGCTTCATAGTACGGAACTGACGCAACTGGCAAACAACTATAACGTGACGGTGCCACAGTTGGCGTTGCGCTACTGCATCCAAACGGGTGTGCTGCCACTGCCAAAGGCAACGAGCCAGGCCCATATTGCTGAAAATAAAGCGTTAGATTTTCTGATTTCCACCATTGATATGGAACGACTAAACGTATGCCAGGATACGGCACCGAGTCATTTTCATAACGCTACTCAAGGGTATCCATATAGCTATAACAGCCTGCAATGCCGAATGGCGCCACTACGCTACAACCTAGGAAAACCAATATAGTGAAATTAAGCGCTTATGGGGGTGTCTCGAAAACTGCTAGTTGGTGTGCACGTTATGCGAAGCATTGCTGGCAAGAACATTGCGCGCAGTCGAGGGCGGATTCTCTAGGAACTTGGTTCAACTAAATGTTGATGTTTAACGGTCGTTCATAGTTGGCTCAATATCAGTGTAATGGAGCAATTTGGCACGGAGCTGTGGTGTCGACATCAGTTAGCGACCGTACTATGGTCGGTTACTGATGTGCGAGACGATGGAGATCCATTCGAGAGCTGCGCAGCAGAAATCGAATTAGCTTCATCGCGAGCCACCACACGGAGTGCCAAATTGCGGAATGCAACTGACTTACCAGTAAAACCAAAAAACGACCTCCAAATTGGAAGGTCGTTTTTCATTTGCGTCAAATAAATTTAGTCCACAACACGAACTTGGATGTTTTGACGGCCAAATTGCATTGCTTGGGCGTTGGTCATGGAAATGTCCAACTGGTTGGGATTGCTGTAAGCAAAGGTCCCGGTATCGTTGATGACACGTTGTTCAGTGTGGCCGTCTTGGTACTTGATCTCAAGTTGAGTGCCCTTAGGGAAGCGGCTGCGTCTGCTTTGGTATCGTTGCTGATCTTTAACGTTTGCTTAGGAAGGATCACCGCGTTAACGGATGAAAGATCATTTGCCTTAACGATACTCTGGGGAGTGGTGTCATATCTTTGAGCGATGGCCCAAAGGCTGTCACCGGACTTTACGGTGTACGTCGTGTCTGCTTTAGCGGTGGTCGATACAAGACCTAAACCGATAAAGGCGCCGAATACGAGCAAGCTACGAGTAAAAGAAGTGTGTTTTAACATAAAAATAGTGTGCCAACCTTTCGTTGTTATACTAGTAATGTAAGAAAACTATTTATATAGTCATAAGAAAAGTGTTATTTCTTCTGGCTACAAGAATTACTATACCATGCAAAAGAGTGGTTTTATTGACAGGTGGGCTACAGTAAATCCCGAGTTTGTCATATAACTGTTACTTTGTTATATTGCTGTCATATTTCGAAATATGTAAGCGCAACATGACAAATATGTTGCGTAAAAATGAGTGAGGCCTTAAAAAATGAGAACTTATCGTGTGAAAAATAGACGTGCGTACGGAAAGGTTGCCATTTTAACCGGCAAATGGGTGCTTATTGCTGAATAACGTTGCAATGTGGGTATTGCGCAGTCAGGGACACGAGAAGGACATAAAAATATCGTCTCCCGCCGAGAAAGGCCGAAGACGACTGATTAAGTGCTGGAAAGTTAGAGGAGTGCCATAGCGGCTGTATCGTCCACTGGCAATCCTTGATAGAGGAACGCCTTTTCCTCAAACAGACGCAAGAGATGCCGGTCATTGACTGACCAGTCATGGACTTGTTGGGGAGAAACGGGTAGTGAGATCGTGGTGTGATCCGTATTGATGTTCATTAGATAAAATAGGCCGTGCGTTGGAAACGATAGGTTATCCATGATCAACGCCTGATAGGCGGTAATCAGCGCGGTTTCCTGTTTTGTTTGGCCAAGCGGGGTTAACAGACTATACTGTTCATGATAAGTTGCGACCTCGGTATCCGTGAGCGGTCGAGTGATCAGTATTTGTTTGGTGGTTTGATATAACGTTCTTAGGACGTCTAATTCATCGTTCATCGTGAACGCCTCCTATATCTTGTTTGCCTTGATTAAACCAAGGACGACCCCTTTTGTCCAGTGATTAGGAGGCGTCAGCGGGGGCTCGTTTTTAGATAAGGGGTGCCGAAAAGGAGAGGGAATCGCTTTCACCACGCGGGTTGACCTACGTAAAATTGTTAATTTAAAAAAATTCCAAAATTGAATAACCAACAAAAAACCACTGAGCGTAAGCCTTTCAGTGGTTTTTAGTCAGAAGTTAAGTTGACCTAACTTTATTTTTGTTTTACTTTTACTGTCGAATAGATACAATTTACTCTGCAGTTAAGAATAATTCTAATCTAAAAGGTGGGTGAACAACTTGAACAAGAAAAGAACATTAGCGCAACGAATCAACGTCATGCGAGCAGCTGTGATGGGCGCCAATGATGGGATCCTATCCGTTGCCGGGATCGTTATCGGGGTTGCCGGTGCAACAACTAATTCCTTTGCCATCTTCATTTCGGGTATTTCAGGTATGTTGGCCGGTACGGTATCTATGGCGATGGGCGAATATGTGTCCGTGAACACGACAAAAGATACGCAGCGGCGAGCAATTATGCGTCAAAAGGAAGCTTTATCTGATTCCTATAATAACGAATTTAACTTCGTGAAGCAAAAATATGTTGACGACGGCATTGCGCCGGAACTGGCTGAGCAGGCAACGAAGGAAATGATGACGAAGGATCCGCTATTGACCACGGTCCGTGAGCGGTATGGTTTCGATGTTGGGGAATTTACCAGTCCCTACGCAGCGGCCATCGCGTCCATGATCTCGTTTCCCATCGGGTCGATCCTGCCCATGCTGGCAATCACACTGCTGCCAGTCAGTGCCCGAATCTGGGGCACCGCGGTCGCCGTTGTTATCGCGCTGGCGTTGACGGGGTACAGTGCCGCAACGCTGAGCAATGCGAACCGCGGTCACGGTGTGATGCGAAACGTTATTTCCGGTGTCATCACCATGATCGTCACGTTTGCGATCGGAACGTTGATCGGTAGTCATTAAGAAGGGGGAGATCAGGATGGTGAACTCTGTCATCAACGAACTTAAAGCAAGAAAGCCTAAAAAGTCTTCCCAAACGATGGAAGAACGTGCGAACACGCTGCGTGCTGGGGTGCTGGCTCAAACGATGGATCTTGACCGTTGTCGGGGTACTATTCAGTGTCGCGGTTGCCACAACGAACCAGTTTACGATCTTTATTGCCGGCCTGTCAGATCTGCTGGCCTGTGCGTTTTCGATGGCTTCCGGCGAATATGCGTCAGTCAGCACCCAAAAGGATACCGAAGAGGCGGTCGTTCGCACTGAAGAACGCCTGTTGAAGACCAATTATGCTGACGAGGTCGAAGCGGTCGTTAACCACTATACGAACCTGGGTGTGTCCCGCGATACGGCGGAAAAGATCGCCAATAATTTAATGGCAAAAAAGCCGCTTGAAACGGTAGTGAGTGTTAAGTACGATTTGAAACTCAATCACTATATGAACCATGGTCAGCAGCCTTCTCATCGTTGTTCTCCGCGTCAGCTGGGGGAATCTTTCCATTGGCAGCCATGACGTTGTCGCCGGTTGCCTACCAGTGGCCCATTACGATTATGGCCGTTTGTGCTTCAGTTGCCCTAACTGGGTTTCTGAGTGCCAAGCTGGGTGATGGGTTAACTAAAACTGCAATTATCCGGAATGTCATTGTCGGCATTCTGACCATGATCATTCACTATTCAGTGGGGATCCTGCTGAAATAACGAACGGCATAATAAAAAGGACTGAGCGCACACTCAGTCTTTTTTGTCGCCTTTAATTCAAAGAGATGCGGTTGGCCGTAGTAGTAGCCCTGCCGATACGCCACGTCCATGTCGTTTAACATGTGATTATCATTATCATCTTCGATACCCTCAACGATGAGGCGCAGTTTTTCCTTCTTCGCAATTTGCTGCCAGAAAGACAGGTCCTCGTGAATTTTATCGGTCATGTGTGCCCGGCGGTAGTTTTGCATCGCAAACTTCACTTCACTGGCGAGTGACAGCAAAGAACTGATGTGGTCGAACGTGTTGATGCCAGTGCCGACGTCATCCAAGCTAAATTGAATCCCGTGGGTGGCAAAATGGCGGATCTGGCGTTTTAACTGTGCGATGGTCACGTTCTTATCGGCGGCCTCTTCAGTGACTTCAACGATTAAATTGACAGGGAAGATGGCTTTTTGCGCCGCAATCAGTGCCGCTGACATTTCCGGGTCAATAAACTGCGTCCGGTTCAGATTAAACGACACGGATTTTATTTTTAACGATAATTCCTTTGCCGTCTGTGCCATGACTGGGACTTGATCTTCAATTGGAATCGATGCGAAATCCTTTGGCAGCTGCCACCGGCCATCCGCGTATTTCCGAATAAGCATCTCATAGCCAATCAGCGAGTTCGTAAACGCATTTAGTTGTGGTTGGATAAAGTACCGGTACACCTGTGGTCCCTCCAGACTCCTCGTAATATTAAGATAATTATATCATATTGATAGGACAAAAGTTTTCAAAGAGTAAGGTTTTTAGACAAAAACGATAGTATAATGTGGATAGTTATGGAATGTAATGGAGGGCAACTAATGAAGGTCATTATCGTCGGCGCGACGCACGCTGGGACCATTGCGGCAACTGAAATTTTGAAAATTCACCCGGAAACGGATGTCACAATTTACGAACGGAACAATAATTTCTCGTTTCTGTCGTGCGGAATCTCCCTGTACCTTGACGGCCAGGTCAACCGGCTGGAGGATATGTTCTACTCCTCACCTGAAGAGCTGCGCGACCTTGGCGCAAAAGTGGAAGACAACCACGATGTTCTGCAGATCGATGCGGTCAACCACGAAGTTCAGGTGGCCAACATGGTCACGGGAAAGGTCTTTACGGATACATACGACAAACTGGTGATGGCGACTGGGTCCACACCAGTGGTGCCGCCAATTTTTGGCATCGATAACGCTAAGGTACTGCTTTGCAAAAATTACCAGCAGGCTCAAGAAATTTATCAAGCCTCTGAAAAATACCATCGAATCGCCATTGTTGGCGCCGGGTATTCTGGCACTGAATTTGCGGAAGCCTTAGCGAAAACGGGGCATGAAGTACAGATGTTTCAAAGCGGCGGTCAGATTCTTGATAACTATGTGGGTAAACAGATGTCTGACAGTATCGTGGACATGCTGGCACAACACGGTGTTGAGATTTTCCTGAACCATCGTGTCACCGGGTTCAACGGCGATAGTGAGGGTAATCTAGAACTGGAAACGGCTGGCGGAAACTACCAAGTGGATGCCGCCATTGTCACCTCAGGGTTTGTGGCGAACAGCGACCTGTTACACGGTCAAGTGGAAGTCGAAAAACACGGTTTCTTGTTGGTCAACGGGCACATGCAAACCACCAATCCAGATATTTACGCGGCGGGCGATTGCTCGATGGTCAGGTTCAACCAACTGGTGGGCCAGCCTATACCCCGTTAGCGTCGAGTGCGGTTCGCCAAGCCGTCTTGGTCGCTCACAACATTTTCCACGAAAACTACCCATATATGGTACTCAGGCAACGTCCGCCATCAAACTGTTCGGTTATTCGATAGCGACGACCGGTTTGACCCTGGAACACGCGTTGAAGCGTAAAATAAACGCGGCGCAGGTGGTCTATGAAGGAACGTGGCGACCGGAGTATATGCCAACAACGGATGCGCTGACGATTATGCTGATCTATAACCGGGATACGAGAAGGGTCCTGGGCGCACAAATGATCAGTAAGCACGAAATTGCGCAGTCAGCGGATGCCATTTCGATTGCCATCCAAAATAACAATACGATCGATGATTTATCATTGGTTGACATGCTGTTCCAACCAAACTTCGATAACCCGTTCAACTACTTGAACATCGTGCGCAATTGGCCGTGGATAAGGAACGAGAAGCGGGAAATGATTCGCCGAGGTTTACGGCGTTGGGGAATCAGAATGGGTTGTAGAGTGTAGAGTGTGGAGCAAGGCGGTTTAGGGGCGGTGTGTAACGGACTCTGGTCTAAAAGTCCGGGTCTGACTTTTAGACCAGAGTCCGTTACACGTTAGCCCCGTGCCTTGCGGAACACGTTTCGGCTATGAGGCAGAAAGCACGTCGCCACAAACCAAAAAGACAAATGCAGGCAAAGTAGGGTTGAAAAACAGTCTCAATTAGCAGGCTTTAATAAATATGGTAAGTTGTGTTCCCATTTAAGACGATAAAAATCACCCAACTACGAGAATGTAGTGGGTGATTTTTTTGTTTTTTGTGCGTTTAAGTTACTGAATATTTCTTGCGACGTGGGGCGATTTTACATTGCCGAAACGTGTTCCAGGAGGCAAGGAGTTGCACCTAAGCGACTTCCGGTTCAAATCCAAACCCGGGATTTTAAACCGAAAGTCACTTAGGCTCCACTCCTTAACCGCCTCCTTCCACACTCTTCCACTCTCTAATCCGTTTTCACCTTCCCATGAAACTTCAGGAAGTAAATCAGCGTCATAATCACAAGGAAGATCACGCCGACCCAGATTGAAATTCTTGTTTCTGGGTTGATGAACATGAAGACGAGTGTCAACAAGAGGAAGAACAAGGTGATGTAATTTGAATATGGTGAGAACGGCATCTTGAACGGATGGTCTTTCATCTGGTCCTTGTGCTGTTTTCTAAACTCAATTTGACTGATCAAAATGACAAACCACGGAATCATCCTGGCAGGACACTTGAACTGTAGACCATGATGAAAATGTTGCTGGCACCCTTATAGAAGAGCGGAAGCACGAAGTTCAGCACGACCCCAAGGAAGATCCCAAAGGAAATGGCAATGACTGAGTAGAATGGCACACCGTGGCGGTTTAACTTCAGGAACCGTTTTGGTAACTGACCGTTGTTGGCCAGCGTGTAAGACATCCGGCTGGCACTGTAGATCCCAGAGTTAGACCCTGACAGGGCAGCGGTAATGACCACGAAGTTGATGATGGAGCCGCGGCAGTGATACCGATTTTAGCAAACGTTTCAACGAATGGGGAGCCGACATTATCCAGCTCGTTCCACGGATAGATGCTCAAGATAACAAAGATGGCACCGATGTAGAAAATTAGAATCCGGAATACCGTTGAACGGATGGCTTTAACCAACGTTTCGCGTGGGTTTTCAGCTTCCCCAGCGGTAACCCCGATCAGTTCGATACCTTGGTAGGACGCCAACACAATGGCGAGGGCGAAGATGAAGCCCTTGAAACCGCCAGTGAAGAACCCGTGCGTCCACATATTGCTGATTCCGATTGGGTGGAAGTGGTTCCCAATACCAAAGATGATGAGGCCGAGACCGATGATGATCATCAGAATAATGGTCACGACCTTAATGAGGGCAAACCAGAATTCAAGTTCCCCAAACATCTTAACGGAGATCAGGTTGGCGAGACACAGGAAGGTGATGGCCACCAGACCGGGGATCCAGTCGGGTAAATGCGGCCACCAGTAATCGAAGTAACCGCCAATGGCAATCATTTCACTCATCCCAACGATAACGAATTGGAAGATGTTGCTCCAAGCGGTTAAAAAACCAGCTAATGGGTGAATATACTCCGTGGCAAATTTGGAAAAAGAACCGGTATCCGGATCAACGTAGAGCATTTCGCCCAACGCACGCATGATCATGTAGAGGAAAAGACCGGCAATGGCGTAGGCAATCAAAACTGATGGCCCAGTCCATTTAATGGTTGAAGTGGAACCCATGAACAGCCCCACACCGATGGTCCCGCCCAGCGCAATCATTTGCATCTGACGGGCACTTAACTTACGTTTCATAATTTCTAATCCCTTTCACATAAAGTGCTAGTTAACACTGAGGTGTCGACCATGGAAAAATATAAGTGCATGACCGTGTTATAATATGATAACGATAATAGACTATACTGAGCCAAACCCCATTTTATTAACTTAGCATGAGAATAATGCTACACGAAAAACGCGCTGAGCGCAAATTTTTAAAAAGGATGGCCGCAAATGATCAAGACATTTCCACTCTGGAACGACCTCACGTGGGTCGCTGTGAATGAGCCTGATGAGGCTGATTTAAGGGCGTTAAATCAAACTTATAAGGTAACACCGCGTTATATTTCTTACATTAAAGACCGCCGTGAGCGCGCCCGGTTCAATTACGACGCGGACCGGCAAACTGGGTTGCTGATTTTTCGCGCCATTAACCGACATGACGGCGATGACAGCATTATTGGTGAAGAGGAGACCATCCCCGTGGCCTTTTTGTTTAAGGATAAGATGGTCATGACAGTTGTGCAAAAGGAAACGAAATACGTGGCTAATTTAATGACTGAAATTGTTAAAATCCACCGTGAACATCAACACGAGGCACTTGTTTGACGCTTATTCTTGAATTATTATTCAGACTCAACGATGGCTACGCTGACCGAATTGATAAATTAGATGAAATTCAGTCGAACTTGGAAAATTATCATCGGCGACCAACGAACGACCAAATTTCTCAGCTGACAAATTTAGATAAAACATTGGTCTATTTGAAAACAGCTGCGCACAATAATGTGTTAGCCATTCGCCAGATTCAGGTGATGTCGGATGCGGATGATGATCCGTTACAATTAGATAAGCATGAGACGCAACACTTAAACGATCTGTTGGTTGAAGTTGAGCAAAGTCAATCGCTAGCTGATATTGCGGCTGAGGTGGTTGAAAAACTGTCAACCAGTTACAGTAATATTTTGGATAACAGCCTGAACAACACCATGCGACTGCTGACGGTCTGGACACTAGCCCTGGCATTCCCACCCATTATTTCTGGCTTTTGGGGGATGAACATGGGCCTGCCACTGACTAAAGTGTCTTGGGGCTGGGAATTCTCCATTGTGCTATCAGTGGTGCCGATTATTGGCCTGCTGTGGTATCTTCGAAAGCATCATGATCTGTAGACTTCTACGTTTAGAGATAGTTCGTTACATTCTGCAATTTGGCACGGTGCTGTGGTGTCGACATCAGTTAGCGACCGTACTTTGGTCGGTTACTGATGTGCGAGACGATGAAGATCCATTCGAGAGACACGCAGTGGAAATCGAATTAGCTTCATCGCGAGCCACTTCAGCGCCGTGCCAAATTACGCCATTCCACTGATGTTGAGCTACCTTTTTACCACTGGTTAAGCATCATAATGGCGTTAAGCCAGGCTTGCGGAGAATCCGCCCTCGACTGCTAGTAAGGCCATTGATAGCAACGCTTCCCACAATATGAGAGTTATCGCCAATGCTTGATTAGCAGATACCATGACATCACTTATCAAGACTTACCACTTATAATGACTTTTTCAATTATCGCAACGACGCGACATTCAGCACATTATTAAACCAAATCATCATAAGAGAGGAAATCACCAAATGAAAATCGAACCAGTAACACCAACTGACTTAGATCAAATTGTCGCTATCGAACGTGCGGGTTTTACGCCTGAAGAGGCGGGGACGCCAGCTGCGTTTAAAACACGAATCGCGAACTTAGCGGATACCTTCCTCGTTGCGCGAGATGAGGCGAATACCGTGCAAGGATTCATTGTTGGCCCAGCTGCTGACAGTCCGTACGTTTTGGACGCCATGTACGAAACTTCAACGCCAAACCCGGCAACTGGTGGCAACCAACTTGTGTTATCGCTGGCCGTGGCACCCACTGCGCAGCATCAACATCTTGGCAGTCAGCTGCTGGCTGCCCTCGAAGCTGTCGCACGCAAAGCCCAGCGTGAAACGATTTCGCTCACTTGCTTAGACCGGCTAGTCCCATTTTACGAACAAAATGGGTTTCACAATGATGGGGTGGCTGATTCAGACCACGCTGGTGAAATTTGGACTAACATGGTTAAACCGCTTCGTTAAGCTATTTTACGAGGAAATTCTAATCTAATTTTAAAAAAGTTTCGCAAAAAGGGTTGACGAAAATCGGATTTAGGATTAAATTAAAGCCACATTAACAAATGATGAGAAAAATAAATGCTATGAAGCAGAGAGTACGTTTAACCGCGACGTCAGTGAATCCCGTTAAGTGAGAAGGGACCGCCAAGTTAAACCGAAAGTAACCGCTGAGCAGTGGATGCGAAGATTGAGTGTCCATGGGTCGTACCCCTTACAGTACTAGCGTATCGCCCCGGGGCCGTACGCGAAAAGGTGACGTCTGTGAAGATGTCGCGAACAAAGGTGGTACAGCGCAGAAGCGCCCTTAGTTAGCAGAAATGCTGATTAAGGGCGCTTTTTCTCATCAAAAAAATAAAAAATGGAGTGTGATCTTTTATGAAATTTGCAATGATCGGTGCCGGTGCAATGGGTTTACGTTACGGAATTTTGTTACAGGAGGCTGGCAATGACGTTACCTTTATCGATACCTGGCAACCACATATTGACAAGATTCGCGAACAGGGCGGCGTTTACGTTTCCCGCGACCATGAAGATCGCCATTTGACCGAAATTAAATTAGAGACGCCTGAGACCTACGATGATGATCCTGATATGTACATCTTCTTTACGAAGCAGATGCAGTTGGCCGATTTCTTGAAGCGGTGTGCGCACTTCTTCAAACCAAACCAGTACGCGTTTACCTGCATGAATGGGATGGGGCACATTGAAAAGTTGCAGCAGTACTTTGCTGACGACAAGATCATTGCCGGAACCGCATTGATTGCCACCGTTTTGAACGGCCCTGGCGACGTTGATTTCATGGGCAAGCGCGGTGCAGGTAAGATGAACATGGCGAACCTGACTGAAAAGCCTGATGAAATGACACACCGGTTATTTGATGAACTGGATAAAGCGCAAATGCACCCAACGTTGACGACCAACTTCAAGGGGACACTGATGACCAAAGTTATTTTCAACTCTGTTATCAACACGCTTTGTACCTTATTTGAAATCCAAATGGGTGAGTTTGGGAACTTCGACAAAGCGTATGACCTCGGCCGTCAACTGATCGACGAAGCCTACGATATTTGCGAGCGTGCCGGCATTACGCTGGTATCGACCCGTGATGAGGAAATGGCCGCATTGGACCACAATACCCGGATCGACATGCCATTACATTACCCATCGATGTATCAGGATATGATCCATGACCGCCCAACGGAAGTTGATTACATCAACGGGTACATTGCTGAACTCGGTCGCGAGCATCATTACGAAGCGCACACCCACATTTTCTTAACCAACCTGGTTCACTTGTCTGAATACCACCGGGCCAACGAAAAGAAGGCGCGAGACGACGCTGCCGAGAAGACCGCTGCTGCTTTGAAAGCATAAGCTGTTAGGTCCGGGTGAATGACCGCTATGGGATGCCGAAGCTAGGGTGTCACGATGCTGCCGCTAACTGTCTGCCATTCAGTTAGTTTCGGTGATTGCCTCCCGGTTTCGGGTGTTAGCCAGCCTTTAGCGCGTGTCCCATCCGATAAACGCGTTACCAGTTAATTGAATACCTCCTTTAGAACCACAATAGGACGGCCTCGCAATCACGTGGCCGTCCTATTTGATTTTGATTATAACGCGTAAAACCCTAACGGATGCACTGTGTACGCTGCTGCCATTTGACCAATTGTCTCAAATAAAAGGGCCTTTTGGGCAAACGTCCCGGAGACTTCGATGTAGAACGAATAAATACCAATCTTTTGCCGCGTTGGCAATGACATGATGGTGACCAAGTTCAGGCCAGCATCCGCCAAGTGGGTCAAAATTTCCCGCAGGACGCCTGGTTGTTCGGTTGGCGGTGTCACGAACATCGGAAATTTGAAGGCTGTCGTCGGCGCTTCAGTGCCATCAGGTGCGGTGAGGGAAGCCGGTTCCTTCTTAAAAATGATAAAGCGGGTGGCGTTATCATCCTGGTCGGCCACGTTATCCTGCAAAAGTGGAAAATCCAGGGCTGCCATTTGGGATTGCGGCACAATGGCTGCGTCACCAGTATCACCAGCTTGGAGTTTTTCCAGCGAGGTCATGTTGGAGGAAGTCGTGATAATTTCCGCCTGGGGCAGGTTAGCCAACAAGTTCTGACATTGCCCCTCCGTTTTAAATTGGACGAAAATGCGTTTGATTTTCGCCATGTCGTCGACCCTGGCTGCGAGACCGAAGTTGACGGGGACGGTGACTTCGCCGAGTTCAGTGACATCAGCGGATTGTAGGCGTTGCAGGGTTGCCAACACGAAGCCATCTAACTGGTTTTCTAGTGGTAACAGACCTAGTCCATCCGGCGCGACCGAATTGTAGACCAGGTCAAAGGTCGGGTGGTAGTCAGGCGCAATGTTAAGTTCGGGATGGCGCGCACTAAAAACTTGTGAGGCTGCGTCCGTGAAGGTGCCAGCGGACCCAGGACAGATAATTTCATGAGGATACTTCTTTCTATAGTAGGGTGTGCAAAATAAGTGAATTTGTCATGTAACCGATAACAACCTCGTCGTTTCAATTAAGGTTCACTATCCCTATTACACCACAGCTCAGAAGCCAGAGCAACTTAATTTACACTTGGGCATAAACGTGGCAAAATGTATGAATCAAAGGGGGAATCGCTGATGACAAACTTAGAAATGACACAGGGTGTCCAAACCCGATTGAAGAACCGGCTGACATCGGATGACCGGTTAATTCTTGATTTTGACGATGGGGTTGGACCATACTCCAAGGTGGGTGTCTGCTCACTGGAAGTCAGTTTCCGTTTTCTCATCGTCAACAAGGACGCTGTGGATCCAGTCTATGATGAGACCCTCGACAGTCCGGTTGGCCAAGTCCACATCAAGGGCTATGCAGATAGCTATTTAAATGAAGCCCCAAAGCTTGCGTTGAGCCACTTTGGCTTGATTCAGTTATCGTCAGCGGTTGGCGTTTTAGACACCAACGTTGCGATTATTGACCATCCCGAAGCCTTGATTGAAACGAAGTAATTTAAAACGACCCTGATTGGCGGTTGCCAGTCTTGGTCGTTTTTTTATGTTTCTTTATGGTTGGAAACAAGGGTCGTAAGTTCAATACTTTGTGGGTTAGTCCGCTGCATTCCGCAATTCGGCAGGCCGTCGTAGTGGCTCGCGACTGAGCTAACTCGATTTCTGCTGCGCAGCTCTCGAGTGGATCTCAGTCGCCTCGCACATCAGTAACCGACCAAAGTACGGTCGCCAACTGATGTCGACACCATGACAACCTGCCGAATTGGGCCATTACACTGACGTTGAGCTCACTTGTTACCGATAAATAAGCATCAAAATGGCGTTAAATCAGGTTTGCAAAGAATCCGCCCTTGACTGCTAATGCGGACATTGACAGCAATGCTTCTCATGGTGTGCCAGTTAAGGTTAACAATTGATTGACAGGTATCAGGACATCACTTATGAAGTATTACCATCCATAGTGACAATTGTAGGGATTGTAGGGTTGAAAAAGAGTCTCTATTAGCTGGACTTAAAAAGTATAGTAAATTGCGATTCCCATTTAAGACAATAAAAATCACCCAACTACGAGAATGTAGAGGGTGATTTTTGGGAGATTAGTTTACTGAATATTTCTTGCAACGTGGGGTAATCACACATTGCCGAAACGTGTTCCAGGAGGCAAGGAGTTGCACCTAAGTGACTTCCGGTTCAAAATCCAAACCCGGGATTTTAAACCGAAAGTCACTTAGGCTCCACTCCTTAACCGCCTCCTTCCGCACTCTTGCACTCTCTAGGCTACCGTGCCGAAACGAGTTGCACAAACCAAAGACTTGCACAGAAGCGGACGATGTTACAAAATCCAAACCCGGGATTTTATAACATCGTCCGCTTCTGCTCCAGTCTTTAACCGGTTTGTTCCACTCTCTTATACATTCAACACCTTATTCAAGAAATCCTGCAACCGCGGATTCTTCGGGTGGTCAAACACCTCTTCTGGCGTCCCTTGTTCCTGAATATTCCCGTCATCCACAAAGACGACCCGGTCGGCCACTTCCTTTGCAAAGCCCATTTCGTGGGTCACGACGATCATGGTCATGCCCTGCTTTGCCAGCGTCTTCATAACGGCCAACACATCACCGACCATTTCGGGGTCCAGGGCTGAGGTTGGTTCGTCAAACAGCATGATGTCTGGGTTCATCGCGAGTGCCCGGGCAATGGCCACTCGTTGTTGCTGGCCACCGGAGAGGGATTGCACGCGAGCGTCGAATTTCTCCTCCAGACCAACCGTTGCCAACAGGTGCTTGGCTTGTTTTTCGGCACCGGCCTTATCCGATTTCTTCAGTTCCGTTGGCGCCAACATGATGTTTTCGCCAACCGTTAAATTATTAAACAGGTTAAAGTGTTGGAACACCATGCCGATGTTTTCACGCACCTTATTGATATCCGTTTTTGAGTCCGCAATGTCGTAGCCGTCGATGACGATTGAGCCAGACGTTGGGGCTTCCAACTTGTTTAACGTCCGTAACAGGGTACTTTTCCCGGAACCAGAAGGGCCGATAATGACGACCACTTCGTTGTTTTCCACTTACAGGTTGATGCCCTTCAGCACTTCATTATCACCGTATGTTTTAACGAGATCCGTTACTTTTAATCGTGTGCTCATAGCTTACTCCTTTTCTGAACCCAATTAGACAGCCATGTCAGGAGGGTAATGATGACCAGGTAAATGATGGCGATGATCGTCCAAACTTTGAAGCCTTCAAGATTTCGAGCGATGATGATCTTCCCGGTCTGCGTCAGTTCAAGAATGCCAATGATGGAGAGAATCGAGGTATCCTTCAGTGTAATGATGAATTGGTTGATAAACGATGGAATCATGATTCGAATGCCTTGTGGCAAAATGACTTTGCGCATGGCGCGACCAAACGGCAATCCGAGGCTACGGACTGCTTCCATTTGACCGGAGTCGACGGCGTTAATGCCACCCTTAACGAAGGCTGCAATGTAGGCCCCTTCGTTAAACATCAGCGTGATGATCCCAGCAACGAATGCTGGAATCTTCTGGCCAGTCAAACTTGGAATACCGGTATAGATGAACAGCGCCAGAACCAACAGCGGCAACCCACGGAAAATGTAAATTAAGGTGGTTGATAGGCCGTTTAGGAACTTATTTGGGAAAACACCCATGAGGCCGACGAGGACCCCGAAAATCGTGGCAAATATAATAGAAACAACGGTTAACCACAGCGTTTCCTTGAACCCTGTCCAGAGAGCTGATTTATTTTGTTTGATCAACCCGATGAAACTGCGGTCGGAGGTGCTGTCGCTATCCTTGGAGGCGTCCTTGCCTAAGTATTTCTCAGTGATCTTCTTATATTGACCATTGGCTTTTAGATCGGCGAGACCTTTATTGAAGGACTTCAACAATTTTTGGTTGTGCCCCTTTTCGACGGCAAACCCATAAGAACCGTTTTCAGCAGGTTTCGTGACGATTTTAAGTTGAGTGCCTTGCTTGATCCCGTAACGCATGACGGGCGAGTCTTCGAAACAGGCAATTGAGTTACCAGTGGTCACATCTTCATACATATTATTAGAGTCGTCAAACGTGACGACTTTAAAGCCGTACTTATTTTTGATGCTGTTAGCGTAGTCGGCGCCGGAAGTCCCGGTCTTAACAGCAACCTTCTTGCCGCGTAACTGACTGAGCTTGGTAACCTTACTGTTCTTAGCAACGGCCATGACAACGCCAGAAGTAAAGTAGGGTTTGGAGAAGTCAAACGTAGCTTCCCGTTCCTTAGTGATACTCATCCCGGCAATGACCCCGTCCAGCTGGCCAGACTGCACAGCCTGAACGGCGGCGTTGAAGCCCACCGGTTTGATCTGAACTTTGAACCTTGATCCTTGGCAATGGCACGCATCAGGTCCATGTCGATCCCGACGTATTTGTTTTGCTTGTTCGCAAATTCAAACGGGGGAAAGGTGACGTCGGTCCCAATGGTGTAGGTCGTCTCGGCTTGGCAGGCGTTGGCGAAAGATTAAATGTCAAAAGACACGCGAAAAAAACAGAAAGGGCAGCAACAACACCCCAAAATGTGCGTTTCATGAATAGTTTGCCTCCTTAATCATGTTATGTAACGTAACATTGTGACTTTTCTTAGTTTAACAGAAAGTTTTAATAAAGTATAGAGCGCGGAGGAAGGGCGGTTAAGGAGCGGAGCCTAAGGGGACTTTGACATAAAGGCCCGGGCTTGGCCTTTGTGTCGAAGTCCCCTTAGGTGCAGCTCCTTGCTTCGGGAGCGCGTTTAGGCTATGTAGGAGTAGAAGACAGCTGCCTTCAAAACCCTATAAGCTAGTAAACCAAAGCCTTGGAGTAAAAAGCGGCTAAGAAATTATCTTCTGATATGCAACATGAACAAAAGAAGATTCTAACCCGCCAATCAAAAAACAGCCCCGCGACTAATCGCTCAGAGCTGTTTTCCATAGTATGTGTGAACTACTCAAATTTCTTTAAAGGAGGGTTTTCATTAATGACGAAACAAAGCTCAACTCAATAAACTAACGGTTAACATGCAACATCACGTTGCTAAGCCCCTTATCAAAGGTGGCTTTCCATTCGCCCTTAGTCAATGATTCTGGCAACAGGAACGTCCCACTGGAAACACGTTGACCAGCTTTGAGCGGCATTCCCTGTGACTCCAATTTCTCCACTAACCACTTCAAGGACTTCAACGGGTTACCGAGAACTTCTGAGGAAGCGCCGTCCTTCAATTTCTTCCCATCATGGAAGAGTTCACAATGGACGTTTGCGAGATCATCAACTGATTCAAATAACGCATTAGTATCTACCTAAGTGCCATAAGCGACGTAGCCACCAACAGCGGCGTCCGCCATCACGAGGTACTTAGAGAGGCTTGGGAACCAGTCGGCAAAACGTGAATCGGGGACTTCAACGGCTGGGGCAACCTTTGTTTTACGCATGAGGTCTTCTAATGAATCGTTGGCTGATAAGTCTTCTTTTGCCGTGAAGAGCATTTCTACTTCGGCTAAGGGATCCATGACTTGGTCGGCATCAACAGTGACGGGCGATTGTACGAAGTGGCTGGCAACCTGAGCGCCGTATAGTGGGCTGTCGGAGTCAAACATGTCTTGCGTTTGTTTGCTGGTTAAGGATACTTTGTAGCCGCCGACCGTCTCGTTTTTTAATGCAGTCAGTTGTCGTTGAACGCGGTAGGCGCTATCCTCATCGGTGAGTTGACCGTCGAAGTCAGCCATGGTTAATGACTTGTGGGTCGTGTAGGCATCGAATAATTGGTTGGCGACGGTTGCTTCAGTTTCTGATAATTGTTGTTTGTTTAATACTTGTTCACTCATGGGCGAGACCTCCGTATGGTATGTGTCTAAAATTTAGTGTGCTAACAATGTTCTATGTGCTGCTATGTGTGACTCGCCGGTGTCCCGAAAACGATTCAGGATTGATATGTTGTGGCGAGTTTTATGAGAAATGACACTTCATTAACGATATGTGTTGGTGCGCTATGTGATTGTTGAAAACGATATGTGTTGTGACGGATACTATGTGTTAACGCTGGTACTATGTGTGTGTTGCTCATAATCTGAATGTCGCTTTTGTCGTCTGAGACCATAATGCCATCTTCCATTTTTCCTCACCACCTTAAGTTATGTAAATTGAATTTGAATGACGAAAAAGCGCCCTTAAATGCAAACGAGTTGCAAGTAAGGACGCTTTCACGTGGTACCACCTTAATTTATAATTTCAGGACTGAAATTACCTCTCACGTACGGCATTGCTGCGATACGCTTGGCACGATAATGGGTGCACCCAACGTGTTCTACTTCCGATTCAACGGGTTCGGCACGCAGCTCGGAGATGATCATCGGTTGCGTTCGTAGACTGCTTTTCACCACCCAGCAGCTCTCTAACTACGAAACGGAATTGATGTTTCTCGTCAACGCCTTTCATTCAAATTTAATGATTGGCATTAATTTACACCCTGTTTTGGAAGGTGTCAACAGCTAAATGGCAAAAAGATTAGAAAATATGAGAAATGATTAATCTCAAGTGCTAGTGCGGTGGGCGTTTGGCTTCAGTCAAATTTTTTCTTAAATCGAGATAGTTACTGGTCATTCACCTAGTGATGGTGTATTCTGTTAACTCTTAGTAAGCGACCTGTTACAAAACAGTCATCTACCTAGGCCATCGTTGTTGGATTACAGGCTTATTATCCGCTTCCAACAGCGATGCGACGACCGTTGTCGCTTATCAGGGTCGTGCGCCTCATGCGCATCCATGGTATACTTTTACCAACAAATCACGAAAAATGTCTATTATCACGCCCATGATTGTATCTAAACGAGTGGGCCGCGGAATCTTTGAACGGATCCAACGGAAGAGAGGGAATCCCCTGATGAAACTATCACAATTTATCTTGGGCACAGCGCTTGGTTTAGCGGCCGGTGCAGTTGCCTTTTACTATAAGAAGAATACCGACGTTCTGGCACCAGAACGCTTGAGCAACACCCGAATTTTTGACGATTTTTCAGCCGTTGATCTGCAACGGTTTGGCAAACAGCTGTCCTATGCGGCTGCCGATAACAGTGCCCTCGTGCTCGAACAGCACGATGATGCCTATGTGGCAGAAGGCATCCTGTTAACCCCGGCGTTTAAACTGACCAGTTTTAAAACGCTTGTCGTTTCCTGGAACGCGCTGACCCCACGGGGTACCAGTGTGGACGTCTCTGCGCAGGTCTTAGTGGATGGCGAATGGTCGAAGTGGCATTCTTGGGGCATTGGTCAGCCAGCCAACCGAGTGCGAGCGCTGTGGAAGACACGATCGACCCGTTAGCAAGTCTTGACACGGATACACTCACAACGTCGGGGACGGCAACCGAAGTTCGGCTGCGCGTTAAACTGCATTCTGACGATGCCACCCAGACGCCGGTGTTGAAATTGCTGGCAGCCAGTGTGAAGCCGTTGAACCGCGATTTAACGGCGGATGACCACCCAATCGAACTGGATAAGGTCATCTCGGCACCTGCGTACTCGCAAGAGATCCGTGACCCTAAATTGGCGCCGGGGATCTGCAGTCCAACAACAGTTTCGATGGCTGTTAACCGGCAAAATGCAGATATTTTACCCGAAGAAGCCGCCTTACGGAACTATGATGAGACCTACGATGGGTTTGGCAACTGGTCGTTTAGCACGGCGTTAGCTGGGAGTCTCGGGTACCACGCCTATACCGCGTTTACCACGATGAATGGTCTGCGACACCTGATTGCTGATGGCTATCCAGTCGGTGTCAGCGTGCAGTACACGAATGATCCGAACCAAACGGATCTGCCATACGTCAAAGGGACGCCGGGCAGCACTTACGGTCATTTGTTGCTGGTCACTGGGTTTACGAAAATTGACGGTGTGGACTACGTTGCTGTCAATGATTCGTATGCGGATGACGACGCGACAGCTAAACGGTTCTACCGCCTAGACCAATTCTCCAAAGCTTGGGCGTCACGCGTGGCGTACATCATTGAAGAAAACTATCCGGGATATGAGCGCTTGATGCAGCCGTCACGGATCACGGTGACGCTGTTACCAGACGATGACCTGCAGCACTATACCGTTTGCGAAAACGATAATCTGCGGCCGCTAACACCGACCCAGTACGAAAAAACGTCTCATTTTGACGAAGAGACGATGACCGTTGCCTACTGCTTCAACGATGACGGCAACAAGGCCAGTCTTGCCAACCAGCATATCTACTATGCGGATGTTGACGACCAGGGCCGGATCATTTTGGATGTGAAGGCGCTGAAGCTCAAACATCCCGCAGCCACTGAACTGACGGTCTACGTTGCACGATTGGCAGCACCAACGCTGACGGCAACGATTAATTTGGATGAGATCCATGCAGACTAACGAGGTTTCGGCTGCAGTATCGAACTATACGCAAGCAAACCGGCCCGACGATGTGCCGGTGACCCATATCGTGATCCATTCAACGGAGCTGTCGTACCTGGACACGGTGCGACGGTTTCAGGAAGACCACGAGGTGAGCGCCCACGACGTGATTCGCGGAGCGGATGGCTTGGTGACGCGGATGGTGGCACCAGAAAATGTCGCCTGGCACGCGGGTAATTGGGAGCTGAATTGCCGCTCAGTGGGCATTGAGCAGGAAGCCTACGTTGGTGAGCCAGAGTCGTTTACCGAAACGATGTTGCGCAGTCTGGCCACCGTGGTTGCCCAGCTCAGCCAAACGTTTCATGTGCCGCTGGACCGCGACCACCTGTTAGGTCACGATAATCTGTGTGCGGCAACACCTGATGGTCAGTTGGCGATGCACCAAGACCCTGGCCGTTATTTTGACTGGCAGGGATTAATGAAGGATTATGGGCCCCGGTTATCTCACTTGGAACGCCGCAAATCGGCGAACCCGTGGTCGTGTGTGTGAACGTGGCTGACCTATACCAATCGCCCGATACTGGTGCCGAATTGCTAACTAGTGAGTCGTTACCTGCGTGGACGCATCAGTTGTCTTATGGGCAACGGTACGTCTGTGCTGAGCGGTCGGGTGAGTGGGTCGCGATTTGGTATAACGGTGTGAAAGGCTGGTGTCATGATCCGGAGCACACGATTCTGCAGGGGTGTCAGGGTGAGGTCATTGCCCCGAACAGCCCGCACACACCCATTTTTGGCATGACCAGTGCAGCTGCCAAGCCGATTGCAACGTTGGCTGCTGAGGAGCAGTACGTTGCTGGCCCGCTTGTGTCACAGCTTGAAAGTCGTGACACTAATGGCCAATTTCAGGCATCGTTCACTGGGCAACGGTACTACCAGTCTATTACAATCACCGAATTGCTTTTGTCCCAATTGATACTATGCATTTGGTCAAAAAAGAGTAAAATAAATAAGTCTTGGCTGACAAAGCCGGGACTTATTTTTTGTAGAGTGTGAAACCAGGGGCGGTTAAGGAGTGGAGCCTAGGAGACTTCGACCACCAAACCCGGGTTTGGCTTTGGTGGTCGAAGTCTCCTAGGTGCAACTCCTTGCCCCGTGTAGCACGTTTCGGCTTGAGTACAGGAGTGCGCAGTGTAGACAGGTATCTTTAGCAGGTTAAATTAGACACCGTTTAAATTTCATGAAAATGGGTGTTTTATGCGGGCTATCTAGCTTGAAGAAGTCGCTATGCAATTTATAACCACTTGCTTTCATCACCTTAAAAGTTTCGGAAATTTTTCACAAAATTGCCACAGATTATTAATGTTTATTCGGTACACTACTATTATAGTATAGATGAAAACGGATTCATTAGTGGCTGAACACACCCAACTAAAAGGAATGAGGGAAAACAATGGCAACTCAACCAAAAAAAATCAACGGTGCCGCCCTGACTGCACTGGTGGTCACGACCGCCATCGGCTCGGGAATCTTTGCGTTAAGCTCTGACCTGGCCGCCGCTTCTCCGGGAGCTGCCTTGATCTCATGGCTGATCGTCGGCTTTGTGGTGATGATGTTGGCCAGTTGTTTTAATAACCTGTTGACGAAACGGTCTGACTTGGAAGGTATCTTTGCGTATGGTAAGGAAGGCTTCGGCCCGTTTGTCGGCTTCATCAGCGGCTCGGGCTATTGGATGTCATCCTGGCTTGGAAACGTGGCGTTTGCGACTGTCTGTATGAGCGCGCTGGGCTACTTTTTCCCGGTGTTTTCAAAGGATAACAGTCCGATTTCAATTCTGGTCGCCAGTATTCTTGCTTGGAGCCTCACGTTGTTGGTCAACCACGGAATCGAAAGCGCGGCGCTGATGAACGCCGTCATTACCATTTGTAAACTGATTCCAATTTTCACGTTTATTGTCGTCGCCGCCATTCTGTTTAAGGGCCACGTGTTCACTGCCCAATTTTGGGGCAACATGACCGCACCCGTTACCATTGCGAGCGTTGGCGGCCAGATCAAGCAGTGTATGATGATCATGATGCGGGTCTTCGTCGGAATCGAAGGTGCCACGGTGCTGTCGTCGCGGGCAAAATATCGTAAAACGGCAGGGCACGCTACTGTCATTGGGGTGGCATGCCTGATTTTGATCTACGTGCTGGCGTCCATTCTACCGTATGGCTACATGACCCGCGCTGAGTTGATTCAGCTGAAACAGCCGGCCATGGTTTACATGTTCCAGCACATGGTGGGGCCGTGGGGCGGTGCGTTTATTAGTATCGGCCTGTTTATCTCCATCATGGGTGCGTGGTTATCCTGGACAATGCTGCCGGCTGAAACGATGCGGTTAATGGCTGAACAGGGATTGTTGCCCAAACGATTTGCCAAGGAAAACAAGCACGGGGTGCCAACATTGGCCCTGATGACCACCGCCTGCATGGTGCAAGCGTTCATGATCATGCTAATTTTTGCGGAGAAGGCCTACGAGTTTGCTTACAGTCTGTGTACGGCGGCCATTGTGGTGTGTTACATCATCGTCGCGGCGTACCAGATCAAGTATTCCTGGCAGAATCGCGCAACAAAGGGCAATATTCTGCAGCTGTGGGTCGGCATCTTCACGCTAGTCTTTGAAGTTGTCGCAATCACGCTTGCGGGATTGCAATACCTGTTTGTGTGCCTGGTCGTTTATATTCCCGGTATTATTCTTTACATGTATACGAAGAAACAAAACGAAAATCGGTTACTGACGAAGCACGAATGGTCAGCCACCATCCTTATCTGCAGTGGGGCTGTTATTACAGTCACTATGTTGGTGATGGGGCAGATCCATTTGTAGAGTGCGGAAGAAGGACGTTTAGGAGTGGAGCACAAGGGGGCTTTGATGGTCGAAGTCCGAGCTTGGCTTTGATGGTCAAAGTCCCCTTGTGTGCAACTCCTTGCCCTTCTGTAGCACGTTTAGTCTCGAGGACATGAGAGCGCAAAAATAAAATAATTAAAAAGCCGTCATATCACTAACTACTGATATGACGGCTTTTTAGGATGCTTTTTTACAACAATTCAGCACTGAAAATACAGCTGCTAAACCTAATTCGTCAAAAAGATGCCAAACCGTTAACATAGGTCAACGCGGTATCGTCAATTCCCTGTTAAATTATAGACATACACAAATACAGGAGGTCATTACAATGACAACTTACGAAAACCAACAAGCATGGCGCGACGTTCAATCTTTCTTACCAGAACAATACCACTACACAGAAAACTACAAACCAGTAGAAGAAAACTGGAACTGGCACGGCAACCAAGTGCACTTGGATACCTTCCGCAACCCAGACGCAAAAGCCAAGATCATCGAGTTCCACGGCGTCGGCACCAACGGCCGCCAAATTTCCATGATTGTTGGCGGGCCACTGGCACAAGACGGTTATGAAACGATTGCGGTGGATATGCCAACCTATGGCGTGACGGATGTGGCACCCCACACGATCATTTCATACGACGACTGGGTACAGTGCGGCAGCGACCTCATTGATGCTGAACTTGCCAAGGATGACCGGCCAATTTTCCTCTATGGGCTCTCAGCCGGTGGGATGGAAACCTACCACGTGGCCGCTCGGAACAAGAAAGTCGCCGGCATCATCGGGATGACG
>NZ_BBAG01000031.1 GCF_001311135.1 Secundilactobacillus paracollinoides DSM 15502 = JCM 11969
ACTTTCTCACCGCCATCCACCCCAAACAACCCCAGCATTATCTCTAGTTCACCCCATCAATCATGTTACATAATTTCATACCACGTATTTACAAATGTGCAACCACATGCTATTATGTAAACGGTTACAAAAGTAAAACGGTTTAATAAAAAGGAGAATCCACCATGAAATTAGCAAAATACATCGACCACACCTTATTAGCAGCAGACGCCACTGAAGACCGAGTAGACAAGACGATTGCCGAAGCCATCCAATATGACTTTGCTTCCGTTTGTATCAATCCTTATTGGGTCAAGCATACGGCTGCTGGCTTGAAGGATTCAGACGTCAACACTTGTACGGTTATCGGGTTCCCTTTGGGGGCAACGTCAACTGAATCAAAGGTCTTTGAAGCCCAACAAGCTATCAAAGATGGTGCTGATGAACTGGACATGGTTATCAACATTGGTGAATTAAAGGCTAACCACAACGATGCTGTTAAAGCTGACATCAAAGCATTAGCTGACGCTGTTCATGCTGAAGGCAAGTTGCTGAAGGTCATCATCGAAACGAGTTTGTTGGATCATGATGAAAAGGTTCGCGCATGCGAATTATCTGAGAGTGCCGGTGCTGATTTTGTGAAGACCTCTACTGGGTTCTCAACTGCGGGTGCCAAGGTTGAAGATGTCAAATTAATGCGTGAAACAGTCGGCGACCGATTAGGTGTTAAGGCTTCTGGTGGGGTGCACTCAAAGGCTGAAGCCGAAGCAATGATTGCTGCGGGTGCCACTCGAATCGGCGCCAGTGCCAGTGTCAAGATCGTGACTGAATAATTAAACGAGACGAATTGGAGGCGCATCAGGATGACGTTTAAACGTGTATTTGGAATTGTGACGGACTCAGTTGGTATTGGTGAAGCTAGCGATGCTAAGGACTTTGGCGATGTTGGTGCCGATACGTTAGGCCACATTGGTGACTTTTACAAGGGCAACTTTAAGGTGCCGAACCTGCAGAAAATGGGACTCTCAAACATTCGCCCAGAAAACCCGATTGAGGGGGTTCCGGTAGCGGAGGCACCAACTGGCTACTTTGGCAAGATGCATGAAATTTCCGTTGGTAAAGATAGTATGGACGGCCATTGGGAAATGATGGGTCTGCCGGTACTAGAACCACTGGGCTTCTTCCCACAAGGGTTCCCACAAGAATTGATCGACAAGCTCGAAAAATTCAGTGGTCGGCACATCATCGTTAACAAGCCATATTCCGGTACCGATGTCATTCACGACTATGGTGAGCACCAAATGGAAACAGGCGACCTGATCGTTTATACATCAGGGGATTCAGTGCTGCAGATTGCTGCCCATGAAGACGTGATTCCGCTCGAAGAACTCTATAAGATCTGTGAGTATGCGCGGTCAATTACCATCGACAAACCATACCGCATTGGCCGAATTATTGCACGACCATACGTTGGCCCTGATAAGGATCACTTTACCCGGACTGCCAACCGTCATGACTTTGCATTGGAACCTACCGACGAAACGGATATGGATCGGCTGAAGCAGCTGGCCTGGACGTGCTTGCCGTTGGAAAGATCAACGATATCTTCTCTGGCCATGGCATTACGGATGGCGTTCATACTGAATCAAACGATGACGGGATGGACAAGACGATTGAAAACGCCGAAAAAGACTTTCACGGCTTCAGCTTTACGAACCTGGTGGACTTTGACGCCATGTACGGCCACCGTCGTAATCCTGAAGGCTACGGTAAAGCCTTAATGGCCTTCGATGTTCGCTTGGGCGAACTGATGAGCAAACTCAAGGATGACGACCTGCTGATCATTACCGCTGACCACGGGAACGACCCTGGCTTTAAGGGCACCGACCACACGCGTGAATACGTGCCATTATTAGTTTGGTCACCAAGCTTTAAGGGTGGCAAGGCCCTAGGCATTCGTCAGACTTACGGAGATTTTGGGGCGACTGTCCTAGATAATTTCAACGTCCAAAAGGGTGAGTACGGGACATCATTCCTAGCTGACTTACAATAATTTGAAACCGCTAACAAACGAACGGAGGAAATAACCATGAGTACACACATTGGCGCCGAAATGGGCGATATCGCAGATACTGTTTTAATGCCTGGAGATCCGTTACGCGCAAAGTACATTGCTGAGAACTTTATGGAAAACGTGGTTCAGTATAATAAGGTACGAAATGCGTTCGGCTACACCGGAACCTATAAGGGCCATAAAGTTTCTGTTCAGGGCACTGATGGGGATTCCATCGATCTCCATCTACACTAATGAACTGATCAAATTCTTTGGGGTCAAGCACCTGATGCGGGTCGGCAGTATTGGCGGATTTGGCGAAAATATCAAGATTCGTGACATTTTAATCGCCCAGTCAGCCAGCACCGATTCAGCCATCATCCAAAACACGTTTAAAGCGGGCGTCATTTATGCCCCAACGGCTGACTTTGATATGTTGTTGAAAGTTTACCAATCCGCTCAAGACGCCCACGTTGCCGTTAAGGTCGGCAACATCTTTAGCGCTGACCGATTCTACAATGATGAGATCGATTATCAGCAATTGACCGACTACGGGATTTTGGGCACTGAAATGGAAACGGCCGCCCTGTACATGTTAGCTGCGAAGTACCACGTTCAGGCGCTGTCGATCAACACAGTCAGCGATAATTTGACAACGGGGGAAGCCTTGTCTGCTGAGGACCGGGAAACATCCTTTAAAGAAATGGCCAAGATTTCATTAGAAACGGCCATTAAGTGCACGGATCAATAATTGTCCGGACAACTGGTCAAACCATGGTAAGATAGGGAGAATGAATGCACTAATTTTGAGAAAACCAAGTGAGGTCAGGACAAATGATGAAGAAGACTGCCAGTGAAAAACGCATTGCTGAAAGTATCCGGGTTGCGAGACTGTACTATGAGTCAGGCCTCGGTCAGGCCGAGATTGCCCAAAAACTGTCAATCTCGCGGCCAACTGTGTCACGACTCCTCCAGTTTGCATTGGATGAAGGATACGTTCAGATCACCATCGTTGACCCATTTCAAGCGTGCAGAACCTTGAAAAAACACTGGAAGAAAAATTTGGTCTGAAAGAAGCTCACGTGGTGTACACCAAAGCATCCGACTACCATGAATTGACAAGTGAACTTGGCAAGTTTACTGCGGATTACCTGACTAAAACGGTTAAAGATGGCGACCTCATCGGGGTCAGCTGGGGAAAAACAATGTATCAGGTGGCAGCCCATCTCACGAACCAGACGGCTCAAAACGTGCGCATCGTGGAGCTCAAGGGGAGTGTGACGTACACACCAACGCCCGTTTATGGGGAAGAAATCTTAATGAAATTCAGTCAGGCATTCCATACGGCACCGAACGTTTTGCCGCTGCCAGTGATTTTTGGTAACCAAACGACCCACGACATCGTGATGGAAGACCGGCACATCAAGCGTCTGATCGATATGGGACGTGATTGTAACGTGGCGTTGTTCACGGTCGGTACCGTGCGCGATGATGCGCTGTTATTTCAGACGGGGTACTTTACCCACGACGAACAAGCGGAGATTCAGTCGCGTGCTATTGGCGACATCTGCTCACGTTTCTATGACAAACAGGGGCGAGTGGCTGTACCTGAAATTAATCGGCGAACGGTCGGTGTCCAATTAGAAGACCTTAAAAACAAAGAAAAATCGATCCTGGTAGCTGGCGGTAAGCGTAAATTTGATGCCATTTTAGGTGCCCTAACAGGCGGCTATACCAATTGTCTGATCACCGACATTGATACCGCTCACCAGCTACTGGAGGAAGCCTAACGGAGGAAACGGTTATGAGAATGGTCGACGTGATTGACCACAAGAGAAATGGAAGCGATTTAACAAACGAAGAGATCAAATTCTTCGTGGACGGGGTGGTTGATGGATCGATTCCGGACTACCAGACAAGCGCATTATTAATGGCCATCTACTTTAACGGCATGGCAGATGGCGAACAGGCTGAGTTGGCGATGCAGATGTTGAAGTCTGGTGACCAGTTGGATCTGTCCGACATCCCAGGAATTAAAGTGGACAAGCACTCAACCGGTGGGGTCGGCGACAAGACCAGCATTCCATTGGCACCAATGATTGCTGCCTTAGGGATTCCAATTCCAATGATTTCCGGGCGCGGCCTCGGTCATACTGGCGGCACGTTGGATAAGCTCGAGGCCATCCCTGGTTTTAACGTTGAGCTGACTGAAGACCAGTTCAAACAACAGGTCAAGGATATTAAGCTCGCCATCGTCGGTGCGACGGGCAATATTGCGCCCGCTGATAAGAAAATTTATGCACTGCGCGATGTGACGGATACTGTTGATTCTATCCCATTGATTGCGGGCTCGATCATGAGTAAAAAGATTGCGTCCGGTACCGATGCCCTTGTCCTTGACGTGAAGACGGGTTCTGGCGCCTTCATGAAGAGTGGAGACCAGGCGCGTGATCTGGCAAAGGCACTGGTTTCAATCGGTCAAAACACAGGAATGGATTGCATGGCGGTCATTTCAGATATGAACCAGCCACTGGGGAACATGATCGGCAACGCGTTGGAGATTCAAGAGTCTATCAGCATTTTAAAGGGTGAGGGTCCGGCTGATATCACGGATCTTGTGTTGACGCTTGGCAGTCAGATGGTTGCTTTAGCTAAGAAGGCTAAGACCTTAGCTGAAGCCCGCGCAATGCTGCAGGCCGTCATCGATAACGGCAAGGCACTCGAGTCCTTCCGACAGATGATCGTGGCGCAGGGTGGCAACGGTGACGTGGTCGATGACCCGATGTTGATGCCGCAAGCACAGTTTAAGATTGACCTGCCAGCCAAGGCGGACGGGGTTGTCGCTAAGATGACTGCTGATGAATTGGGTATCGCCAGCATGTTGCTTGGCGGCGGTCGTCAAACAAAGGATGACGATCTGGATTACGCGGTTGGTCTCGAACTCCACAAAAAGGTGGGCGATCCAGTCAAGGCTGGCGAGTCGCTGCTGACCATTTACAGTAATCGTGAGTCCGTTGACGACATTAAGACGTTACTGTACGACAACATTGAGATTGCAGATCATGCAGAACCCATTAAACTGATCCACGAAATCATCAAATAGCACCATCACCGCGGCGTATGCGGGCAAAAGACTGATAATGGTAAACCTGAGGCGGGTTTGGCAGTGTTGGTCTTTTTTGTTGAGCGTGAAGGAAAACGGTAGGAAGTGGATGATCTTTTCACTGTCCAGTGAGAGTCCGTTGCATTCCGCAATTTGGCAGGTCGTCGAAGTGGCTCGCGACTGAGCTAACTCGATTTCTGCTGCGCAGCTCTCGAGTGGATCTCAGTCGTCTCGCACATCAGTAACCGACCCAAGAACGGTCGCTAACTGATGTCGACACCACGACAACCTGCCAAATTGCTGCATTCCACTGACGTTGAGCCTACTTTTTATTATCGGTTAAGCATCACAAAAGCGTTAAATCGAATTCGAAGAGAATCCGCCCTCGACTGCGGTAAGTCCATTGACAGCAATGCTTCTCGCAAGGTGCTTGGACCCGGTAACGATTGGTTAACAGGTTTCATGACATCGCTTATGAAGACTTAACGTCTACGATGACTAACACAGGTATCGTAGCGTAGTGGAGCTGGTCGGCATTGCTGGCTGTGGTGTCGGTGTTCGTTGGCGAGGGTACTTTCCTCGCTTACGAACACGGGAGACGTAGGAGATCCTTGAATTTCTGGTAAGAATTCAATAGCTCCGGAGCGACCCCACCTCAGCCTGCAGGGCCGAACGGCGCAACGAAGCGGCATGGAACACGATTTAAACCAGTCAGCAACAGAAAACACCATTTCAAAAAGTTGCCCAATGAACAAGTGAGCGTCAACCACAACCTCAACACGCGGCTATGCTATACTCAAATTAGAATCAGTCTAGACAAAAGGTGGAGGAGACGCATATGACAATTGATTTAACAGATACTCAGGCCGTTTATAAGGATGCTGGCCAACACATTGAATTTACGACGCTTTTATTGAATCGTAAGGATCGGGATGCCGAGTTGGCAGCAGTACAGGATTTTGCGGGCAACTACCAATCTATTTTAAACAGCATGAACATCCGCTATCCGGATGCAAAGTTAGCCGTTGCCTTTGGCTTTAGTAACGCAGCGTGGACCTATTTGTTTCCAAATGCGGACAAGCCAAAACAACTTGTCGATTTTGAACCAGTTAAGGGACCAAAGTATACCGCACCAGCAACGCCGGGGGATCTCTTCTTTCATGTGCGGGCTGTTAACGAAGCCGTTGTTTACGAAATCATGGATCAGTTCAGTGAATTCTTCCGTGATGTCACGTCCGTTGTAGATGAAACACATGGGTTCCGCTACTTTGAGGGCCGAGCAATTGTTGGCTTCATTGATGGGACTGAGAATCCAAGCACTCAGCAAGCGCCAGAATACGCGGTGATCGGCGATGAGGACCCGAAGTTTATTGACGGCTCATACGCCTTTGCCCAGAAATACACCCATGACATGGATGCGTGGAAGGCACTGCCAACTGAGGAGCAGGAAAAAACGATTGGCCGAAAGAAGTTCTCTGACCGTGAATTAGCGGATGAGGAGAAGTCGCCGAATGCCCACAATATCGTTGCTCAGGATAATAAGGACGGTATCGAGCATAAGATCGTGCGGATGAACGTGCCGTTTTCAGACCCGGCGAAGAACGTGACGGGGACCTACTTTATCGGGTATGCGCGCGAGTATGCGATTATTCGGCGGATGCTTGAGGGCATGTTCACCAACAGCGACCGGTTGCTGGATTACAGTACGCCGATCAACGGGAACATGTACTTTATTCCATCACTATCACTTGTTGACGACATTGCGGATGACGCACTTTAAACTGTAAGTTCAAAACGACTTCGGCTCGATCATGTTAATGGTCAGTCTAAGTCGTTTTTAAGTTGGTCAAGTTTCAGCTGAGCGTTATCCTGAACGATGGCATGAAGCGGCATCACAAATTCACGGTAATGGGTGACTGCAGAAATGCCCTTTCATTGACACCCGTTCATTAATTCAGTTTAATGGGGGTACTGACGTTGAAAGGAACGGACTGTTATGTTTGTATACACCTACGATATTAAGATGGCCGTCATTGCGTTTCCGTTTGTGGCGCTGCTTATCACGTTTCCAGTACTGCTCTGGCACTATCACCGATTTGGCGCGATTTCTCGGTGGTCGATCCTGATGCTGTATAGTTTTGTGTTTTATTTGATGTGTGCCTATTTTTTGATTATTCTCCCGTTGCCATCGATCGCGTCAGTCGCTAAGTTGACGACACCGCGGTATAATTTGCACCCGCTATTATTTATTCGCGAGTTTCTGCAATATAATCCATTTCAGCTGACAAATATCCACACTTGGTTGCCGGCGATAAAGGCGCCAACGGTCATTCAACCGGTCTTTAACATCTTCTTGACTGTGCCGTTTGGCTTCTACCTGCGGACCCATTTTAAACGGTCGTGGTGGCAGACGATTCTCATGTCGTTTTGCTTATCCTTGTTCTTCGAATTGACACAGTTGTCGGGTCTGTACGGCATCTACCCGCGGCCGTATCGGTTGTTTGATGTGGATGATCTGTTGATGAATACGATTGGCGGTTTTCTTGGATTCGGGCTGGCGAGGGTCGCGATACCGTTCCTGCCGACCTCTGAGCATGTGATGGAACGCCTTAAACCGAGGGCTGAGAAAGTGTCCACTTTCCGTCACGCGACTGCGTTTGTTGTTGATTGGCTGGAGATATCCGTTGTGAGTGGTGTCGTTTCACTTGTCTTGGGTATTCTGGGTGTTCCAAAGGCCGCGGATGAACTGGTGCTACTTGCTGTCATGGCATTGGTTGTGTTATTGCCAGAATTGGTAACGCGCAAAACGCTTGGCCTGCGGGTCGTCCATTTGCAACTTGCTGACCGCAGTGGCGATGCAGCGTCTAAACAACAGGTTATCGGCCGGTTTCTGGGCGGCTACAGCCTGATCATCGTTTGGAACGTGATGGCGTTTATGAATCAATTTTTCAAGTCGGGGTCCCTAACATCACAGTGGATCGGCATTGGCTTGTTTGGCTTTTCCTTGCTGTTCTTTTTGGTCATTGGTGTGGATCTGATGATCGATGTCTTTCGGCCAAGTCACGAATTGTTGTTTGAAAAATTCAGTCGAACGAAATTAACATCTACTTACGTTAAATAGCTGAAAAAAACACACTGCTGAATGCATTCAGCAGTGTGTTTTTTATTGAACAGAGACTGTGGTTAAACTTTTGGAAAATGGTATCAAGCGATTTTTTACAGGCGTTAGTAAAATGCCGGCTTGTCACCATCCGTATTCGGTTGGTTGACGCCAACGGAATGTTTAATTTCCTGCGTTGGGTCGTTAATGAGCTTGACCACGAAGGCCGCAATGCTCTTACGCGAGACCTCGGTACTTAAATGGCTCGCCTTTTTGGGTGGTTTCGTAATCGATGACATCGTTATTCGTAAGCCAAGCTGGCCGGATAAGGGTGTAGTCTAAGTCAGAATCCTCTAAAACCTTGGCAGCCGCGGCGTAGCGTTGCAGATAACCCTGTAACGTTGCATTGTTCCACTCGCCAAATTTGCCGGGGACTTCATCGTAGATGCCCAGCGTGGAGATCCAGATCAGGCGTTTGATCCAGTGGCGTCCAGGGCTGTGACGACGGCCTTGGCCTGGTCCTCGATATTGTTCCCAGCCAGGTTCGCGTAAACGATATCCTGGCCGAGGGCGGCTTTCTTTAATTGATCAACATCATCTGCACTGCCATCCACGATGGTTTCACGGTTTGCGTCACTCGCACTGATTCGACTAGCGTTACGAAGAAACAGTGTCAGGTGGTGAGGTGTTTCCGCCAACAATTGTTTTTCAGCCAGCCGAGCAATCTGACCGTTTGCACCTAAAATCAAGATATTACTCATGTATCGACACATCCTTTTCATTTATGATTCGACTTTATTATAAAAGGCATGGCGGTCAATAAAAACGGACAACTGCAGGGGAGTTGTCCGGATCAGATTGAAACTGAAGTTTACATCTTTGTAGACGAGTTTTTGACTTAAACCCATTGTTTGTTCCGTTTGTGGTCATTCACGAATGGTTGAATATGGTGTTCCTGTTATCTTTGTTTATCACATAGTGCCATCATGTCGGTCGGTTCAACTACGCAAGGATTCTGGCAGTAGTCACAATTGCTGGTGGATATTCATAAGTGGTGTCATTAAACGCGCTAATTAATTGCTACTGGTAGTAGCGCATTATGGGAAGCATTGCTGTCAATATCATAATGAGCAGTCGAGGGCGGATTCTCCGCAAACTAGGGTTAACGCTATTGTGTTGCTTAATAGGTGCTATAAAGATAGCTCAATTTTAGTGGAATGGCGCATTTTGGCACAGCGCTGTTGCGAGCCACTACGGCGCTGTGCCAAATTGCAGAATGCAACGGGCTATCAGGGTATTGAAAAGACGCTCCAGACCTCGGCAATTGTCAGAATCAGCCGACTTCCGTATTACGGTCATCAGCGCGATGATAGGTTTTAATTTGTTTTGACCGCATGAGCAACCCGTTCATGCCATCTTCGAGGTAGTGACGCAAAAACTGATACTGAGTTGTCATGGGTTGCGGATCAGGATCAGTTAGCCACTGATCAACACTGGCGTAGAGGGAGTCGCCCAGCGTGCGTTGCAGAAACCGGCAGTAGTCGGTATCAATGGCGATGTGTTCGGCCTCACCCATGCTGACAAAAATACTACCGATCATGGTTTGTAAGTGCGTTTTAATGATCGTTTCAGGGGCATTTTGTACGTCTAACGGTAACAGTTGGCGATAAAAGTCATGATTTTCCACAAAGTAAGTGAGCATCCGCCGCAGCGTTTGCGGCCAAAACCGGTAGTTGCCGCAGTGTTTGATTGCGGTATCCGTTTCCGTCTGGTAGATCCACGCAAGCACATCGTACTTATCGTGGAAGTAATCATAAAAGGATTGGCGGCGCAAATTGGCTGTTTTCATGATACTGGTTACGGAAATGTGATCGAACGGGTCGCTTACCACAAGTGATTTGGTCGCCTGTGCAATTTTATTTTTGGTGGTCATTTGCATCCCTCCGAGGTGTTACCGCTATTATACCGCGTTTTCCGGTGGGTGCCAGTTTCGACCGTTGAAGAGGATGATTTGTCAGCACCTCGCAAAAATTGTAAAATAATGCTACGTGCGATAGTTAACGGCGTGAACGTCATTATTTATGTGACCATTAATTTAGAGGAGTGAATTCCAGTGAGCGGTATTTTAGATGGAAAAAAGATTGTGATTATGGGGGTTGCCAACAAGCGAAGCCTAGCATACGGCTGCTATCAGGCGTTACAGGCGCAGGGGGCCCAGTTAATCTTAACGTATCAAAATGAACGGTTTAAGAAGAGTCTCAGCCGGTTTATCGACGAGGACGTCCAGTTAGTTGAATGTGATGTGGCGGACCCAGAAAACGTTAAAACGGCCTTTGCGACAATTAAAGCACAAGTCGGCAGCATTGACGGTATTATTCATGCAATTGCTTATGCAGACCCAGAAGCCTTATCTGGTGAAACGACGGATGCAGACTTGGATGCCTTCGAAAAGGCTGAGGTCATCAGCGTGTACTCCCTCATTTCTGTGGCCAAGTATGGTCGCGAAATCATGAATGATGGCGGCAGTATTGTGACCTTGACGTACATGGGGTCAGAACGCGCCATTCCAAACTACAACATCATGGGGATTGCCAAAGCTGGCTTGGAAGCAACTGTGCGTTACCTTGCCCGCGACCTTGCCAACCAAAACATTCGGGTAAACGCCATTTCAGCCGGCGCTGTTAAGACGTTAGCCGTAACGGGTGTGAAGGATTACAGCAAGTTGATCGAGTTGTCTAACTCGCGGACGGTCGATGGCGAAGGGGTCACGATTCAAGAAGTCGGCAACACGGCGGCCTTCCTGTTGAGCCACTGGCCACTGGCCTTGTTGGGGATACGATCTATGTTGATAAGGGAACGCATTTGATGTAGCATTTTGTCACTTAAATCATAAAAAAGAGGCTTGGAAATGGTTGTTATTTCCAGGTCTCTTTTTTATCGCTTAAGTTGGCCCTTTAACGGCTTTCTCAGACGACGATTACACGTTTTCGGACTCCGGGCACACAAAATGAGAGATTGAATCTTCCAAAAATGCATGCTATACTCAATTCAGTTATCAAGTGATAAACGAAATGGAGTGACAAGCATGTATTTGGCTTATAAGGAAATGTTGCATTCAAAAGCGCGCTACCTGCTGATGATCCTAGTCATCATCCTAGTGTCTTACCTGATCTATTTCTTGAGTGGGTTAGCTTTTGGTATCGCCAATAACAACCGGTCGGCAATTGACCGCTGGGATGCCAATAGCGTGGTCATCAGTAAGTACGCCAACAATAGTTTGGCGTCTTCAAAATTGTCACAGGAAACGTTGCCGAGCAATTTAAAAACAACCACCAACCGGCAGCCAGTTGCTGAAAGCATGTCCGTAGCGGCAAATAGTGGGCATAACACGAACGTGACTGTCTTGGGCATCAACGCTAACGGGTTCTTGGCCCCGACACTGGTCAGCGGTCATCAGCCCAAACGTACGCACGAAATCGTCGTTGATGACAGTCTGCTGACAAACGGGTTAAAACAGGGCAGCACCGTTACTCTGAATGGTGGCGACCAGCGCTACAAGATCGTTGGGGTGACCAAGAATAACCGGTTTAGTACCTTACCCGTTATTTTTATGAGTATTGGTAACTACCAAGCCTTTACCGGTACCCCAGGTCAAATTAGCGGCGTGGTCTTTAAAACTGCCGAAAATAGCGCACTAGGCAAGGGGTATCAGCGCCTTTCAATCAGCAAACTGATCAATAAACTACCAGGGTACAGCGCTGAGGTCAGCACGTTTGAATTAATGATCGGCTCATTATTTGTGATCATTGCGTTCATCATTGGCATCTTCATGTACATCATGACGATTGAAAAAACGCAGATGTACGGGGTGATGCGGGCGCAAGGTATTTCGGGTGGACGTATGGTTCGCGCCTTACTGAGTCAGTCGTGGCTGATCGGCCTCATCGGCGTCGGTATCGGTCTGATCCTCAATCAGCTGACAGTTCTCGTGATTCCAGCGGCTATGCCATATTACAGCAGTTGGCTGCTGGTGATCGCAGCGGCAGTGATTTTACTTGCGATGGTCGTATTGGGTGCGATGGTTTCCATTTGGCGGATCAACCGAATTGACCCGCTGGATGCGATTGGAGGGGACGCATAATGGCATTGATGACGTTAAAGAAGGTTGTGAAACAATTTGGTCAGGGGGACACGGTCGTTAACGCTGTCACCCCAACGGATCTCAGTGTTGATGCAGGAGAATTTCTGGCGCTAACTGGGCCGTCCGGTTCTGGGAAAACGACTTTGCTGACGATGATGGGCGGTTTGCAGACGCCAACGAGTGGGCAGATTCTGTTAGGTGATCGTGACATTGCGCAGCTCTCAGAACATGACCGGTCACAGTTACGGTTTGCCGACTTTGGGTTTATCCTGCAGGCGTCAAACCTTGTTCCATATTTGACCGTCCAGGAACAGCTGTCGTTAGTGGATCGCATCACCAAAAATAAGCAGCCAGACCGTCAGCAACGATTGCTCACTGACCTTGGGATCTGGGATCAGCGTGGGCATTATCCCAATGAATTATCGGGTGGTCAGCGGCAACGGGTAGCGATTGCCAGGGCGTTTTATCACCAACCCAAAATGATATTTGCGGATGAACCCACCGCGAGTTTGGACGCTGCCCGCGCGGTTAAAGTCGTCCAAACAATGGCTCAAATGGCGCATGATAATCAACAGGCCATTGTGATGATCACGCATGACGACCGGCTTTTGACGTACACGGACCGGGTCATGGTGATGACGGATGGGGTGTTGACTGCAGCTGATAAAGCAATGTTTCATTGAAAAATTGACGTCAAAAGGCTCACGCTGGAATTCAGATTGAATTCGGGTGTGAGCCTTTTGGTATTGGACTATGCTGTTATAAATGCTGGGTTAGTATAGGCTGGATCGGGGTAGGTATAGAAGCCCTCACCGGTTTCTGCTCCGAGCTTATTATGGTTAACATATTCCGATTGTAGTTTGTCGGCGACGAGCTGATAACGCTCATCATTTGTCTGCTGGTAGAAGCCTTTGGCAATGTTGACAGCTGTTCGCAACCCCATGAGGTCTAGAAAGCCAAACGGCCCACGGTCAACGCCCATGCTGACCATCCAGTCTTTGTCGATCGAGTGCGGGTCTGAATTGCCATCGGCCCAAAGAAATAGGGCAGCGTAGATCATTGGCAGAAAAATCGAATTCATGACGTAACCTGACACTTCTTTTTGTATCTTGATCGGAATCATTTGCAGTTGTTTAGCAACATCAACCGCATCGTCAATTGCCTGAGTTGGCGTGCCTTCAGCCCACATAATTTCAGCAACGTTGTGGATCCAAATTTGATTGGCAAAATGCATGGCTAAAAAGCGCGCTGGATTAGGCGCGTATTTGATCAGTTCGCTAGGCAACAGAGTTGAAGAATTGGTGAGCAGCAGTGTGTCCGCGGTAATCAGTGGCTTAAGCTGATCATAAACGCTTTCCTTGATGGCCGGCTGTTCCGGCACAGCTTCAATGATGACATCGGCGTTGAGGCCAGCCTTTGCGATATCACTAGTGTAGGTTAACCGTGAAGCGGCTTCTTCCAATGCGGTATCAGTCGCGTTGAGATCGCGTTGAAACTGAGCAGGTAGGTGGCCACCCGAAGTTTTGCGGCGTCCACGGCATCGTCCGAAATATCGTAAATTACAGTTGGAATGCCGGAATAAGCTGACTGATAAGCAATTTGAGACCCTAATACGCCGCCACCCAGGACGACCAGTTTGTTGATGTTCATAATGAACCCTCCCTTTGTTTGGGACGAGTGTAGCATGATAGTTGACAAAACGCTATTGATAAGGCTTTCGTGAACAGCCGTCTATTAAGACAATAAAAAAGCCACTGGCGCAAATGGTCAGTGGCTTTAACGTCATCTAAGCTAATTTTCCGACAACCGGGAGTGATCCTAAGACAGCTTTACCATGTGGTGCTTGGGAAATGGCATCAGTGAGGTCTTGGCCCGCTAAGTTGCATGATGTTTGCCTGCTTGCCAGGCTTCCACACCGGTGACGTCATAAACAACGCCTTCAACGGCAACGTATGCCTTGTGGCCGTCTTGACCATCAAATTGTTTGAGTTCTTCTACTGTGAAAGTTTTTTCTGCCATATGGCCCACCTCATTTATCATTTGATAGGTCTAGTATAACTCATTTATCGGATGAAAACTTATTGAACGACTGTTTTGTACTTTTTTTGTTATGTATTTTTTTGGGTGTTGGGGGCGATTGTTTGGAATGAGGTGGGCTTGGTGTGGTGGTTGATGGGTTTATGGGATGGAGCGGAGCGTGATTTTTTAGGCGCCACCCTTTATCCGCTTCTGGTTTCGCAGTTTTTGCTGTTATGTTTAATGAAGGTTTAGTACATAGTGTATCTATTTTATATAGCGGTAACGTGCTCCGCCCCCTAAACGCTTTTTTCCGCACTTTTTTATCCTTCGATAATTAACCATATTATAGTGCATTTCCCCTATATAGCCGAAACGTGCTACACGAGGCAAAGGGTTGCACCTAAGGGACTTCGACCACAAATTCCAAGACCAGGAATTTCTGGTCAAAGTCCCTTATGCTCCACCCTTTAACCGCCCCTGGTTTCGCACTCTTTGAGCTAATATGTAATAAAGGTTTGCGGTACCTAGTGCGTCTATTTTATATAGCCGAAACGTGTTCCAGCAGGCAGAGGCTACTGCATAAGCCAACTCTGGCACAAATGCCAAGTTCAGGCATTTATGCCAGAGTTAGCTTATGCTCCGCCCTCTAACCGCCTGCTTCCACACTCTACAAAAAAACCGCCTGATAGTAGGGTCAGGCGGCAAGGTAGAACCGGTTGTTATGGAGGGGGAGTTGCTGCGGACCGATGGTGTTACCACCAGGGTCATTAATAACCGAACGGGTAGGGGGAGCAGTACTCCATAGTCCCGGCTCATACATAATTATAACTAATTTTTGACAAAGTCAAAGTAAAAACACTCAATTTTTTAATAAAAGTTGGAATCGATTTCAATGAAACGTTATCTTGACTGCCTTATAATAGAGCATGAAGGAAGACAGAAGGGTACGTTTCAGCATCAGCCCTTTTCTATAAGCCGTTTCATCATGATCGTTAAACAGTTCTAATACTAAGCATTAGTTTAACGAATTGTGGGAAAGTGAGGGGTTTCAAATGACTGAAAAAACAGTCTTTCACGTAAATGGGTATTTAGGGTTGATTATCGCCATCGCACTGCTGCTTTTGGGCGGTTGATGCATTTGGCTGCAAACAATTGCGTCGGTCGTTATTGGTGTCCTTTTGATCATTGTTGCGCTGATTGCTGGCAGTTCACTGACCATTATTGCACCGAATGAAGCGAAGGCACTGACGTTTTTTGGTCAGTATGTCGGCACCATTCGACAAGCGGGATTGTTTATGACGATTCCGCTGACCAATAAGACACCGGTATCATTGCGGGTCAGAAACTTTAATAGTAGTTTGCTGAAGGTGAACGATCTGCGCGGGAACCCGGTGGAAATTGCGGCTGTAATCGTATTTAAGGTCGTGGATACTAGCAAAGCGCTGTTTGACGTGGACGATTATGAGCAGTTTGTGGAGATTCAAAGCGAATCGGCCATTCGTCACATGGCATCAGAATTTCCGTACGATGCGTTTGATGAAAGTGAAACCGTCACCTTGCGGAGCAATCCGACTGAGGTCTCTAATCAGCTGACTGAGGAATTGCAGTCACGGTTGGATATCGCTGGTGTTAAGGTCATTGAAACGAGATTGACGCACTTGGCCTACGCAACTGAAATTGCCAGTGCGATGTTGCAGCGACAACAGTCGGCAGCAATTCTGTCAGCTCGAAAGATCATTGTCGACGGTGCGGTGTCCATAACGGAGGACGCCATCCGCAAGCTGCAAGAAGATACAGACTTAGAATTGTCAGATGACCGAAAATTGCAGCTGATCAATAATGTGATGGTGACGATTATTTCCGAACGTGGAACCCAGCCGGTGATTAATACTACGGAGACGAAGTAGAGAGTGGAACAAATCGGTTAAAGACTGGAGCAGAAGCGGACTATGTTATAAAATCCCGGGTTTGGATTTTGTAACATAGTCCGCTTCTGTGCAAGTCTTTGGTTTGTGTAACTCGTTTCGGCACGGTTGTCAAGAAAGTGACGACATTAGGTGAGATGGTCCGTTTGTGTGCAAGTCTTTTTGGTGTAACTCGTTTCGGCACGGTTGCCAAGAAAGCAGGGCAATAATGTTGTAACATAGTCCGCTTGTGTTCAACTCGTTTCGGCACGGTTGCCAAGAAAGCGACGACATAAGTTGCCATAGTCCTCTTATATACAATCTTCTACTTTCTGGAATTCAAGAGACGATAAAAAAAGACCATTTCAATCATGAAAAAGTACCCACTAATGACCAATGAGCGGTCAATAGTAGGTACTTTTTTGAATTCATCATAAAATATCCAATGGCAGTTTCCGAGTCGGCGCCGGAAATGCCACATCCAACAACGCCAATTCTGCCTTACTCAGTGTGATATCCATTGCAGCAACGTTGTCTGTCATGTGCTCCGGCTGAGCCGTTTTTGGAATGGCGAGCACTTGTGGCCGGTGAATGGCCCAGGCAAGAATGATCTGGTAAGCTGTCGCATTGTGCGCAGCGGCGACCTTCAGGACGTTTGCGTTGCCAGTCATATTGGCTCCTAGTGAATCGGCATTGCCAACCGGGCTGTAAGCAATCATGGGCACGTTGTGATCAGTCTGCCAACCCAGAAGACTATATTCGATTCCCCGGCTGCCGAGGTTATACAGGTCTTCGTTAGCGGCGACTTTGTTACCGATCGGCAGGTCCCATAGTTCAGTCATGTCGTCGATATCGAAGTTCGAAACGCCCCAAGCTTTAATTTTGCCCTTGATCTGCATCCGCTCAAGCTCAGTGACCGTTTCAATCAACGGCGCCCCACCACGCCAGTGATAGAGGTAGAGGTCAACGTAGTCGGTACCAAGACGCTTGAGACTGTCATCCAGGTGGGCTTCAATTGTTTTTGCGATATTATTTGGCAGCACTTTTGAAATCAGGTACAGGTGGTCGCGGTCATAACCCTGGATCGCTTTGCCAACTAGTGTTTCCACTGCGCCCGACCCGTACATTTCTGCGGTGTCGATAACTTTGGCACCGGCATTAAGGCCGGCACGGATGGCATTAATTTCCTGTTTTTCGATAGCGGGGTCATCGCCCATGTGCCACGTGCCGATCCCGATGGCTGGTACGACTTGGTTATTAATGGTTACAGTTTTCAAATTAAACCCTTCCTTTGTTAGATCATGACGATGGTTCGATGAGGGCGGCGGCCTTTAGGATGGCTGCCGAAAACCTGTGAGCTGGTCAGGTGCTGGTAAGGCGTTCAATGAAAAATAACGAACGCGTTCCGTTTCACCGGCCTGTGGTAGCAGGGGCTGGTCAGTGGCCGTCGCCTGATAAACGACGATAACGGCATCGATTTGGTCGCCGTTGGGATACTTAAATTGCATTTGGGGACCGCTGAGTAGTGTTTTAAACGTGGGTGCCGAAATACGAATACCGGTTTCTTCAGCAACTTCACGAATCGCGGTCGTTTCCAATGCTTCATTTAATTCCTTGGAACCGGAGGGCAGTCCCCAGAGGTGGGTGTCCGTCCGGTATACCAGAAGGAGTTGGTTTTTTGAATTATACACCAATGTTGCCGCGCCGGTTGAAATAAGTGGCCGATGACCGACAAATTGACGTAACTGTAATAAATATCCCATAATTCACCTCAATCATTAAAAAATTCAGAACTATCTTTATCCTAGCAGGAAACGGTGTTAAATGCTCATTTTTCCGTTTGCATATTTGGTCAGGTATTGCATGAATTTAAAATTCTTGTTAAAATATACTCATTTATTTCTAATGTTGTTGGTTGTTTTGATTAGTTATACATAGCGTCAAGCTATCCTCGGGAGGAATTTGAATGAGCTTTATTAGTAATTTTGTGCGTAAAGAGGATCCAAACGTCTATCAGGACAAGGATTCTCATATGGCACGTGTGCTGGGTGTCAAAGACATCCTTGCTTTAGGGGTCGGCACCATCGTGTCCACCTCGATCTTTACGCTACCTGGTGTTGTTGCCGCGCAACATGCCGGTCCAGCGGTTGCGCTGTCTTTCTTGGCAGCTGCGGTGGTTGCTGGGCTGGTGGCCTTTGCTTACGCTGAAATGTCAGCCGCAATGCCGTTTGCCGGATCTGCTTATTCGTGGATCAACGTTGTGTTTGGTGAAGGGTTTGGTTGGATCGCCGGCTGGGCACTGCTTGCTGAATACTTTATTGCCGTTGCCTTTGTTGGGTCCGGGTTATCCGCTAACTTTAGGGGCTTGATCGAGCCGCTGGGAATTACCTATCCCAAAGCCTTGGCAAATCCGTTTGGGACGGACGGCGGGGTGATCGATATTACCGCCGTCGTCGTTATCGTCCTGGTTGGTCTATTGCTATCCCGCGGGGTCTCAACTGCTGCCCGGGTGCAAAACATCCTGGTGACCTTGAAAGTCCTCGCCGTTTTGACCTTTATCGTTGTGGGTGCAACTACCATCCACGCCTCAAACTACGTGCCATTTATTCCGGCACACCACGTGAGCGCTGACGGTAATCAATTCGGGGGCTGGCAAGGAATCTACGCCGGCGTCTCAATGATTTTCCTTTCCTATATTGGTTTTGATTCCGTTGCCGCGAACTCGGCTGAAGCGAAGGATCCGCAAAAGACCATGCCACGAGGTATCTTGGGTTCACTCCTGATTGCCGTTGTGCTCTTTGTCGGCGTTGCGCTTGTGCTGGTTGGGATGTTTAAATATTCGGATTATGCCAACAACGCGGAACCCGTTGGCTGGGCACTGCGTCAATCCGGTCACGAAATCGTCGCTACCGTCGTTCAAGGGATTGCGGTTGTTGGGATGTTTACCGCCCTTATCGGGATGATGCTGGCCGGTTCACGGCTGATCTATTCCTTCGGGCGTGATGGCATGTTGCCAAAATGGCTCGGTCAATTGGATAAGAATAATCTGCCAAACCATGCGTTGATCGTGTTGACGGTCGTTGCTGTGATCGTTGGGTCACTGTTCCCATTTGCCTTCCTGTCACAACTGATCTCTGCAGGGACGCTGATTGCGTTTATGTTCGTTTCCCTTGGCATTTACCGGCTGCGGCCGCGTGAAGGTAAGGACATTCCAGATCCTGCCTTCAAGATGCGTGGTATCCCGTCATGCCTGCACTGGCCTTCTTGGGTGCCTTGCTTGTGTTCTGGGGCCTTGATATCGATGCCAAACTTTACGCGCTGATCTGGTTTATCGTTGGCCTGTTCGTTTACATGGCTTACGGGATGCGGCACTCCTATCTGAATAAGAAATAGGGGTGTGCCTTGATTAGAGGATGTCTAGAGGAGGAACAATAATGGGTGATAATGAACGTCTGTTAGCCAATGAAGCCCCAGCCTTTTCCCGGGCTGCTCGGGTGAAGTACTACAATATTGTCATTCGATCGGGGAAGGGCGCCGTGGTCACGGACGTTGATGGCAACGACTACATTGACTTGCTTGCCAGTGCATCGTCCACCAACACGGGCCACGCCCATCCTCACGTTGTTAAAGCAATTCAAGATCAGGCAGCGCGCTTGATCCAATACACTGCCGCTTACTTTGCGACTGAAAATGAAGCTAAACTTGCGCCAAGATTGGCAGCCTTAGCGCCGATCAGCGGCCCCAAAGCCCTTGCGTGGGGCAATTCGGGTTCTGACGCAAATGATGCCATTATTAAGTTCGCCCGCGCGTATACCGGACGACCAAACATTGTGAGCTTTACCGGGGCCTACCATGGGTCCACATACGGCTCACAGACGCTCTCTGCGGTCAGTTTAAACATGAGTCGAAAGATTGGCCCAATGTTGCCAGGCGTGGTTAAGGTGCCGTTTCCTGACCCCTGGAAGCGATTGACCGACGAAACCGACGACGCATTTGTTGACCGGATGTTTGCTGCATTTAAATTACCGTTTGAAACGTATCTGCCTGCTGAAGAAACGGCGGCAATTCTCATCGAACCCATTCAGGGTGACGGGGGATCGTTAAGGCACCGCAGAAGTTTATGGAAAAAATTTACCAATTTGCCCACGATAACGGTATCCTATTTGCTGTTGATGAGGTCAATCAAGGCATGGGCCGAACCGGTAAGTGGTGGTCCATCGAAAATTTTGGCTTGGAACCAGACCTAATGTCAGTTGGAAAATCCTTGGCCTCAGGATTGCCGCTTAGTGCTGTGATCGGCCGTCAGGAGATCATGGATTCACTCGGTGCCCCTGGTCACCTCTTTACGACAGCGGGTAACCCGGTCACAACCGCCGCAGCAATGGCAACGATTGACGTCATCGAGGATGAACACTTGATCGACCGCAGTGCCAAACTAGGTCAGCGGGCGGATAAATTCTTCCACGATGATCGCGAGAAGTTTCCGTTTATTGGCGATATTCGGATGTATGGGTTAAATGGTGGGATTGATATCATTGACCCAGAAACGGGTGAACCAGATGCGGATGCTACAACTAAGATCATCTACCGTGTCTTTGAGTTGGGCGCCATTATTATCAGTCTAAAAACAAACGTGCTGCGGTTCCAGCCACCATTGGTCATCACGGATGAGCAACTGGAAAAGGCGTTTACCATTTTGAATCAGGCCTTTAAAGATTTCGCTGCCGGCAAGTTGAGTTTGCCGGAGAATGCGGGAGAGATTGGGTGGTAGAGAGTGTGGAGCAAGGCGGTTAAGGGGCAGAATGTAACGGACTCTGGCAGAAAAGTCCGGGTCTGACTTTTTTGCCAGAGTCCGTTACATGGCCGCCCCTTGCCTTGCGGAACACGTTACGCTACGAGGCCAAGACCCACGTCGCATATCCCTGAATGAGAATGATCCTGGAACAATTGTTAAACACCAAAAAAGGCACAGCCACTAAAGGCGGTGCCTTTTTAGATAAAAAAATAAGTAACAGCACAACAAAAAATGTCAGAATCAATCACTTTCTTGCGAATTAGTCAGGCAGTTTCATACTGGGCGACCAAACTGAAAATGATTCAAGATCCGAGGTAGAAGGCAGAATTTTTTTACAGTGTAAGCCTGTTTAATCGAGAGGGGAGGTTGATGTCGTGTTAACGACAAAACGGGCTTGGTACGCTATTTTAGACCCCATAGTGGAAACGTGTTCTGCAAGGCAAGTTGCGTCCTCTTTCCCCTAAACGTCCTGCTTCACGCACTTAAATTTTTCCTTTTCTTCAATTCTTCCCTAAAGAAAGCCCAATCCCCGTGGTTGAACCGATCCAAGGAAAACTTTAACTAAATTTCTTAGTAAAATTTTATTGAAATTTTTAGTAAGCGTTTTCAATCAGAAAAGTTTGTGCTAAAATAAGGAAGAGTTTTAAGGCAACAGAATTTCACAAAATGGCTTTCTTGGTTACATCAAAAATGTAAGGGCTTACATTAAAAATGTACTTCACAAAAGAAATAGTGATGTTTGTGAATTGCTGGTTGCCGAACTTGGCAAGTTGGTTGATTGCTTCAAAAATTTGAGAGTGGGAGGTAATTCTTATGGCAGACAAAAACGATAAGATCACGTTAGACGTTAAAGCGTTCGCCGAAGCCGTTTTGGGTGGGAATCCCAAGAAGGACGACGAAGAAGATAAAGTTTACATCAAACGCCAACTCACGTTATACCTTGAAGCTGTTTTACTGGCTCAAGATTTTAACGATCTTGAAGAGACTCGCTTTGACGTTGCTAAGGCTGAGGAACGTAACGCAATCTTGAACAAGATCATCGAACGGCGTTATTAATTCATTGTATTTATACTAAGGGGCTGTCGCATTTATGAAACACGTTAAACAGTATACGTCCTACGCGTTAGGGGCCTTCGGTCATGACGCGTTCTACGCCACATTGAGCACTTATTTAATGATTTTCATTACGAGTCAGATTTTTGATACGTCTAACAAGGCGTTTAACTCGCATATGATCTACATGGTTTCCACGATGATGATGGTCATTCGGATCATCGAAATTGCCTTTGACCCAATGATCGGTGGGGCGGTTGATAACACGGATACCCGCTGGGGCAAGTTCAAACCATGGTTGATGACTGGTGCCACCATCAGTTCGATCATGCTGATCATCATCTTCACTGACTTTGGCGGGCTGACCACGTCGAACCCAACGTTATACCTCGTTTTGTTCGGTCTGACCTACGTTGTTTTGGATATCTTCTATTCCTTTAAAGATATTTCCTTCTGGTCAATGTTACCTGCTTTGAGTACTGAAGAAGATGTCCGGGCTAAGTTCGGGACGATCGGTCGTTTAGGCTCAACGATTGGTGCCCAAGCAGTGCCGATTGCGATCGTGCCATTGGTCGTTTGGTTCTCAAGCATCTTCTCAGGTGCAAAGAACGGAACTGAAACTCACGCTGGGTGGGTCGGTTTCGCGGTTGTCATCGCTGCTGTTTCCTTCTTAGTGGCCTTGGCCACTACGTTAGGGACTAAAGAATCTAAGACGTTGATTCGTGAAGATACTGAAAAAACTAGTGTTATTGGGATCTTCAAAGCCTTAGGTAAGAACGATCAATTGATGTGGTTAGCCGTATCATACTTCTTCTTTGCCCTAGGCTACGTTGTTACCAACTCACTGTTGCTGTACTACTTCACCTACGTCATGGGCGCCGCAAAACAATTTACCTATGCTGGTTGGTTAATGGCGATTCTCGGGGTTATCTCCGTTTCACTGTTCCCAACCATCGTTGCCAAGGTTCATCGGAAGGCCATTTACGTTGGTGGGATCGTCATGATGATCATTGGTTACGCCGTCTTCTTATTTGCCGGTACAAACAGTGTTGCTGTTATGATCGCCATTGCCATCTTCTTCTTCCCATACCCAATGATCTTCTTGGCCGCTTTGATGACCATTACGGATGCCGTTGAATATGGGCAATGGAAGAACGGTACACGTAACGAATCAGTTACCTTGCCGTCCGTCCGTTGATCGATAAATTGGCTGGTGCCTTCGCTAACGGCATTGTTGCCCTAGCAGCCGTCCACTCAGGGATGGTTGGGGCTGCCAAAGCCGGTGGCGTTTCAGCTCACCAGCTGATGGTCTTTAAATCATTTATGTTCTACGCACCTGTCATTCTGATCGTGATTGCGGCGTTGATCTACTTCTTCAAGGTTAGTCTGACTGAAGACCGCCACAAGAAGATCGTTGCTGAATTGGAAAAGAAACTGCGTGCTAAGAAGGATGAAGAAGAGAAGACTGCTGAAAATTAGTCATTCTTTTTGATATTATTGTGCGTCCTTTAACGTTCCTTATGGATAATGGTTATCCATGAGGGACGTTTTTTTGTGCGCAGCACGAGTTTTGAGCGGAATTGGGCGTCGGCAGTGTTGTGTGATGACGCTCGTAGTTTTATGATGACTGTGGATTTAAATTGGTTGGGATGATTTCAAGCCAATTGGTTGTTGTCGAACTGATAATGGGCATGCTAAGTTACTCTTAGTGGATTATTTTGACATTTTTATGAGAATTCGTTTTTTTTAAATTGTTGACAGATGTTCATCAATTGCAATGAAATCAGTCGTTATGCTATTATCAGTTGCTTCACTAAATATGTTAAAATGATTAAAATTTATTGTGTAAAGAGGGGTTTCGCTTGAGTAATCATAAAGGAACATCTACCCGCGAGGTTGTTTATCTCGCAATGCTTGTGGCTGTCACCGTTGTTATTTCCCGGTTCTTCTTAATTCCGGTGCCGATGACCCACGGAAACGTTAACCTGTGCGATGCAGGTATCTTTATTGCGGCACTCTTGTTAGGCCGAAAACAGGGGGCTATCGTTGGGGGCTTAAGCGGCTTCTTACTGGACCTGATCTCCGGCTATTCGCAATACATGTTCTTTTCACTGATCGTTCATGGGTTGGAAGGCTTTGTGGCCGGCTGGATCGGCGCCGGCAAGTCTCGCGGCATGAAGATCGTTGCGATGGTCGTTGGTACCGTTGTGATGGTTGCCGGGTACTTTGTCGCTGATTCATTGTTGTACCACGTTTCAGTCGGACTGATCGGCGTGCCAACGAACTTTATTCAGGGAATTCTGGATGGGGTCGTCGCCTACTTCGTTTCGATCCCGTTGGAGAACCGGCTGCCGCACTTATTGGATTCATAATGGCAGAGATGACAGGTGACCGGCCATTCCTTGTAGCGGAGGATCTTTCCGCAGTCGGCAGTATGTCGCTTGGTGTTGCCGGGCCAATTTTAGCGGCCTGTGACGTTGCGACGGCATTAGTACCGACACAGTTATTATCGACGCAAACAGAGGGCTTTGATACGCCCGCAAAACAGTCTTCGGCTAACTGGCTGGAGGCTGTTCTTGCGCATTGGACCCAGGTTGGTATTCGGCCCCAGGCTGGGCTAATCGGATACTTGGGGGATGCAACCCTAGTGACGACGCTTAAACGCTATTTGCGCACTCGGAAGCTATCGTGGTTGGTCCTCGATCCCGTGATGGCAGACGATGGGGTTTTGTACCCGGGGTTTCCAGCCGATTACGTGGTACAGATGCAGACGTTAGTGACGGAGGCCAGTATCATCACGCCTAACTGGACGGAATTACAACTCCTTATTGGCCAAACACCGGTGGCAAGCGCCACGCGCCAACAAGTGCGGACTGCCGTTGACCAACTTTGGCAGGGGGGCAATCCTGATCTGAAAGTGGTCGTGACGGGTATCACTGTTGGTGATCAAGTGCGGACAATGTGGTTCGCCCATGGCACCGACCATGTGATCGATACGCGTAAACGTCCCGGCCACTTTTATGGCAGCGGGGATGTCTTTACGGCGGTGCTGAGCGGCAGCCTGGCAACCGGCTTATCGTTTGACCAGTCTGTGAGACGGGCGGTTACCGGCACGGCCATTGCATTAGACCAGACTGCAAAAGAAGTGACCGATCGGCGCTTTGGAATGCGGTTGAGCCACTTATTACGCTTTTTAAACACACCACGCCCCGTTTAATATTAAATTCCAACGACAAAATGATTACGAACCCATTATTTGCGGTATTGGTGGGCTATAATTGTTACTATTGAATGGAATTATAGGGGTACGTGAGTTGGTAAACTCAAGACATCATTTTATTAAAGCAGTTCTCGGCGGTGCAATGGCTGGGTTGCTGCTCTTCACCATCAGTAGTCAGGCAAGTGCGGCCAAGGTCGATAAGAATTACGCTGTAAAGACCACGACCAAGCTTAGTGAACGCGCACGTGTTGTTTCCGTTAAGGACCCAACAACGATGACAACGGCAATTTGGAACTACCCATATCTGTCGAACAAAAATGCGAAGAAGACGCATTGGCTCAAGAATTATACCAACAAAACGTTGCTGGTCACCAAGCAGGAAACGTTAAAGAATGGTATGAAGTACGATTATGTGCAGGTTGCTAACAAGCCAACGGTCAAGGGCTGGGTCTACTCAAAGTGGATTCGTCAAATGACCATGGCAAGTTTGGGCGATTCAATTACTAAGGGCTGGACTGGAAGCGACTACGCTGCTAATCCATACCCTGAAGTGACCGGGACCGACATGGGCATGAGCGTTACCAACTACGGTGAAAACAACGGTGAAGTGACAGGGGATACTAACCTGGATCTGACGTACAATATCGAAAAACATAGTTTTAAGAATACCGACGTTATCACCATTGCATACGGTGTCAACGATTACTTCCACGTGTTGTCGTTAGCGAAGATCCAGTCCGTTTTGGATGCTGATCTGACCGAATCACAAACGAAGTATCCGGATGCACAGATTGTCGGCATCCTGCCAATGGACTGTTACGTATTAGATCCAGACACCAACACCTACGTGAATGCTGGCAGCACCTTGTATAAGGACCACGCTTACACGTTAGGCGACGTCCGTGATACTGAAAAGGCAGTCTACGAAAAGCACAATGTTAAAGTGTTCAACTGGGCTGACTACGAAAGTGAGTTCTTGCCAACGGATGATTCACGCCTAACCTTCTTCGGCGATAACCGCTTGCACCCAACTGCAGCCAGTTACGAAAAGATGGGGAAAGTCTTGGCAACCTATTTGGAAGCTAATTTAAAGTAATCGAACAGCCACAATCATAAAAAGACCATTAAGTTCTACAATATGAACTTAATGGTCTTTTTTGTGTGTGCACTGAGACTTAAATTACAGTGAATTAACAATTTAGATAGTACAGAGGGCAAATTTAATGGGTCTTTATATTGTTGGGTGATTCAAAGTAGCGTTTTAATGTCGCTTTGTTCCACGGTTCGGCCCTGCAGGCTGAGGTCGGGTCGCAGTTTGCAATGCCGAACGGTTCCACTACGCTATGATTCTGGTAGTTGCCATCAAAATTAATAAGTCTTCAAAAGTGGCATCACGAAACTTCTATATTAATCGTTACTAGTGACTAACACGTTATGAGAAGCATTGCTGTTAATAGCTTACTAGCTGTCGAGGGCGGATTCTCTGAGAACTAGTTTTAACGCAATTGTGATGCTTAACCCGTGTCAAATTACGTAATGCAACGGACTGATTCTCTAATGCTAATAATTTTAATTAAACAACACTTTAATAATTTTCACACAAACTTCATACATTATTCTCAAACAATTCTTATAGTTAGGATAATATATAAATATCGAAAGGACGGGTGATAACATGAGTCATTCTGAGCAGACATTTAAACGCGGCAGTTTAGTAAAATGCCAACAAAATCATGAGATGCATGCCAGCTTTATTGGCAGGGTGCAACGCGTTTTTTCTGACCGGCTTGTCGTGGAGGTCATGAATTTCCATTTTAAAGATCGCCGTGTCGTTGAGGCTCACCAGTACTGTCTCATCGTCGCAAAATGCGATGCTCGGATCATGCATATTCTTCAGTGCCAAGACGACACACCGTCGCGTCATCGAAATCAGCATTAATTAAATTCACTGACCTAAAGGAGGTCCTTGTCATGCTTAAAGTTAACGATCTTGTCAATTGTCAACCAAACGGTAATCTCAAACAGTCCTTTGTCGGCCAAATCGAAAAAATTTATGAACGTTCCGTGATGGTTAAAATTATCGATCACCACATTGAAGACCGCTGGAAAGTCATTGAGCTCACAGGCGCGTCGTGGTGCGAATGCAGAGTGTGACAGTTATTCCAAATGCGATTGAAGTATAACGATAGAAAATACCCAGTTGATTGCAGAACGAGCAAGGTAGCTCGTGTGCAATCAACTGGGTATTTTTTGCGTTTCTATTGAGCAACGTAGTCGATCTTGTTAAAGAAGTCCACGTGGATGTCGTCATCCGTGATCGTCAGTTTGGTAATACTGCCGTTGATCGTGGCGATTCCGGTGTCAAGTTCGGGTGCGTAGCGGTCAACGATTGACCGAATCGTCATCCCGTGAGAAACCACCAGCGCAACGTCGCCATCCTGGCTGTTATCGCGCAGTTTATCAAAGCCGCGGTCTAATCGGGTCCAAAACATATCGTTGGATTCAGCTTCACCGTAAAGGTCGGCTTTATGAATTAAATCGCGGGCTTTTTCCAATCCGTAAGTACCGAGGACTGCGGATTCCGAGGTTAGGTTGACCTGTTCACCAACGAACTGCCACATCTGGTTCAGATCGTTGCCTTCAAAGTAACCGTGGCACTGTTCCCGGAATTCAGGGTACTGGTAGCTGATGATGTTAATGTTTTCTGGATTAGCCTTCAAAATGTGACTTGCCGTTTCAATGGCACGGCCTGAATCTGAGCTATAGGCTGCGTTAAAATTTAAGGCCTTCAATTGCTGGCCAGCACGGTCAGCATCCGCGATTCCCTGTTCCGTTAAGGGTGAGTCGATCCAACCCTGAACTTTATTGTAATGGTTTAACATGGTCTGTCCGTGACGGACAAAGTAGGCAGTAATTGTTTTCATGATCAAGCGCTCCTCATCTAGTGTGTCTCATCAATGCTTTCCTGTTCATTGTACCAAATTAAGCGGCTTTCGACAGGGTTCGTCGTCTGAAAATGACCCAGATGATGAGCCGGCAAGAAAGAAAACGCCAATGAGTGTCGCAATGAAACCAATCTTTAATCCGGGGGTCGTGTAGGTCAACTTGATCCGGTGGCGACCAGCCGGAATTCTCGCGCCAACGAACCCACTATTGACTTGCTGGGTTGTTGTTGCCCGCCCGTCAACAGTGAGGTGCCAACGCTAGAATAGGGAATGGAAGTGGTTAGGATCGTTGGTTTATCAGTTGAACTGGTGCCAGACACATGGTTATTTGTGACTGTTAGATGGTTCAGTGCCTGTCTTTGCAAGTGGGTCGTTTCCTGACGGTACTGCCGACCAAATGGCACCGCAATGATCCGAACCCGTTTAAAATGCAGCTGCTTGGCATTGGTAAACGACAGGGAAATTGTTTTGCGCAAGCGGGTTGAGTAGCCCATATTAAGTAGCAGTTGATGCTTTGGCTCATAGTCAGACATATTGTTGATGCCAAGCTGGGTAAAGTCAGTTTTCGTATGGTTGGCAGATACTGTCAGATCATAACTGTCAAAGAAGGGGGACTTGACGATCGTTCGCCATGAATTTAAACGTTGGCTCTTTGTAAAGGGCGTCCCAGCCATTTTGTAACGGTTGCTAGCGAGTGTCTGCCGGTCGCTCGTTGATGCAAATGAGGCCTTGATTCCAGAGAGCTCGACGTATAATTCACAATTTTTATATCTTTGAGGCTGTTTCAGGGTGAGCTGGTACGTTTGACGCTGGCCCAGCAGGTCACTTGTCATGGTGGTCAGTCCGCTTTGATTCGCCTTTTGATTTTTGGTGATCAGTTGCTGATTTTGTTTCAGTAAATTGGTTACTGTTTTCGATGGGTGCGTCAGATTAGTTGCAGCAGCGTATTGGGCAGCTTCCTTGGGCGTCAGCTGATCCGCATTTTTAACATGTTTTGCAGAGAGCGATTGATTCACGTTATTATCCAGTCGGTAGCCGATGGCCTGTTGCAGGGTCGTCACGGGCAGACTCGTTGTGGTGACAGAGTAGGGAACAGTTTTGCTGATTTTTTTGGTGTGACTTGGCCGATGCCTGATACTGGGTTATCAGTTTGGGCGCCAGTCAAAAGCGCTTGTTCTTTATCAGGCTGAGAGAGCCGGTTAAACGCCTTCTTGTTGAGCTGTTTTGATTGCAGATAGGCGAGTGGCAACGCATTCTTGTTTTTGAGCAAAATGGTGCCGGTCCCATTACCGAGTTGATACACGGGGTGGTCAGCGAATAGTTTTGGCTGACCGTTCTTTGTTTTAATAGCGTTGAACCCGTATGGATGCGGCGCGTGAGATGTCCAATCATCTTGCCGAGTAAATAGGTACTTAACGCCTAAGAGATTCAGCATCGTCGTGCGATTATCGGCGTTCCCCGTTGGGTTATTCATCGCTGTTTGCGCGTTGCCGAGTTCACGATTAAAGGCATCCACATAACCGCTTTGAACGGAGTAATACGAACTAATACTATGCGTTCCAAGCAGCATGCTGATATTGTTGCCAACCGTTGGTGTCGTATAGTAATCGCTTGAAGTTGCAGTACGATAAAATGTGTGATCCATTTTTTTGAGATATTGGTCGGCCTTGTCAAAGAAATCCGTCGTCCATTGGGCAGCTGTGCCCGTTTGCACCTCGTTTTTCGGCGCATCACTGTAGTTGCTGCTGTAAAAACCGAGACCTGTGTTCATCAGATTGATGGTGATTACTAGGAGTAACAGCGACTTTAATTGGGTGGCCGGCAACGGCTTTAGCAGTGCGACTGCGATAATCAGTAGCACGGTCAGAAACAGACCGAAACTCATGAAAAAGTGGGAGCCCGTTTTAAAGATAAATCCGTTAGCACACCAGAATCCGAGGGCAAGCGCGATGGCACTGCCCATAAACCAATAAAAATCACGGACAGTCAATTCGGACAGGCGGTCGATGAAGACGGCGGAGACAATGGCAAATAACAGTTGTGCCAGTAGGAGCCACCTATTTGATGGGGTACTCATGACGTTCATAATTGCCGCAATCTGTGGCAAAAGAAGGCCTACCGCGGTGAGGATAATGAGCGTGTTGAGTGCCCAATAACGTTTAAATCGGCGCATCGTCCAGATAATGGCCATCAGCGTGATGCCGCTAAGACCTAGGATCGTCCAGTAATAGACTGTCCCGTTTGCATTGATCAGGGCGGCTGGTAACCGCAAATAGTAGAGTGCGGGGTAAGTCGTCAGGCCGTTCGCAAAGATTGCGGCGCCAGAACGAGAGGAATGCAGCATTGAGATAATCACAGGAATCAGGATGACACTGGCAAGTAGCAGCGCACCGATGAGTGCCAGAAGAAAAGTTCCGATGGTGCGGATGATGGAACGGTTCAGAACGTGTTTTTGGCGCAGTTCAAAATAGCGCACAATGGCGAAGATAAAGGCGCCAATGGCTAAAACGTACGCAAAGTACAGGTTGCTGACCAGTGCCAGTGCGGTGACAATGGTCAGCCCGAGAGATGAGTGGCCATGATAGATCCGGTCGATGAACAGACAAAGAAGTGGAAAGAAGATCAGTGGTAGTAAGAAGAATGGGTGGTGAAAACTGACGTAAAATGTGAACCCGTTAAACGTATAAATGAGACTGCCAAAGAGCGTGCCGGCACGCTTTAATCGTAGTTGCTTAGCTAATGCCATAAAGGACAGGCCGACGACATACAAGCGCAGCAGCGTTAGCATCCAGTAACCAAATTCAATTTTATCCGCGGAAAACAGCGCAATGAGATAGCTGAACGGATCACCCACAACATAGTAGGCAAAGGTGGTCATCTGATTGGCACCCAATCCTAAATTCCACGACCAGCTAAAGAGTGACTGATGTGTCGTGCCATGCAAGATCCGATAGAATTCCCTGAGAATTGGATAGTGCTGGGCAATTCCGTCTAAATTCCAAATCGTTGTGGCTCCCGACTGATGCAAGGTACCGAAAGTAACGGTAACGATTGCTGCAAATAAAATTGTGTACGCCACCCACACCGGCGTTTTTTCATAAAGCTTTTTCACCATGATCTCTCCAAGTCTGCAATAGTGTCTCTATTATTGCATACATTGCCCCATCAGGAATAGTCCAAACGCGGCCTTCGAGACGGTCGTTGCGTTTTGACTTGTGGTGGGGCAGGCGTTTGATTTGGGCATTGATGCGGAATTTTGGTGGGAGTTCGAATTGGGATGTGCTTAGGAGGGACGAGGACTCCTGCATAGGCCAGCTCTGACAAAAATTCCAGATTCCGTTGTTGGACCTGTTTTCAGCGAGCTGCTTGCGACGAAATTTTCCCCTTACAAAGTTGAAACGCGTTCGGGAAGGCAAGAGGTTGCACCTAAACGACTTCAGCCACAAATTCCAGGACCATTTACCGGAATTTAGTTTTCAGCGAGTTGCTTGCGACGAGATTTTTCCCTTACATAGTGGAAACGCGTTCGGGAAGGCAGAGGCTCCTGCATAAGCCAACTCTGACAAAAATTCCAGGTTCAGGAATTTCTGTCAGAGTTGGCTTATGCTCCGCCCTCTAAGCGCTTTCCCTCACGCTCTGATTACTTTTCCACTCACTTTTAATTACGTTTGTGTAACATGGCTCCTTTTTTCAGAATTTTAGGTAAAATAGAGCAAGAGAACCTGTGGTGAAAGGATGAGAATTGATGGCAAAACGCGCTGAATGGGTCGACATGGCCAAGGCAATCGATGATTGCCGTTGTACTTGGTCATGCCATTCATCCCTTGGTAGCGGACCCCAAGATGAGTACGCTATTTTCAGTGATTTATTGGTGGCATATGCCGCTATTCTTTATAATTGGGGGCTTTTTCTTAAAGCCGCTGACAAAAACGTGGGCTGGCTTCCGGGCTTTCTTTAAAAAGCGGATCGTGCCCAACCTAAAATCTTACTTTCTTGCAGGAAGTATTCTGATACTAATTAGTCACTTTATTAGAGGACACAGTTGGAAATACACGTTATTCTACTTTGTCCGGTTGGTGTATGGTGGCCGGACGTTGAATCATGACCTGTCCATTTTTTTGGTTTATGACGGTTTACATTTTGACAGTCATTGTGGTGGAATTGATCATCACGTGGGTCGATTCGGTGCCCGCTCAGTTCTTCATCGCAATGACACTCTATATGACCGGGATGACGTATAAGCACATGGAATTTTTCCAGTATAAGTACGTGCCGTGGGACGCTGATATTGTCTTGCTGACGACGCTATATATGCTCTGCGGGTACTACGGGTTTAAGTACTATAATAAGATTCCGCATAAGAACTACTTTATTGCGGCAACAATGGCCATCTATGCCATTTTGATCATCTATAAATACCGCGGTATTTTACGGTTTAGTCTTTATTTAAAATCACACAACATTGCAAATTCATTCTTGGGGTTGTTTATCCCGTTGATCGTCTGTTTCATGATCTTTATGATCAGTGATTGGATGATGCGGGTAGGGGGACTCTTCAAATGGTTGCTGCCGTTTGGCTGGTACTCGAGTGCGATTATGTACATGCATAAAATGGTGCTGGATGCCGTCGCAATGGTTCCCATTTTAAATCACTGGGAAATCCAGTGGGTAGCGGGCTTGATCATCCCAGTACAGATTGCCATGAGCTATCATCGACTGAGGCTGGCTTGGACGTTACGCAAGGAAACCCATATGTCCCAATCTTAAATATAATAAAAAAGGACGCGCATCAGAAAAGCTGATCGGGTCCTTTTTTATGCCGTCGTGGCACAAAAAAGACGTCGCGGATGCGACGTCTCTTAATTGCTATATTTAAGGGATTAGTTCTTATCCATTGCGTGGCCACCAAAACCGTTACGTAAAGCTGAAACAACTTTACCGTTAAAGGTGTCATCTTGCATTGAACGGAAACGAACTTGAACGGCGTCAGAGATAACTGGCGTTGGAACACCATGAGCCATGGCGTCTTCGACAGTCCATTGACCTTCACCGTTTGAGTGCATGCGACCTTTGATCTTGTCCAAGTTGGCATCCTTAGCAAAGGCTTCTTCAGCCAATTCGATCAGCCAGCTACGGATAACTGAGCCGTGGTTCCAAACCTTCGCAACGGCTTCGTTGTCGTAGTCAAAGTCAGAAGCTTGTAACACTTCGAACCCTTCACCGATGGCTTCCATCATTCCGTATTCAATACCGTTGTGGACCATCTTCAAGTAGTGACCTGAACCGGCTTTACCGGTGTAAAGGTAACCGTCTTTTTGTGAAATGTCTTCGAACAGGGGACGGATAACTTCGAATTCAGCAGCGTCGTCGCCACCGATCATGAAGTTCCCACCGTTCAGGGCACCGCTCCAACCGCCTGATGACCCACAGTCAAAGTAGTGAACGCCCTTTTCCGTCAAAAGACGGTTGTGACGTAGAGAGTCTTTCCAGAATGTGTTCCCACCATCGATAACAATGTCGCCTTCGTTTAAAGCATCAGCTAATTGATCAACAGTAGCATCAGTTGGTTTGCCAGCTGGTACCATGATCCAAACAATCTTTGGTGATGGTAATTGGCTAACCATGTCTTCCAAACTGGTTGCAGTAGCGGCACCGTAAGTGGCTGCTTCTTCAACTAACTTTGAATCAAGATCAAAACCAACGACTTCGTTATCGTGACGAAGCATGTTTTGGGCTAAATGGATACCCATTTTTCCTAATCCGATTAAACCTAATTTCATTAGAAAAACTCCTCGTTTCGTTTTTGTGTGTTCTTCTTGTCAACGACATTATTATATTAGAAACCGAACCGAAAAACAAGCCGGAATGTAAAAGATTTTCATTTTTATTTACAGTTGTGTAAAAAGGATTGTGAATTTAAACGACTATGAAAATGCTAACGACACGGGGAACATAGGATTATTTTTACAGTTTAAGCAATCAAAAACTAATGGGATAGACCAGATTTAAAGCGATTAGCGCCCCAGCTACGCCCCAAATTGCAGCCAGGTAGTAGCGGTAGTAATAGGTGAGGGCAACGAGTTCACGTAGAGTTGCAGAAAACAGACTGATAGCACTGGTTGGCGCAGCTAAAACACCGATAGTTTTAAACCCGCTGTTGTGCGCCAGTAGTTTACTGCGTGTGACATGATAGTTGCTTGTTGCGAATGCCGTTCGAGACGGAACTGTGCTGGGCAGCAAGTGACGACTGAATTTAAAGTTTTCCTGGGTTGAAGTGGCGTGATCTTCTAATTGAATATGGTCAGCTAGGACGCCATGCTGAATCAGGTAGGCCGCCATCGCATGTGCTTCAGATTGTGGTTCATCTATGCCTTGACCACCACTGACGATAATGCGTGGCGGGACTGTTTCGGTATTATAAACTGCTAGAACGCGATCCAAGCGCCGTTTTAATGTGCGTGATAGACCACGTACCGTGACCTGTGCACCTAAAACAATAATCAGCCGGCTCTTGGTTGCCTGATGTCTCAGATGGTAGCTGGTGAGAGAAAAATAGGTTGCCATTAGTAATAGGAAGGTCAACCACACAATGCCAAACCAGAATAAGATGCTGCCCCATAGAGTGCGACTCGCCATGTAGCTTGGGACAATTAAAAGATTGATGAGTCCAATAAGAATGACCAAGGACAACCAAAACCGTTTATGATAGGTCGGGCCATGTGTCAGGGCGCGCGCTTGCCAGACAGTAGTGAGACTTGCAATCAGGGCCAGGATTGCCATATAGACGGCCAATTTTTGCGGCACAATACGCGCAATGACACAGCAGATCATCCAGGTGCCGTCTGCTAGCCAGTAGATTAACTGCGTCGGGTTAAATAATGTTAGTCCTCCTGACAATAACAGGAGCGTCAAAAATACCCAGATCAAGGGCACACCTCCATTTCCTTACCCATAATGTAGCATATCTAGTGGGTATAATGGTGCATTGACTTTTTAGTGTTTCATTTGTATGATTAATATCAGCAATGAAACAGCAAGTAGGACGTTGATGAACGGGTAAGTGAGAGACTTGGCGGGAGCTGCGAGCCAAGCGTCGCAACGACCGAAGTACACTGTGGAGCGAGACTAGGTCAACCTAGCGGGTCATGCCGTTATTCATGTCGAGAGATTGTTTCTACTATATAATAGACACAATAACTTGGGTGGTAACGCGGAATTTAATTTCGTCCCTATTAGCAATGTGCTAATGGGGACTTTTTTTAGTCTTAAGGAGGGCTACTTGTGACAATTTTAGATGAATTAAAATGGCGTGGCGCCATTAACCAACAAACGGATGAGGCGGGGCTTAGCGATTTAGTTAAGGAAAAGGCAGTCGGCTTGTACGTCGGCATTGATCCAACTGGGGATTCCATGCACATCGGGCATTTGATCCCATTCATGATCTTAAAACGGTTCCAGTTAGCAGGTCATAAACCTGTCATCGTTATTGGTGGTGGGACAGGGTCGATTGGGGATCCAAGTGGTAAGAAGTCTGAACGGGTCCTTCAAACGATGGACCAGGTGCACCACAATGAAGATGCGATCACTGCCCAAATGGAACACCTTTTCGGTCAAGATGGCAGCTTCAAAATCGTTAATAACTATGAATGGTTGTCGAAGATGTCACTGCTAGATTTCCTCCGCGACTACGGGAAGCTGTTCAATGTGAACAACATGCTGGCTAAAGAAGTCGTTGCTTCACGGTTGGAAGTTGGAATTTCATTTACGGAATTTACTTACCAGATCCTACAATCTGTTGATTTTCTGCACCTATATCAACACGAAGATGTGCAGGTTCAAATCGGTGGTGCCGACCAGTGGGGAAACATTACAGCTGGTATCGATTTGATTCATAAGATCGAGGGCAGCGAGGCTAAAGCATACGGGCTTACCATTCCATTGATGCTTAAGGCTGATGGAACCAAGTTCGGAAAAACGGCTGGCGGCGCAGTTTGGCTAGATCCAGAAAAAACGTCTCCTTATGAATTCTACCAATTTGGCTTAACCAAGATGATCGCGATGTTGTGAAGTATCTCAAGTACTTTACCTTCCTTAATAAGGAAGAAATTGATGACCTTGAGCAGAAAGTGGGCACTCAGCCAGAAAAACGCGAAGCCCAACGTCGGCTCGCACAAGAAGTGACTAGTTTTGTTCACGGGGATGCGGCGGTGACAGAAGCAGAGAATATCTCTAAGGCATTATTCTCTGGGGACGTTTCAGCATTATCGGCCAGTGAGATCGAACAGGGCTTCAAGAACATGCCTTCGGTTGATGTCACGACCGAACCACGTAATATTGTTGAATGGCTGGTAGATGTGACCAACATCGAATCTTCGCGGCGTCAGGCTCGTGAGGATATCAATAACGGCGCTATTCGCATCAACGGTGACAAAGTGACGGATGTGGATGCCGTTATCGATCCTGCAAGTCACTTTGATGGGAAGTTCGTTATTGTTCGTCGTGGGAAGAAGCGCTACTTCTTGGCACGCGTTAAGTAAGCACGAGGAACAAATTGGTGACTTGTTCGGTCATGTTAATGAATTTAGGCAACTAGTGGGACTGCTTGAGGTTTACGTAGTGGCTGACCCTTGATAGGGTGGCGAAGACCATTAGTTGTGATCATTTAAGAGACTTCATCTAGGGTTCCCAACAGGAACCAGAGACGGGGTCTCTTTTTTGTCACGTCAACTAAGATGGGATTCAATTATTTTACTGGAGGTCGGTGGTCCAAGTTGGCAGATGTCCGTAGCAATAGGGTGCTTATCTGAAAAAAGAGGGGGTGGTGGTCAGAATTATAATTATTTTGAAAAACAG
>NZ_BBAG01000032.1 GCF_001311135.1 Secundilactobacillus paracollinoides DSM 15502 = JCM 11969
ATGTTAAATACAACCAATAACCCGTTTCTTAAACACAATTTGGTATTTTAACCTTTATTTGTTGTGAGGCTGCAACAGCTGTGTCATTTTACTGTCATATTTTGATGACAGTTTCATGTCAGACTGATGCCTTGAGCGCCATCAACGTCTCGTGTTGCGTTTTGCCAAACGCGACTGCTGGCGCATACGTGTCGCATTCCAGTAAATGGTCGTTAATGATGCCGAGCGACTGCAACCAGGAATACACGATGGTGGGTCCAAGAAATTGGAAGCCCTGTTTTTTGAGTTGTTTACTGATTTGTTTAGAAAGATCCGTCTGGGCGGGTAAGTCCACCATTGTCTGGTGCTTACTATTCTGCGGTGTAAAGTCGACAAACGACCACAGATAGGCAATCATTGTCCGCCCATCCTTGTGCCACTGCCTGAGGATCCGGGCGTTATTGATCGTTGCAATGAGTTTCCGATGATTCCGGATAATCCCCGCATTAGCCATGAGTTCATCAACTTCCGGTTGCTGGAAAGCGGCTATTTTTTCAAGATCGTAATTGACGAATGCGTCTTTAAAGGCACTTCGCTTATTCAACACAGTCTGCCAACTCAACCCAGCCTGCATCATTTCAAGGACCATCAACTCAAACGTCGCCGTTTCATCCGTGGTCACAAAGCCCCACTCATGGTCGTGATACGCTGTCATGGCCGCATTACTGCCCTCAGCCCAAGAACACTTCATGGCGTCACCCTCCTTTTAGTTGCATACACTCTTTATTATATCGGATATTCCGGGTAATGTTTTTAAAATTTGTGGTAAACAATTTAGAGTTGTACTGTCGCTTCGTTGCGCCGTTCGGCCCTGCACGTTGAGGCCAGAGTGTGGAGCAGGCCGGGTTACTCCCGGAGTGTAAGGAGCTGGCGGAACACGTTTCCGCAATATAAACTAAAAATTCAAAGATCTCCCGTATTAGTATAAAAATTCAAAGATCTCCCGTATTAGTAACCGACCAAAATACGGTCGCTAACTAATACCGACACCACAGCCTGCAATGCCGACCGGCTCCACTTTGCTGACACTTGCTGTAAAACATCAATAGTCTGTATCGTCAACACCCACTTTAAAAATAGCGTTAGCTGACATCAAGCAATCAGCAGTCGAGGACGGATAATCCGCGAACTGTCTTTGACTGCATGTTGATGTTTATCAAACGTTACAAGCATGAGCAAAGTAAGTGGAATGGAACGATTTGGCACGGAGCTATGGTGTCGATGGCACTTGGTGGGCAAGGTCTTCGGCCACCTAGTGCCATGCGAGCCGAATAAGATCCACTCGAGAGCTGCGCAGCAGAAATCGAGTTAGCTTATTCGCGAGCCACCATAGCGAAGTGCCAAATCGTGGAATGCAACGGACTAATTACATCAATCTAAATTTTTAAAAAGCCCAGCTTGACAACGTAAGGTCAAACTAGGCTTTTTGTTATTTAATCAACTTATCCCAAAGTACGATTTCGCCCTTTTCAAGGGACTCTGGCACGTTAATGATCTTTTGGTTGGCACTGCCACGAAACTGCAGTGTGAGATCCATCTGAGCTTGCAAGAAGCGGCCGTCGATCAAAATATCAATCAGGTTCAGCAGTTCTAACTTATCGTCAGATTCCTGCATCAGCTCTTCCCACTTGTAACCCGTCCAACTCCAGATATCTTTATCATGGCCGAATTCTCGACGGATCCGTTTCGCCAGTTTAATGCAGACCTGGGTGTTCAAAAATGGTTCCCCACCAAGCAATGTCAATCCTTGAACGTAGTCTTGACTCAGATCTTCAATGATCTGGTCTTCCAGTTCCTGCGTATAAGGATGCCCAAAGTGAAAGTTCTGTGCCACCTTGTTGTAACAGCCAGGACAGTTAAACTTGCAGCCAGAAACGTAAAGGCTGCACCGAACCCCTTCGCCATCCACAAAGTTAAACGGCTTGTAGCTGGCAACGTATTGTTGACTTAAATCAGAAGCCAGCCATTCTTGAGGCTGTGGATTCTTAGGCAGCTTTTCAGTTTGATTAGGCATTGAAAAGCCTCCTTTATTTTTTCTATTAAATAGCCGTAATTGCTTAATTTTTCAGCAACGACCTGTCACATTCCTTACAACTCAATCACTAACTCACAAGCAGTTAGTTGCCAATTTCCGCTCACACAGCATGGTACAAAGCATCCCTGCAAGTTATCGACAAGCAGTCGAGGGCGGATTCTCTACGAACTTGCACTAATTGTATTTTGATATTTAACCAGGTTTAAAAGTTACTGCAATGTAAGTGGAACGCAGCAATTTGGCACGGTATCGTGGTGTCGATGTCACTTGATGGCCGTTATTTGGCCATTTAGTGACATGCGAGACGATGAAGATCCATTCGAATGGCGCACAGCGACAGTCGAATTAGCTTCATCGCGAGCCACTTCGATACCGTGCCAAATTGCGGAGTGCAACGCCATCACAGCATTGTGTTCAAACGTTACTGACGTGCAATATCATTGGCATCATTGCCAAGCGACATGTGCTTGACTCGGCTGGCAATTTCAATGTGACGGCCGTGAACCATTGGCCGCTGGTTAGGATTGCCAAGGTAGCCGCAAGTCCGCTTCACAACGTCGCAGGTTGCGGGATCGTGGTTGCCGCATTGCGGGCATTCGAAGCCCTTAGCGGTTGGCTTGAATTCACCCTTGAACCCGCATTCGAAACACTGGTCAATTGGTGTGTTCGTGCCGAGGTAACCGATTCGGTCGTATGCGTAGTCCCAAACGGCTTCGAGTGCCTTGGGATTTTGTTTCAGATTCGGGTATTCGCAGTAGTGAATGAACCCGCCAGCGCTGTATTTAGGATAGTCTTTTTCAAAGTCAATTTTTTCAAACGGTGTTGGTGCTTTCCGCACATCGTAGTGGAAACTGTTCGTATAGTACTCTTTATCGGTAATATCCTTCACGCGGCCGAACTTCTTGATGTCGGCTTGGCAGAACGTGTTGGTCAGACTTTCAGCAGGGGTAGCATAAACGCTGAAGTGGTAGCCGTATTCGTCTTCCCATTGCTGACAGGGTCGTAGAGGTCTTTGACCACGTCAATGGTAAATTGCTTGGCCTCAGGGTTAGTCTCCCAGGTTGGGCCAAAGAACGCAGTACCCACTTCGTACAGGCCAATGTATCCCAACGAAACGGTGGCGCGGTTGTTTTTAAACAACTCGTCAACGGAATCGGTGCGCTTCAGTCGTTTCCCGAAGGCCCCGTATTCGTACAGGATCGGCGCATTTTCTGGGCGCGCCTGCTTTGCCCGGTTCACCTTGAAGACCAGGGCTTCCTTACAGATTGACAAGCGTTCTTCCAAAATGGCCCAGAACTTATCTCGGTCACCCTTGGCTTCCAGCGCGATCCGCGGCAGGTTCATGGTGACAACGCCAAGGTTCATCCGCCCAGCGTTCACCTCGTTGCCGTTTTCATCCTTCCAGCCCTGCAAGAAGCTCCGGCACCCCATCGGCGCCTTGAAGGATCCAGTCAGTTCGACGATCTTGTCGTACATCAGCACGTCGGGGTACATCCGCTTCGTTGCGCATTCAACAGCGAGTTGCTTCACATCGTAATTTGGATCCTCGGGCTTCAAATTCAAGCCGCGTTTGATCGTAAAGACCAGCTTGGGGAAAATGGCAGTCCGCTTTTCCTTACCCAGGCCTTCGATACGCACTTTGAGGATGGATTTTTGAATCTCACGTTCGATCCAGTTCGTCCCTAAGCCAAAACCAAGCGTTGTAAACGGCGTCTGTCCCTGTGAGGAGTATAAGGTGTTGATCTCATATTCGAGCGCCTGCATGGCGTCATAGATGTCCTTTTTCGTCTTAGCCTTCGCAAAGGCGTCCTGTTTTTCTACGCCTTCGATCCATTCCTTCGCATCAACCATGTGCTTGTCGTAGTTCTTCTGCGCAAATGGCGCAAGGAATTCATCCACGCGGTCGGCGGAACAGCCACCATACTGACTGGAAGCCACGTTGGCAATAATCTGTGACATTTGGGCCGTCGCAGTCTCGATCGAATGTGGCGACTCCACTTCGGCGTTGCCGATCTTAAAGCCGTTATTCAGCATTTCTTTGAAATCAATCAGGCAGCAGTTCGTCATGGCACTATATTGATAATCCAAATCATGCCAGTGAATGTCACCCTTCAAATGGGCATTAGCAACCTTGTCCGGCAGCATTTTCAACCCAATTGACCGGGCAACCGTTCCGGCAGTCAGGTCTCGTTGCGTGTTAAAGACGTTACTATCCTTGTTGGCGTTTTCGTTCACCACCGTGGCATCTTTATGTAACAATTTTTGAATCGTAAAATTAATATCCGTTGCTTGGTTGCGTTTGAGATCCTTTTGCGTCCGGTAGTTGATATACTCTTCAGCCCAGTCGTACTGGTGCTGTTCAATCAATTCATGTTCCACAATGTTTTGAATCTCGTAGATCTTTACGTTATCGTCGAACCGGTCCGCAAGCTCACGCTCAACATCGGCGACAACCGCCTCAATCGTTTGATAATCACTGGCATCCAGTTCGTCGTTCATTTTCTTGGCCGCTTTTAAAATAGCCGTCTGTATTTTATCACCGTTAAAGCTGACACTCCGGCCGTCACGCTTAATGACAGTCAGGTCGTCAACGCGATCTGTTCGTGTTTCTTGCATCTCCGCCAACCCCTTTTTCATTTGAACAATTCACTCACTATAATACCGATTTTCGCAGACAGCTTCAACCATATATTGTGTGCAATTTAACATGATTTTGGAATATCACTACTACATGTTGTGGTTATACGCAAAACAAAGACACCCATCTGATTGATCTCAGACGAGTGTCTATTTTTGTAAAATCCGTTCAATTTAGGGCATCATCGATCACCCATAAGTATGAAGCTATCATACCGCGAGCGTCCGCCAACGTCAACTGCCTTCAGCTACCTGCCGACAAGCAGCGTCCGCGATGCCAGTCCCTTCAGGTAATCGTGGCTGTCTAACATTGCCTGACAATTCGATTCGTCATCAAGGGTAATCTCATAAATATTAGTGGCATTCGGATTCAACACTTGTTTTACCCGAGCCCAGTCAATCGCACCCTTGCCAAGCGGCAAACTATCGTGTTTTTGTCCCATCGAATCAACTAAGTGATAGTGCACGATCTGGGGTGCCAGCCGTGCCAAGCTAGATACTAACTGATCGTTGTCACCGTGCAACACGATAAACGCATGACTGATATCGTAAGCTAACCGATAATGATGGCCCATAATCGCACGCTCAAACCCCGGCTCACCAAAGCGAAACAATGGTGACAGGGCATTTTCAAACATCACGTGATTACCGCCGAGGGCTTTAAAGTAGTCGAGCCGATCAAACACAAGCTCACGCCCAGCTTCTAAGCTCCCAAACTGCGCTTTGATCCAGCTCATCGGTGCGTTGTAGGCCCCGTGAATCAGGACCTGCACATCCTTGATGCGTGCTAATTCAATGAGTGATTCCGTGCTGCCCATCATAAACTGGTACGCTGCGGGATTTCGCAGTGCGGAAACTGCCAGCTCATTATGAGCGTGGTCAAACGCCATTGGGTGATGAATGATCACGTGGTCGACACCGGCAGACTTGACCCGGTCGATCATCTGACTTAAATGCGCTAATCCATCCGGCGTCATGTCGCTGGCTTGCGTGTAAAATTCAAATACCTCTGGCCGATGCTGCAACCGTTCCTCCAGTTGCGCCTCATCAGTGCTGGCCTTCAATCCAAGATATGGAAACATGTCAACCACCTCATTTCGTTTTATTATGAGACAGTTATACCATCATTGACTGGTGTATTCTAACCTTCTGACTATCATTCGCGGTTTCTTATGGTGTTCTTAAGTCCGTTTAGGAAAGTGTTAAGAACTTTATGGTTCGTTAAGGTGTGGATGTTTGCGTTGGAGTTCCGTGGTACTCCGTCAATTTGGCGGTAGGCAGGTGTGGGTCGCTCCGGAGCTATTGAATTTCTTGTCAGAAATTCAAGGATCTCCTCCGTCTCCCGTATCAGTAGGTGGCCTGAGAAACACCCACCAACTGATACCGACACACCAGCTACCGCCAAATTGACTCCGCACCACTCACAGCCAGCATCTTAACTCAGTAACCCAAGCATCACCCAACAGTTAGCCCTAGTTCGCGGATTATCCGCCCTCAAGAACATTGACGATCATTAATAGGTAACCAACTGACTAAACGAATGCTTATGATAGCGACACCGTTACTTGAGTAAACTGGCTAGGGTTAATCTAACCGCGAACGTTACGCTGACCAATGAGTTGACACATCCACGCTGATAACACAGCGTTGCTTGTTGAATCAGTACGAAATCAATGGCCTAACAGCACTATAACCTGGTTACTACATGTTGATAACCAAGCAGTCGAGTGCGGATAATCTTCGAACCCGTTTTAATTATTGGTCAATCCTTAGGTAGCTGATGCAGAGAACGCTAACGTGAGTGGAATGGAGCGATTTGGCACGGCATCGTGGTGTCGATGTCACTTGATGGCCGTTCTTTGGCCATTTAGTGACATGCGAGACGACTGAGATCCACTCGAGAGCTGCGCAGCAGAAATCGAGTTAGCTCAGTCGCGAGCCACTTCGATGCCGTGCCAAATCGCGCAATGCAACGGACTTACCCAGCAAATGCAAAAAGCAGTCATCCAATAATAGGAATGACTGCTTAATTCAAAAACACTAGATCAAAGTTTTGATCGCGCTGCAGATTCGCTGGGTGACCACGGGGTTGTCCATGGTATACAGGTGGATGCCGTCGACGCCTTCGGAAAGAAGGTCGACGATTTGGTCAACGGCGTAAGCAATGCCCGCGTCGCGCATGGCGATCTTGTTGTCTTGGTAGTGGTGCATCATTTTTAAGAACTTGGGTGGTAATCCGACACCGCCCATGGTGGCCATTTTGGCAATTTGCCGTTCGTTAATGACGGACATGATGCCCGCCTGAATCGGTACCTTGATGCCGGCTAGTTCGCAACGTTCGAGGAAGTTGTAGTAGTGTCCATTTTCAAAGAAAAGTTGCGTGATGAGCTGGGAAACGCCAGCGTCCACCTTTTCTTTGAGATGTTGCACATCTACCACACAGTTATCAGCTTCCGGGTGTACGTCCGGGTAGCAGGCGCCCAAAATGTTGAGGTCGCTTTCGCGCTTAATGGCCGTGACTAAGTCGCTAGCAAACGGAAAGTCGTTGTTGGGCCGACCATCCGCTGGCAGGTCGCCCCGAAGCGCCAGCACGTTTTCCACGTGCGTCCTCGAGGTCTGCCAGATAGGTTTTGAGCGATTGTTGATCAAAGGCCACTGCGGGAATGTGGGCCACAGCGTCGATGCCGTAATGTTCTTTAATGTAGCGGCACAGTGCCAGCGTGCTGGCATGGTTGCCGTTACCGCCCGCGCCATAGGTGACACTAATGTAGGCGGGTTCAAGTGACGCTAAGGTGTCCAGTGAGGCGTAAAACCGGTTCGTAGCCTTTTCGGACGCGTTAGCGCGTGGTGGGAAGATTTCGAACGAGATCACGGGGCGATGGTCGAAACAATTAACGACCTTCATGCGCGAGTTCCTGACGAACTTCCTTGGTTGCTGCAACAACGTTTTCCAGGCTGGCGGTGGTTTCAGTTTCGCCCCGAGTCTTCAAACCACAGTCTGGGTTGATCCATACGTTGTTTAATGGGACCTTCTTCAAGATCTTTTCGATGGTGCCGGCAACTTCCTTTTCGGATGGGATCCGTGGGGAGTGAATGTCATAAACGCCGGGGCCAACGTGGGTCTTGAAGTGGTCGCGGTTGAGTTGATCCAGGAGGGTCAGGTCAGCCCGAGAAGCTTCAAATGAAATGACATCCGCGTCCATGGCATCGATGGCGTCAAGAATGTCACCAAACTCGCTGTAGCACATGTGGGTGTGAATTTGCGTTGACGGTTCAACCTTGCTGTGCACGAGTCGGAAGGCTGGAATGGCCCAGTCCAGGTAACGGCTGTACCAGTCGGATTTCCGCAATGGCAAGTTTTCCCGTAAAGCGGGTTCATCAATTTGAATGATCTTGATGCCATTCTTTTCCAAGGCTAACGTTTCAGCTTGGATGGCTAAGGCAATCTGGTAGGTCGTTTCCTTTGGAGATAAGTCTTCACGTGGGAAGGACCAGTTTAAGATCGTCACGGGACCAGTCAGCATCCCCTTCATCGGCTTGTCAGTCAGACTTTGGGCGTAGACCGATTCCTTGACAGTCATGTCATGGGTCCGAGCAACATCGCCCCAGATTATTGGCGGCTTTACACACCGGACACCGTATGATTGTACCCAGGCGTTGCTGGTAAACAGGAACCCATCCAGTTGTTCGCCAAAGTATTCCACCATGTCGTTTCGTTCGAATTCACCGTGCACGAGCACGTCTAAGCCGATTTTTTCTTGGTATTCCACGCAGGCTTTGATTTGTTCGCGGTTGAATTCATCGTACTGTTCCTTGGTAATTTCACCCTTTTTGAACTTCGACCGGTTGCGACGGACTTCACGGGTTTGTGGGAAGGAGCCAATCGTAGTCGTTGGTAATTCTGGCAGATTGAACTCTTTCTTTTGAATGGCAGCCCGCTCTTCAAATGATGGTTCGCGGTGGAAGTCACTTTCCTTTAATGAAGCAACTTGCTTGGTGATCGTTTCGTTTTCTTCGTAACGTGGTTGGGCGAACAACGCTTCGTTGGCCTTCAGCGCATCCGTACCGTTCCCGTTTAAGATCTGTTCCAGATCCGTTAATTCAGTCAATTTTTCAGCGGCAAATGCAAGGTACCGTTTGTATTTTTCGTCTAATTGCGGTTCATTTGCCAACGTGTACGGCACGTGGAGTAACGAACATGACGTGGTCAGTACTAATTGGTCGTCAGCAACTGGGAGTTGTTTGATCAACGCCAGTTTTTCGTCGTAGTTCGCCTTCCAGATGTTCTTCCCGTTGATTACGCCGGCAAACAGTGTTTTGTTCGTTGGGAACCCCTTTGACTTGATCAAATCAAGTGTCTCAGCACCCTCAATGAAATCAAGGCCAAGCCCATCGAATGCCAGTGATGTCAGCAAGTCGTAACTATCACGAACGTCACCAAAGTACGTTTGAGCTAAAATCTTCAGCCCGTGTTTGTTTGCCAAAATAGGCTTGTACAAATCAGTGAAGAGTTCTAGGTCGGCTTCAGACTGGTCCTTGACTAGTGATGGTTCATCCAATTGAACCCATTCGGCACCTAAATCGGCTAATTGTGCCAGCACAGCATCGTAGGCTTTAACCAAGGCTGCCGCGTAGTCCGTTGGCCGTTTTGCCCCTTTGTAAGCACTGAGTTTCAACAGCGTGTACGGGCCAACTAAAGCGGGCCGTGTTTTAATCCCAGCGGCCTTGGCTTCCTTGAAGGCATCAAAGACTTGGGAACCAACCAGCTTGATATCGGTGTCATCGTCAAATTCAGGGACGATGTAGTGGTAGTTCGTATTGAACCACTTCTTCATGCTTAAGGCGGTCACATCACCTTTATCGCCTTGGTAACCACGAGCTTCAGCAAAGTATTCATCGAGGTTGGACAGGTTCAGATCCCGGTACCGCTTTGGCACGATGTTTAATAGGAACGCCGTATCTAAAGTGGTGTCGTAGTATGAAAAGTCGTTTGATGGTAACTGGTCGATGCCAGCGTTCGTCAGTGTTTTCCGATTTTCATCGCGTAACGTTTTAGCCGTTTGTGCAAGTTCATCAGCTGATACTGCTTGTTTGAAATATTTTTGTTCCGCAAATTTTAATTCTCGGTGGCTCCCGATGCGGGGGTAGCCGATAACTGTTGTTTTCATGTAAGGTTCTCCTCTCGTGTGCGTTTAAGCACGATGACTGGTCTCATTGTCGGTGGTGTTGGATGCTAAACCAACGCTGCAGGCAACCACATGGCTTGACCGTCAATGCCATCGCCAAGCAGGTAGCTTGCTGTTGTGATTTTGTTGCAGTGCAGGTAGGTAATGTTTGTCATTGTGGTGTCCTCCTTTTTTTGATTTTTGGTTTATTTTGAGTTTGGATCGTGAAGGCTTTTTGGTTGGTAGTGGTTTTGTGATTGACTGGCTTTTGCTCTTCCATGGACTTTTATGACTGTGGTGCTCTCATTTTATATAGCCGAAACGTGCTCCACGGGGCAAGTCCTTAACCGCCCCGTTCCGCACTCTACAAAAAAGTCCCCACCCCGCCATAGCACTACACTATAGCAAGATAAGGACGATTTAATCGCGTTACCACCTTAGTTTAAAACAAGCTCACACTCGTTTTCTCCACAGGTATCCACTGATACCATCACGCTGTAATGGGCGCACCCATGATGTGCTTGCCGTAGCTCACACGCCTTCGTTGACCAAAGACCATCTTCACACAGTTCCCCCTACCGTCTTCCACCTACGACGGCTCTCTTCTTAAGGGTAAACGTGCTACTCATCTTCTAATTCAGTTCTAATATGATGTGAAGAGAATACAATATTCTGAGATGAATGTCAAGGGCTACGATTAAAATAATGAGTACTGAACAGGCTAAAGATGTTGCTACCAGTCGATTACTAGTTGCATTACCCGCTGTTGGTGCGGTACATTGGGAGTATACGTATTCGGTTAAAATTTAAGGAGGGGTTGTCATGCTACGCACCGACCGCGAAATTACAGATTTTGACGATCTTCGAACGATTATTGAAAACGGTGAGATCATTAACACCGCTATTATGGATTCACCAGCACCCTATGTTGTGCCGACAAATTACGCTTACGAATTCGACGGTACCCACCTGACGCTCCACTTACACGGTGCAGCAAAGGGTAAGAAATGGGCACTGATTGCCAATGACCCCAACGTGTCGTTTAGCATTGTTTCTGAAGCACACCTCGAGGCCGATGCCCATACCATTTACTACGAAAGTATTTTGGGTACTGGGAATGCGATCCTAGTCACTGACCTTGAATTAAAAGAACATGCGTTACGACTGCTGCTTAAGAAGGAACTGGGGTACTTTGATGGGACCCTTGACCCGGTGGATCTTGCACAGGTCGGCATCATTAAAACTGATGTGATTGCCTACACCGGTAAGCGTCATAACGCTGCACACTAGCCAACTGGAGGCCTTCGTATGAGAAGAAAAGATCGTGAAATTACTGATTTAGCAACGATGCAGCAAATCGTTGCCGATGGCCACGTCATCACCCTTGGCATCAATAACGGCGATGCAGCGCCCTACATTGTGCGACGAACTACGGCTAACAGTTCGATGGCAACACCCTCACGTTGTACATGCACGGCGCGCCCGTTGGTAAAAAACGAACGTTGATTGCCGCCGACAACCAGGTTTCATTTAATATCGTGACAAACGCAAAATTATTTGAACCGACCGATGACCAGCTGAGCCATTATAGTTACTATTATCAAAGTATTTATGGTACCGGAACCGCGGTCCTCGTCTCTGATCTGAGCGAAAAAGAAACCGCTCTGCGCGCCCTGTTGCGGCATGAGGTCGGTCATGATGTTGCTGGCGAAATTTCTCAGCATGATTTGGCATACGTCGGCGTGATTCGACTGGATGTGACTGCCACACGGCTAAGCAGCATGTGCAGCCAACGCCGGAAAAATAAGGATTAAAATAAGCACACCTGAGCATCGTGAACGCAGGTGTGCTTATTTTATTGTCTGATTTTGGCCACCAAATATCGACCATCAGATTGTTTCTGAAGTTCCCAGACTTCAACAAATCGTTCCAGTCGTGTTTGGTCGTATTGATTACGATTATACTCTGGCGATTTTCCAGGATATTCAAAATAGTCACGGGCCTGAGCTGTCACAACAACGTGTGGTGTTTCTTTGGTGCTAGGCGCCGCTTCTAAATTAATAATCACCATGCCCTCTAAACGATTGATCTTACCAGCAGCGTGCCAGCGATCCAAGAGTCGTTTCATCTCGTGGAAATAACGCGGTGTCATGAGGCTGCCAGAGTCGCTTGATCGCCATCCGACCATGCTTGTTCAACGCGGTAAAATAACGGTTCAAACTGTCTTGCGATTTCAGGTTCTATTGGATACACGTCACGTGGTGCATTGTGCTGATCAGCCCGTTTTTTGAGTCGCGACCCACCGATAAAAATGGCAACTGCACCAATAACGAGACCACTAACCAGATTCTGGCCGTTGTTGTACCCATAGTAGCCGCTCTGATGATAGGACGACGGTGAACTGGTCGTCCCTTCAGTTTCACCGGTCGTTGTGCTGCCAGTGGCGCCACCAGCCCGACCAAACGCTGTCGTGGGCGCACTTAGCCCTAAAACACATGTCCATAGCACCACTACCCACCATTTTTTCACAATTGTTTCTCCAATCACTTATTGTACGTTAAGTATACACGTATTCCGAGTTGGATTGTTTCTCAACGCAGCATCTTAAAAAAATAAAAAACGTCCAGTGCTGGCCGAACGTTTCTCCCTATCCAATTAGTCGGATGTCTTGATTTGTGTGACTCTGAGCTGCCCGGCATCATCACGATTAAGTTCCCAAACCTCAGTAAACCGGTGAAAATAAGTTTGCTCATACTGCTCCTGATTGAACCGCTGTGAGCGATCTGGATAGCTAAAGTACTGCCGTCCCTGGGCCGTTACGACAACGCGGGGTGCCGTTTTCACGTTGCGTTCCTGACGTAAATTGATGATGACCATGCCTTCATGACAAGCCTTTTTCCCAGCTGTCTGCCACCGATCCAGCAGTTGTTTGCGCTTTTCAAAGAATGTTGGCGTCATTAACTCAGCCAACCGGTGCTGATCATTGTCCGCCCAGGCATCCTGAACATCATAAAACAAGGGTTCAAACTCTTGAGAAAGGCTAGGCTCGATCTCTAAAATATCATGTGACATCCCCCGCTGACCTGATTGGCGTTTAAGCTCATAGCCGCCAACGATGACCGCCGCTGCGCCAATGACGAGCGCACCAACAGCGTTGAGCCGCGCGTCAGTGTCAATGTCGGCTTGTTTGGCGCGCGTCTGGGTGGCTGGACTAGTAGTTGCAGCTAGTGCCTGCGTTGATGAAAATGCAGTGCCTACAATGCATAACGCTATGATGCAAGCGCGTATAAGTCGTCCTTTTTTTATTTTCTGATCTCCATTTCATTGAATCTGGATTATCGTCGATGTTTTCTGAAAATGAGTGTACCACCGTGAGCGTTTCCAAGACTAGGGAAAGTTGACGATTTTTTAAATATAAGTGAGTCCAAATAAAAAAGCCCAGAGCATGCCAAGCATCCTCCAAGCCAACAACACAGTCCGCCAATACAAGACAGACCGCGTCATTACTATATGTGTAGTGTGAAAATAATCTATGTGTCGATGCGACTATGTGTCCGAATTCAATTCGGAGATGATGCCGACCTATGTGTGATGCCGTACCGCTATGTGTGACACTTATTAATAAGTAGAGGTGCATGATGTGTGAAGCAATATGTGTGTAAACCTATGTGTTGGTGCCACGAGTTGTGACAGTATAAGTAACGCTATGTGGGTCTATGTTGTGAAACAGTTATATGTGTCATCATGCGGTATGTGGTGTACATGCTATTGAAATAATAGCTAAACCTATGTGTGCTGGTGCAAGTTGTGTTGGGTAGCGATCCCAGATATGTGTTAAATATGTGTGTCTATGCATCAGTGGCATCAAGACTGATCATCAGACGGTTATGTGTTTGACGCTAGGATAATTGTTAGAGAACGAAAAAACGTCCTTAAGCATCGCTGCTTAAGGACGTTTTCACGTGGTACCACCTTTTTTCCCGATTATCGCTAATCGGCTCGACCCGGACGTTTTCATCCGGCGGTCAGGTAGTGGTGACCAACCCTAGTCCCTCTTAACAAGGACCGCTTGCTCCACTTTAACTTTAACTCGAAGGATTGTACGTGTTCTCACCAGCCACGCTCTCTTATCCAATCGCTTCGACCTAGTCCTTAAAGCTTCAAGGCAATTTCATATTATTCTCTAACTATGCTTTAATAATACTGGCTGGCTACTTGAAAGTCAACCCCTCTTTTTAAATTAATGCCTTTCTCCTGTTCATTAAGAGAGCACCTGTAACTGGGCATCACGGATTGCCATCGCATGTTCGAAATCATCCGTAAAAATACCCGCCACATCTTGAGCTACCAATGTTTTAAGACGCTCATCCTCGTTCACGGTTCAGATACGTTCTGCAACGGGAGCTAGTGGATCAAACCGATTAAGATGCAGCCCTTGCAGATGCTCCTGACGAATAAATTCAAGCGGATGCGCAATCAGGTGATCCGCTAAATAGCAGTAATTTTGAGTGCTGTCAATTGCATATGCGCGTTGCAACGTTGCCAGATCAAAGGATGAGAAAATGACTGGGTGCACCAGCGGCGTTTTTGCAATCATGGCTAACACCCGTCGTTCAATCTCTGGATAGTGGATCAGATCCGTTTTAAATTCAAGATTCAACTGCACGTCTTCATTGGCTACCAGAGCCAGAAAATCTGCCAATAAGGGAATCTGCTCGCCATTAGCTAAATGATACTGTGATAGTTCCGCGTAGGTCGCGTTATATATCAGACCATGCCCATCCGTAGTCCGGTCGATCCGTTCATCATGCATCACAACAGGCACTAGATCTTGGGTTAACTGCACGTCGAACTCCAACCCCTCAACACCATTGTCAATGGCGTAAGCAAATCCGGCAAGCGAATTCTCTGGAAAACGAGTCGGTATACCTCGGTGCCCAAAAATTTTGGTTGTCATTTTCCCGTTCCTCCCTTGGTGATCCCACTGGCTTTATTGTTATTCGTAATGGCCGCATTCATGCTGTCCGTGGCCGTTTTAAGCGCCTTATCAATGTCACCATGGTTATAGACCTGCTGCATGGCCGTTTGTGTCAGCATCCGCTCCTGAACCACGTCTTCCATGAAGACCCCAGAATTGCAAATATTGGGTGTTGTCCGCGCCAACTGCTGACCTGGCACGGCCACCATTGGACGCTTCGCATACAAGTCCTTCAACACGGCTCATTCTTGGCCCGTTTGTTGATTGCCATATAACCAGTCACCTTTTCCCATACCGCTTGGTTCTTAGCACTGACAAGGAATTTAACAAACTGCCAGGCGCCTTGTTGCACGGCCTTTGGCTTGTCATTTGAGATCCAGACTGAGGCGCCCCCAATCGAAACCCCGTTAGCCTTTTGACCATCGGCATGCGGGAAGTAGCAAATACCCAGTTTATCTTTTGTTCCAGCAGTCAAACTACTGATATCGGCCGACGACTGCATGAAAATACCCAGCTTACCGGCTAAGAAAGCGGCCATTTCGTTCGTTTCGGCGGTGGAGCCGGATCCAAAGTTAATGATGTCCTTGTTCTTTACATTGTCTTGAATCCACTGCATCGCTTTCTTTGCCCCAGGCTGATCAAAATTAACGGCAGTCGGCACCCCTTTTCGGCCATTATCATTGTTGGCCATGTGCTCATTGCTATTGGCCATAAACTGTTCAAACAACCAGCCGTATTCCTCAACGGTCATCCCATTGATTTTCCCCTTGGACTTCGCCTGAATCTGTTTGGCCACCGCGGTGATATCACCATAGCTGGGATCCTTCGGTGGTGCCTGAATGCCCAGTCGTTTTAATAGTGACGCGTTGTAGTACAGCACCGGCTGCGAGGTATTAAACGGCATTGATATTTGGTTGCCGCCCTGAGAATAAAAGGCCCGCGGCACGTCGGCAATTTGATTAATGTCATAGTGCTCAGCGTCAATAAAGTGCTGCATAGGTGTTGCAACTTTCGCGTGATACAACTCGCTGGTCGACACGTCCATGGATTGAAACACAGCGGGTGACGCGCTGGTCCCATGTGTTTGCAGGATCTTTTGAACGGCTTCGTTATAGGTGCCTTCAAACTCAGGCACCACCTGATATTTTGTTTGCGACGCATTAAAGGTGCTGGCGAATTGTTTGAGCTGGGCCGCTGCCGGCCCCGTCATTTCGTGACAAAACACAATTTTCTCTCGTGGTCCCGTGGCTGATGCCTGGCCAGTGGTACACCCGCTGACCACTAGCGTCAATAAAAACAGTGCTCCTATCAAATCGATGATGTGATGTCGTTTCATTGTCGTCCTCCCTATTTAACTGACCCTTCATTTAATCCCGACTTGAAATAATGCTGGCCAATGAAAAGGACGATCAGCGTTGGAATGACAACAATGCAGGCACTTGCTTGAATCATACCCCAGTTATTGAACGTTTCTGCGGATTGCAGTTGGCGCAGGCCGTCTTGAACAGGGCGAAACGTGTCTGAAAAAGTGGTCAGCATTGGCCACAGATACTGATTCCAACTGGTCAGAAAGCTGTACGCCGCAAGCGTTACGATACTGATTCGAGAATAGGGTAATACCACTTGATAGTAAAACTGCCAGTGATTAAGCCCTTCAATATCCGCAGCTTCCTTGAGTTCCTTGGGCAGTTGCAAAAATGACTGCCGTAGCATGAACGTGCCAAACGCGGTGGCCATAAACGGCACGACCATCACGGCAAAGTGGTTAAGCAGCCCCATCGCTTTGACGGTCATAAAGTTCGGGATCACTTCGGCTTCAAAGGGCAGCATCATGGTCGCCAGAAACGCGTAGAACAAGAATTGACGGCCCTTAAACCGTAAAAATACAAACGCGTAGGCAGACATCGAGCAAAAAATCACCTGTGCAATGGTGGTTAAACTCGCAATGACGATGCTATTAAAGAGGTATCTCAAAATGGGGGTCGTTGTAAACGCCGCAATATAGTTATCAATTGAGAGACGACCCCATAACGCCCCTTTCGAAATTTGCGCAGTTGGCAGCAAGCTTGTCCAGAAGCCAAGTAAAAATGGGCTCACAACGATCAACATTAAGATAATCAGCAGTGTATAACGCCCTATGAGTTTCAGCCGTTGAATTGAAGTTGTCTGGGGTTGTTCGGATGGTGTCAGTTGCATTAGTAGTGCACCCGCTTTCCAAAGAACTTAAATTGAATCAGAGTGAAAATGGCAATGATCACCGTTAGCAAAATCGATTCGGTACTCCCCTGAGCAAAATTACCGTTCAGAAAAGAATCCGCATAGATTCGGTAGACCAACAGATTAGTGGCATTGTCTGGCCCACCTTCAGTCATCATGTCGATCAACCCAAAACCCTTAAAAGCCTCAATCAGTGTCACAATGGTGACGAAAAACAGCGTGCCGGAAATCATTGGAATCGTGACTTTAAAAAGTTGCGTCATTTTTGAGGCGCCCGCAATATCTGCCGCTTCATACAACGATTGCGGAACGGATTGCAGCGCGCCAAAAATAATGAGGAAGGTGAACCCCAGATTCATCCAAACGGTTGAGAGAATGATGGCAACCATAGCTGATTTGGGATCCGTCAACCAGTTGACTACCGGCAGATGCAGCGCCTGCGAGAGCTGGGCAAAGACACCCACGGATGGGTTAAACGCGAATAACCAAAAGATGGCGGCTACCGAAATTGAACCTCCCATCGTCCCTGAAAATAACGTCCGAAACAGCCGAATACCCTTCAACTGCTGATTTGCTGCCACTGCAAGCGCGACACCCAAAACAACGGTGAGTACGGAAACTGCCGCTACAAAGATCAAGGTTGCGCCTAAACTCGATAGGTAGGCGGGACTCGTCAGGAGGGACAGATAGTTACTGAGACCAACAAATGCGGTCGCTTGCCCATAATCGTTGGTTAAAAAGAAGCTCATATAGGCTGTTTTCAGCATCGGAAAGAACACGAAGATCAGGAGAAGGACGATCGTTGGTCCTATGAACAAAACCGCATACCCCGAGTCCTTAATTGAACGTTGACTTGTTAACTCAACTGACGGGACCGAAGTGTGGTCGACTGGTTTAGACAAGCGTTGCAGCATGCGTAGCCACCTCCTCACGTGATTCCGCTGTAATCAGCGCACCATGTTGATCAAAAACAAAGAAGTGGTTCACACGCTTAAGGCTGATAAAGTCGCCATTTTTGACATCTGCCTGGTTCGACACTACGAGGCGTAGTTCATCCGCTGATTCAAGCAGTTCAGCGACAATCACCGTTTGGTCACCTAAATAAGACACCGCACTGACCCGCGCATTGGCTTGCCGATCATTGACAGCAACGGTGACGTCACTAGGCCTAATTCCAATCGTGTACTGTCCAGCGGCCAAGGGATAGGCAATGGGGAGTCGAAAACTTTTGTTCACAGTCAGCTCTCTATGGGCATAATCTGCAGATAGGAGATTAATTTGCGGCGTCCCAAAAAAGGTGGCCACAAATTCGTTCTTGGGATGCTCATAGATATTGATCGGCGTGTCGATCTGCTGTACCTGGTGGTCTTGCAAAACGAGGACCCGGTCCGCCATCGTCATCGCCTCGACTTGATCATGCGTGACGTAGATCACCGTAATCCCCAATTGCCGTTGGAGTGCCTTAAGTTCTAAGCGCATCTTAGCCCGTAACTGAGCATCCAAGTTAGATAATGGTTCGTCCATCAAGCAGAACTGAGCGTCTGAAGCAATTGCTCGCGCCAGTGCGACCCGTTGCCGCTGGCCACCAGATAGGGAGCGTGGTTTACGAGTCGCGAGGGCCTTGAGATCAACCATAACAAGGGCATCGTTCACGCGTTTTTGAATCTCTTGTGGCGCCAATTTTCTTGACTTGAGACCAAACGCAACGTTGTCATAAACACTCATGAACGGAAACAGTGCGTAACTTTGGAACACCATGGAGAGTTTTCTATCCTTTGGCGGAATATCATTTGCCACCTGCTGATTGATCATCAGCTTCCCGGAAGAAATCGAAATCAGACCAGCAATCATTCTGAGTAAGGTACTTTTTCCACAGCCAGAAGGCCCGACAATGACGAAAAATTCACCGTCATTTACTGTCATATTGACCTTGGACAACACTGGTTGCTGTCCTGCTTCATAAGTCTTGGTCACATCGTGCAATTCAATTGCCATCTACCACTCACTACTCCTTTAAATTGGCGTCGATCGGACATCTAGTACGGTTTAAATTATATGGAAGTAATGTTGATATCATGTAAAGCTTAAGTAAATGTTGTGTAAAGGCATGTAAAGATTGTGTAAATGTTAACGTTTAAATGGCGGTAATACGGGTTTCGAACACAAAAAAACAGCAACAGTGCTGATCCACCGTTACTGATTTCATTTTTTAAGCTTGTGAAACTGGTTGTGTTTGTTCTGCTGGCTGCTTCTTGTACTTGCGCATCAATTCAGCCATGTGCACTTCATGGGTGATAAATTCGTGTGTCCGGCAAACGTAATCATGTTCGCGCCCGATCTTAGCGATATACCCGTTGATGTAGTCAACTTCGGTTGGCCGCCCCTTCGAGAAATCTTGATACATAGATGGGTAATGATATGGGTTAGCAACTCGTGACACATAATCCACAGACGCCACTTCTTCCTGCCGCGTCTCCACGAGATGAATGCCAGCCCGCTCACACGCATCAAAGGATTCGTTCATCAGCTGAATCGTCATATCCTTCACGCCTGGATATTCAATAAACTGTCCCATGGTAATTTCAAACATCGAGCAGAGCGTGTTCGTCACGGCATTGAAAACAACTTTGGACATCAGCGTTCCCATAAAGTTTTCGGTCATGATGGGTCCCATACCAGCATCCTTAAAGTCGGTAAAAATCTGTTGGGTCGTTTCATCATTGTGTTCGGTCTTGTTGACCATGTGCATTTCACCAGCGCGAGCGGCACCCATGAAATCAACGTCGCCAGGGCCGTTCAACACGGTGGCGATCATTGCTGTCCCGCCAACGATATGTTCGTCCGGGAAATAGTTGCTGATCTTATCGATGTGGCCCATGCCATTCATCGCTGAAAAGACGTACTGGTGCGCCTTAAATAGTGGCGCGCAACGTTTCAAAACATCGGCGAGCTGCATTTGTTTCACGAAAATGATCCACACATCCGGGTCACCGGTATAGTCTTCCGGGTAGCTGATGTTCACTGGCACCATGTGTTTATCCTTGTGATCACGTGACACCCAAACGCCACCCTGTTCTTTGATGGTCTCAACACTCGGCTTCCATGTATCCACAAAGTCAACCGTGTTAGCTGTTCGTTCCTGCATCAAAACGCCGTAGCCAAGCCCCATTGCGCCGGCACCAATTACTGTATATTTTGTCATATGTATTGCTTCCTTTCAGCAAACTCAAATTATAATGCGATATGTGACTAGAAAACGATAAAAGCGCCCTTAGACATCTCTGCCTAAGGGCGCTTTCGCACGGTACCACCTTATTTTCTGGTTGTTTAAACCAGCTCATCCTGACGTATTCATCAGGCAGTCCAATAATGGTGACCGTCCCTGACCCCTTAAACAAGGGCCGCTGCTCCACCTTAACTTTTGATTAAAAGATTGTACGTGTTCTCACCAGCCACGCTCGCTTTAACAATCGTTTCAACCTGTTCCTTAAGGTTTCATCACATCTCATCGTTTTCTAATTTATGAATTCATCTTAGTCTTGAGATTAGCGGATGTCAACAGTAAAATTAATTGTTTTTTAATTACTATAGTCGAGTTCTTAGCCTGGATAGACTTTATGATGTTCGGTGATTGTTCGTTGCATTCTGCAATTTGCACGGAGCAGTAGTGGCTCGCGATGAAGCTAATTCGATTTCTGCTGCGCAGCTCTCGAATGGATCTTCATCGTCTCGCACATCAGTAACCGACCAAAATACGGTCGCCAACTGATGTCGACACCACTGCACCGTGCCAAATTGCGCCATTCCACTAACGTTGAGCTTACTTTTTACCGTTTGTTAAGCATCACCATGGCGTTAACCCCTGTTTGTAAGGAATCCGCCCTTGACTGCTAATAAAGACATTGACAGCAATGCTTCTCACGATGTGCTAGTCACTGGTAACGATTGATCAACAGCTTTATTGCCACCACTTATGAAGACTTACCATCTATGATGGCTATTACAAGTATCGCAGCGTAGTGGAGCCGGTCGGCATTGCAGGCTGTGGTGTCGGTGATAGTTAATGACCGTATTTTGGTCATTTACTATCACGGGAGACGTAGGAGATCCTTGAATTTCTGACAAGACATTCACTAGCTACCCGGAGCGACCCCACCTCAGCCTGCAGGGCCGACCGGCGCAACGAAGCGGCATAATAAGACTATTTGAATTTCTCGTTTACATTGTGAAAACGTGTTCCGCACTCTGAGACCACCAAAAAAGCCAAGACAACCAAACCATCGCCTGATTGTCTTGACTTATTAGGGTAATTCATATGAGTGAATGTATCAGATTAATACTTAGCCTTCACTTGTTTGATCACTTTAGCGACTGCTTGTTGCTGGAACTCAGCTGCAGCTTGTTTTTCGACTTTAGCTAATGCAGCTTTGCCCATGGTTGGATCCTTGGTCATAGCGGCCTTAACCTGCGCAGCAACGTAAGTCTTCGCTTGGGTCTTCAGATTTGCTTGGAAGGACTTACTGCTCATTTCCTTCTTCAAGGCAGTTGCTTGAGCAGCTGAAAGCACGATCCAGTTCTTATTGATGTAGATCTTGTTGACCCGACGGACATACTGACCACTCTGGTCGGTAAATGCGAACCAGATCTTATCAGCATTGTTCTTGTATGCATAACGCGTGGTCTTCGTTACAATCCGACTCTTGCCAGAGGTTCTGATAACCTCGTTCTTCGTCGTGCTGCCGACCTGCGTATGCGAGGTCTTCTTAGCATCCGCAGTCTTCTTATAAACGTAGACTTGGTGCTTGTTTTCAGTACCGATTGGCGAGTACAGCATGGTGTTCATGCCATCCTTGCTGCTAGCAGGATAGATGGTCTTCGCTGCACTCGTTGTCGTGACTTCTTTTAACCCATAGTGGTCATGCCAGTTCTTGACGATGAAGGTGCCGCTTACGACAGCGCCTGCCAAGAAAACAATGGCCAAAATGGCACTTAATGATTTAGATTGAATGTAGATAAAGCAGATGTACGCCAGAACGACGCAAATTGCCAAAATAAAGATAATCACTTTGCGTCACCTCCATCGGTAGGATAATCGCTTGCGTGGCCACGGTTCTTCATTAAGAAGGCAGTCACAACAGCTAACAGACAGAACCCAAGTGCTACCCAGAAGGCTGCGTGGTAACCAGTTAACGTTGCGTTAATGGCAAGGTCCTTGTAGTGTAACGGGTTCGTCTTGATCATGTGCTTGCCAGGAACGTGGTTCTTAACAACCGTTGACAGCACACTAGTCAAGATGGCAGTCCCAATAGAACTGGCAACTTGCCGTTGGGTGTTGTTGACGGCAGTCCCATGACCGATCAAGTTAACTGGCAAGGCGTTCATCCCAACAGTTGTAGCAGGCATCATGGCCATGGCGATCCCGAACATCCGGACAGCGTAAAGCACAACGATGTAAATGGTTGGCGTATCCTTCGTTAAGAAGACGAATGGTAACGTCCCTAACGTCAGTAATACCATCCCCATAATGGACAAACGACGAGCACCATACCGGTCAACAGCCCGACCAGTGATCGGACTCATCACAGCCATCATCAAGGCACCAAGTAACAGGGTTAACCCAGAATGGAAGGCTGACATCCCACGCACGTTTTGCAGGTAAATTGGATGATCATTTCAGCACCGACCATGGCCATCATGCTGACAGAACTTAAAACAGCAGAAATTGTAAATGGAATTGACCGGTATACCCGGAGTTCCAAGAGTGGGTTCTTCATGGTTAATTCACGCCATGCGAACAACCCAATGAAGATCACACCACCAATTAAGAATGAAATAACCTTTACACTGCCCCAGCCGTCATCACTAACGCTAGAGAACCCGTAAAGTAAGCTCCCAAACCCAATCGTTGAAAGCGCAACTGATAACCAGTCGAGCCCCTTCTTAGTCGTAGGTAACACACTCTTCATAAAGAAGAATGAAAGCACTAAAACAATGATCAAGATTGGCAGGATCATGCCGAACAGGTCACGCCAAGTAAAGGCATCAATGACCCACCCTGACAAAGTTGGGCCAATGGCTGGTGCCAACCCAATAACGATCCCGGCAAGTCCCATGGCAGTCCCACGCCGTTCTGGTGGGAAGATGGACATCATCAAAGTTTGCAGTAATGGCATTGTGATCCCAACAGCCAAAGCTTGGATCAAACGACCAGTTAATAGCGAACCAAAGTTTGGTGCTGTATAACAAACAGCCGTCCCGATCGTAAACACAGTCATCGCAGAAATGTATAGCCATTTCGAATTGAAACGGGTACTTAACCACGCACTGATTGGGATCATGATCCCGTTAACTAACATAAAGCCGGTGGTTAACCATTGCACCGTTGAAAGGTTCACATCGAACGCCTTCATGATAGTTGGGTTAGCCGTTGATAAAATCGTTTGGTTTAAAACGGTACAGAACGTCCCAACCAATAGCACAAGGATCATTAAGGTCCGGCTATATGGTTTGCCGTTCATGTCTACCGCAGCATTATCACTCACTTTTAATTACCCTCTTTTTACGTTATTTTTAAAAGTCTGTTGATAACAATAATGATTCATGACTCGTTTGTCAACTATCTTGACAATAATATTTAAATATCTATACTGTACCTTATGAAACCTAACATCGTTCTGACAATTTATAATATCTAAATCCTATTGCATCAATAAAGAAAGCTGTTACAAGAACGGCATCACCCCTAGTATTTAGACTGCGTCAGATCCCCTAATTGCCCCAAATATCGCGTGAAATGACTGAAAATAAAAAATATTTTGAAAAATTTCTATATAAATCTCTAATTTTGAGACGAAAAGCGCATTTGAAACAATCTGACAACACAAACCAGTATCCGAAAGTGAGGCATTACCATGAATAACATGTTAGACCCAGCATTTCGAGAACAGTTACACTTCGTTAGTAAGAACGTCCAGTGGTACCTAGGTATCGGCGACGTGGCAGAAGCAACCGGCGTCTCGCAAAGTCAGTTACGCTACTGGGAACAAAAGGGCTACATCGAAAGCAAAAAGGAACACAGTCAAAACCGCAAGTACACGTACGGCATGTTGATCAAGGTCTTCGTGATCAAGTACTACATGGATCAGGGATTTACCCTAGCTGCGGCCGCCAAAAAGGCAGCTGCTCATAAGGAAACAACTGAATTACTTAAACACTTCATATTAGATCGCTTTGAGGACGTCAAGACCGTTGACGGGTTCCCGGCAATCGATTTGGGATACCTCGACAGCGCGCAGTCTGAAAGATTACTCGCCGTTGTGAAGGAAGACCACACCGATTTTAAGATCATTCCCACAAGTGAAGCATAGCACTTAAACAGGTGTCAGAAACGTGAAACGACTTGACCGGTCCAGCCATTGCGGGTTGATAAACGGTTAAGTCGTTTTTGTCTATGATTTTTCGATTTAGAATATACTATTTTATAAATAGTATTATTTTTAAAATGATATAGCATCATTAAAAAGAGATTGCTGAACAAGTCACTTCGGCAATCTCTTTTTTGGTTATCCTATGATGTTGTATCGCTTGTTACTCATTGATTCGAGAAAACAATCGAAGGCAACCGTTCAACTCATCGCACTGTTTGCCACTATGACTGCGCTTGATCTCGAAAAAGTTGTATGAAGAACGCTTGTCTTTTGGTTGGGTGAAATGAATGGCGCGTCACCAGATACATGTAACTCAGCGTTGGCGGGACATCCGTTAAAGCAAGGGCCGTGATGCCAGCGTCTCCTTGATTCACAGCCGTTTCAACCAGTAAGCTCACCCCAACGTTTTGCCGCACAAGCGCTTTAACCATTGATAGATCCGACGTCCGATAAACAACGTTGGGTCTAAACTGGCCTGCCGAACTGTAGGCTTCAAGCGCTTGAGCATGAATATAGTGGTTTGTCATGGTCACAAATGGGTCATCTCGAAGATCAGAGAACGCCACTGCCTCTTGTTGTGCCAGCCTGTGATGCGCACTGACGATTATCTTAAAGGGGTGAATTGCCAGCAGCATCGCATTTAAGTCTTGTGACTTTAGGGGGCTGACCGTTGCCAGTAAGGCCACATCAATCTGACCACTTGTCAATTCGGATAAAAGCTGCTGTGAACCTGCCTCGTGGACAACTAGATCAGCCAGTAAGTTGGTCTTCAACAGTTTATTGGCGACTTTTGGAAACCAGGTGACCCCCGTGACGGGTGACAGACCTAATCGAATACTGTCTTCTGCTGCATGGACGACCTCAGTCCGAGTCGTTTGTAATTGGCCTAAAACATCCTGCGCCTGTTCATAAAGCACCTGTCCTGCCCGGGTTACAGTTAAACTCGCGCGTGGATAGGGTTGCGTGATCAGCGAGATACCGCCATATTCTTTTTCCAACCGCTTGATTGCCATCGTAATCGTTGGTTGACTGACCCCAAAGTATTTTGCAGTCGCCGTATAATTTTTTGGTCAACCAGTTGGCAAAAATAGGCTAGGTCCTTGGTATTCATACAACAGTCCCCTTTTTCATAAGCGTTACCTTGATTGTACCATGACTACCAGTAGCCAATCACTTTCATCCACAGCGTGCCTAATCCAAGCCAGATGACAATGTAGACCAGTCCCAGAATGGCATTTAACCGCCACCACTCGTTTTGTGTCACATACCCCGAGCCAAAAAGTACCGGCGCCGGCCCATAACCATAGTGGGTCGTTGAGCCAAAGATATTGCCAAAGAACCCGAGCATGAGTGCTGCCAATAGTCCCGGAACACCTGACGAGATAGCAATTCCTAAAAAGGCTAAATACATTGCGCTGATGTGGGCTGTTGCACTCGCGAATAGATAATGACTGTAAAAGTATGCCAAACAGGCTACCGTTAGGACCAACATCCAATTCATCCCATGTAATGATGCCGCAATCGTTTTGCTTAGCCAGGGAATGAATCCCATTTTATTCAATTGATCCGCCATCATGACCAGCACTGAAAACCAGGTAAAGGTATTCCATGCACCAGTTTCATGCAGCACATCATCCCAAGAGAGTACCCCTGTTAATAGAATTAGCGTCAGCGCAATGAAGGCTGTCATGGTTGCGTCAAACTCTCAGTTGTCCAAAGTGCCAACGCTAAGACAAAATACCGGCCATTAATTTTTCTTGGAGCGAAATTTTGCCCATTTCAGTTAACTGTTTTTGCGCCCATGGTTTCACATCCGGCATTTCTTTTAATTCAGGCGGGTAAAGTTTATAAATGAGATAAGGAATCAACGTTAAAGACACAACGCCTGGAACGATACTAGCCATTAACCACCCCATCCATGTAATAGTGACGCCTTGTGATTTAGCCAATAATTGCGCTAATGGGTTGCCAGCCATACTCGTGAGGAACATCGCGGAAGTAATAATGTTGCCGTGAAACTCTGAAAAGACCAGAAACGAGCCAATTTTACGCTGCGTATGCTGCTTGGGCGACGAACCAAACGCATTTGACAGCGCATCGATAATCGGGTAGACCACGCCACCAGCCCGTGCGGTACTGCTTGGCATCGCCGGCGAAAGGACAAGGTCAACCGCGATCAACGAATAAGCGAGTCCCAACGTATGTTTTCCGAAGGCACTCGCAAAATTTAATGCGATCCGTCTTCCCAGCCCCGTTTTAATGAACCCTCTTGAAATGAAGAACGCCATGACGATCAACCAAATCGTGGCATTACCAAATCCGGTCAACGCAACATCCATCGTGACCGTTTTGGTCAAAACTGTCACTGTAAATCCGATAATTGCGACCGCACCAATGGGAAGCGGCCGTGTAATACATCCAATAATCGTTGCTAGAAAAATAGCAAGAATATGCCAACCCGCAACGGAAATACTGGTTGGTCTAACAGGGGTCATGCCCCAAATAATAATGCCAATTAAGAACGGCAGGATCAACTGCCGATACTTAACACCGCTGCTCATCTACATCACCTGCTCCCAAAATATTGTAAGCGGTTTCTAAGACGGTCAAAAAATTGCCATATTTTTTTGAGAAACAATATTTCATTCGTGAATTATTGTTCAAAGTGAGTGTATATGAGTCTGAATTTTATAGTCAAACGTTGCATTCTTTATCAATTCTATTGATATATGTAAAAATCGCTCGTACTCATAGTGTCAGCAGTAATTTTAGCTGTTACTATAACTAAATTTTATTAATAGTTATTAAACCGATCTATCACAATCTTCCTGATTCCATTGACTTCAACTTGGCTTGCGCTTAGGTTATGGTCAAGCGGTTTCAAAAACGAACACTATGCCGATTCACTATTATGTTAGGAGAGATCAAAATGACATCAAGTGTAATTGATTCAGCATTATTTAAAGATCAGTACGGTACGAAGGCAATGCGCGACGTATTTTCTGATGAGACGCAAATTCAAAAATGGCTAGATGCCTGGGACGCGCTTGCCCAAGCAGAAGCAACCCAGGGCATTGTGCCGCAAAAAGATGCGGATGAAATAAAGGCCAAGGCTGTTTTCAAAAACATTAATACGGATGAGGTCCGTGAAGGTTTCAAGAAGACTGCTCATCCGTTAATGCCTCAGATCAAGAGCTTCACCAAGTCTCTTTCACCAGAGGCTGGCGGGTACGTTCACTGGGGCGCAACGACTCAAGACATCACTGACACCGGCTTGGTTTTACAACTCAAGGACGCTCAAGCAATTATTGTCAGTCAAGTTGAAGACCTGCTCCGCGATTGTCTCAAACAGGCAGATAAGTACAAAAATTTGGTGATGGCTGGTCGAACCCACGCCCAACACGCTGTTCCGATTACGCTTGGCTATAAAATTGCCATTTGGCTAACGAATTCGGCCGCCATTTGGAGCGGTTAGAACAGGCCAAGCACCGCTACTTAGTCGGTGAACTAGCTGGAGCTGCCGGTACCCTTGCTTCGCTGGGCGATAAAGGCTTAGCAGTTCAGGCAAAGTATTGTGAGCTGTTAGGTCTTGAAACGCCGCTCATCACTTGGCACGTATCACGAGATGGTTTTGCTGAATTCAGTGATATTTTGAGTATGATTGCCGGAACGGTCGCAAAGATTGCGAACGAAATCATCAATCTGCAACGAACTGAAATTGAGGAAGTCGAGGAAGGCTTTACAATGGGGAAAATCGGGTCAAGCACCATGCCCCAAAAACGTAATCCCATGATTTGTGAAAACATCGTGGCGACGACCCGACTTGTACAAGCCAGTGCGCCGCTCGGTACCACTGCCATGGTTCAAGAACATGAACGTGATATGTCGTTTTGGCAAACGGATTGGGCATACCTGCCGCAAATCTGCATTAATTTGAGTGGTGCAATGGCCATGCTACACACCGTGATCAATCAAATGATCGTCCATGAAGACAATATCAAACGCAATCTAGCGATGACCAAAGGCATGATTGTCTCTGAACGTGTCATGCTTGATCTTGGTCATTATCTTGGTCGTCAAGTTGCCCATGAAGTCATCTATGAAAACTGTATGAAGGCTTTTGAAGAGGATAAGCCGTTGTTAGACCTCCTGTTACAGGATGCACGTGTCACTGATGACGTTGATGAAGCCACTTTGCGAGAACTACTGGATCCGGAGAATTATAGTGGTTCTTCGGCTAAGATGGTTGATCAGGTTTTGGGACGGTATTCGGAATATTTGGATTGATTTGAATTAAAAAGGACCTATCAGGTACACATGATTTGTGTGGCTGGTAGGTTCTTTTTTATATTAATTTGGGCGTGGTTCTTATGCAGTGCTGTTTTTGGTGCGCTTTTAAACTGTCCTTTAGTTCGCACTTGGGGGAGTTGGTATTGTGATTGCAATTCTCTTTACTAGATTGGTTTCGGTTGCTGCTTTTTAATTTTCTCTAGTGGAAACGCGCTCAGGAAGGTTGGTGGGTTCTTTGATTATGGGTCTCTTTGCTAGATTGGTTTCGGCTACTGATTTCTACTTTTCTCTAGTGGAAACGCGTTCAGGAAGGCAAGGGGCGGCCATGTAAGCGACTCTGGCAAAAATGCCAAATTCGGGCATTTCTGCCAGAGTCACTTACATTCTGCCCCTTAACCGCCTTCCTTCACGCTCTAGTTCTTAAACGAATGAATCGGCGAAGGAATTCTCCCGCCCCTATCCACAAACTGCTTGGGACTATTTGTATTCACCGGCATAATGGGTGCCGTTCCGAACAAACCGCCGAAATCGATCGACTCACCGACCTTTTTTCCGACCGCTGGAATGACGCGCACCGCCGTTGTTTTATTGTTAATCACGCCAATAGCCGCCTCATCCGCAATCATGCCGCTGATTGTCTCAGCCGGCGTATCTCCCGGAATCGCAATCATATCCAAGCCAACCGAGCAGACTGCCGTCATTGCTTCCAACTTTTCAATGTTCAGTCGACCAGCACTGACTGCCCGAATCATTTCGGCGTCTTCTGAGACTGGAATAAAGGCCCCTGACAGCCCGCCAACGTGTTCGCAGGCCATTACGCCGCCCTTCTTCACAGCGTCGTTTAGCAGTGCCAAAGCCGCCGTTGTTCCGGGTGCGCCGACACTCTCCAGGCCGATCTCTTCAAGAATTTCCGCCACGGAGTCACCCTCGTTTGGCGTTGGTGCCAGTGATAGGTCCACGATGCCAAACGGCACGTGAAGGCGTTCAGCTGCCACGTTACCCACGAGTTGTCCCATTCGGGTAACTTTAAAAGCCGTTTTCTTAATGGTTTCCGAAACGGTATCGATCGGTTGCCCCTTCACCTGCTCCAACGCCCGCTTCACAACGCCTGGGCCACTGATGCCGACGTTGATCACCTTATCGGCTTCACCAACACCATGGAAAGCGCCAGCCATGAAGGGATTATCCTCAACTGCGTTTGCAAAAATGACAAGGCTCATACAGTTCACAGGTCGATTGCGGCAATATCCTTCACGACCCGCCCCATTTGCGCCACGGCATTCATGTTGATTCCGGCTTTAGTGGACCCAACATTGACCGAGCTGCAGACCCGGCTGGTCACATTCAACGCCTCTGGAATCGACGCAATCAACTTTCTGTCACCTGACTGATAGCCCTTTTGAACTAACGCTGTAAATCCGCCAATCAAGTCAACACCCAGCGTCTCGGTGGCCTTTTCCATCGTTTGCGCATAGGCAACGTAGTCACTGTCACCACTGGCCGCAGCAACGATTGAGATCGGCGTCACCGAAATCCGTTTGTTAATGATGGGAATGCCATATTCGGCCTGAATTTGGTCGGCCACTTTAACGAGGTCCTTTGCGCTCGTCGTGAGTTTGTCGTAGATTTTTTGCCGTGCTTTTGCACCGTCGCTGTCAATACAATCTAACAGCGAAATGCCCATTGTAATGGTTCGGATATCCAGCCGCTCTTCAGAGATCATCTGAATCGTTTCTTGAATTTGTTTTGTTTCCATAATGACCTCCTAGAGTTTTTGAATGGCATCAAAAGTTCTTGACGCTGAATACGAATGTCCAAGTGCCGCGATTCTCCCAGTGCGTTCAGTGTTTCTTGCGCCGTTGCAAATGCGGTATCTTCCTCGTCCCACTCACCCATCAGCATCATGGTAAAGCTCCCATGCATCAACGTTTGAGAAATATCTGTAATGTTGATTTTCAAGTCTGACAATGTGCTTGAAACTGCTGCAACGATGCCGACCTGGTCCTGTCCAACAACGGTAATAATGGCTTTCATTCGTAATCATCCTTTCAGTGCAAAGCATCTTCATTACAGTAATCATAGCGAACCCTGGTCAAAACGGCAATAAAATTATTAAAAACAAATGAGTAACGGAAATGAATGTGAATGTCGCTTCGTTCCGCCGGTCGGCTCTGCAGGCTGAGGCCAGAGTGTGTAACAGGCCGGGTAACTCCCGGAGTGTAAGGTAACTTTGCCGGAAATTCTGGTCTTGAATTTCTGGCAAAGTTACCTTACACAGTAGGGAGTTGGCCTGCGGAACACGTTTCCGCACTATAAACTAGAAATTCAAGGATCTCAACGTCTCCCGCATGAGTAAACGACCAAAGGACGGTCGTCAACTCATGCTTTCACTACTGCCAGCAATGTCGACCGGCTCCACTACGCTACTATTGTGGTTCCAGTCATCAGGAATTCTCGCGTTGTTTTGAATAGCCTATTTAAATTTTTGACCTGAATCAACACCGTTTGAAGCATTGCTATTAACGACTTTACCAGCAGTCGAGGGCGGATTCTCTACAAACTATGTTTAACTATATTTTGATGCTTCACTAACACAAATATGATGCTCAATGTCAGTGGAACGGAGTAATTTGTCACGAAGCTATGGTGTCGATGTCACTTGGTGGGCGAGTTCTTCGGCCACCTAGTGACATGCGAGACGATGAAGATCCATTCGAGAGCTGCGCAGCAGAAATCGAATTAGCTTCATCGCGAGCCACCATACGGAGTGCCAAATTGCGGAGTGCAACGGACTAAACCACTCTACTCAAACTATAAAAAAGACCCGCCAACAACAGTTCGTTAGCAGTGCCCAAAATGGCAGTTTTAATTGTGTTTAGTTTAAATCATTTAGTGTTTCGTAAATCGTGGTTAATCCCTGTTTCAAATCGCCCGGTGTCATCACTAGTGGTGGTAATAACCGCAGCGTGTTGCCCACAGCAGAGAGTGTCAACAGTCCCTTGTTCTGAAGCTTCACGATGACATCGTTCACCTGGACGTCATCCGTCAGGTGGATGCCGATCATCAAGCCCTTCCCAGAAATCGATTGAACGACCGCTAAGTCCTTGAAGTTGGCCAACTGAGCCCAAACGGCATCCGCCTTATCCTGCACGTCCTGCAAGAATTCTGGCGTCAGCTGTTCCAAAGTAGCCTTCGCAGACGCCATCGTCAGCGGGTTCCCGGCAAAAGTTGACCCATGCGTCCCAGGGCCAAATGCGGCGCCAAGACTCGTCTTACCGATCATGGCACCCACGGGCAGCCCATTGGCCAAGCCCTTTGCGGTGGTCACAATGTCAGGATCCAAGCCAACGCCCTGGTACGCAAATTGATACCCCGTCCGACCGTTACCAGTCTGGACTTCATCAATGATCAATAATGCGCCGACTTCTTGGCACTTCGCTTGAACGGCCTTAAGCCAATCCGGATCACCGTTGATGACCCCGCCCTCACCCTGAATGACTTCCAGGATAACGGCAGCAAGGTCTGACGTAATTTTCGCCAATGAGGCATCGTCATTGTAATCCGCAAAACGAATATCAGGCACCATCGGGAAGAACCCTTCCTGAATGTGGGCGTTGCCCGTCATCGACATGGCACCATAGGTTCGGCCGTGGAAGGAGTGGTTAAACGACAGGACAGCCGTCTTACCAGTTGCTTTCCGGGCGAGCTTCAACGTTGCTTCGTTGGCTTCAGTACCTGAGTTGGCAAAGAAAACGAGCTTGTCTTCATCCTTCACCAACAGTTTTGCGACAGCTTCCTGCAGATGGTTTTCATACAGGTTTGAAATGTGCCAGATCTTTTTAACCTGGTCTTCAACCGCGCTGGTCACAGCGGGGTTTTGGTAGCCGAGGTTGCAGACCCCGATGCCTGAGGTGAAATCTAAATATTGTTTACCATTATTATCGGTTAAGGTAACCCCCTTGCCGTCAACGAGTTCGAAAGGGAACCGGGCGTAGGTGGGAAACACGTGTGTCATTGTGGTTGTCATGGTTCGGAAACGACCTCCTGTAAAATAGTTCCGTGGTGGGTCAACCGGTCCGTAATGCGAACGGAGTGGACCCCGGCGTGAATGGCGGCACAGGCAGCGAGCAGTTTCGGCTGCATGCCGGCCGTGATGACTTTCTTATTGATCAGGGTTTGCACATCCTGTGGGATCAGTTGCGAAACGACTTCGCCGCCTCGTAAGACACCTGGCACGTCAGTCAACAGATAGAGTTGGCTGGCCTTTAACAGGCGAGCGATATCTGCAGCCGCCGTATCAGCGTTTACGTTGAGCCAACTGTCCTCACTAGTGAGTGCGAGGGGCGCTAAGACACCAATTTGGTCGGTCAATAACTTGGAAAGCGCAATTTCGTTTACGGCTGAGATCTGACCAACGTTGCCATACTCATCCTTGTTAATGAAGTTACCAGACAACAAGTGTTCATCCGCCGCATTCAATCCAACGGCCGCAAGTCCAGCCTGGTTCAATCGCGTCAACAACTCTGGCTGAGCGTTCCCCAGCAACACCATCTTCGTGAGGGAAAGTGTGGCTTCATCCGTCACCCGAATCCCATTTTTCTTCACCGTTGGAATGCTGAGTTTTTCAGCCAACTGTGAGATCTGCGGGCCGCCACCGTGGATCAACAGAACCTTTTTGCCGGCTTGGCGCCACGTCTTCAACTGTTCAAAGAAATCTGGTGTCAGACTGTGAATGGCGTTGCCGCCGATTTTAACAATAATCAAGTTCATCATAAAAGGCCCCCTTCTACGTATGGTAGCTGGCGTTGATCTTCACGTAGTTATACGTCAAATCACAACCCCAAGCCTGGCCGGTTGCTGTCCCGCTATTCAAACTGACGTCGATCGTCACCTTTGACGTCTTCATACTTTCGCTGACCATCGTCTCATCAAATGGCAAAGCCACACTGTCTTTGACCAGCGGAATGCCATTTGCGGAAATCGCTACGTGGTCAATATCCATCGTGCGTCGACCATCCCAATAGCGGCAATGATCCGGCCCCAGTTCGGGTCGTCCCCAAAGATGGCTGCCTTCACAAGGCTCGAGCCAACCACCGCTTTCGCAACGGACTGCGCTTCAGTCGGGTTCAAAGCTTCGGTCACGTTGGCTTCGATCAGCTTCGTTGCCCCTTCGCCGTCGGCAGCAATTTGCTTGGCGAGTTCGCCTAACACAAAATGCAAGCCCGCCGCAAACGTGTCATAATCCGCGTCAGTCGTCGTTTTAAGTTCAGTATTTTGCGCCATCCGTTTGCCAGGACAACGACCATATCGTTTGTCGATGTGTCGCCATCAACCGTGATTTGGTTAAAGGTGGTATCAACGCCTGCGCTTAATGTTGCTTGCAGCAAGTCCCCGTCAATGGCAGCATCCGTGGTTACAAAACCCAGCATGGTTGCCATCTTGGGTGAATCATTCCAGAACCCTTAGCGAAACCCGTAATGGTCACAGTCTTGCCGTCCAGTGTGACCTGAACGCAAGCTTGTTTTGGCTTTTTATCAGTGGTTAAAATGGCTTGGGATACATCATCGCCAGTCTTTGGCTGCAATTTGGGTAACCCCGCCTTGATCTTATCCATGTCCAGATAAGCGCCGATCAGCCCGGTGGACGCCACGCCCACGAGGTTGGTATCGATGTTCAGTGCATCGGCCAGCCACTGTTGTTCCGTGTGCGCGTCCTTTGTTCCCTGCGCGCCAGTACATGAATTGGCGATGGCGCTGTTGAGGATCACCGCTTGAAGCTTGTGGTCAACATTGATTGTTTCCTTCGTTAACTTCGTTGGTGCCGCTTGAAACTTGTTGGTCGTGTAGGTCCCAGCAGCCGCCGCTGGGACTTGGGAAAACAGGTAACCGAAATCTTTCTTATCGACGGTACCTAACCCAATTTTGATACCGTCGTTGTAGAACCCTTTCGGCCACGTAAACGATATCTGATTAATTGATGACTCTTCGTCTTGTGTCATATAACTATCCCCTGTGAGTTGTTTTATGAAAATGCGGGAAACTTTGGGAGCCCCGTTGTTTCGTTATAGTGGAACATGTGGTTGAAATTTTGGACCGCCTGACCTGCGGCCCCCTTCATCAGGTTGTCGATCACGCTGACAACCATCACGGTGTTGGTCTTTGGGTTGTACTTCACACCCAGGTCACAATTGTTTGAGCCAACCGCATCCTTTAACGCTGGTACCTCGCCGTCCATCACGTGAATGAACGGATGGTCCGCGTAGGTCGTTTCAAAAGCCTTGACCAGTGACGCTTGATCTTGTCCTGGATTTGGCTTGGCGTAAATCGTCGCCATGATGCCCACCGTTACAGGAATCAACGTGGTGTTGAATTCAATGGCTTGTACCTTGTCGTTCCAAACCTGCAACTGCTGTACAATTTCTGGAATGTGTTGGTGCGTATCCAGCTTGTAGAGCTGCAGGTTGTCGTTGGCCTCCGTAAAGTGGGTGATCTGAGACAACTTCTTGCCCGCCCCTGACGTCCCGGACTTGGCATCAACGATGATGCTGTCAGGGTCGATCAGATCCTGTTGAACCAGTGGTGCTAATCCGAGAAGCGTGGCCGTAGCGTAACAGCCTGGGTTAGCGATGTATTTGGCATCCGTGTCATAGAAATCTGCGAGACTATAAGCCGCCTTTTTCAGAGCCGAAGTCGTCGCTGCTGGCTTGTGATACCACTGTTCATACTGTTTTGCGTCAAGTCGGTAATCACCGGAAAGGTCAATGACCGGAAAACCAGCTTCGGCAAATGGCACGGCCAGCTGACTGCTGACGCCGGAGGAAGTGGCAAAGAACACCGCTTGGTTGTCGGCCATGATCTGTGCCGGATCAAACGCCTGAATGGCCACGTGTTCGCCGTGAAACTGGGGCAACAGCTCGTCTAAATAGCGGACCGTTCCGTTTTCTCCTTCATCTGTATGCCCGTACAAGTTAATCTTCTCAATCTCTGGATGGTTCGCCAGCAGACTATATAACACCGTCCCGCTATATCCAGTAACACCCACTATCGCAACGTTCATGCACTCACCCCATTCATTAGTAAAATTAAAATTTAATGACTATTTTCGTATGTGTCTAACTATAACGCAATGCATTCAAAATGCAATGATTATTTTTGAATTTATCAAATTTAAGTGTTTTCCTGTATAAAGTCTACATTAACACGGCGAATATACATAAAGTCCGGTATATTTTCTGCATATTGCTTTAGATATTCTTTGTATTAATTAGAGAATATTAATGAATTTATGCAAACTATATCCATTTTTGTTTGACATGACAGTTAAGAATCAAAATAGCATTAAACCGAGGTTGTAGAGAATCCGCCCTCGACTGCTAGTAAGTCCATTGACAGCAATGCTTCTCATGATGTGTTTGTTGACAGCAACACCTCGTTAACCGTTTTCATGAAACCACTTAGGACGTCTGACCATCCTTAATAACCATTACATTGAGTCGACATAATCGTTTTAATTGAATCACTCAACACTGAGAAGTACCCTTTCCCAATTCAGTCCAAACAAAAAGACTAGCGCAGAAGTGACTGCCTAGTCTTTCTCAATTCGTTGTCTTTAGCATTAAGTTACGCATTGTTTTCATGCAAGAAGTTCAAAATTTCCCGGTGCAGATCAGTCAAAGCCGTGGCTTCAATTGGGTAGTGTGATCCGTTCCGCAACGTTGTCCGAGTAACCTTTACCTTGGTGATCTTGTCCAAGAATGGGTCACTGAGCCGTTGTGGGGTCCACTTATCAGCGTCTGGTTGGGTCAATAAGACTGGGCACACATCGAAGTTTTCTGGTTCGATATCCGGGGCATACGTCATGTAGGTGTTCATGAACCGCATTGAGACCTTGTTGCCGCCAGAAGTTTTGTCA
>NZ_BBAG01000033.1 GCF_001311135.1 Secundilactobacillus paracollinoides DSM 15502 = JCM 11969
TAGTTGATTTGAATACGGTCGGTTATCTACTGCTTACGTAGGAAGGGCGTTTAGGGTGCGGAGCATAGTCGACTCTGTTCCGAAAATCCCGGTTTTGGATTTTTGGAACAGAGTTGGCTATGCTCCGCACCCTGCCACTTCCGGAACACGTTTCGGCTAGATAAAAGAGAACCAGAAAATAAAGAAAAGCGAGATGCGCAAGCATCTCGCTTTTTAAGTTCTTGACCTACTCCCCAGCCGCAAGGCTTAATCCAACATCCACAACCTTGTCCCCACAACAATCCCTGTGCTATACTCAATTCATTGCATATCAAGTACAAACAGAACGGATGAACAATAATTGGTAAAACTCAAACAAAATAAATGGTCCTTAACCACACTAGCCATTATCGTCCTCATTGGCCTCATTGCGATGCCATTCACGTCACTGATCAAGGTAGCAAATTTCTGGTTCATGATAGGGCTCGTTTTCCTAATTGGGGCAGCCTTTTTCATTATTGAAAAAGGGCACCTATTTGCGGGATGGCGACGCCGGCACCGTAAGAATGAAGATCCGCTGCCCGAAGAAAAAATTTCAGTTCGTAACGTTGCGTCCGTTAAAAATGGACCGATCGTTGTGAACAAGTATGCGCGATTTTGTCTGATTGTGAGTCTGACGTTGATTGTGTTGGGGATCGTTGTGACGTTGTGAAAAAAGACCTCTTGGTATCACCCTGTGTGGGGTGGTAGTAAGAGGTCTTTTTGTTTTTTTTGAACTGGCTTTCTTGGCAACGTAGCGGAAACGAGTTCCGCAAACCAAAGACTTGCACAGAAGCGGACTATTTTACAAAATCCAAACCGGATTTTATAAAATAGTCCGCTTCTGCTCCAGTCTTTAACCGGTTTGTTCCACTCTCTATCTACAATGCGAACTTCTCAATCGCAAACGCCACGCCATCTTCATCATTCGCTTTCGTCACATACTGAGCCGTTGCCTTCAATTCGTCGATGGCGTTGCCCATTGCCACACCTGTGCCGGCGTAGGTCACCATAGTCAGGTCATTTCCTTGGTCGCCAATCGCCATGACCTCGTTTTGTGCAATACCGAGGCTCTCAGCGAGTTCCTTGATGGCGTTGCCCTTACTTGCCTTCTTGTTCATGGCTTCAAAGAAGTAGGGTTCGCTTTGAACGACGTAGAATCTTTCCTTGTATTCTTCAGGGAAGTTTGCCACGAACTTGGACAGAATTTCAGGGTCATCCACGAACATGCCCTTCGCAATCGTCAGGTCGTCTGTGATTTCCTCTGGTGTCCGGTACCGAATCGGCATCCGCACCAGAAAACTTTCAGCAATGGTGTAGCCGCTGATGTCGCGGTTTGCCGTGTAAATAAAGTTTTTAGTTTCCATGTGAAAATGGACGTGCATTTTACGGGCAAGACTTTCAAGGTCGATGTAGTCTTCTGTGCTGATATTGTGGTTCACAATAACGTTGCCGGAAACGGATTGCGCAAGACTACCGTTAAAGGTCACCACGTATTGATTGTCGCCCGCAATGTTCAGCGGTTCAAGATACTGGTGAACACCAGTCAGTGGTCGGCCGGTACAGAGCACAACCTTGATGACCTTTGCCTTGGCTTTTTCGATGGTGTCGATGGTGGCCTGATGTAATGCCTTTTGTGAGTCGACCAGGGTACCGTCAATGTCGATTGCAATCAGTTTAATAGTCATGAAGTTCTCCTTTTGATTAAATCAGGGTGTCGTTGTGAATGTGTTGTTGAAAGGCTTGATAAATCGGATCGAATAAATCGGTATCCGCCGCGTTATTTTGTAACATTTCACGGGGGAAGAAGAAGCGTTGGTCACCGGAGAACTTCCCGGTAATGGCGTTAACCAGCGCACTGACTGAAGACAACTCGATCAGGTCACCATCTTCTTCCATCAGTTCGATCTGCGTCAACGGTTTCTTCATTTTCGGATCGTAAGCATCGTACGGCAGGTCATAGCTATTGTTGGTTGCCGTGTAATATTTTGCGTTGAAGCCGGCTTTTTCGATGAGGTCACGCAGCCCCGGTAATTCGTGTTCTGTTTCCGACGTGTAGATCACCGATTTGAGTGGCTTGCGATCTAGGAATCGGTGCGACAGATCGCTTAAAATTGGGTCACCTGATTGGCGCCAATGCGCAAAATAGGTCGTTAGCGTCCCGTCATCCAGTAACAAGTAGTCGTCGAGGTCAAATTCGTGTTTAAAAAACGGAAACAGCAGGTAGGGTGCGCCCATTTCGTTGGCGTTATCCGCGTTGCTGTAGTATTCTCTGGCCCGTAAAAGTAGGTGACTTAAAATGACTTCCATGGAACGGGATGTTGGGTGAAAGTAGATCTGCTGATACATTTGAAAACGACTCATGATGTAGTCTTCCACGGCGTGCATGCCGCTGATCTGAAAGGCAATGCCATCACGATAGGGCCGCATGACCCGCAAGATACGGGTTAGGTCAAAGGTACCGTATTTCGTGCCGGTGTGGTAAGCATCCCGCAGCAGGTAGTCCATCCGGTCGGCATCGATCTGACTGGAAATCATTTGAACGACTTGCGGGTTAGGGTAGGTCTTTTGAATGACGGATGCGACCTGTTCAGGAAATTCGGGACTGACAGCCCGTAACACCTGGTTGACTTCCGTTTCCGGTGAGGTCAAGATCTCGGCTGTGATTACCTCGTGATCGGTGTTGAAGATGTGTTCAAACGTGTGGCTGTAAGGCCCGTGACCAATGTCGTGCAGCAGGGCGGCGCACAGTGCGACGAGGCGCTCTTTGTCGTCGTCCCAAAGACCATCACCTGCCTTTTTAGTGGGATAATTGCGTTTGAAATTGTCACAAATGCGCCGAGTGATCTCGTAGACCCCAAGAGAATGGGTAAAACGGGTGTGTTCTGCACCGTGAAAGACAAGTGAAGCCGTCCCAAGTTGTTTGATGCGGCGTAACCGTTGAAATTCTTTTGTATTGATCAGGTCTAAAATGACCTGGTGCTGGATGTAAATATAGTTATGAACTGGATCCCGAAAAACTTTTTCTCGGGGTAAGCGTTCGTCTCGATAGGCCAAGTGAAGGCCTCCTTTGTGTAGTTAGATTCCAGCCTGACGTTTACTGATCCGGGCTAATTCCTTAGTGTACTGGGTTTGAAATGCGGGGGTGGCCAGTCGTTCTGGCAGGGATGTTGTGTCGATTTTAAATTGATCTTCCTGTAACGCGTTAACCATGCCGCTCTTTACCTCGGCGACTGTCAGTGGCTGGTGCATGGCATCGGCAACGTTGATCATGGATGACGGGTCGACATCGGGAAAATCCCAGTCATTGGCTTGGCCAGCCAGTCCCGTTTCGTAAAAATCACGCACCATTCGCCCACGGAATTGCTGGTCGCCGGTCACACTGATGTAGGCCATGACCACTAAGGCGTTGGCAGTGCGTCGTTGTGAAATACCAGCAATTTTTTTGCCGTCCACGCTCAGGTCGTAGTCACCAGGACAGTACGATCGGGTGATTTCATAGCTTTCAATGGTTAGCGTCGGAAAGGTAAGGTGCACCAGTGATTTCATCAGTTCATAGCCGGCGTCGACGCTATAGTGGGTCACCGTTTGCGGCACAAACAATGACACGTTAAGAATCCCACCATCACTAACTACGGCAAGTCCACCTGAATTTCGCAAAAAATGATCGTAACCATTTTCAGTCACAGTTGCGAGTCCGGCGGGCAGATCGTATAAGTGACGATCCTTTAATCCAAGGATGAGGGTCGGCGGCAGCGTCCAGAAATGAATCAGCGGTGTATTTACCTCAGCCGTAACGTTTAATAACGTATTGGTCAGGCCAAACGACGCCAATTTCTGATCGGTAGTCAGGGGTGTATCTAATAGTTGAATCGTTGAAAAGGGTAATTGTGTCTTCATGTTGGTTACCTCGTCTCGATAAATACCAAACTACTCCTATTATAGCGGAATCGGAGAAATACGTCACTAGTGGACTGGACCAAAGTAGAGTGTGAAGCAAGGCGGGTTAGGGGCGGTGTGTAACGGAGGCTGGCAGAAAAGCCTGGGTCTGACTTTTTTGCCAGCCTCCGTTACACGTTAGCCCCGTGCCCTGCTGAACACGTTTAGTCTATGTAACAAGGGAGCGCCGTAGCGGCACCATTTAGTTGCCAAAACCAGAAAAGTCCGGGCCTGACTTTTAGACCAGCCTCCGTTACACATTAGCCCCGTGCCTTGCTGAACACGTTTAGTCTATGTAAGAAGGGCGCACAGTGGCCAGCACCAGTCAGTTGCCAAAAAAACCAAAAGTCCGGGTCTAACTTTTTTGACCAGAGTTGCTTACACAGGAGCCCTCTGCCTTACTGAACACGTTTCGGCACGGTGGGAAAGAAAGCCAGTAGCAAGAAGCACTCGGTTGGAAAAAGAGAAAAGTCCGGGCCTGACTTTTTTAACCAAAGTTGCTTACACAGGATTTTTCTCTCGCCTTGCTTCATACGCTATCCGTGCCAAAACCCCAAATTAACGTTATAATAAAGTAATGTTGTGAATGAAGGGAAGGGTTAGTATGGATGATCTGTCAACCAGTATTCCAGTTGGCATTCACTTAGAGACCCACACGGTTCAAAACGGTGAGTCTTCTGACTATGTGATTGACGTTGCAGGACAAATCGTGCAGATCGGTGACACGATTTATTTGCGCTACGCGGAGCCTCAGGAAAGTGGTGAGGGTGCGGATGTGCCAGTCACGATCAAGTTTATGGGTGACGGTGATGTGTCGTTGACACGCCGGGGCGAAAATCGTGTTCGGTTGCATTTTAGTGCCGGCAAACGCGTTTCTGCCCAGTACCGCACACCGTATGGCATCATTCCAATCGAAACGGTCACCCCTCAGTTGAAGGTCGGGTTCACGCAACGCCCCTTTGGTGGCAACGCGGCAATCGACTATCAACTGTATGCTGGCCAGGAATTATTAGGAAATTACGAGATTCGATTGCAATTTACAGTTTAATCGCGTATAGTTGTTCGTAGACTGTGGAAGGGACGTGCGCCAGTTTGGAATTAAAAGTCTTAGAAGGCCAAAACAAAAGCGAATTATCGATGATAGAAGTCGCTCACGCGATTCTCGCACAACGCGGGGATGTTATGCCGTTTGCTGATTTAGCTAACGAGGTTCAACAATACCTCGGCGAAACTGATAAAGAAATTCGGGAACGACTTTCTCAATTTTACACTGACTTAAACATTGATGGTAGTTTCATTTCGTTAGGTGATAACCTCTGGGGTTTACGGACCTGGTATCCATTCGAATCGATCGATGAAGCAACGATCGGTGCTGAGGATGACGAGGATCACCCGAAGGCAAAGAAACGTCGGAAGGTTAACGCCTTCTTGGCAGATACTTCAGACGATGATGACGTGATCGATTACGACGACGATGATCCTGAAGATCAGGATGATGTTGACGTTGATGATGAAGATCTCGACTCTGAATACGATGATGATGAAGACGAAAGCGAAGACGACGAGGACACCAAGGAACTTGGGAAGTACAAGTCTGATTTAGCTGATATCGATGATGGTAGCGACGACGGTGATGATGCCGACGACAGCATGCCTGATGGTATCGAAGGTCAATTATCTGAATTTGACGAAGACGACGACGAAGAAGAAAAAAAGTAATTCGAACTTATGCCTTGACGAATATCTGGGAAACAGGTAATATATCGCTTGGGCGCTTCACAAGGAATTGTGAAGCCATTGTTCGGAATAATAGAAGCTTCCTATTCAACCAACGACGAATAGGGAGTTTTTTCGTTATTGAATACACCCAGTACCCCAAATTAATCTTACGAGGAGTTATACAATGACCAAATATATTTTTGTAACCGGCGGCGTGGTTTCTTCACTTGGTAAGGGAATCGTAGCAGCTTCACTTGGACGTTTGCTAAAGAACCGTGGGTTAAACGTGACAATCCAAAAATTCGATCCGTATATCAACGTTGACCCCGGCACCATGTCTCCATACCAACACGGGGAAGTCTTCGTTACCAACGATGGGACCGAAACGGATTTGGATCTCGGCCATTATGAACGGTTTATTGACAATGATTTGAACAAATATTCTAATGTCACGACCGGTAAGATTTATTCGGAAGTATTGGAAAAAGAACGCCACGGGGACTACCTTGGCGCGACTGTCCAAGTGATTCCTCACATCACAGGAATGATCAAGGAAAAGATCATGCGGGCCGGCAAGACCTTAAACGCTGATTTTGTGATCACTGAAATTGGTGGGACCGTTGGGGATATTGAATCACAACCGTTTTTGGAAGCCATTCGTCAAATGAAGGCGGAGGTTGGCGACGAGAACGTTGTCTACATTCACACCACGCTGGTACCATACCTGCATGCCGCTGGTGAAATGAAGACAAAGCCAACGCAACACTCTGTTCGTGAGCTGCGTGGCTTGGGTATTCAACCAAACATTCTGGTGGTTCGGACTGAAGCGCCAATTACGGATGCGATGCGTAAGAAAATCGCACTGTTCTGTGACGTGAAACCTGAAGCCGTTGTTGAATCGCGTGACGTGGACACGATTTATGAAATTCCTCTGCGGTTAAAGGCTCAGGGCATGGATTCATTGGTGCTTGACCACCTGCACGTGACAGCACCAGAAGCTGATATGACTGAATGGTCACAATTGGTCACAAAGGTTAATAGTCTGAAGAAGACGATCAACATTTCTTTGGTCGGCAAGTACGTCAGTCTTCAAGATGCTTACATCTCAGTTGCTGAAGCATTGAAGCATGCCGGTTACCCAGTGGATGCTGATATTAACCTCAGTATGATCGATTCTGAAAAGGTCAACGATGACAACGTTGCTGAAATTTTGAAGGATGCTGATGGTATTCTAGTTCCTGGCGGCTTTGGCGATCGTGGTATCGAAGGAATGATCACCGCCATTAAATACGCCCGTGAAAACGATGTTCCATTCTTGGGCATCTGCCTGGGGATGCAAATGGCCAGTGTTGAATTTGCCCGCGATGTTCTTGGGTACAAGGACGCCAACTCAACGGAAATGAATCCTAACACGACCCACAACATTATTGATCTGATGGCTGACCAAGCCGATATTTCTGATATGGGTGGGACACAGCGTCTAGGCGCATATCCTTGCAAGTTGAAGGCGGGCAGCGTTGCAGCTGCAGCTTACAACAACCAGGACATGATTCAAGAACGTCACCGTCACCGTTACGAATTCAACAACGCTTACCGTGAAGAAATGGAAGCTAAGGGCCTGGTATTTGCTGGGACTTCACCTGACAACCACTTGGTAGAAGTTATTGAAATTCCTAACAAGAAATTCTTCGTCGCAGCGCAATATCACCCAGAATTCCTGTCACGGCCAAACCGCCCAGAAGGTCTCTTCAAAGCCTTCGTTGCAGCGGCCAATGACGTTCATGATGCCAAATAATTAAATGGTATATCTAAGAGCTGAGGACAATTCTCCTTAGCTCTTTTTCTATGGTTGGAAATGACTGATTTCTAGCATTGAACTCAATTAAACTGTCGCTTCGTTCCGTCGGTCGGCTCTGCAGTTTGTAGTGGGGTCGTGAGGAAGCTAACTTTTGGCGGTGCCAAAAGTGGATCTCCCTAACGCCCACATGAGTAAAGGACCAAAAAACGGTCATCAACTCATGTTTTCACTACTACCTGCAATGCCGACCGACTCCACTACGCTACTTTCGTGCAAAAAATAACAATCCGTACATGTCCGAAGCGGTCTCTTGACTTCATAGGTACAATCAGTTTTAATACCATAGGCACATTACTAACATTTTCTTTGATAGCCGTTAAGTACGATTTTTTATAAATCGGTTGAATGCTATCCTGTTGTGTAAACTGAAGTTAAAGCGTATTCAATGTGAGTGGAACGCAGCAATTTGGCACGGAGCTGTGGTGTCGACATCAGTTAGCGACCGTTCTTGGGTCGGTTACTGATGTGCGAGACGACTGAGATCCACTCGAGAGCTGCGCAGCAGAAATCGAGTTAGCTCAGTCGCGAGCCACCACACGGAGTGCCAAATTGCGAAATGCAACGGACTATCAGCACAATCTGCTAGCTTCAATGCCAGAAATCAATCATTTCCAAGCGTTGATTAAAAGAGTTCGATTAGAAAATAGACTAATTTCTAAGTATTTGTGTCTTTTTAATATTACAAATTAACGAGATAGCGTGAAACTATTGTAATTTTGCCGGGCATTATTTATCATTAAATAATGATTACTCGAATTATGATTTTGAATAGTGAAGGAAACTTACGTAATGAAAAAATGATAATCCACGGTGGCAAACGCCTGTCCGGCAGTGTGACCATCGGTGGTGCTAAAAACAGCACGGTCGCGTTAATTCCAGCGGCCATTCTGCTGATACGCCAGTAAAGTTTGACATGGTTCCCGACATTTTAGATGTTCACAATTTAATGCTCATTTTAAAATCAATGAACGTGCATTCGGGTTTTGCGGATGGCGTCTTAAAAATTGATCCAACTGAAATTATTGAAGCGCCCATGCCAAGTCAGGCGATTAAGAGTTTACGGGCGTCATACTACTTTATGGGGGCCTTACTGGGTCGTTTTGGCCGTGCAACGGTCACTTTTCCTGGTGGTGACAACATTGGTCCCCGACCAATCGACCAACACATCAAAGCGTTTAAAGCGCTGGGTGCCGAAGTCGTTGAAAATAACGGGACGGTTCATATTACGACCAGCGGTGATGGTCTACATGGTGCCCGGATCTTTTTAGACCTGGTGTCTGTTGGCGCAACCATCAACACGATTTTGGCCGCCGTTAAAGCACAGGGTGCCACGGTGATTGAAAATGCCGCTAAGGAGCCTGAAATCATTGATATCGCAACCTTCTTAAACAATATGGGGGCGCATATTCGTGGTGCCGGCACCGATGTTATCCGAATCGAAGGTGTCTCGACGCTCAAGGCGACAAATGTGCATACGATCATTCCAGACCGGATCGAAGCGGGGACGTTTCTGTCGCTTGCTGCCGCTATGGGTGATGGTATTCGAATTAAAAATATTATTCCAGAACATTTGGAGTCGTTTACGGCTAAGTTAATTGAAATGGACGTTCAGCTTCAAATTAATGAAGACGAGGCTTACGTGGCAAAGTCGGATGATTTGAACGCTATTCAGGTCAAGACAATGCCGTTCCCAGGATTTGCGACGGATCTGCAGCAACCCATTACCCCTTTACTGTTACGCGCAAAGGGGAGCAGTGTCATCGTTGACACAATTTACCCGCAACGCGTGAAACACATTTCTCAACTGCAGAAAATGGGTGCTAAGGTTCGTAGTGAAAACGATATGATCATTGTGGAACATACGAACACGCTCAATGGCGCAACGGTAGGAGCTGGCGAAATTCGTGCCGGGGCCTCACTCATGATTGCGGCACTGATGGCTGACGGGGAGACCCAGATTCTTAATGCCGACAATATTTTGCGTGGTTATGGCAGTATCGTGGCTAAATTAACAGCCTTAAATGCGGATGTGACCATTGAGGACACAGCTGAGATTGCGGAGTAATTTGCGATCGCCCATTGAAAACGGGCAACGTTCATGATATAGTGTTAGGGTTGACGACATAAATCAATCTCTGTTTCAGTGAATGATTCAGGGCAAAGGAGATTATTATAATGAAACAAGGCATTCATCCAGATTACCACGAAGTAGTCTTCCAAGACTCAAGTACTGGTTACAAGTTCTTATCAGGTTCAACTGCAACTTCAGAAGAAACTGTTGAATGGGAAGATGGCAACACTTATCCATTGATTCGTGTTGAAATTTCTTCTGATTCTCACCCATTCTACACCGGTAAGCAAAAGTTCAACAAAGCCGACGGTGCTGTGGATCGTTTCAACAAGAAGTACGGTTTATCAAACAACTAAACGTGCGATTAGAAAGACCATGTTCTTCGGAGCATGGTTTTTTATTTTGCTATAAGCCAATTATTTCCAGAGTTAAACATTAGTGCAACCCACTTTTAAAACGGCTTGAAATCGGGTAGACTATACCTATCAAGAAAATCGATTTTAATAATGGGAAAGCGATGGGGTGCAATCATGGATCAAGAACCAAAGAAACAACCAAGAAGAAATGGACGCCGGTGGGCTTACCGGATCGTCTTTGCGGTCCTGATCGCGATTTCATTGGGACTGATTTTTAACGAGCAGATCAAGAACTGGATGGTGACCTCGTATCAACCGAAGATCACTGCTAAATCAGTCAAGAAAAACGAAAAGAAAAAGGCCAACTTTGATTTTCGAAACGCAAAATCACTGAATTTTCAGACGGTCGCGAAGGCCCGAATGAATACAAATAAGATCCACGCTGTTGGTGAGATCCTGGTACCAAAGTCGGGTATTCATTTAACGATTGGCAAGGGTGTGTCGAACACAACGTTAGCTTTAGCTGCCGGAACGCTGCGTGACAATCAAAAAATGGGTCATGGCAACTATCCGTTAGCTGGCCATCACATGATCAAAAAGAACGTGTTATTCAGCCCGCTTTACTATAAGACTAAGGTTGGTGACAATATTTATTTGACCAATATGACCAAGATTTATCGTTATAAGGTCTATAAGCGTCAGTTCATTGCTGCCACGCGGGTCGATGTTGTTAATCAAACCAAGGCGAATATCGTGACGCTGGTTACCTGTGATGCAACGGGCGCCGGTCGACTGATGATTCGCGGAAAACTGACAAAAACAATGGCGTATGCGAAAGCGCCAACTGCAATAAAAAAGGGCTTCGCTGCAAAGTTTAACAATCATAATGTCTTTGCCGGGTATTAAAAAACGTTCCAACCCCACACCGATTTTGGTGAAGGTTGGGACGCTTTTTGTTATACCGATTTAGTCTGCATCGCGGACAGCCATTTTGGTAATGTACTGGCCAGTGCGTCGTAAGTTGCCTCAAACCGATGCGTGTACCACGGGTCGGGAATTTCTTGGCCAACATGGTCAGGCAGGATATCCATGCAAAGATGGATCTTTCTTTGATCCGCTTCGGAAGGTGCCATTCGACGCAGATTGAACACATTTTGTGAATCCATGGTGATGATATAGTCTGCCCAGTCAAAATCAGCAGCTGAAATTGGTTCAGAGTGCATGCCGGCAAATGATAATCCATGAGCCGTCATTGTCTTTTGAGCACCCGGATGCGGTGGATTGCCGCGCTCTTCAGTACTAGTAGCACGGGATTCAATGGTATAGTGATCGGCAAGTCCCCGGTCGGCAACTAATTTCTTAAACAGTGCTTCAGCCATAGGAGAACGGCAAATATTGCCAAGACAGACAAATAAAACGTTAGTCATTGTAATTTTCCTTTCGCGGTACTGATATGACTCACATAGTAGGGAATGTGACGGCGTTCGTCAAGTAGGGTGTTCTTTTGGAGTTGGGGGGAAGGCCGTTGCATTCCGCAATTTGGCAGGCCGTGTAGTGGCTCGCGACTGAGCTAACTCGATTTCTGCTACGCAGCTCTCGAGTGGATCTCAGTCGACTTGCACATCAGTAACCGACCACAATACGGTCGCTAACTGATGTCGACACCACAGCTCCGTGCCAAATTGCTGCATTTCACTAACGTTGAGTTTACATTTCACCATTAATTAAGCATCACAATGGCATTAAAACTAGTTCGCAGAGAATCCGCCCTCAACTGCTAGTAATGTTATTAACAGCAATGCTTCTCAAAATGTGCTATTGACAGGAACACTTGATTAAGTGGCTTCATGGAGCCACTTACGAAGTCTTACCATCAATATTAACTGTGACCAGTATCGTAGCGTAGTGGAGCCGTTCGGCATTGCAGGCTGTGGTGTCGGTGGTCGTTGGCGAGGGTACTTTCCTCGCTTACGAACACGGGAGACGTAGGAGATCCTTGAATTTCTGAAAGGAAATTCAATAGCTCCGGAGCGACCCCCACCTCAGCCTGCAGGGCCGAACGGTGCAACGGAGCGACATGTTTGCACCATTGAATCAATTGACAATGGAGCGCACTTCAGTCTTAAACGCTTTGTTCCACTCTCTTACATTTCGCCTTATAAAGATTAAAGGTGTCAATTGATGCTCTAGGCCATATTGCGGAAACGAGTTCCACAAAGTAAAGACTTGCACATAGCGCGACTCTGATACAAAATCCAAACCCGGGATTTTATATCAGAGTCACCCTATGCTCCAGTCTTTAAACGCTTTGTTCCACTCTCTTACATTTCGTAGTACAATTAAGTTGTTTAATACCTTAGAGAGTGTGAGTAAAAGTGATGCGAGGTAATTTTATTTACATTAATTGGGAACAGGTCAACAATCTGGTGATTTCGTATGGCATCACAGCTGCTGATTTTATTAACGGGATTCCCAACGTGCCACAGCGAATCGTCCTGATCGATGGCGTTAACGAAGGGACACAGGTTAACGGGCATACCCGTTTTCAGACGGTCACAGGCCAAAATAGTGTTCGTGAATTTTTAATTGGGAAAACGAACGGACCAAAGATGTGGCTGGACTATCATGAAGCTGATGACTTGGATCTGCTGATGCCAAGTGAGATTGCAGAACTGCTCTACATGGCCCATATGATGACGCATTTTAATTTGCCGTTGTATTCAAAACTGCGTAATGACTATGCTTTTTTGACGACGCCCGAGGACTTTGTTAAAGTTTATTACCGAAACCTGCGGACGTTCAACCATATTTTAGATATCTCGTTAAAACGTCACTTGCGATTACTCCACAGTAACCGGTGGGTGGTCTTTAACCGCCCATTTTCCGTAAGTGATGTGCCAAGTGACGTGTTTGACCAACTGACGGCGGTTTTTAGTGAAGGGGTGATCTTTGCGTTTGACCAAACGATTGAACGCAAACGACACTACCTGATTCCGCTACTGATTCAGGAGCATCCTGAACGGCAAAATTGGTGGCATGAACAAGAGGACGTGTACGCGACGGCCCGTCGTGTCGCGACCCTGATTTACGACGTTGACCAAAAACACTGGGAGCTGGATATTATCGACAAACAGCCGTTTATTGAAAACGAAGCTGATCTATGACAAATTCAACCTGCTCACTCGTGGTATAATAGTTGACGCAGTGTGACTTAAACGAGATCGATGAAATGAAAATTTAGGAGTTTAACATAATGAAAATGCAACTTTATGAGATTGCTGGAGCTGTTTCAGCGCAAAACGATATTACGGATTGGCAAACGGTTGAGATCTCAAGCGTGGCCTTTGACAGCCGTGAACTCAAGCCAGGGGCGTTATTTGTGCCGCTGGTTGGCGAACGCGACGGTCACAAGTTTATCGATAAGGCAATTGAAAATGGTGCGTCGGCCATATTTTGGCAAGCAGACCATGGCGAGGCACCAACCAACGTGCCCGTTATCGTGGTCGATGATGCGCTTAAGGCCTTACAGGCATTAAGTAAGCACTACCTTTTAAAAATTAACCCGCGGGTCGTGGCCATTACGGGGTCAAACGGCAAGACAACCACTAAGGATATGGTGGCTTCGATCTTGGCGACCCAGTTTAATGTCACCAAGACACAGGACAATTTTAATAACGAGATCGGTGTGCCGATCACCATTTTATCCATGGAACCGAACACTGAAATGCTGGTCGTTGAAATGGGGATGGATCGGCCAGGTCAGCTTGATTTCTTGAGTCGCCTGGTTGCCCCGGATGTGGCCATTATTACAATGATTGGGGAAGCACACATTGAATTCTTTGGCACGCGTGATAAGATCGCGGATGCGAAGATGGAGATCGTTAACGGACTGAAGGACGACGGGTTATTTATCTTTGATGGCGATGAGCCGCTATTGCAGGAACGCGCTAAAACTGTTTCACAACGGCAATTGACGTTCGGTCATTCGAAAGAGGATGATCTCAACGTGACTGCAATGACGCCAACGTCTGTTAACACGACGTTTACCACGAATGTCTGGCCAGACACCACGTTTGAAGTCCCAATGATTGGGGACTATAACGTGAATAATGCGCTGGCTGCCCTCTGTGTGGCGCGCACTTACCGAGTGGCACCCGAAAAGAGTGCGGCTGCGTTGTTAAATCTTGATCTGACGCGTAACCGGGCTGAGTGGTTACAGGGCAGTCAGGGTGAACAGATCCTGAGTGACGTTTACAACTCGAACCCGACTGCAGTTAAGGAAGTCATGGCGGCCTTTTCAAAGACACCAGTTGACGGGCGGCGGTTGGTCGTTCTAGGCGATATGCTGGAACTTGGTGAGCAGTCCGATGCGTTGCATGCAGGCTTAAGTCCTGCGTTTGATCCCGACGTTATTGACAGTGTGTACCTTGTTGGGCCGCACATGCACGCCCTGTATGATAGATTAGCAACCACCTTTGATGCTGATAAGTTACACTTTTACCAGGTGGATGAACTCGGCACCTTGTCGGCAGATCTCTTAGCCACGTTGACGGCTAAGGATGCCATTTTGATCAAGGGGAGTCACGGGATTCATTTAGAGTCCGTTCTGGCAACCCTGAGAACTACTGATTAAGCGTATAGGCAACTAATTGAAAAAGATTAGTTGCTTATTTTAATCGGGTGATGTATCATATTCTAGTTATGTTTTTTTGCAAGAGACGTTGCAACAGCAAGGACGGCACGCATCAGAAGACGGATTTCTTATAGTACCGGACCTTGTTACACCTATTAGGAGGAAAATTATTTGAAGTTTTCAGAACTTGGGTTATCAAAAAGTTTGTTGAAGGCTGTTGAACGAAACGGCTATGAAGAAGCAACCCCAATTCAAGCAGAAACCATCCCCATGGTTCTTGACGGTAAGGACGTTATTGGTCAGGCACAAACTGGTACTGGTAAAACAGCCGCCTTTGCATTGCCGATCCTACAACACATTGACCGGGACAACCCCAATGTCCAAGCCTTAGTTGTTTCACCAACCCGTGAATTAGCTATCCAAACTCAGGAACAAATTTACCAACTCGGTAAAGAAGAGCACGCAAAGGTTCAAGTTGTTTATGGTGGGGCCGATATCCGGCGTCAGATCAACAGCCTGAAGAACCATCCCCAAATCATCGTTGGGACACCTGGTCGGTTATTAGACCACATGAACCGACACACGATCAAGTTGGATCACGTTCAGACCCTTGTGTTGGATGAAGCCGACGAAATGTTAAACATGGGTTTCTTAGACGATATTGAATCCATTATTAAGGCGTTGCCTGACGAACGACAAACCCTGTTGTTCTCAGCAACGATGCCACCTGAAATCAAGCGGGTCGGTGTGCAGTTCATGCACGACCCGCAGCACGTTAAGATCAAGGCCAAGGAATTGACCACTGATTTAATCGATCAGTACTATGTTCGGGCTAAGGATTACGAAAAGTTCGACGTCATGACCCGGTTGTTTGATGTGCAATCACCTGATCTGACCATTGTCTTCACTCGGACGAAGCGTCGCGTGGATGAAATTTCACGTGGCCTGGAAGCCCGTGGCTACAATGCCGCTGGGATTCACGGTGACCTGACGCAAAAGCGCCGGATGCAGATCTTGAACCAGTTCAAGCATGGTCAATTAGATATTCTGGTTGCCACTGACGTTGCCGCTCGTGGGATCGACGTTGCCGATGTTACCCACGTTTATAACTACGATATTCCACAGGATCCGGACAGTTATGTTCACCGTGTGGGCCGTACCGGTCGTGCCGGGCACCATGGTGTCTCATTGACCTTCGTAACGCCTAACGAAATGGATTACCTGCGTGAAATTGAAAAGTTGACCAAGGTGCGGATGCTGCCATTGAAGCCACCTTCGGAAGAAGAAGCCTTCGTTGGCCAGTTGAGCAATGCACAGGAAACGGTTAAGGATCTGGTTGATAAGACCGACACTGAAAAGTATGAAAAGATTGCTTCTCAGTTGTTGGACCAGTACGAAGCTGTTGACCTGGTTGCTGCTTTACTGAACGACTTGACCAAGGATGATTCCAGTCAGGTTCCCGTTAAGATCACACCAGAACGGCCATTGCCTCGTCATAAGCATGGCGGCAACGGTGGTAACTACCATCGCGGCGGCGGTCGTGGCGGTAACAACCACGGTCGTTCAGGCAACCGTCGTTACAACGGTAAGAATGACGGTCACCACCGTTACTCAAGTAACAAAGATCGTCACAGCGATCACCATAATGATCGTCGTAACAATAACAAATCAAATGGTAGCAGCAAGCATGGCTTTACCATCCGTAAGAACAAGGACTAACAGCTTGTTCTTTACTGCACGGCTCAGACTTTACGGTCTGGGCTTTTTTTGTGTGCGGATTTATGCTTGCCATCAGTCGAAGATTAACTGGTTTTCGACTAAAATATAAACTAACAGAATGTTGTCTTACAAAAGAACGCTATCTAAAATACCGAAGATTGTTCATCATGTTGAGTAAAAGTTCGTCATGGTAGGCTGAAAAAGATTCACGCTAATCTGCCATATCGAAGAAGTTAACGAAATTAAACTATGGTAAAATGAGAACATTATTGAAAAGGCAACAACTTGGTGCGAAGTGAGGAGATTATACTGTGGTTTACGGAATTGGTGTGGATATTGAAAAAATTGACCGGCTACGCGCAGTATCAAATCAGGAGTCGTTTGTCCATAAAGTCCTGACACCGGCTGAAACGGCCGTCTACCGAACACTTTCTGATAAACGTGCAGCCGAATTCCTAGCTGGTCGCTGGTCGGCTAAGGAGGCCTTTAGTAAGGCTTTTGGCACAGGTATTGGCAAGTCGGTCTCGTTTCAAGACCTCGATATCCTGGATGACGAGACTGGCAAGCCAGCGTTTCATCGCCAGCCGTTTCCCGGGAAGGCGTTTGTCTCTATCTCGCACACCAGTGACCTCGTCATGACTGAAGTACTATTAGAAGGAGATCTTGAAAAATGACAATTGGCAGCCATCGTCCGACCCGCTTAGTGATCGACCGGCAAGCGCTTTACGACAACATCGCAACTGAAAAGGCCCGGTTGAAGCCAAACACTGATCTGTTTATGGTCGTGAAGGCCAATGGATATGGTCACGGCATCCTCCAAGTGGCACAAACGGCCGTTGCAGCGGGTGCTACCGGTTTTTGTGTCGCCATTTTAGATGAAGCACTTCAGTTGCGCCACGCTGGATTTAATCAACCGATTCTTGTGTTGGGGATCACTGCACCAAAACATGCCGCTCTGATGGCTGAATATGGTGTTTCAGCGACCGTCGGCACATTAGACTGGTTGCAGACCGCAGCTGCTGTTTTAGAGACTAGCGGCGTAAAACAACCGCTTTCAGTTCACCTTGGTCTCGATACTGGGATGGGGCGCATTGGTTTTCAGGAACCTGCTGATTTAAAGGGTGCAGTTACCTGGCTGAACCAAGAAGCCCAGATCAGCTTTGACGGGATCTTTACCCACTTTTCAACAGCGGATGCTGCGGACACGGCCTATTTCAAGCAACAAGTAGCGCGCTGGCAGGCCTTTATGGCTGTTTTGGAAGACCGTCCTCGTTACGTCCACGTGTCGAATTCAGCTACTAGCTTGTGGCATGATGCTTGCAACGGCAACATTATTCGATTTGGGGTCGCCGCTTATGGGTTGAACCCGTCTGGCAAGGAACTGCAAGAACCGTTTGCGCTGAAACCGGCCATGCGGTTAGAAAGTGAGCTGGTCTTTGTTAAACAGCTAAAGGCGGGGCGCTCTGTGAGTTATGGTGCCACCTATACTGCGCAACAGGATGAGTGGGTCGGCACGTTGCCAATTGGATATGCAGATGGTTATGAACGCCGGTTACAAGGGTTTCATGTGCTCGTTGATGGTCATTTTTGTGAGATCATTGGTCGTGTTTGCATGGACCAGCTCATGGTACGGCTACCACACGAGTATCCTGAAGGCACCTCGGTAACGATGGTCGGGACTGATGGCGATGCTGAAATCACCCTGCAAGATGTTGCCGACTATTGCGGCACGATCCACTATGAAATTGCCTGTGGGTTTACTGAAAGAATCCCGCGCGTTTACAAGAATTAAGTCAATTAGTGAGAATTTAGCTTAGTATTGCTGTAATGTTATCGTATTTCATGGTAAAATATTTGAAATAGTAACAGTCTAATAGAGGTCTAATCATGAAGCAGTACATTGTACATCCAGCAGCAACGATGACCGGCCATCAGGTGGTTCGGTCAATCAATCAGGATCAACATCAACAGCTCATTGCGTCATTGTCGGCAGTCATTAGCGTTCAAGTATGGCCGCACCATATTGCAACGATTGCGGCATTGATTGCTGGCTACCAGGAAATGAGCACGCTTAATGAGGAGATCGTTCGGGAATACTTACCCTGTGAAAACGAAGTCGCTCAGCTTTACCCAGCCGGCCGACTATCAACGCGTTAGGCGGTTATGAGGGATGGTAGAAGATGGCAACAAACAGCGATATTAAGCGTGGAGATATTTTCTATGCGGATTTATCACCGGTGGTTGGTTCAGAACAGGGTGGGATTCGGCCCGTGTTAATTGTGCAAAACAATATCGGGAACCACTACAGTCCAACGGTGATCGTAGCGGCGATAACTGCGCGAATTTCAAAACCGAAGATGCCAACGCATATCGGAATCAAGGCGCACCATACGGGTATTGAAAAAGATTCAGTAATCTTATTAGAACAGATCAGAACGATTGATAAGCAACGCTTAAAGGATCACGTCGCACATTTGGACGATGCTACAATGGTGCAGGTAGATAAGGCATTAGAAGTTAGCATCGGGTTGAATAAAAAGGCGGAACCTAAGAAACGTAAGCGGGCTTAGTACATATCATAGAGAGTGGAGAAAAGCGGTTAAGGAGCGGAGTGTAAGTTAACTCTGACAGAAATGCCCGAACTTGGTATTTCTGTCAGAGTTAACTTACGCGCAGCTCCTTGCTTTTCGGAACTTGTTTCGGCAATGTGGCAAAAGGGCGCCAATGATTTCAAACTTCACCATGATTGAGACGATATCATAGAGAGTGGAACAAACCGGTTAAAGACTGGAGCAGAAGTGGACTATGTTATAAAATCCTGGGTTTTGATTTTGTAACATAGTCCACTTCTGTGCAAGTCTTTGGTTTGTGGAACTCGTTTCGGCGATGTGACATAAAGGCTCTAAAATGCTTGGGTCTTTTCAGCACTAATGATAAAGCAATTAAGATGTTGACAGAGAGCATCCATTGCTTTTCAAAACACGTTTCGACAATGCAAGAAAGAAAACCAGGCGTCATAAGTATTTTTAACACAAAGAACAGCCAGTTTGGAAATTCATTTCCAAACTGGCTGTTCTAATCCTCAACTGAATTACATTACATTTCTTTCTTCAAATCTTCAATCTCAGGTACCCGGAATTCTTTACGTTCCAAGGCCTTAACGATCCGGTCAAGTTTATCTTTATCCACGTCCTCAGGCAACGTGAACATGATTCGGTGAACAAGCTCACCTTCCTGGGCGTCAAGACTGATGACACTTGCGATGCTGGTGTACTTGGTGATGATCTTAGCAATGCTTGCGAGATCGCCGCGGTCGCCAGGAGACACGACGGTGAGCACATAGGAGCCGATATTAACGTTCCAAGATTGAGAAAGCATGTCCATTAACCGGGTATGTGTCAAGATACCATAAAACTTATTGTTGGCGTCTAGAACCGCAATGTAAGGCAAATCCTTAATTGAGAAGAACACGTTAAAAAAGGCTGCGTTCACAGTGATGAACTTCGTCGCATTTTTCAAAAGGGTCGTCACTGGTAACTGCATGTCGCCGCCACGTGATTTATGCCGATAAATGTGCATTTTGTAAATGTTACCGCGGAAAATGGTCCCCGTCTCGTCTAAGATGGGCACACAACGGTAGCCTGAATCTTCTAAAACCTTTAGTGCTTCTTCCAAAGTCACGTTTTCTTGTACGGTCACAAGACGTTCTTTTGGTTTGACCAAGGATTTCAACAGCATAGGGTGTAACCTCCTAAAAATTAGAACTCTCTAATAAACTAACAATATCATAACACAAAACCGGCTGGCTCGTAGGTGAAGTGTGTTTTTTAAGACTAATTTTTATTTTGACAGATACTGCTAGTCGACGATACAAAAAATCTCGCATCCTAAAATGGATAACGAGATTTTGATTAGTGTTAGTAAATGACAACGGGTGTCTTTAAGGGCACGTTTGCGTAGACCTGAGCCATGACGGAAGGCGGGGTGTTGACGCAACCGTGAGAGCCGTGACTCACGTACCATGACCCACCATATCGGGGTTGCCAAGGCGAATCATGAATGCCAACACCGGTATCGTCGACTGGCATCCAGTAACTCACAGGGGAGGCATATTTACTGCCATCGTCATTTAACCCACGTAACGTTGCGTGACGCTGTTTACTCCAAACAACGTACACGCCAGATGGGGTGGTGCCCTTTGGCGGCTTGCCAGTCACAACGTCCGTGGAAATAATCACGCGGCCATTTTTATGCACCCACATGTGCTGACTGGCCTTTGAGACTTCGACATAGGTAGACCCGAAATCCTGACCATTCTTGTGGTAACCGGTGCCTTGAATGATCGGTGTTCGGGTAACCGGTTTGCCAGCCAAAATGAGCTTGCTTAACTTTGGCGTTTCAGCGGTGACTTTGATGCTCCAGCCATAGAGGCCGGCAGGCACATTCACGTAAGTGCCGCTGTGCGTTTTGAAATGCCGTGTCTGATGCACGGTTCCATAGGTGTAACTTAATTTAATTAAGTAGGCTTCAACGGATTTTTGATTGACGGAAACGTGACCGTTGGCAGTTGTCAAGAAACTGGCAATTCGCGCTTCAGGAAGGGTGTTTTTTTGTTTGCAAGGGTGTAGGTGATCTTATTTTTGCTTAGCTTGATTGCTGTTTTCTTTGCATTTTTTAACGACCTACTTGATGCCAAAACGGTCGGCTTCACGTAGGCAGCCTTCAGATCGATCTGAGATTGATGATGGGACACGGCACTGGTAATTGCTTGATTGACACTGGTTCGAGAGACTTGAGAGCCATAAACTTCCTTTTGAATCACGAAAGCCTGATTTTTGTAGACCAATTTTGCATTCCTGGTTGGTGTGCGGTTGGCATTATCAGCTAGACTGACGATCTGAGTTGACACCTTGTTTAAATCCGTGCGGTCGATCGCCTTTTGTCCTAACTGGTGGGTACTGGCTGCCGCTGTCGTCATGTGTGCTGGCCAAGTGTAGGCGTTTTGCTTATCGATCAGTCGACGAACCTGAGCCGTGGTATAAGGCTTGATCCCCAATTGATGCGCGGAAAATTGCGTCAGAGTTTGAGTCTTATCGACGACAGTGTACCGTTGATGACGCAACTTGGTATTGACTGACTGAGCCGCTTCTGCCGCTGTTTGGCCACCCACATTGATGCCATCGATCTGAGTATCATTTAAAAAATGTGTTTTATAATGGCTTGCGCGGGCGACATAACCGAGACCCACAATTGCGATCACTGCTACCCCAGTTAAGAGCCATCGCTTTGTGTGTTTCATGAGTTCCCCTCCTTTAATCATATTAAAAGGGTACAGCATTCGTTCGTAAAATACAATTTTTTGGAAATATAATCTTTAGGTTATCAACGAACATGGATTAGTCGACAAAATCGGCTATTTTTAACGTTATCCCAGTAATCTGCGGCCATATATGTTGGTATTGATCCGTGATCAGCCACAGAAAGAGATAAGTAAATACTAATATGTAAAACGACGCTGTCATTGCATTACAGATGCAGTCACAGCGTCGTTTGAGCGGTAAAATTTAATTAGCCTTCAAGGGCAGCTAAACCATCCTTGGTGACTTGCTTTAAGGTCTTTGCAGAGTTTGCCATCTTCGCCTTTTCGTCGTCGCTTAATGGAATCTCGACAACGCCAGCTAAGCCGGAAGCATTGATGATGGCCGGTGTCCCAATGAAAATGTCATCCAATCCGTATTGGCCTTCGAGGGAGGCACCAACTGGTAAAATCGCGTTCTCATCCCGGAAGATAGCACGGGTTATCCGCATCAGAGAAGTTGCAACACCATAGTAGGTGGCACCTTTCCGGTTAATAATCTCGTAGGCTTTATTACGTACCTTATCTTCAATATCTGCTAAGTCACTGTCGGTAACACCCTTATTGTGGGCGTAGTCCTTTAGCGGCACACCACCAACAGTTGCCTCGTCGTACGCAGCAAATTCAGTATCACCGTGTTCACCTAAGATGTAAGCTTCAATACTGCGTGGATCAAGGTCTAACTTATTACCCAGTGCAACGCGCAGTCGTGACGAGTCAAGAGAGGTTCCTGAGCCGATCACCTTGTTCTTAGGGAAGCCAGAGAACTTCCAAGTAGCGTAAGTCAAAATGTCAACTGGGTTAGCAGCAACTAAGAAGATGCCGTTAAAGCCGGAGTCAACGATAGGTTGAACGATTGAAGACAGAATTTTAAGGTTTTTATTCACTAAATCTAAGCGCGTTTCGCCAGGCTTTTGCGGTGCACCGGCTGTGATCACAACTAGGTCAGCATCCTTTGCATCACTATAGTCACCAGAATAAATTTGTTTTGGCGCGGTGAAAACTTGGGCATCCTCTAAGTCAAGGGCATCCCCAACGGTCCGTTCCTTGATGACATCAACGATTACGAGCTCTTCTGCTAATCCTTGTTGCATCATAGCAAACGCATAAGCAGAACCCACGGCACCGTCACCGACTAAAACAACTTTTTGATGATGTTTGGACATATCATCCACCTCAATTCTAGATTTATTGCATTAGCAATTGGCATTATACTATCACAAATGAAAGCGCTTTATCTACTAAAAACACTTAACTTTAAAGGGTTTTTAACTTCCACGGAGCGTCTAAACCTTGTGAAATAGTTGCAATCTGAATTGTGTGGTGGTTGAAACAACGGTATACCGGTCTTTATTGACCTATTGCTTGATTTTGACTAGTAATTGTTTTACCGAAATTGGGGTAAACTTTTCTTTGTGTACGTTTATTCCTTTCATTCAGTAATTTCTTATTCTGTTGGGGAGGACTGGGTGACAGTCCGTTGCATTCCGCAATTTGGCAGGCCGCCATAGTGGCTCGCGATGAAGCTAATTCGATTCCTGCTGCGCAGCTCTCGAATGGATCTTCATCATCTCGCACATCAGTAACCGACCAAAGTACGGTCGCTAACTGATGTCGACACCACTGCTCCGTGCCAAATTGCTGCATTCCACTGACGTTGAGATTACTTTCTACCACTGGTTAAGCATCACGATGGCGTTAAACCAAGTTAGAAGAGAATCCGCCCTCGACTGCTAGTAAAGCCATTGACAGCAATGCTTCTCGCCATGAGCTAATCACTTGTAACGTTCAATTAGCAGGTTTCATGGCCCCGCTTATGAAGACTTATCACCTATGATGACTCACACAAGTATCGTAGCGTAGTGGAGCTGTTCGGCATTGCTGGCTGTGGTGTCGGTGTTCGTTGGCGAGGGTATTTTCCTCGCTTACGAACACGGGAGACGTAGGAGATCCTTGAATTTCTAGTTTATATTGTGGAAACGTGTTCCGCAGGCCAACTCCCGGAGTGCTCCACACTCTGGCTTCAGCCTGCAGGGCCGAACGGCGCTACGGAGCGACATGCCTAGCGCTATTTCAAGCTTCTTCGTCATGTTGTATGGCTTAACGAGGCGCCAGTCCTATTCAGAACTATCAATACCAACACTAACCACCGTCATTGTAGGCGCCAACTATGCAATTTAGGGTGACGTATGCTATACTTTTAGGGTTAAAAGATGAATAATAAAGTGTAAGAAAACGTTATGCTGAACGGTCAAGACTACCGTCCAGCTATTTTGCATGTTTTAATCAAATTAGATGAGTAATGAGGAGCGAAGCGCAACATGAAGATGATCGTTGGACTTGGAAACATTGGACCACAGTATCAGGGGACCCGGCATAATACCGGTTTATGGTCGTTGAGCGGTTTGCTGACAAGGCAGGCCTCAGCTTTTCTACCCGGAAGATGGAAGCAAAGCTAGCAAGCGGCCAGGTAAACGGCGAAAAGGTGCTGATGGTCGAACCGGAAACGTTTATGAATGAATCTGGCCGTGCGGTGGGTGCACTGGCCCATTTTTATAAATTGGAAACATCAGACATTATCATTGTTCAAGATGATATGGACATGACCGTTGGCCGCATCAGACTGCGTGCAAAGGGCTCAGCTGGCGGCCACAATGGGATCAAGAGTATCATTGCCAGTCTGGGGACCAGCGAGTTTGACCGAATTAAGGTCGGCATCGCCCATCCGTCTAAGGCCAACGTTGTGAATTACGTTTTAGGGAAGTTTACACCGGACCAGCAGATCGATTTTGATAACGCCGCTGACCACGCCGTCGAAGCCCTGTTTGACTGGCTTGACGAAGTGCCAATGACCGAACTGATGAATCGTTACAATTAAATGAACTAAGGATAACCCAACCGCGGCTAGTTGCTGCGGCCGTGATAAGAAAGGGGGAATAACCGTGCAATTAACTGAATTTATCGAAAAGATGCCTGAATACCAACAACTTGCAACGCAATTAGCACCAAAAACGCGGCAACTTGTGACCGGGATTACCGGCTCGGCAAGGGCACTTTTGATTCAGACCCTATTGCATGCCCAGGGCAAACCAATGATCTTCGTGACCGATACCATGTATCATGCAGACCAACTGGTTGCTGAATTAAGTAGTAGTTTAACCGATGATGAATTGTTTGAATTTCCAGTCGAGGAACTGTTAGCAGCCGAAATCGCGACCAGTTCTCCCGACTTTTTGGCGCAACGCATCCTTGCGATGAGTGCACTTCGGGCAGACAAGCCAGTTGTTGTCGTAACTTCTGTCGCTGGATTGCGCCGGCAGTTACCGCTGCCGCAATCCTTTGATACAGCACACTTTACGCTTAAAACGGGTGACGACATTGATTCTGAAGACGTGATTGCGCATCTGCAACGGATGGGATACCACCGACAAAAACTTGTGGATGCGCCAGGTGACTTTGCAGTCCGCGGGTCGATCATTGATATCTATCCGTTAGATACTGAATATCCAGTTCGGGTCGACTTGTTTGATACCGAAATTGATTCCTTGCGTTACTTTGACGCCAGCACGCAACGCAGTGTTGAAAATATTGATGAGGTGACGATTCTAGCCGTTACCGATCTGTTATTAAATCCCGAACAGCGAAACGCTGCTGCAAAGCGCCTTACAGATGCACTAAAGACCCAGATGAAACAGCTTGATGATGACGGAGCGGAACAGCTCAGTAATTTTGTGACCCCGCTGGTTGATGACCTTAAAAAAGGCGGCGTATCGGCTGAACTGCGGTTATTTGGTGATTATCTGTTTGGTGATGTATCGTTGTTGGACTATTTGGCAGATGACGGGTTGGTCTTACTGGATGACTATCCGCGGGTTCGCGAAGCCAATAAGCAGCTTGAGCTGGATGAAGCCAACTGGGCGGTCGATAAGCTTAAGGACCACCAGATCTTCACCGACCAGCAGTTTGGGCTGCCGTTTGCGAACGTGCTTAAGAAAGACCAGCATGCCGAGATCTTCTTTGCGCTGTTCCAAAAAGGCATGGGGAACATGCGGTTTAGTCAGTTGATTGAGATTCAGACGCGCAGTATGCAGCAGTTCTTCGGTCAGATGCCGTTGCTGAAGCAAGAAATTGAACGGTGGCAGTCGCTGAACCAGACAGTCGTTTTACTGATCAACGATGAAGAACGGCTAAATAAGGTGTCCGAAACACTGGATGATTTCAAAATTAAAACGGTGATGACGAAGCCAGTGATCTGCAACCCGGCCAGGTCCAGCTGGCACCTGGACAGTTCCAAAACGGGTTTGAATTACCCGAGGCCAAGCTGGTTGTGATCACTGAGGCCGAAATGTTTAAGCAGGTGGCTAAACACCACCGTCGCCGGCAAACGCTGGCGAACGCTGAACGACTAAAGAGTTACACGGACCTGAAACCAGGCGATTACGTGGTTCACGTGAACCATGGGATCGGGCGATTTGAGGGTATGCAGACGCTTGAAGTCGATGGCGTGCATCAGGATTACATGACGATTTCGTACCAGACGGCGCGAAATTATTTATTCCGGTCAGCCAGTTAAACCTGATTCAAAAATACGTCTCGTCAGAAGATAAAACACCACGGATCAACAAGCTTGGTGGTTCTGATTGGGCGAAAACCAAGAAAAAAGTTGCGGCTAAAATCGAAGACATCGCTGATGATCTGGTGGAGCTCTACGCCAAGCGGGAAGCCGAAACCGGCTATGCGTTCCCACACGATGATTCCTATCAGCAACAGTTTGATGATGATTTTCCATACTCAGAAACGCCGGATCAGCTGCGCAGTATCGATGAGATCAAGCACGATATGGAAAAACGAAAACCAATGGACAGACTCCTAGTCGGTGACGTTGGGTATGGTAAAACGGAAGTGGCACTGCGAGCAGCCTTCAAGGCAATTGAAGCTGGCAAACAGGTGGCCTTTCTGGTCCCGACCACCATTTTGGCGCAACAACACTACGACACGATGACGACTCGGTTTGAAGGATATCCGGTCACCGTGGCAATTTTGTCGCGGTTCCAAACGACTAAGGAAGTCCACGAAACGGTCGCTGGGTTAAAGGACGGGTCGATCGACATCGTTGTCGGAACCCATCGGTTACTTTCAAAAGACATCGGGTTTAAAGACCTGGGCTTGCTTCTTGTGGATGAGGAACAACGATTTGGTGTGAAGCATAAGGAACGGCTCAAGCAGTTGAAGTCGCAGGTCGACGTGCTGACGTTGACCGCAACGCCAATTCCACGGACACTGCACATGTCAATGCTGGGTGTGCGTGATCTGTCCGTTATTGAAACACCGCCAGCTAACCGGTTTCCAATTCAGACGTACGTGATGGAACAAAATGCCGGCGCCATTCAGGATGGTATTCGCCGGGAAATGCAGCGGGGCGGCCAAGTCTTCTTCCTGCATAATCGCGTGGGTGACATTGAAGAGACTGTGAGCCAGATCAAGGCGATGGTACCTGAGGCTGAAGTGGCTATATCCATGGTCAAATGACGGAAGCACAACTAGAGGGGATCCTCTACGACTTCATTCGTGGCGACTATGATGTGCTGGTCACGACAACGATCATTGAAACCGGGATCGATATTCCCAACGTGAACACGATGTTCATCGAAAATGCTGATCACATGGGGTTGTCGCAACTGTATCAGCTCCGTGGTCGGATCGGCCGGTCGAACCGGGTTGCGTACGCCTACTTTATGTACCAGCCAAACAAGGTGCTGACTGAAGTGAGCGAAAAGCGGTTAGAGGCCATTAAAGATTTCACTGAGCTGGGATCTGGGTTTAAGATTGCCATGCGGGACCTCTCGATTCGGGGCGCGGGGAACCTGTTAGGAAAACAGCAGCACGGGTTCATCGATTCCGTCGGGTATGATCTTTACTCGCAAATGTTGGGCGATGCCGTGGCTAAGAAACAGGGGAAACAGCAGCGTAATAAGACGGATGCGACTGTCGAGCTGGGGCTGGAAGCCTATCTGCCAGATACCTACATCGAAGATCAGCAGCAAAAAATTGAAATGTATAAGCGGATTCGTCAAATCGAAACTAAGGAGGATCTGACCGAGGTTCAGGATGATCTGATCGACCGGTTCGGTGAGTATCCATCCGAGGTGGCGAACCTACTGGCAGTCAGTCAGTTAAAGGTGCAAGCTGATGCTGCCTTGATCGACAAGATGCACCGGAAGAAAGATATTATCACGGTCACCTTCAGCTTGAAGGGGACGGATGAATTCAGCGGGGAGTCCGTCTTTAAGGCTCTCGCCAAAACGAAATTGAAAGCAACCGTCAACCTGCAAGATGATCACCTGATCGTGGGCTTAGTCATCCAACCTAAGATGGCCGCTCCCGATTGGCTGAATGAGCTGACATTGTTTGTCAAAGCATTAAGTGAAATGGCAGCGTCCAGTGTCGCTGAATAGGTGAGTTATGAAAGAACGAAATATGCGGACGATTATGCAGGGGGCAATTTTACTGTCCGTTGCATCGCTGATTGCGAAAATTCTAAGTGCTGTTTACCGGGTACCGTTCCAGAACATGGTGGGCAACACGGATTTTACGTGTATCAGCAAATTTATCCCATATACGGCATCGGGATGACGTTTGCACTGAGCGGTCTGCCCATGTTTATTTCTAAATTAGTGGCTGAATCAAAGAACCAGGCGGAAAAACAAGCTGTGCTGCACCAGGTATTTGTGCTGATGCTCGGGTTTTCCCTGATCGTCTTCTTTGGTCTGCAGGGCTTTGCCGGCCCCATTGCGGTTGCGATGGGGGACGGTCGACTGCGGCCGATCATTCAAGCGGTGAGCTGGATGTTCTTGTTCTCACCGTTTCTTTCGGTCTCCCGGGGTTATTTTCAGGGTGAGTACGATATGCGGCCGTCAGCGAGTTCTCAGCTTATTGAACAAACCGTGCGCGTGGCTGTTATTTTAACGGTTGCCTACTGGGCAATGCGTCACCACTGGGATGTTTACCGAATGGGGACCTGGGCAATGAGCAGTGCCGCGATTGCAGCGGTCTTTGCGTCCGCAGTCATGGCTTGGTTTGTGACCCGCTATCAAGTGAGTTTTTGGCAGCGACCGGTTAACCGCCCGGCTTATCGGTATGGCACATTGGCCAAACGGCTGTTGATTGAAGGCGGAACGATCAGTTTATTTGCGTCGATGATGGTGCTGATGCAGCTAGTGGATTCGTTCACGGTTAAACGTGGATTAGTCCTGCATGGGTTTATGGATGATCAGGCAAAAGCGCTTAAAGGTATTTACGACCGTGGTCAGCCGCTAGTTCAGCTTGGGCTGGTGGTTGCAACCTCGTTTGCGTCGTCGCTTCTGCCGTCCTTAACTGAAGCGTTGAGTCACAATCGGCAACAGCAGTTTAGGCGATTGGCTAAGCGGATGATTCGAATCAGTTAGTGATCGCATCGGCTGCCACCGCCGGACTCATTGCACTGATGCCAGAAATCAACTTTTTTCTGTTTGGTGACCGGCAAGGCAACACGATGCTGTCCGTGTACGTGCTCAGCATTGTGTTTGCGACGCTGATCATGATTTATAATAGTATTTTACAAAGTCTCAATGAATTTCGCGTGACACTAATTGGTCTTGCCATCGGACTGCTGGTCAAGCTGGTCATCACCGAACGCAGCGTGGTGTTTATGGGCGCTGCCGGTGCCAGTTGGGCGACAGTCATTGCCCTGGCAGTCATGACCTACATGCTGACGCGACAGGTGCAATCATTACACTTAAATGTGTTTCAGGATCGATTGATCAGTAACTCGTGACGTTGTGCGTGGCGATGATTATTGGCCTCAGAATCCTAATTGACCTATTACACGCCTTCTTCGGCCCGGCACTGATGATGTCACGGTTGGGCGCACTCCTCGTGAGCGGCATTGGCGTGGTAGTGGGCGTTGTGTTTTTCATTGGTATGGCGCTGCGCTGGCGGTTACTGACATTGCGGGAGTGGTTAATGTTACCAATGGCGGATAAATGGTTGCGACTATTTTCAAAATAACGGAGGAACAATATGCGATTAGATAAATTTTTAAAGGTGTCACGAATTATTAAACGACGGACGGTAGCAAAAGAAATCGCGGACAAGGGCAGAATTACGGTCAACGGCCGCGTGGCAAAGTCATCAACGGATGTGATGCCGGAGGATGAACTGGTGATTAAGTTCGGAAATAAGACACTCACAGTGCAGGTGATGCAGTTGCTGGATACGACTAAGAAGCAGGATGCTGACAATATGTATAAGATTGTTAGTGAAGAATATGAGAAGGATTTTAGGGAGTAGAGAGTGGAGCAAGGCGGGTTAGGGGCGGTGTGTAACGGACTCTGGTCTAAAAGTCCGGGCCTGACTTTTAGACCAGAGTCCGTTACACGTTAGCCCCGTGCCTTGCGGAACTCGTTTCAGCACGGTGGCCAAGAAAGCTGTAGCAATAGGCACTCTGGCTATTAAAACAGAAAAGTCCGGGCCTGACTTTTAGACCAGAGTCCGTTACATTCTGCCCCTTAACCGCCTTTCTCCACACTCTCTATTACAATTCTGTAACTTTTCCTGAATCCGTTTTAAACCCCATGGACAAGGGGCTAATGTGTTGTTATACTCAACATAAAGCTACTTTCCTGGGAGGGGTAAAGATGGCAGCAAAGGGAAATGTTACACATCTTGATAATGACTACACAAGACAGGTTACAGCTGCGCATACTGAAACGAAACAATTGTTGACGAAGCGCAGAAAAAAGCGGGCTATGATTATGGTGGCGTTTTTATCGTCGTTTTTTTGGGTTTAGGGGCCCAGATCATTCACACGAAGATCGCGATGGGTCAGACAACTCAGCAGATCTCCGCACGAAAGACCAAGCTATCGACGATAAAACAAACGTCACAACGGTTACAAGGACACGTTGACCGCTTAAATGACAAGTCGTATCTTGAAAAATTGATCAGATCTAAGTACTACTACTCAAAGTCTGGTGAAACGATCTACAGTCTGCCGTATGAAAAATCAAGTGACGTCACGGCAAAATAGCAGGGTTTCGACAGTCAATATAGTGGTTAATTCCCGTCGCGTCAGTCTGGATAACCGAGATGAATTTCCTCAGCTATTTGGGCTTGTCTGCAACGGGACTTTTAGATTCTTTGAACCAGCACATAATGGTTAAGTGGTTTCATTTTAAAACGTGTTTATGAAAGCTGAACACGCTGTTGATCAACCCGTTTTTGACAACCTCAAAAAACGGCAAAATGAAAATATGATTAAGAATTCATGGGATTGTTCCATTTGGATTCTTGATAATTGTGCTATAATATTAGTACATATTTTAAGGAGGAAATTCTTTTTTATGGCAATCGAGGTTGGAGCAAAAGTCGCTGGCAAGGTTTCAGGTATTACAAACTTTGGCGCATTCATCGACTTAGGTGAGCACAAAACCGGCTTGGTTCATATCAGTGAGGTATCTGACGGCTTCGTGAAGGATATCCACGATGTGTTAAGTATTGGCGACACCGTGACCGTTAAGGTATTATCCATTGGTGACGACGGTAAGATCGCATTATCAATTCGTAAGGCAACGGATCATCCGGAAGGCGAACATGAACATCATGAACACCATTCGCGTGATCATCACGATAATAACAATCCTCATCATGACACTCATCATGAGAGTAACAGTCACCATAATGGTGGCAATGGTGGTAATTCCCATTATCGCAGTAACAACAATGGTGGTCGTTCACACAACGCCCACTCCTCAAACCATAAGGAGAGTTTTGACGATATGATGTCCGGTTTTCTCAAGGATAGTGAAGATCGGCTAGCAACTCTTAAACGTAATACTGAGGGTAAGCGCGGCGGCCGTGGCGGGCGTCGCAGTTAAGTTGGCCAGCAGGCTGATAACCGTATGATTTTAAGACGCCATTATCGTGAGTTGATGATGGGGTGGGTCGTCAAGCAAATCCAGCAAGGGTTCGCTTGACGGCCCTTTATTTTTAGGTGTCCTAGAAAGGAACGCAACGTGAAATTTCAACAACGATTTGACCATGTGATTCAATCAAACGCCTGGTTTTCAAAAAAGGATACAGTGATCGTGGCGGTGTCCACTGGGGTGGATTCGATGACGTTGTTAAGGCTGCTTGAACGGTTGCCAGTTGATGTGCGCCCAAGGGTGATCGTGGCACATGTCAATCATCGGCTACGACAGCAGAGCGAGGCTGAAGCCGAGTATTTGCGGACTTATTGTCACGACCATGACCTTGTTTTTGAAGGCACCGTGTGGCCGATCGAAACACATCCAAAAACGGGAATTGAGGCGGCAGCACGTGATTTTCGGTACGCCTTTTTCGGCCAGCTCATGCGCCGGTATCAGGCGACAGCGCTCGTGACAGCACACCACGGGGATGACCAGGTAGAGACCATTTTGATGAAACTCATTCGTGGGGGTGACCTTCACCAATTGGTCGGCATCAAGCGTGCTCAGCCATTTGGTGGCGGGCTGCTCGTCCGACCACTACTGGATTATGGCAAGGCTGAGCTTATCTCGTTTGCTAGAGCGCAACATCTTACGTGGTACGATGATGACACTAATCAGGCGGATGACGTGTTGCGCAACCGGATTCGCCATCAGGTCGTACCGGTGTTAAAGCAGGAAAATCCTCAGTTGCTTGCCCACGTGCAGCACTATGCAGATACGCTGACGGCGCATCTGGCGTTAAGCGATGCACAACTTTCCGCAGATTGTCGACGGATAACAGTTCGACGTTCACCGTTGACGGGTGATGTGCGCGGCTTTCAACGGTTACCAGATGGGGTTCAACAACCTGTGATGCGGCGGTTTCTTCAAGCGCTTGGCCCCGTTTCTGAAGCCCACGTGACCGCTGCAACGGGCCTGCTGACGGGTCAGCGGCCACAGGGCGAAATTGCGCTTGGCAACCACGTCCGACTCGTTAAGAGTTACGATTATTTTTCAGTGATAAATGAAACAGAACTTCCTGAAAAACCACGTGTGCAAAACAAAAATGTGGTAGTATCTAGACAGTGGGGTGATATTGCAAAACAGTGGGCAATCCGGTTGGTAGCAGCACCTCAGGCGGTCATGACAGGGTCTGATCGCATGCGTGTCGTGTTGCAGCCTTCGGAACTGCCGCTGTCTGTCCGCAACGTGCAACCCAGCGATCGCATTCAGTTGAAACAAGGCGGTCATAAGTTGGTGCGTCGGATCATGATCGACCACAAGGTGCCTAACGCGGTGCGAGACCAGCAACAAGTGGTGGTCTCGGCTGCGGGGGAAGTCCTGTGGGTCATTGGCATCCAGCGTAGTTTCAGAGCGCCACGGTCGGATGGCAAGACGTTTGAACTTCAACTTAAACCGCTAAATTAAAGGAGAAAAAGATGAATAACGATATCGAACGCGTGTTATATATCAGGATGACATTAAGGCTGCCTGCCAACGATTGGGCGCACAGCTGACCGAGGACTACGCCGGTAAAAGACCGCTAGTCATTGGCGTCCTGAAGGGTGTGATCTTCTTTATGACGGATCTGCTGCGGGAAATGGATCTCATGGCAGATCTTGATTTCATTGATGTTTCAAGCTACCACGGTGGCACCGCGTCCACTGGTGAAGTGACGTTGGAACAAGATATCAGTACTGATATTAAAGACCGTGATGTGATTATTGTGGAAGATATTCTGGATAGCGGGCGAACGCTGGCCTACTTGAAAGACTTCCTTGAAGCACGCCAACCGCGTTCATTTAAGGTCTGCACCTTGCTGGATAAACCGAGGGACGCGTGGTCGAAGCCAGGGCAGATTACGTTGGTTTCAATGTCCCAAATGAGTTTCTCGTGGGTTATGGTCTGGACTATCAAGAATTCTATCGAAACCTGCCGTACGTGGGCATTTTAAAACCCGAAGTTTATGCGAATAAATAATTAGTCAAACAAGGTCAAATGTGATAATATATTGACTATCAAGCAAGGGAATATCCCTAGTTTCGTTCCTAACTACGGGAACCGTGAGTAAGGAGGCACTAAATGAACAATAAGAGAAATGGACTCTTTAGAAATAGTCTGTTTTACATTGTGATCTTCCTGTTGATCATGGGGGTTGTTTACTTTTTCCAAGGCAACAACTCAAACTCGCAATCCCAAGATATTCAATCCAGTGAGTTTATTCAACAGTTAAAGCAAAACAAGATTAAAAAGTTCTCCGTTCAACCGTCCGGCGGCGTGTACAAAGTTACCGGTGAGTATCGGACAGCTCAAAAGTCTAAAGAATCCACGACTGGCTTTACGCTTGGTGGGAGCACAAGTTCAAAGGTAACAAGTTTCTCGACCGCGATTTTGGAAAACAATTCGTCGGTTCAAGAAATGACACGTTATGCCCGGGATCATAACGTCAAGATGAACACGAAGGCTGAGGAGTCCAGTGGCTTCTGGATCAATCTGCTGGTGTATGTGGTACACTGCTTGCCTTTATCTTCTTCTTCTACATGATGATGGGCCAGGCTGGCCAAGGCGGCGGCAATGGCCGGGTGATGAACTTTGGGAAATCCAAAGCGAAGCCTGCTGACAGCAAGGAGAACAAGGTTCGTTTCTCAGATGTTGCCGGTGAGGAAGAGGAAAAGCAAGAACTTGTCGAAGTTGTTGAATTTTTGAAGGATCCAAGGAAGTTCATATCATTGGGTGCCCGGATCCCATCGGGTGTGTTACTCGAGGGACCTCCTGGTACTGGTAAAACATTGCTGGCTAAAGCGGTTGCCGGTGAAGCCGGTGTACCATTCTTCTCAATTTCTGGGTCTGACTTCGTTGAAATGTTCGTTGGTGTCGGTGCTAGCCGTGTGCGTGATTTATTCGACCAGGCTAAAAAGAGCGCGCCATCGATCATCTTCATTGATGAAATTGATGCCGTTGGTCGTCAACGTGGTAACGGCATGGGCGGCGGTCACGATGAACGTGAACAAACCCTGAACCAGTTGTTGGTCGAAATGGACGGGTTTACTGGGAATGAAGGCGTCATTGTGATGGCCGCTACCAACCGTTCTGATGTTTTGGATCCAGCCCTGCTTCGTCCGGGTCGTTTTGACCGGAAGATCCTGGTTGGCCGTCCTGACGTTAACGGTCGTGAAGCCATCCTGAAAGTTCATTCTCGTAACAAGCCATTAGCTAACGATGTTGATTTGAAAGAAATCGCCAAGCAGACACCTGGGTTCGTGGGTGCCGACTTGGAAAACCTGTTGAACGAAGGGGCGCTCTTGGCTGCTCGTCGTAACAAGACTGAGATCGATGCCGGTGATATTGACGAAGCTGAAGATCGGGTTATTGCTGGGCCAGCTAAACGTAACCGAGTCATCAGTAAGACTGAACGTGAAACAGTGGCCTACCATGAAGCTGGGCATACCATTGTCGGGTTAGTGCTTAATGATGCACGGGTCGTTCACAAGGTGACCATTGTGCCACGTGGCCGTGCTGGCGGGTACGCGATTATGCTGCCGCGTGAAGACCAAATGCTCATGAGTAAGAAGGATGCTATGGAACAAATCGCTGGGTTAATGGGTGGTCGTTCAGCTGAAGAGATTATCTTCAACTCCGAATCATCCGGGGCCTCAAACGACTTTGAGCAGGCAACGCAAATTGCCCGCGCCATGGTGACCAATATGGATGAGTGATAAGGTCGGAACAGTTGCCTTGGAAAGCTCTAGCGGCCAACCAATGGGCAATAATCCTTACGGCGGTCCAAGTTATTCAGGAGAAACGGCTGCGGCCATTGACGAAGAAGTTCGTCGTCTCTTGAATGAAGGTCACGAAACTGCTAAGAAGATCATTTCTGAACACCGTGAACAACATAAGTTGATCGCACAAGCCTTGCTCAAGTACGAAACACTTGACGAAAAGCAGATCCTCAGCTTGTTTAACACGGGTGAAATGCCTTCTAAGGATAATGACTCTGAATTTCCGAGTGAGAAGGCTGCTACTTTCGAACAGTCCAAGGCTGAACTTGAACGTCGTGAAGCAGCTCGCCATCAAGAACAGGAAACAAACACTGAAACTGATCAGTCAACCGATGATCAAGCGGATGACCAGACAGAGACGCCAAAGTCTTCTGATGATCAAACGCCAAAGGCAACGGATGATGGATCAACCTCCGACAAGCCACACGATGATGATTCTGATCACGAGGCTTAACGGCATAGAAATCGCTAACGATTGTTGGCGGTTTTTTTGTGGGCTTTTTTTTGTGAAGCGGATGGTGGCATGATGTTGGGGCGTCGTTTGTTTTAAGCCGTTTGCTGAAGGTGTGGTCTTTATTTTGGAACTCGTTTTGTAGGGTTGAGCGTTCGTATTTTGGATATGAGGATACAGGTATGTGGGTTGGACATTTTAGGTGGTGAATAGATGATCACGCTGACAGGCAGTCATAGCGATCTTGTTAAAGAACCGAGCAGCATTGCGGTTTTGCTATTTTGGCGTCGAAACGTGCTCCAGAAGGACAAGGAGTTGCACCTAGTGGACTTTGACCGTAAAAGCCAGGCCCGGGCTTTTACGTCAAAGTCCACTAGGCTCCACTCCTTGAGCGTCCTTCTTCCGCACTCTGTTTTCTATTCTATTCTTTCCAGAGAATCGTTTTACATGAGGTCCTAATTTTATCTAGCCGAAACGTACTCCAGAAGGCAAAGGGTTGC
>NZ_BBAG01000034.1 GCF_001311135.1 Secundilactobacillus paracollinoides DSM 15502 = JCM 11969
CGTAAAATGTCCAAGGTCGGCATTTATGGCTCAGAGTTGGCGTTACATGCAGCTTCTTGTTTCCGAAACGCGTTGACTCGAGGACAGAGAACCACAAGAAATGCCCGAACCTGGCATTTTGCCAGAGTTGGCTTACGTGCAGCTTTCTGTTTTCCGAAACGCGTTTGGGCGTGGTGACCTAGAAAACATTTGTATTGCAAGTACAGCGAAAAAAACTGGAATAGAAAAATCTACCACCTAACATTAAGAACGCAATGTTAAGTGGTAGATTTGATGGTAGTTTTAATTTTTCTACATACTGTTTTTATAGAGTGGTTTGAATGCTTCAGAGTGGGCCTTGGCGACGTGGGTCTCCGCCACATAGCGGAAACGTGTTCAGCAAGGCTGAGGGCTACTGCGTAAGCAACTCTGGTCAAAAAAGTCAGACCCGGACTTTTCTGACCAGAGTTGCTTACGCTCCGCCCTCAAACCGCCTTGCTTCACACTCTACTCATTATAACTCTCAAACACCACCTGCTCCTCATCAATGGTCAGCTGACTGACCCCGCCATTGATCGGGTAATTATCCGTTGTGTCCACGCCCAGATAATCAGCCATTGTGCGGATCAAGGTGCCGTGCGACACTACCAGGACATTCTCGCCTGGTTCGCAGTGGTCGCGGAGTTGTTGGAAGCCTGCCTTCAAGCGGTCGATGACTTGGTCATAGGTTTCCGCCACGTGTGAGGGGTCAGCCTCGTTCATTGCCTTGCGGACTTCTTCTTGACCGCCGATGTCCATGAGGTCCTTTTGTGAGGACTTGCCGTAAGGTGCGGCAATGCCAGCCCAGATGTCGTCGGAGTTCAAGCCTTCAAAGAAACCGAAGTTGACCTCTCGAAATTCGGGCAAGTTGGCGGCCTCTTTAAGCGTGGATTGTAGTTGATTCGTGATTAAATTTCGTGTGTTAACGGCTCGACCCAGGTCGGATGAAAAGGCTCGGTCAAAAGCGATGTCGTTGAGTTTGTCAGCGGCCTGCTGGGCTTGCTGAATGCCCTCTTCAGTGAGGTCGGAGTCGATCCAGCCCTGCATCCGGTTGTAACTATTCAGCAGCGTACTGCCGTGACGCACTAAGTAAACGGTAAATGTGTTATCCATTTAAATGCCTCTTTTCTTAATAGGTTAAGGTTACCTATAGTTTGAATGAAATCGGTCTCAAAATCAAACCTTTGTCTGTAAAAAAACGGGTGAAAGTCCTATACTGGTCATAATAATGGAGGAGGTGTTTGTTTGAAACTAACATTTTCATTAGCTCAGATTGATATTGCTTTTGGGCAACCAGCAAAGAATTTTGCGAAAATTGAACAGTTTGTGAAACAAGCAGCCGACCAGGAAGCCGACATGGTCGTTTTTCCTGAAATGTGGAATACCGGCTACGACTTGATTCGATTGAATGACATTGCTGATCCAAACGGAGATCAAACAAAACATGTCTTAGCTGCTTTAGCACGTAAGTATAACATAATGATTCATGGTGGGTCGGTTTCCACCAAACGTGATGGAAAATTTTATAATTCCACATACATTTTTGACCAAGAAGGGCACCAAATCGCGGACTATGATAAGGTGCACTTGTTTGGGTTGATGGCTGAAGATGAGTATTTAGCAGCGGGCGACCATAAGGACCGCTTTGAAATTAAAGGGATCGCGGCAACCAGTGTCATTTGTTACGACATCCGGTTTCCAGAATGGTTGCGGACGCAGAGTTTAACGGATAGTCGCATTATTTTTGTGCCGGCTGAGTGGCCAACACCGCGACTGGAACAGTGGCGCAAACTGTTGGCGGCACGCGCAATCGAAAACCAGTCATTTGTCATCGGCGTGAACCGTGTGGGCAGTGACCCAGACAATCGATTTGGCGGCAGTTCGGTCGTTTACGATCCGTTAGGCAAGGAAGTGCTGCGGCTAAATGACCGTGAGCAGCTGGCCACGATCACGATTGAAACGGGGCAAACGGACAAGGTTCGCGGCAGTATGCCCGTTTTTGCGGACCGGCGACCTGATTTGTACGAGTAGTGCTAGTACTGGAATGTTACGGTTTAGTTTAGCGACGAGACCTAAAGTCAGCCTTAAGGGTCAACCATAACGAAATGGGACGTCTCGTGATATAATAGACTGTATTGATAACAGCTTATTGCGTTGTGACATTGAATGAGGAGGAATCTGCTACATGGCAAAAGTAGAAAGTTTTGAATTAGATCATACCAAGGTTAAGGCACCCTATGTTCGTTTGATTAAGGTGGAAAAGGGTCCTAGCGGCGATGAGATCTCAAACTTTGATCTGCGGTTAGTGCAACCTAACCAAAACGCCATTCCAACGGCGGGATTGCACACCATTGAACATTTGCTTGCCGGCCTGTTACGGGACCGGATGGACGGGGTCATTGACTGCTCACCGTTTGGCTGCCGGACCGGGTTCCATTTGATTACCTGGGGCACGCCCTCAACCACCGAAGTCGCTAAGGCATTGAAGAGTTCATTGGAACAAATTGCCAACGACATCAAGTGGGAAGACGTCCCAGGCACCACGATCGAATCATGCGGGAACTACAAGGATCACTCATTGTTCTCAGCTAAGGAATGGTCAAAACTGATCGTTAGCCAAGGCATCAGTGACGATCCATTTGTCCGCAACGTGGTGGACTAATATAGACACATACGAACAACTCTTGTGACACGAAATAACCTGTCATCGCCCATGTGGGTGATGGCAGGTTCTTTTTGCTGTTGTGCCTGATATTAAAGCGTTTCAAGGAGGTGCTGCAGCCACAACACGTAGTTGGATTCACGTTCGATCCCGCGGGAAAGTGTCAGAAAATGGCCATAGTGCGAATCAATGTCCGTTTGAGACTGGAACACAGTTTCCTTTCGGCTCTTGAGGTAGGTTACGCGGTTTTGACTGAGCGTGAGTTGTTGCGCTAATAGTGGCTTGAGGAGGGAGAATCGCTGGTTTTGATGAAGAAGAGTTTGAGCGCAAACAGGTCGGTATCTTTTTGCGTCAGCGGCTCACGCAGCCAGTCTAACAGGACGTCGTGACCGGTTGAAGTCAGCGCATAGTAGGTCTGATTGCGGTTGGCGTCAGGTTGCGTGTCTGGCGTGACCGTTGTAATCCAGCCGTCGTCTGTCATGCGCTGTAATTCAGGGTAGATCTGGGAATGAGAAGCCGTCCAGAAGTCACTGATCTCGTGCTTGAATTCTTGTACCATCTGATAACCAGAGAGGTGTTGCTTATCGTTAATAAGTCCCAGCAGGACATAGGGTAGTGTTCGTTTTTTTGGCATCGTAATCGCTCCAATTTCTCGTTACGTTTATTATGCCATTTTTTCGTAGGTCTTTGAAGCTACTTATTGAGCCGCTTGTAGTTGGCGTCGAAGTAACGTCCTTCACGGATGTCGTCGGTAATCCCGTCATAGGGTGCTTCAGCAATCACATCGTCGTTGTTTTGACCTGCATCGCCCATGTAGGTAATGGTGGCAAATTCAGGCACGACCAGCTTTGGATAGGTTGCGTACTTTTCACGTGATTCTTCCATGAGGTCAATGTGGTCATTCTGGAACGTGACGGTGATCTCTGGGTGTTCTTGAACCACTTTGGGAAGAAGATGGTGCCGTTCAGTTTCTTTTCGTTTGGGACGAAATCGAGGGCAACGTCGGTCCTAGTTGGCTCTGTCCAAGCAACTTTGTAGATGCCTTCAGTCAGCATCACAATGTTGGCTTCCTGGTCCTTGACCCAGCGGCCGGCAACCATGCCACCATGAATTCGATAATCTACCGTGTGGTCATTCTTTGCGTACCATTCGTATTCCCAGCCGTTATCGTAGGTGTAGATGAAGTGCGTGCCTAGGAAATCTTCTAGTGTTTTGAATGTTTTTGTCATGTTTTTTTGCTTCCTTTTTTGAGCTTTAATGTATGTGTCGTTATCGACACTTATTAGTATATGACGATAACGACATGTAGTCAAGAGTGGAATTTAATCTAATTATTTCAAAATTTGTTTTCAGTGAAATAACGATTCGTTAATCCCGTTATATCAGTATTTTGTCGCGCTTAATCAAATTAATGTTTAAAAAACTATTGACAAAGAAATGAGAAGTACTAGTATGAATTTATAAATTTACTAATTAAATTTTAATAAAAAACATCTTTTGATAAGAAGAGTAGCTATTGCTGATTGAAGAAAAGAGAGCCTGTGTTGGTGAAATCAGGTTTCAATTAAGATAGTGAAGATGAGCTTTGAATAGAAGTATCCGGTGTCCGCTGGGTACTCGGTAGGAACCGTTATTTTCCCAGATATTTATTTTAAAGTATCGTTGAGACATCTTAAGATGTGAAAGAGGGTGGTACCACGGTTAAATTCGTCCCTTACTGGTAATTAATGACGAGTGGAGATTTCCGTGGACAATCACCTAAAAAGCCTCTGCAGTTCATTAATGACTGTGGGGGCTTTTTTGTACAGGAAAAGTATTAATTTTAAGACAGTAATCTGATCAGTTACTGCTTGTGAGAAACAGTGAATGGATACTGAAAATAGCAAATGATAACTAATTAAAATTAGTAAAGGTTTGGAGGATATTGATATGGCAAAAGAAGCAGCATTACAAGAAGAGTTAAGTAAGATTGACGTTAATGAAAAATTATCCGCATGTCCAATCGATTTTTCGCGCAGTAAGGTGGCTAATCCTCGTGCAGGTCAAAAAAGTAAGGATTATGTGAGTGGTGAAACAAAATCTAATTTCAATGACCGAAAGAAATTTCAGCCCTATCAAGAACCGCAATTCAATCAGTTATTTACAGATGGCACTTTACCGGTGGAGGCTAATCGATATCGCTTAATTTGGTCGAGACATTGTCCTTGGGCTAACCGATTAGCAATTGCAATCGACCTATTGGGTTTAGATAATGTGATCTCCAAAGGCGTTGTTGATCCATTACGGCCTGCCGGAGTTGTTGGCGATTGGTTCTTTACTCTAGACGATGATGATGAAGATCCTGTACTGCATACTAAGTCCTTATCGGAAAGTTACCTCAAAGCAGATCCCAATTACACGTTAAGAACAACTGTTCCAGCATTGGTTGATGTTAAAACTGGAAAGGTTGTCAATAACAACTACAACACGTTAATTGATGAATTCAGTATTGCATGGCAGAGGTATCAGGATGAGGATGTACCGGATCTTTATCCAGAAGAATTAAGAGAAGATATTGACGCTTTAAACAAGATTATTTACACCGACGTTAATACAGCTGTCAATGAAGCGGGACTTGCACGTTCACAAGTTGATTATGAAAAATACTATAATCGTGTTTTTAACCGACTTGATTGGTTAGAGGGGAGACTTTCAAAGCAGCGGTATTTGTTTGGTTCAACAATTACGGATACAGATATCAGACTCTACGTGACGTTAGCTCGATTCGACGTTGTTTTCTATCAAAAGTATTACGTAAACAAGAAACGGTTAGTTGATTATCCAAATTTGTGGAACTATACGAAGGACCTTTATTCATTACCAGCATTTAAAAACAACACGGATTTTGATGCGATTAAAAAGCGCTTCTATCAAGTTGATCACACGCCGCAGTTTGATTTGCCTAGAATCATTCCTAATGGTCCTGATTTAAGTATTTGGACTGCCCCCAATGATCGAAATCGTTTTGAAGCATAATCTTAAGAGCTGACGTGTTAGGTACAGATATTCGGTAACGATGAATTCAAATAATATAACTAGGGTAAGTTATGGCTTGAAAAATAGGTGTTAAAAGCCATCTTTCAAACAAATAAACTGACACATATTATGGAGGGTGTTTGAATGTCAAATTTACAGCGTTTAACTAAATTGAATAAACAGGACTATGAACAGCAATGGGAAGACTGGCATAAAAAGCGTGAAGACGCGATTAAGACACCATATGGTTGGCTATCACTTAGAAGCATTGACTGGCTCGAAGATGGCAAAAGAATTGCTATCGATGGATTTCCCGGCCTTTGGGGACAGAATGGCAATGCTGTAACCTACTATCCAGAAGTAGGAAAAACGGTGACGAACCGCGACAAGATTATTTCTGAACCCAAGATCATTGTTGTTGATAATGTTGAAGATGTTAACGTTGAAGATTTTTATTATGAAGGTGTTAGAGCGCAACTGATCAAACGCATTGGATCGACCAAGAAGTTCGCTGTTCGCCAGCGGGATCCTGAATCCAAGTTCAGAAGAAACTTTAACGGCTTTCCCCATTTTGATCCAGACGAGAACTGGGTTTTGCCAGCACGGTATGAACCGTTAGATAACTGGTCAAATATTACTACTAAAGCAGTTACCGTAGGGTTGTCACACAATGAGACGCAAATTGGAAATCTTTATTTTAAATATCATGACAAGGATTATCGATTCGTTGTTTTTCAAGGCCATAATGATGATTCTGGCTGGCTAAAAAAAGATCCTGAAACCGGTGAAACACATTACTTAAATAATCGACAAAATACTGAAGGCATCGGCTTTATTCTCTTTAAGGATCAGAGCACGGGTAAACAAACCTATGGTGGCGGCCGAGTCCTTTCTATTGATATTTCCAATCCGGCCAAGGTTAATTCTGTGGATTTGAACACAGCCTTTAATTTGCCTTGTGCATATAGCTATTTTTGCACATGTCCATTTGCCCCTGAAGAAAATATTTTGCCATTTGCTGTGACATCTGGTGAAAAAACGCCTCATATCTACTAATCATTCGTGCTATTGGTTAGTTGATACGCACTAACTGTCAGGGGAAATTATGTTGCAATTTAAAAAAATTGAAAATGCAGATGTTGCTGAAAAGTTAACATCGTTGCTTCATCAGGCGTATGCAGCAGACGTCAGGTTGGGGATTCACTTTGCTGCATCATCTGTAACAGTAGAAAACGTTCGTAAGCATATCGAAAGTACGCCGACGTTCATTCTTGAAGATGATGACGGAACAATTGTCGCCACTACGTCGGTACGGTTACCTTGGTCGGATAATCCAAGCCCATTTGGTCTACCGCATCTAGCTGGGTTGCAACCAATCCCGATTATCAGCAACAAGGGTTTTCCAAACAGATAATAAGCTGGGTAGTTACCAACTATGTTAAGCCTGAACTATACACGCCAGCTGTCACAATTGGCACAGCGGCGGATCATCCCTGGCTGCTATCGTTTTATAAATCGCTAGGGTTTAAGGTGATCGACATCACTCAGAAACCTAACGCTCCTAGAGCCGCCTATCTCATTTCAATTTTTGATGAACATCGAACCAGACTAATCGATGATGCTTATTTACAAAAGACACTTTCAAAACAGGGGTTAAGCACATATTAGTAGAGTTCTTAGGAAAATATTTCGCCCCTCCATTGGGAAGGTTCCACATGGAGGAAAGCATAATGATGCAGCTAATCGCTGCATCGATAAATATAATACTGGAAAATCTAAGGTTTTAAATATACGTTGAAAAGGATGGAAGACATTTATGAAGAAAATTTGGATTAGTATTATTGGGGTCGTTGTCGTTATTGGATTAATTTTTCTAGGGTTCACGCAATTGAATAAATCGACAGCAAGTAGCAGTTCTAGTAAGAAAACAATTACGATTGGGACAACTGGAACGAGTTTTCCAACGTCGTACAAAAAAGGAAATAAACTTGTTGGCTTCGATGTTGACTTGATTAACAAAGCTGCAAAAGACTTAGGGTATAAGACTAAGTGGGTTACAGGTGAGTATGATGGTCTTCTTGAGGATCTTGATCAAAGCAAGGTTGATACGGTTGCTAATGATGTTGCCATTACGCCTGAACGGGAACAAAAATATACATTTAGTACACCCTATAATATTGAAGAAACAGCGATTGCTGTTAACAAAAATTCGTCTTTTAAAACGATTCATGATTTGGATGGGAAAACAGTATCCACAGGCGCAGCTCTAATAACACTGATAATTTGAAGAAATATGATCCCAAAATCAAATTGAAGACGTTTGATGCTCGTGACGAATTTTATGAAGCGCTGTTGGCTGGTCATGTTGACGGAACTGTTGATACGCGGAATAACTTGAATGCTATCATTAAAGCCAAGGGTTACAAATGGCGCGTTGTTAGTGGTACTGCCGCAACCGTTAAAATAGCTTTACCATTTTTGAAGAATGCGCATGGTAAGAAATTAAACAAGGAATTTAGTAAGGAAATTACTAAATTGAAGAATAATGGGACCGTCAGCAAATTATCAGAAAAGTACTTCGGATACGATGTAACTAAGACTGAAAAATAGGAGGTGGCGCTATGACAGACTATCAGGGGTTAACAACTCTCAGTAAAAAGGAATATCTTCAACATTGGAAAGAGTGGCATTCAAAACGAGAAGATGCCTTAAAGGCGCCATATGGATGGTTATCCTTGAGAAGCATTGATTGGCTGGAAGATGGAAAGACCATCAAACTCGCTGGTTTTCCTGGTTCTTGGGCACAGGATGATAATACAGTTACCTATTATCCTGAGGCAGATAAAGAAGTAACAAATCGAGGAGAAGTCCTTACGAAACCGAAAGTTATTGTCGTAGAAAACGTTGAAGATGTTAATGTTGAGGATTTTTACTTTGAAGGCGTTAGAGCACAGCTCATTAAGCGATTAGGATCAACAAAAAAGTTTGCTGTGCGGCAACGAGATCCGAACTCGAAATTTCGCCACGATTTTGCCGGCCTAAAGCATTTTGATCCTGATGAAAATTGGGTATTCCCGGCAAAATATGTACCGCTGACTGAATGGAAGGATGTTAAAACAGCAGCGGTTCTATCTGAACTATCGCATAATGAAACGCAAATAGGCGATTTGATTTTTGAATACGATGGTCATGAGTATGATTTCGTAGTGTTTCAAGGACATAATGATGATTCGGGGTTAACTGTAAAAGACCCTAAGACGGGGAAACACACTATTTAAACAATCGTCAACATAGAGAAAATGTCGGACTGATTTTGTTTAAAGATAAAACTAACGGTAATGACACATATGGTGGCGGGCGACGCTTAAAGCTAGATATCTCAGATCCAGAAAAATTTGATCACGTTGACTTTAATACCGCTGCTAATTATCCATGTGCGTTGAGTTACTTCTGTACCTGTCCATTCCCACCGGAACAAAATACGTTGCCATTTGAGGTTACGGCGGGAGAGAAAACACCGACTGTTTATTAGGATTAAGAATTAACAGGATTATATAGATTAGTGATTTTAAAGTTAAACACAAAAAGAACCGGTTAATTAAATCCGGTCCTTTTTGTGTTTTTTACGATTATCAGTTTGTAGGTCATAATTCATCCAGTAATCGCAGTGCATTCCGTTCAAAGTACTTTACACCTACCCTAATCAAAGCATCATCTGCTTTAAAATAAGGGTTATGAGCGCTGATTGTTTCACCGTTTCCGATATTGGCGTATACGCCAGGTATCCTTTCTTGGTAACAGGAAAAATCATCGCTGCCTAAGCGCTGTTCCTGTTCATAGACAGTTGCGAACTTGCTGGATTCATCACGCACGATTGCAGTAAGCTTAGCATCGTTATTAACGGATGGATCACCATCATACCAATCAATATCAGCAGCAACCTGATAAGCTTTTGCAGTGTAGTTAACAATGTCTAGAAAACGAGTTTTGATCAATTGGCGTAGTTGTTTGCTGGCGGTGCGAACAGTGCCTTCAAAGAAAGCTGTGTCCGGTAGAATATTCCAGGTGTTGCCCGCAGAAACGTGGGTAATACTTAACACACCTGCTTGAAATGCATCTAGGTTTCGACTTGCAATGCTTTGCAGCGCGTTTATTTCAGCACCTAAGGCAACAATCGGATCTTGACCCTTGTCAGGTGTGGAGGCATGCGTGCCAACGCCGTGAAGTGTCACTTTAAATTTATCAATTGCGCCATTGGTGATGCCTGCTCGAATACCAATATGATCAACGGGATAATTAGGGGTATTGTGAAAACCTAAAATTGCATCCACATCATCAATTTGGCCATCGTTGATTACTTGTAAAGCACCCTCGTTATCTTCCTCAGATAACTGAAATATGAGTTTAACACGTCCTTTTAAATCACGTTCTTGTTGCTTCAATAGGTAAGCAGCTCCTAGCAGCGAGGCCATGTGGGTGTCGTGTCCACATGCGTGCATAACACCAGCATTTTTAGAACTGAAGGCCACACCAGACTTTTCTTGAATCGGGAGCGCGTCAATGTCAGCTCTTAGGGCAATTGTAGGACCGTCAGAATGACCGATTTCTGCAAATACGCCCGTTGCTAATTGGGTAGGTAAAATAGTGATTTCCCAATCGGTAAGTATCTTGGTGATTGTTTTTGTCGTATTAAATTCATGATCTGCCAATTCTGGGTGCTCATGAAAGTAGTGGCGATAGAAAACAAGTCGCTTTTCTAATTCCTCTTTCGATAGCATTGTCATGCATTAAGCCTCCAAATAATTAGAAGTGAATTTCATGTTCTGTTGGTCGGTTCTCTAAGAAAGCAAGGGTGTCATCAAGAGATTCCACGACCATGTTTCTAACGGCATGATCAGTGAAGAAGCCAATGTGCGGAGTTAGTAGCAAATTTGGAATTTGCTTTAGTTCGTTATACAACGGCACAGGTGTTTCATCAGCAAACTTTTGATTAAATACCTGGGTTTCGTTTTCAACGACGTCCAACCCGCCACCGGCAAACTGGTGTCCAAAAGTGCATCACGAAAAGCAACAGTGTCAATGACATGACCGCGTGAATCGTTGATGAAGAAGGCACTTGGTTTCAGTTTAGCAAATTCATCTTTGCCCACTAGGTGATGATTCTTTTCGCTGTAATAAACATGAACCGTCACAACATCGGCAATTCGATAAATTTCGTCCTTCGTGGTGTATCTTAGGACACCCTTTAGATCTTCACGAGGTTTAGTGATGTCATTCCCCAAAACAGTGGCGCCTAAAGCATGAAAAATACGTGCTACCGCGCTACCGATTCGACCAACACCAATAATGCCAATTGTTAGTTCAGATAATTCACGAGACCGTAAACCATCAACGACATAGTTATTATCTTGAAAACGGGCCCGGAATTCTGGGATGTGACGAATCAGCTGCATTGCTTGGGTCAGTACTAGTTCAGCGACAGCTCGAGGTGAGTAGGATGGCACATTAGAGACACGAATACCATTCGCCTTTGCCCAATCTAGGTTTAGGGTGTCAATACCTGCAGAACGAGCCGATAGCTGCGAGATGCCGTAAGCGTGTAATTTTTCATATAAGTCTGGTTTGTCAGTGATTAAACTGCGTTGCTTAAAATCAACACCGTCATACCCCTTGGCTAGTGCCACTGTATCGTCATGTAATTCCTCAGTCACGCTGTCAACTTGGATATGGTGTTCTCTTACCCATTCATCAATAAAGGGTTGCTCATCGTCACGGACATGGTAGGCCAGAATTTTTGTCATCATCATTTCTCCAATCAAATTATAAAATATTATCTAATAATATTTTAATCTATTTTTCATATAAAAGCCCCATTTTACAAAATAAAAACGTCCAAATTTAGTGAGCTAAACCGGGCGTTTTATAGTTTTCTGAATGGGTGGTCAGATGGTGTGGTAACTATACTGACCATTTACTGGTATCGGGACCTGAAGGCAGTACGTGCGCAAAATCATGAACATCAACGCTTCCCTGAATGAAGTGTTGTTTGATAGCTTTAAAATTAGTGTTGTTTTTGAAAGCTGGTAAGGCGTAACACTGCTTTGCATATCGCCAGAGATTTGGAAAATCTTCAAGTCGGTTTTGATTTAATTTATTTTGGAAATAGAAAACAAGATCGAAGCGGATGAGGCGGGCAAACAAAAGTAAATCAGAAATCGTGACCGTATCACCAAGTAAGAAATCTTGATCTGATAAGAGATTATCGAATTCCGACAGTTGATTAAAAAATTGAATTGATAGTTTATCATATTCTGCCTGACTTTTGACAGCACCAATTGTATTAATGACATGTGATAAGTTATCAATAATCTTTTGATAATATTCGAGTATTTGCGTTTGTTTGTTTTTAGGGAAAACATCAGGCGCGTCTGCTGCTTCATAGGCTGTCCAAGTTGTGGCGAGTTCTGTCAAAAGGATACCGGAATCGTTATTAACGGCTTTACCAGTTTTGATATCAACCAGTGTTGGCACCGCTGCCCGATCATTAAAGGTAGAATCTGCGTTTCGATAAAGATTAGACAGTCGATTTGTCTTTAAAATTGGGTCTTCATCTGCGTCCTTTTCTCCAAAAAACCAGTCGTTGTCAATACCAGAATGTCGTAATGGGAATACCGGGCTTTTAGCAATCACAGTATCCAGGCCAAGAAGATCAATCAGCATTGAGACGGGAGTCGCCCAGGGACAGAAGTCCCCAAACTAATGTGTAGCAATTTGGTTCAACAGGTAATTCACCCGTTGAAAAGCGTTTATTGTAGACATTTTTCTTATTTGCTGCTGGTTGCCAAGCACAGGCAGCAGCTTTGAGAGATTCGCTCATTAACGTTACTTCCTTTTATTTATATTGATAGTATTAGCTGTGAGAAGCATCTATACCAGAGAAGTATTTCTTTGATAATTTACTAAGTGTGCCATCTTTTCTAAGTTCAACGACGGCTTTGTTGAATTTCTTCTGGAGTGCCTTACCGTGTGAGTCCTTCGCAAAGGTAAATGCGATATTTTCGTTGGCATAAGAACCCTTTAATAATTTAAGCGGTAAGTTCTTTTGCTTGATGACAGCCGCAATAATGGTTCCAGAATTGGAGTAACCATCAGTTTTGCCATCAATCACAGAGTTCAAGACGGTATCACGATCATCGTAAGTTTTAATTTTGATTTTAGGATTAAATTTCTTGAGGGCAGTGATTTGGTTTGAACCAGCTGTTTCGGCAATTGTTTTGCCACTAAGTTGATTGATGTTCGTGAGCTTGGAATTCTTCTGAACAGTCACCTGATACTTGAAGTAGGCGTATGGTTTTGAAAAGTAAAATTGCTTTTCTCGTTCTGGTGTAATCGCTGTTGTACTGGCAATTAAATCAGCTTTACCACTTGATACTTGTCCAAAGAGACCGTCAAAACTTGTTGTTGTAAATTTAACTTTGTAACCAAGTTTCTTTGCGGCAGCTCGGGCAACATCGACATCGAATCCAGTTAACTTCCCCTTTGATTTGTAAGAGCTAGGATAACTGACTCCGGTTGTGGCAACAGTCACAGTTTTTTGACTGTTGTTCGACGCCTTTTTTGAACTGGAACTTGATGAACAGCCAGCTAGTATTAACCCTAAGCTAAACACGAGTACTAATGATCCGATTAATTTATTTTTCTTCATTTTATTGCTCCCCTAAATCATAGTTGTATTTTTGTTGTGTGAGACGGCAAATCTAAGGCTATTTTTGGAGACCGCAATATCTCTTAAAGGGTCCCTATTTTTGAGAAGCATCCAATCCCGAGAAGTATTGTTTTGAAATCTTGGCAATCTTTCCCTGACGTTGTAATTTATCAATTGCAGTATTGAATTTCTTTGCTAGCTTTTTACCAGCAGCGTTTTTAGCAAAAGCAAAGCCAACTTTTTGTGAATCAAAGCGACCTTTGAGAATCTTAAGCGGGAGATTCTTTTGTTTGATGGTCGACGCTAGAATTGCACTAGAATGACAATAGCCATCAACCTGCCCAGTTGTAACAGCGTTGATGGCCGAATCACGATCATCAAACGTCCGTAATTTAATTTTCGGGTTTAGCGCCTTAATTGCTTCAATTTGATTAGACCCGGTAACAACGGCAAGCGTTTTTCCACTAAGCTGATTGATGTTTGTCAGTTTTGATTTTTTGCTTACAGCAATTGCATAAGTAAAATACCCATATGGTTTGCTGAAGTAATATTGTCTTTCACGTTGCGGTGTAATGGACACCATATTGGCGACAGCATCGACTTTGCCACTAGAAAGTTGACCAAAGAGGCCGTCAAAACTAGTTGTTTTAAATTTGGCGGTGTAACCAATTTTCTTTGCGGCGGCCGTTGCAACATCAACGTCAAACCCTGTCAACTTACCATTGGACTTGTAAGAAGTCGGGTAGCTCACACCCGTCGTCGCAAAGGTGACTATTTTTTTACTGCTATTGCTTGACGATTTGTTCCCAGAATTAGACGCACATCCAGCCAATACCAGTACTAGACTGAGTAAAACAACTATTGATCCGATTAATCTATTCTTCTTCAATTTGAACAATCCTTTATAAGTTATTTGCTTCGGCCAACACATCATCGATTTTTTCAGAAATACTGCCTAGGTCCTTTGAAGAGTCGGTCCAGTCGGTTAACTGGTCGCGCGTGAAGTTCTGTTTCACGTCGGGTTGCTTATATAAAACGTCCAAGAAGTTTTCGTGTTGTTCAATGGCTTCCATGGCACTGTTGTAAACAAGCTCGTGGGCTGATTGTTTGCCAATAACTGTGCCCAGATTAAACATAATGTGTTCGGCAAAAGGCAGGCCGTTTTGGAGGTTAACGTTGCGCAACATTTGGTCGGTATTAACTTGGAAATCCTTAATGATCGTGGCCGTCAAAGTTAACTGTGTATCTAAGTGGTTGGTGATTTCTGGTAATGCAACCCATTCATTGCGCCAGTGCATCGAGTCGCGTTCGGAGTCAATGATCATCGTTTCTAACATCAAGTCGGCATCCTTAATAATTGGTTGCGTAAGTGCTGCTAAACTTTCAATCAAAGCTGGATTTCGTTTTTGAGGCATCGTTGAAGAGCCAATTTCACCTTTTTTAAACGGTTCGTGAATTTCATCGACTTCAGTTTTCATCAGATTGAATAATTCATGGCCGATTTTTCCGAGTGTTCCTGAATAGATGCCTATAACGGTCGCAAATTCAGCTAATCGGTCACGTGATGATTGCCAAGAAATTGTGGGCACATCTAAGTCTAGATCCGCAAGCACTTTCTTTTCAATTTCTGGTCCTTTTGACCCAAATGCTGCATATGTTCCGATGGCACCGTTAATGTTCCCGACGAAAGTGTGCCGGTCGTTTAATGCAACTAACCGACGATGGTCGCGAACGAGCTCATCTAACCAAACGGCTAATTTAAACCCAAAGGTCGTTGGAATAGCCTGAATACCATGTGTTCGACCAATTTCAATTGTGTTACGATAACGATTTGTCTGCACTTTTAAGATGTCGATGAGTGTCTTGCTGTCTTTAAGTAAGATTGCATAAGCTTGTTTAACTTGAAGAATCGTGCCGGTATCGACAATGTCCTGGGTTGTGACCCCGAAGTGAACGTATTCGCCAGCTTCATCACCAGCCAAGGCTTGAAGTCGATGCACAAGTGCAATTAATGAATGGCGCTTTTCGCGTGTTTCTTTGTCTAAATCGTCGATGTTGAAATTTTCAAACTTTGCAATCGAGACAATTTTATCGGCTGCGGTTCGGGGGATAACATTCAGTTGACCCTCAATTTTGGATAGTGAGGCTTCTACTTTGATTTGACTCTTAATCTTGTTTTCATCACTCCAGATTGATCGGACGGCAGGAGTACTGAAGTTACCTTGAAGTAATGTTGAATCTAATACGTCGGTCAATGAAATTCCTACTCTCTATATTGTTTTAAGTATGTGATTAATTGATTGATACCTGAAGATAGGGTTGCTTTATCAGCAACGAGACTAATTCTAAGATAGCCTTGACCCGCCTCGCCAAATGCACTACCTGGGACAACGGCAACGTGAGCGTTATTTAAAAGTGACTTAGCAAATTGTTTATCATCCGTGATAGTTTCTGGCAGTTGCAGCCAAACGAAAAAAGTTCCTGATGATTGGCTAACGCTGAAATGGTGAGCCTCTAATAGTTGAATCACTGTATTGCGTCGTTCCAAATAAGTGTCACGAAGTTGTTTTCGTTCCTTGATTTGAGTGTCAAGTGCATACTCGCTTGCGTCTTGAACAACGCCAAAAGTACCACCGACAGAATTTTGAATGTAAGCTTTCAGCAACTTAATAATTGAGGCGTTACCCACCGCAAAAGCACTGCGCCAACCAGCCATATTAAATGTTTTAGAGAGGGTATAGATCTCAATACCGGTTTCTTTAGCTCGCTTGCTTTGGAGAAAGCTAGGCGCTTGATGTTCGAAAGAAATATCAGCGTATGAAAAGTCATGAACAATTGCAATGTGATTATCCAGCCCGAATTGAACTACTCTGTCAAAAAGATCTTGCGTGGCGCCAGCTCCAGTTGGGTTATGTGGATAGTTGAGAAACATTAATTGCGAGCGGTCTCTAATAGTCTGCGGAATATTTTCGAGGTCCGGTAAATAATTGTTCTTTTCCAACAAAGGCATTTGCCATTCTTCGGCACCACTCATTGTGATGCCGATGTGGTAACCAAAAAACGCAGGCGTTGGTGTTAGAACGACACCCTCTGGATCAGCAAGGGCCATTGGCAAGGCAGTTAAAGCAGCTGCAGAACCGCTAAAAACTGTAATTTCATCATCTTCAAGAGCAACCTGATATTCACGTTGGTAAAAGTGTTTAATTGATGTCTTTAAAGCCGGTTTACCGCCATATGGCGGGTAACATGATTGGCTTTGTTGTCTAGGGCTGTTTTTGCTGCTTGGACGACGGGCATAAAAGTGGGTAAATCTGGATTACCACGACCCAGATTCAACACTTCAATGCCCGCTTTTTTTAATTGATTGATATTAGCCTGTTGAATGGCTAAATATTTTTCACCCACGCTCTGCAGACGACGTGACGCGTTGAATTCCATCGGAGTGGACGCCTCCTTCTAATGAATTGATGGCATCGACAACCTCGGCTTCAGTTAAGTGATCATATACTGTTTGAATTCTGACGTTATCTTTAGCAACCATATCGCGGGCAATGGTATGAATTTCGTCTGTGTTGACGGTGAGTCCCAAATCACTTGGTTTTGTTGGTAAGCCAATACCTATGTAAAACTTGGTGAGTTCCTGCAAGTCATCAGTTTCTTGTTCAATTGCAAGTTGTACCAAAACACCAAGTGCTACGATTTCACCGTGAGTCTTGGTTGGATGATGATTAACTTTTAGATAACCATTATGGAAACTATGGGCGGCAACGCTTCGCCCACGAGTTGAAGCAAAACCATCCACGGAGGCAGCAACTAGAAAAATCGTGTCTAATAGATTCTTAAAAGTGTCATCATCAATTGCGTTGAGGTTTTTGATAACCAGTGTCCGTTCTTTTGAGACCTCAATTGTCCGCCTGGCAATATCGAGAATTGCTCCGGCAGCTTCAGGGACGTTTAACCGTCGACGAATCTCGTACCATTTGGCGAGAGTATCGCCAATACCTGATAGCAAATAGTTAGTTGGAGAATGTCTCAGTAAGGTCGGGTCGACCAGTACTAAGGTCACAGCTTGTGGATGGCGTTCTCGACCAATTAATTCGTGCTTTGTTTCAGAATAGACCATACTCTTAGTCGTAATAGAAGCACAGTTAGAAGGCACGGTTGGAATGTTAATGAGATCAATTGTCTTTACGTCGGCAACATTTTTTGCGGTATCAAGCAATTGGCCGCCTCCAAGCGCGACCAACACATCTGAATTAGTGATTTCGGATTCAACTCGTTCAGCTTCAGGGTAAGTGCAGTTGCCGTTAAAAATAATCGTCTTGTGTTTTTCAAAGAAATGGTCTGGTACATAGGGTGAGACGGCTTCGATAACTGCTAGATCAGTTAAAATTACTGGGCTTTTGTAATGCTTTTCAATAATGATTTCATCTAATTGTTTCAGGATCCCGGGTTCGTTAACGTACTCCACGGGACTTAATCGAACTGGTTGCCAAGTCATAGAAAAACCTCCTGATTGCATGTTTTTATAACTCTGATAAAAGGCGCTTTGCGACGTAGTAGTACCAATTGACAGCCGGAGCTAAACCGTTATCATCCAACTTTAAATCGGAATGATGCCAGTCTGAATTGCCGTTACTGCCAACAAATGCAAATACACTTGGGATGCGTTGGCTAAAGAAAGCAAAATCTTCACCGGCATTCGAAGGTTGTGGCCGTACTAAGTTCAAATGTTTCTGTGTTTCGTCTTCAACGATTTTTGTTAGTTTGGCGTCATTGTTGACTACGTCAGGGCCTTCAACCCATTCGATGTTTGCTGTTACGCCAAATGATGCTGCCTGACCGTTGACAATTTCAATGAATTGTTTCTTTGCAACTGCACGGGCATCATGGTCAAACGTTCTTACGGTACCTTCAAACCAGGCCTTTTCTGGCAAAACATTCCAAGTATTGCCCCCATCGATATGAGTGACTGAAACTACAGCAGTCTTTTGGGGGTCTTCATTACGGCTAACAATAGTTTGCAGTGCGTTAACCGTACTGGTGAGCGCAATAATGGGATCTTTACCAAATTGCGGCATTGCAGCGTGGGTCCCAACACCCGTAAAAGTGACTGTAAATTGATCAACTGCAGCCATTAATCCACCAGGTAGCAAGCCAATGTCGCCAGCTTTCAAGTCGGGCTTGTTGTGAAATCCGAAAATAGCATCGATGCCATTAACACCACCAGCATGAACAACTTCCTGTGCACCAACATGGGTTTCCTCAGCGGGTTGAAATACGAGGCGAATGGTGCCTTTTAAACTATCCTGCTCGTCAGCGAGTAATTCAGCAGCGCCGAGCAGGGAGGCCATGTGAAAATCGTGACCACAAGCATGCATCACGCCTTTGTTTTCGGAAGCAAACGATAACCCAGTCGTTTCCTGTATTGGAAGTGCATCGATATCCGAACGAAGGGCAATCACTGGATGACCAGAACCAATTTCAGCGATGACACCGGTGTTTAGACCCTTAGGCGTAATAATGCGATATCCTAGAATTTCGAGTCTTTTTGTAATGTACTTTGTTGTCTCAAATTCATGATCTGAGACCTCTGGGTGTTGATGAAGATAATGACGTGTTTCAATAACAGTTTGGTTAATACTTGTGGCAGTTTTTGCATGAGTTAAGCTTCCTTTCTAATCGTCGGATGCGACAGTGAGTTAACAAATGAGCTGATTCGTCCTGGTCGTGTTCCTGAAAGGAGATCGTCAGCTGAGCCTTGATCCAAAACTTCACCATTTTCGATGAAAACAGCTTGATCTGCGATTTGACGGGCAAATTCCATTTCATGGGTCACCAGAATCATCGTCACATGTTTGCTTGCGAGATTGGCAATTGTACGGAGGACACTTTCAACGAGTTCAGGATCAAGTGCTGAAGTTGGTTCGTCCAGTAGGATGACCCGCGGATGGATGGCAACTGCACGAGCAATTGAGACTCGTTGCTGTTGACCACCTGACAGAGTCACAGGGTATTGTTCAGCTACTGAGCTAAGACCAACTTGGTCTAAAACGGTTAATGCAGTTTCCTCTGCTTCTTTTTTACTGGCTATACCGTTAAAGATAAGGGGCTTTACCACATTATCTTTGACAGTCATATTTTTGAATAGATTAAACTGTTGAAAGACCATTGCCGAGTTTTGACGTAGGTCACGGATCGTTTTCTTGTTGAGATCACCAGCATTAGCCGTGATATCACCCACTTTTACGCTACCTTCACTGGGTAGTTGCAACAAATTGAGCGTCCGCAACAGCGTTGTTTTGCCAGAACCGCTTGGGCCAACAAAGGCTGTTACTGAGCCTTCTTCAGCTGATAAATTAATGTGTTTCAAAACTTGCTTCTGGCCGATTTTCACTGACAGGTTCTTTACTTCGATTAATGACATTAGCGGTCCTCCTATATGGTTTCTGCAGAGCGTTTTCAAGTAAGTGTTGTAGCCAGGTGTAAACAACGATTAAGATCCAGTAAATAATCCCAACTGCAAGGTAAGTTTCAAAATATTTGAAGGATTCGCCGGCAATCATTTTTCCGTCCCCGAACAATTCAGTGAGACCAAGAGTAAATGCCAACGAAGTTTCCTTAACAAGACTGACAAAGGTGTTCCCGGTTGCTGGTAGGGCATTGATTGTTGCTTGTGGTAAGACAACGTTCAAGAACAGCTTTGATCGACTGATATTCAATGATTGACCTGCTTCGATCTGTCCCTTATCCACGGAGTTGACCGCCGCTCTGAAAATTTCGGCGAGGTAAGATGCTTGTTTGAACCCCAGCCCAATCACCACAGCGACGAAAGTCGATAACCCGCGTAGTGCAGGAAAGATTTGCGGTAATCCGTAGAAAATGATGAAGAGCTGAACAAGTGTCGGCATGCCACGAAATAGTGAGATGTAGAGGTGTGCGAAACCTCTAAAGGGTGCAACTGGTGACAATTGTAACGAGGTTATAAAACCACCAATAAAGATTGCGAGTGCCATGGAAAGAACGGCCATCAGTATCGTAATTGGAATATATGCAGGTAATTGTGTAAAAAGACTAAAAAAGTAATGCCAATCAAAATTCATGATGTTCACCTCTCATTTAAAATCGTTTGCGGCAGAATCTTCTTAAGATAGACATCGTCGATTTGGTGCGTTCGATGATCGTCAAAAATTGAAATCAGATAAGCGGTTTGATGATCCTTGAACTTACGAACGGTATCGATTGTTTGAAAGCCAATCGAGTGATAAAAATCTTGTAACCAAGGGTGTTCAACAGCAGTTCCTAAACTAACGGCCGGGGCGTGCAATTCATCTTTAACAAAGTGAGCAATCACTTGTGTAATGATTTGTTTTGCAAATCCCTGATGTTGGTAAAGTGGATTTGTAGCTACCCAACCGATATGCGGTAATGTAAACGGTCCGGGATTATCAGACCAGGGTAATCGTACGGATGCTGTGGCGGCAATGGTGCCGTCATCGGTTTGCAAAACAAAGGTTGGCGTATTTAAGATATGATCACGAACTTGTTGCTCTGTAATGGTTGAAGCTCCAAAATGAATACCTAAATTAACGTCCGCAGCGTAAGCATTGTGTAAAAGTTGTGTTAGCTCAGTGGTGCTAGTGAGATCTGTGAGTTTTTTGAAGTGCAATCTAAATACCTCCTGTAATTTAATAGCGAATCAATTTCCTTTAACTGCGTTTTCGATTTACTGATAAGTTGAATGACATCAGACGCGAGATCACCGAGCCCGTTGACAAGCTTTTTCTGTAAGTCAGTTTCGTCAAGCGGATTTAGTGGCGATCCCTTGGGATTAATGACCGTAAAGTTAGCGGTTTTATCATCTTGAATGACCTCTAATCTAACTGGTCGAGCCCTTTTATCCTTGCTTGGCAGGTCATGCTGTCGAGAGAATTTGGGTAAATCAGTTTCGAACTTAGGACTAACTCGGAAGTTATCTAAGTCCTCAGTTGAAATATCGCCGTTTTCTAAAACGCACCAAGCAATATATTCAATCGAGAACTTACCTTCTTGACCGGTGAGCGGGTGACTTTTAGTTAATGCCCTGTCACCATTTTCCGGGTAGTGAAAAATAAACTGTGTCGTATTGGATATCCTGATGCCGGCTTCATAAGCTTGACGTGTTGCGTCATAGCCTGAGATGGCAGCGGAACAGAATGGCTTTTGTTTGAACCAGATTCCTGGATTTTCAATTTGTGCGGGTGATAACCAAGAATTACCCCAAGTAGATGGTGTAATCTCAGTTCCAGAAATTGTTTTAAGCCAACCGTTATGGTTATTGAATGGATCTTTAGTTGCAGTTAGACCGCTTTCGGTGAGTTTATAAGCGGCAACAGCATTACGCGCCGCTAGTCCGGCCTGCATTGGTTTAGCGTCACTACCTTCTTGGAACATCATTCCTGAAGCTTGACTCGCTGCAAACGATAGTAGTGTGGCCAACTTGTCTTCAGGTAGTTTTTTATAAACGCCGATTGCCGCAGCTGCAGCTATCGTTCCGATAGTGCCGGTTGAATGCCATCCCTGCAATGCGTGTCCAGGATGGATCGTTCGGCCAATATGACCCGCAAGTTCGACGCCCTGAACGAAGGCTTGGAGCAAGGAACGTAATTTATCTGTTGGATTACTGACTGCAAGCAAGGCCGAAAAGATGACAACACTGGGATGGCCACGAAAATTTGCTTGAACGTCATCGAAGTCAAGGTAGTGTGCGGTGAAGCCATTTAGCAACGCGGCCTGTTCTACTGATAAGTTGCCTTTTTGACCAATAATCAAATACTGATCAGTGTAATGAAGAGATTGTTTCAATTTCTCAACGGCAAGTTCTTTATCAGCGAGGGTTACAGAGGCGAGATAATCTAAAAATGATTTTTTTGCCAGCACTTCAAGCTTGTTTTTTTGATCCTTCGACACTCGTGTTTTTAGTAGTTCTATGATTTCTTCAGTATTTGTTTTACCCATGTTAGTCCTCCTTATAAACGCAAAAATGCTTTCGTCCCTGTTATAGACTTGTATCTATAACAGGGACGAAAGCATCGTGGTACCACCCAGATTCGTGTAATAGCATTATTACACCTCAACAACACAAAAGCATGTTTGGGATTATATCGTATCCTCACGGGTTTTCAGCTTTCACCGGCAACCACAACTCAGAGTTCATCTTCAACCATTGTTCGGTTTCACCTTTTCACTATTGGTGATCACTTTGTACCTACTCCGTGATTTACTCTTCTCTTCAACGTTTATTATTTGCAATTTATTGATTTCTACAATAACGATTCGCTTAGAATATGTCAATAACTTTTAATTAACTTTTAATCGTTAATTCAGCTTGCAGACTATGAAATGCTGATAAAAAGGCTTTTTCTGAACTCGCAAATGTTTTTACAACTGAATGTTGTGTCACTTTCTTAAAAATGACTTAGAATTCTTTTTAAGATAATTTATTTTGTGACGTAAGTATATTCGCCATAATATAGAACAATAGATTGAGAAAATGGATCCTATGTTTGACTATGGCTTCAAAATTCATTGACAATCTCTAATCAAAGCTTAATAATATTCGTGGTTCTTATATCAAACAAAAATTCAAGAAGAGTAGACAACCAAATCGTTCACAGAGAGCTGTGGTGAGGTGGAACACAGCATGGTTTGATTGTCGAAGATGGTCTTGAGTAAATGATTGTCGTTGAGCGACTGTTAAACGACAACGGGTACGCCCGTTATAGCGTTCGGGTATCACTGGTACCCAAAGAGAGACGGCTTGTGAGGGTCGTTTGAATTCAGGTGGTAACGCGAAGCATCTTCGTCCTGACTAAGTGATTAGTCTGGGATGAGGGTGCTTTTTTCGTTTCATCATTTGAGATATAAGTGCGTGAATATTTGGAATGATGCTGACGCCCCTGAAGCCTAGCAAACAGTTTGTGTGATTATTTTAAAAAGGAGACCGTTCATTATGGCAATTGATCCAGCGTTCATTCAACAAATTACGACCTTGCGACATGAATTTCATCAGCATCCTGAGTTGTCCAATCAGGAATTTGAAACAACTAAGAAAATCAGCCAAATACTAACCGACTGGGGAATTGAAGTTGCGGATACCGATTTAGATACGGGGGTGGTTGCCTATATTCGTGGCGCTAAACCGGGTAAACAGGTTACCCTGCGAGCTGATATTGACGCACTTCCAGTCACGGAAGCAACCAATTTACCTTACAGTTCTCAAAATAAGGGTGTGATGCATGCTTGTGGCCACGATCTTCATTTTTCAAGCTTGTTGGGAGCGGCATTCCTTTTACAACAACAGAAGGCTAATATCACGGGGACGATTCAACTTCTGTTCCAACCAGCAGAAGAGGCCGGACATGGCGGCGATCAGGTTCTGGCAAAACATGTTCTGGATGGGACGAGTGCCATTGCCGGATTTCACAATAATCCCAATCTACCCATTGGCACGATTGGATTGAAGCCAGGCGCATTGATGGCAGGATGTTACCACTTTGATATCACCTTGCACGGTGCCGGGTCACATGGTGCGCGTCCGGAAAAAGGGCACGATCCAATCGTTGCCCAAGCAGCAATCGTGTCACAGTTACAGACAATTGTGAGTCGCAACGTCAAGCCGCTGGATACGGTTGTCGTCAGTGTGACACAGGTCCATGGCGGTGAAACCTGGAACGTGTTGCCGGAAACGGTTAAATTGGGCGGCACTGTTCGGACATTTAACGATGAGACAACGCAACTTGTGAAGCGTCGCATGGAAACAATCGTCAATCAAATTGCTGCGGCATTTGGAGAAACTGCCGATTTTGACTGGTCAGTTGGTGCGGTGCCAATTGATAATGAGCCGACACTAACAGAAGTGGTGGCGAAAGAAGCAGAGACGCACGCAAAGGTGATCACCCCAGAAATTTCAATGGCTGGTGAGGATTTTGCTACTTTCCAAACGCAATATCCTGGCGTCTTCGCCTTTATTGGGTCGAATGGCCAGCCGGATGCGGCCGACTGGCATGACCCGAATTTTATTGGCCTGGACGAAACGATTCCAGTTGCGGTTCAGTATTTCTTGGATGCGGCCAAGAGTTTACTTAGTTATGTCAATCAACAAGCTTAAAAGATCATTTTAAATCGGGTTTAGGAGATGGAAGATATGAAAAAATGGCATGTTATTTTAGCAAGTTTAGCGTCACTGGCGCTGGTTGGTACGTTGGCTGGGTGTGGTAATAGTAAAGCGTCATCCTCCAAAAGTAATAGTACGTACAAGTATGGCAGCATCACGATTCCTGCCAAAAACGGGACAATTTGTGGGGCACCAAACTACATTGCCTACGAAAAGGGCTTCTTTAAGAAAAATGGGTTAAAGGCAAAACTGGTTGCCAAGCCAACGGATATCTCAGATTTAGAAGCCGGTTTCGCGAGTGGTAAATACGATGCTTTAAACGGTGACTTTCAATATCTGCCAGCGATTCAAAACGGTGCGCAAATTCAGGCGGCCGGCGGTATTCACCAAGGGTGTATCAGTGTCCTTGTCCCAAAGAATTCCAAAATTAAGTCGGTTAAGGATCTGAAGGGGAAGACCATTGCTACACCTGGTCAAGGCTCAACTGCTCAGTATGTAGCTTCCATCGCGTTGCAACATGCTGGCATCAACCGCAAACTGGTGTGACATGGAAAACGTACGACTATGATCTGCTGACTAAGGCTGCTGAAAAAGGCCAGGTCGACGCCATTGGGACGGTTGACCCATACGCTTACCAAGCAGAAAAACAGGATGGTTTCCGCGTTATCGTCAACAATAATAACAGCAGTAATTCTCAAAAGATGGCTGATATGGGGATGAAGAAGAGCGGTTCTTGCTGCTACTTATACCTCTCCAACAAACTGACCAAGGACAACAAGTCCAAGGCTAACGCCATCGTGAAGTCATACGCCGAAGCTGCGCAATGGATCAACAAGCACCCACAACAAACCGCTAAGATTTTGCTCAACAAGAAGTATGTCGCCAAGACGAAGTTCGTTAACGAACAGAACGTTACCAACTTGATCAAGCAATATCACTTTGGGCTGAAGAAAGCTTCCGGTAAAGCGGATGTGACGTACTACGCAAAGCAACTTAAACAAGCTGGCTTTTTGAAGAAGGATACCAACGTCAAGAAATTGGTTGAACAAGCTTATTACACAGGCAAATAAGGTAAATTGGCATGACAAAGACGTTTGAACCAGAAAAATTAAAACAATTTGCAAAAACGGTTTTTGAACAGTATGGCTTTAATGCCAACGACAGTGGCACGATTGCATCAAGCTTAGTCGACGCAGATATGCGTGGTATTGCGTCGCACGGGATGCAACGACTCGGGATGTACGTGAGAAAACTTAATCACGGAGATATTCTACCGGATCGACATGGCACGATTTTAAAAGAAACGGCTAGTTCAGTCCTGATCGATGGTGAACATGGGATGGGACAACTGATTGCCTCACAAGCCACTCACCTGGCAATCACAAAGGCGTCCCAGACTGGCATCAGTGTTGTCAGCGTCCGAAATTCCAATCATTTTGGAGCTGCGGCTACTATGTTCGCCAAATAAGTCGGGCTGGGTTGATCGGTATCAGTATGACAAATACAAATCCGCTAACCGTTCCGACACATGCTAAGGATGCATTCCTTGGCAGCAATCCCATCGCATTTGGCATGCCCACTGAAACGGACGACTTTGTCTTTGACGCCGCAACATCGACTGTTTCGTTTGGCAAGTTTGAGGTGCTCATGCAGCGTCACCAAGCCGTACCAGGTGACTGGGCAATTGATGAGACTGGTGCAGTGACCCATGATCCAGGCAAACTTGTTGCTAACATGCAACACCCCAAACGATTAGGCGGCGTCTTACCACTTGGTGGTTTGGATGAAACAAATGCTGGATATAAGGGCTATGGGCTAACTTTGCTGGTCGAGATATTAACCGGAGTGCTGGCTCAGGGACCACTTTCGGTAGATATGGGAAGTGGCCAGCGCGGCATTAGTCACTTTTTTCTGGCACTTGACCCTAAATTGTTTGGTGAACCTTTGGCAATTAAGACACGACTCAGCGACTTACTGAACCGATTGAGAGCCCTACCGCCTTTGACGGATGCGCAACCCGTTCTTGTGCCAGGTGATCCAGAAATTGCAAGTTATCGCAGACATCAGACAGCAGGAATTTCACTTGAGGATGAAACGATTACGGTGCTGAATACCATTGCCAACAGTCTTCATCTTGATGCACAACAGTTTGAATTTTAGGAGTGAGCCAGAATGGTTGAAGAACATTTTGATACACAGCGCCTTCATGCGGGCTATGACTGGTCGAAACATCAGTATGCCTCGTCGGTGCCGATATATGCCACTGCAGCGTTTGGCCTTGAAAATTTTGATAATGGGTTAAAAGTTGTTTCCGGGCAAAAGAAAGAATTCAGTTACTCGCGGGTCTCAAATCCCACGACAGAGGTCTTTGAAAATCGAATCGCGGCACTTGAAGGCGGGGTTGGGGCTGTTGCGCTTGGTTCCGGGATGGCTGCGATTACGTACACCATTTTTAATGTTGCAGAGGGCGGTGGTCATGTACTAGCGCCGTCTAACATTTATGGCGGGAGTCTTGACGAGTTTCGGACGCTATTTCCAAAGTTTGGGATCACGGTCGATTTTTATGATGACGTGAACGATTTGACGAGTATCCAAAATCAGATAACGGCGGACACGAAAGCCATTTATGCCGAAAGTGTGGCCAACCCAAGTACTGAAATTACGGATGTGGCAGGTCTCGCTGACATTGCCCATACCGCTGGGATTCCATTGATCATTGATAACACATTTCCAACGCCATATTTGTTTAAACCTTTTGAATTCGGTGCGGATATTTCAATTTACTCGTCGACAAAGGGCATCAATGGGCATGGTAATGTGATTGGCGGCCTTGTCGTTGACAACGGGAAGTTTGATTGGTCCAGCGATAAGTTCCCCCAATTGAATGAATCGGAGTTTATTTTGACGGATGATGCACATCCAAACGGTCAAAGCTTTGTCGAAAAGTTTGGTAGTAAAGCATTTATCTCCCGTATTCGGATGAAATATCTCAGGCTGATGGGTGCCGTTCTCAGTCCTGTTGAAGCGTACATGTCGCTCATTGGGCTTGAAACGATTTCAGAACGGGTGACGAAAGAGGTTGCCAGTGCAACTAAAATCGCGAAGTACCTTCAGGAAAATAGCCACGTTAAGCGGGTTTATTATTCAGGACTTGATACTGAAAACAGCCTCGTTAAAAAATACTATCCACATGGCATTGGCGCGATCCTGGCATTTGAAGTTGCGGGCGGTATTGCTCAGATTCGTGACATTATCAACGGCGTTCAAATCTTCAGCTATTTGCCAAATGTTGGGGATGCTAAGTCATTAATTGTGAACCCGACGAAGACAACTCACCGTGAGATTCCAGAAGAAATTCGAGCTAAACATGCACTGAATGACAATGTGATCCGATTATCGATTGGGTTAGAGGATGTTGATGATTTGATTGCGGATCTGGATCAGGCCATTTCCGGTGCGTTTAACGACTGATAAGAATACTGAATTTGGGAACTAGAAAGGATTCGAAATATGCAAATACGTCACTTTACTCCAGAAGACTATGACGAAGCGTATGCGCTTTGGGAAAAGACACCTGGAATGAATTTAGGGTCGCTGAATAACACGTACGCGGGAATCAAATCTGTGGTCGATCATAATCCAACATTGTGTTTTGCCGCAATTGACAACGATGGCGCAATTATTGGGACCATTTTAGGCGGTACGGATGGTCGCAAAGGCTACCTGTATCACACCGCAATTGCGGATGGGCATCGTGGTCAACACATTGGCACTACGCTCATTCACAAAGTTTTGGCAGAATTTAAGCAGCAAGAAATTGAGAAAATAGGGTTGTTTACAACCAACGATAATGTGGACGGCAGAGCGTTCTGGGAACACCTTGGGTTTAAGCAACGCACAGATATAACGTATTTAGACATCGATTTAGATCAGTCTTAGGAGGTTAGTGATTATGGCAGAATTCGATACGCAACTGGTACATGGCACGCCACAACATGACAACGACACGGGGGCGGTCAATGTGCCTATCTATGCATCTTCAACGTACATTTTTCCAACGGTCGACTCGCAGGTGAAATGGGATTATGCGCGTTCGGGTAATCCAACTCGAAACTACTTAGAAGATCAAATTGCAACGCTAGAAGGTGGTGTTAAGGGATTTGCCTTTTCATCAGGCCTAGCAGCCATTCACGCCACCCTCGCTATCTTTTCTCCAGGCGATCATATTGTGATTGGCAACACCGTCTATGGCGGGACGTTTCGGTTGATTACCCAGTTCTTTAAACGCTGGCAGCTCGAATTTACGGCGGTGGATACTCAGGATACCAAAGCAGTTGAAGCCGCCATTCAGCCCAATACAAAGGCAATCTACTTTGAAACATTTACGAATCCACTCTTAAAAGTCACGAGTGTCAAAGCCATTGCTGCTATTGCGAAAGCTCATAACCTACTAACCATTGTGGACAATACGTTTTTAACGCCTTACCTGCAGCGCCCGCTAACATTGGGAGCAGATATTGTCGTTCACTCAGCCACCAAGTATCTTGGGGGACACTCCGATGTTGTTGCCGGCCTTGTTGTTGCAAAAACACAGGCGCTAGCTGATCGTATCTATTTCAATCAAAACGGGATCGGTTCGATCCTATCACCTGAAAATGCTGCTCAAATTCGGCGCGGTATTCAAACCCTTGCTGTTCGGTTAGACCGTCATCTGAGTAATGCCGCCAAAATTGTCGCCTTTTTACAAGAGCGAGATGAAGTTTCAAAAATCTATTATCCGGGCGTTCCAGGGTCAAAGGATTACGACATTGCGAAGGCTGAAACAAATGGGTTTGGCGGTATTATCAGTTTTGAATTGAAGGCTGGTCTTGATGCAAAGAAATTTGTAGAAAGTTTGTCACTCATCCAGTTAGCCGTGAGCCTTGGTGCGGTGGAAAGTCTGATCGAGTTACCGTACAAAATGACACATGCTGAATTGTCAGATGCACAACAGTTAGCCGTTGGGATTACTCACCAATTAGTGCGGTTATCGGTAGGGATTGAGGATCCTAGGGATTTGATTGGGGATTTAAAACAAGGTTTGGACCAGTTATAACGGAGGTGATAGGATGCATGAAATTTCTAATTTAGTAAATCCTCGTTTAAATCAAATTCCATCCTCTTTGATTCGGCGCGTCAATCAAAAGTATGGGGCGATTAAGGATATTGTTAAGTTGACGATTGGTGAGCCTGATTTTGTCACCCCAGACCATATTAAATTAGCAGCCATTCAAAGTATCCTTGATAATCATAGTCATTACGCACCTAATCGTGGGACTGCTGGACTTTTACAAGCAATTAGTGATTATTTGTTACGGCGATATCAACTCACCTATAACCCGCAAAGTCAGCTAATTGTGACAAATGGGGCTACTGAAGCCATTAGCACTGTGATCAATGGCATGATTGGACCAAACGATGTGGTTTTGATTCCGTCACCAGCTTTTAGTCTGTATGAAACGGTGACGTTACAAAATGGTGGGGTACCGGTGACTATCGATACCAGTCAAAATGACTTTAAGTTAACTCCCGCCGTTTTAAAATCGTATCTCGAGACTTATGCTGGTCGCGTTAAACTTGTTGTTTTGAATTATCCAAATAATCCCACGGGCGTGACGTTGACATCTGTTGAGCTTCAAGCCTTAGCTGCCGTTTTAAAAACGTATGACGTCGCAGTGTTAAGTGATGAAGTGTATAGCGAACTGTCTTACAGCGTAGATCATGTTTCTATTGCAAGTCTTTTGCCTGATCAGACGCTCTATATAAATGGTGTTTCAAAGGCATATGCGATGACTGGTTGGCGTGTTGGCTATTTAGCTGGCCAGACTGACGTGATTGGCCTACTTGCAAAGGTGCATCAAGCTAACGTTGCGACCATTGGCTCGCTCAATATGGATGCTGCTACTGAAGCATTTCTTAACGGCGATGGCGATCCAAGAAGGATGAAGGCAATCTACGAGGAACGACAACGTTACCTGACTCACGCGTTAATAGCATTAGGCTATCAGTTCGTCGAGCCACAGGGTGCTTTCTATGTGTATGTTGAAGTTCCGGCAACCTTTACAGGAAGCGCGAATGATTACACGGATCTGCTGGCTGAAAAAGCAAAAATAGCAACGGTACCTGGTGAGGCCTTCGAGTCCGGTGGGTCGCACTATTTTAGAATCAGCTATGCGACGAGTCTGGATAATCTTAAATTGGCTGTGAGCCGATTGACCCAATTTGTTAACACGCAGTCTGTGAAACAATAACTTACTTTGAGTAGGCGGCTGGTAAGTCGTTTACTCTGACATACATACGATATTATTGAATTGATTTATTAAGATTAGTGGTGAAAAAATAGAGTGTGTTATTGTGCCGGAATGTAAATACGTATTAACATGTTTTAAAATTATCACTTATCACCTGATATCACTGATTTTCAAGGAAATCTAAAATTGCATGTTGACAAATGTACACATTGCATTATAATTTAACCATATTTTAATATTAAACACGCAGTGATGAGATAAGTAGATTTATCGTATCCATTTTAGAGAGCCGGGAGCGGTGAAAGCCGGTATGGGTGCAGAATCGAAGATGGTCTTTGAGCGTCCAGAGCCGAATAGTTAAGTTCTGGCGGTTGTCCTCGATAGCGGATAAGGGTATCTCATGGCTTCATGACGTACTCGGTGAGGGCTATTTTGTGAAAAATAGTCAAATTAAAGGTGGTATCCGAGTAATCGTCCTTATGTCTTATGCGGGCATAGGGGCGTTTTTTTGTTTCAGTTATTATTTTAGTTATCTTATTTGGGAGGCTTCACGATGAGGAAAAAGGGTTTCTTAGTTGGTTTGGTGAGTTTATTAGCAATTGGTGGTATTCTCGCGGGTTGTGGGAATAGCAGTGCAAGTAATAAGGGTGCTTCAAAAACGTATAAGTACGGGACAGTGACGATTCCTGCAAAAGATGGGTCAATCTGTAACGCCCCTAATTACATCGCTTACGAGAAGGGGTTCTTTAAGAAGAACGGGATCAAGGCCAAGCTTGTGGCTAACCCCCGTGACATCAGTGATTTGGAAGCTGGATTTGCGAGCGGTAAGTACGATGCGCAAAACGGTGATTTCCAATATCTGCCAGCCATTCAAAATGGTGCCCAGATCAAAGCTGTTGGTGGGATTCACCAAGCTGCATCAAGTTGTTAGTGCCAAAGAACTCAAGCATTAAGAGTGTTAAGGATCTAAAAGGGAAGACAATTGGGATTCCTGCGCAAGGGTCAACACCACAGTATGTGACCTCGATCGCATTGCAACATGCCGGGTTGAATCCTAAGACGGATGTGACATGGAAAGTTTACGGTACCGACCTGTTAGCTAAGGCCGCTGAAAAGGGCCAAGTTGATGCCATCGGGACCGTTGATCCATACGCTTACCAAGCCCAAAAACAAGATGGGTTTAAGACCATTATTGATAACAACAACTATTCAGGCAACTCAAAGATGGCTGCCATGGGGATGAAGAAAAACGGGTCTTGCTGTTACCTCTACATCTCAAGCAAGCTGATCAAAGAGAACCCAGCGAAGGCTAAGGCAATCGTGAAGTCCTACAAGGAAGCAGCTGCTTGGATCAACAAGAACCCTAAGGAAACTGCTCAGATCGAATTGAACAAAGGGTACGTTTCAAAGACGAAGTTCATCAATGTTAAGAATGTGACTCAGATTCTACAGGATGAGCACTTTAACCTGAACCTCAAGAAAGGTAAGTCAGATTTGGCCTACTATATTCAACAATTAAAGGAAGCCGGTTACTTGAAGAAGGATACGAACAACAAACAACTCCTGAAGCAAGCATACTGGTACCCAGATCTTAAGTAATTGAGTAAGGAGTGAATTTCATGTTGATGTCTGTTCAACAAACGAGTGATAAAAAGACAGCCAAAGCAACGCGGGATGCAAGCAAGTATTGGAAAAAATGGCATTTAACCTGGAATATTTTGAGCTTGGTCGCCGTGGCGGCAGCGTATTTTGAAAATAAACTGGTGGCCTCACAAGAGTTAGTCAATAATAAAACCTACTACTGGTTCTTAGCAGCCTACTTTGCTTACCTCCTGATTGTAACGGTTATTGGCCAGTTTACCCACGGCCGAATCAGACACTACAACGGCCACTTTGCCCAATTAAACATTTCACTAGGGGTATTGCTGATTGTCCAAGATTTGCTGACTGAAAAATTCGCAGTCCTTGAACAGCCATTCTTCGTGAGTTCTGCCCAGATTCTTGACCAAATGCGTGAAAACGCAGCGTTACTTTGGGCGTCAACACTTTCGTCACTTGGATTGTGGGTCGTCAGCTTTATTGTAGGGACCTTGCTTGGGGTCGTTTTAGGCCTTGGCATGGGCCGCTATCGCCAGTTTAATTACTGGGCATTCCCATATTTAAAAGTGATTGGGATCATTCCAGCTGCTGCGTGGATGCCGTTAACCATGGTTATTTTTCCAACGAGCTACATGGCCGAAGTTTTCTTGATTGCGTTTTCCGTTTGGTTCCCAGTGGCCTTCATGACCATTGGTGGAGTTCAAGGCATTTCTAAAGAGTACTTCGAATCTGCGAAAACACTCGGGTTCAGCGAGTGGCAAATTGTGCGTAAAATCGTGATTCCTGGTGCGTTACCAAGCATCTTCACCGGGATCTACACCGCCATGGGTCTCTCATTTACCATGTTGGTGATTTCTGAAATGATTGGTGCCAAGGTTGGTCTCGGTTGGTTTATCAACTGGGCAAAAGGGACTGGTAACTACACGCAGGTGTACGCAGCGATTGTCATCATGGCCATTTTGTTCTCCGTTCTCTTCGCGCTGTTCACGAAGGTTCAGGACTACTTCTTACGTTGGCGTGAAAAGCGAAATTAGAAAGGGGCACATTAAATGGGTGTATTAGAAGTTGACCACGTTAACCGGCGTTTGCAGGATAACAATGGTCAAGAAATTAATGTATTAGACGATATCGACTTTACCGTCAACCCTGGCGAATTCGTGTCCATCATTGGGCCATCGGGCTGTGGTAAAACGACGCTGTTGCGGCTCATTTCAGGATTGGATCAACCCGAGGAAGGGAAGGTTACCATTGATGGTGACCGGATCACTAAGCCGGACTATTCGCGAGGGTATGTTTTCCAACATGGGAGTCTTTTTCCATGGGAAACGATTGAGGAAAATATCAGTGTTGGGTTGAAGGTCACTAAGGGCCGTCATTTCGACAAAGCCCTGGTGAAGCACTACATCGATCTGATGGGGCTGACCGGTTTTGAGAATTCCTATCCGCACCAAGTTTCAGGTGGGATGGCACAGCGGGCGGCTTTGGCGCGCTCAATCATCATGAAACCGGAGATTCTGTTACTGGATGAACCAATGGGGGCCCTCGATGCCTTCACACGAGCTGATATTCAAAACGTCATCTATCGTGTTTGGGAAGAGACACACACCACCATGATCTTGGTAACCCATGATATCGATGAAGCGGTCTATCTGAGTAATCGGATCGTGGTCATGACACCGCGACCTGGTCGAATTAAGGAAATTGTCGACAACCCGCTGCCGCATCCACGGTCACGGGTGAGTGAAGACTTTGCAACGTTCCGCCACGAAATTCAAGAGAAGTTGAATTTTGGTTTGGAGGACGTCCAGGAAGCGTCACGGTAATCAACACAGCTAAAAACGACCGAGAAATCATGTGATTTCTCGGTCGTTTTGTCATGCTGACACTTGTTTTCGTTCTTTCAAAATATACCGATTAGCCACCAACGCTGCCGCAAACGCAATCAGTGCCAGTACAACCAACACCACAAAATCAACGTGGCTGCCCTGTCTCGTCGCATGTTCGGTGGAGCGGATGGTCAGCTCATGCGCTGAGATAATGGCTGATAGCACGCCGGTTCCCAGTGAGCCGGCGTATTGCTGCATCATATTGAACAGCGAATTTTGGTCGGCCTTTTGGTGTACCGCAACGTGCTTGCTGGCATCGGACATGAGATTCCCGAACCCAAAGTTGAAACCAAGTCGCAGCACCATGAAGAAGATGGCAATCAAGCCGAGCGTCAGATGGTTGGTCAGCGTCGCAAAGAGGCCCGTGCCAATCAGAAGGAACACGTTGCTGATCATAATCGGCAGAATTCCGCCTCGTTTATCATAGATCCGACCGGCAAGTGGTGCGGTGATGGCACCCAGTAGGGCACCGGGAAAGAGGATCATGCATGCGACCATCGAATTGGCACCCAAGACATTTTCGGCGTAGAGCGGAATCACAAAGGAAATACCGATGTTGGTGAACTGCAATAGGAAGTAGGTCGTCAACCGGAGGCGAATCAGCGGCATTTTCAAAATTGACCAGTCCAGCAATTCTCGTTTGCCATGACCCATGTGCCAGAGCTGGATGCCCATCAATAGAAGAAAGACGATTAGCCAGCCCCAGAATTGACCGCTCATAAACCCGTGCGTTCCGGCTTCGTTGAAGGTCCAAACCAAACTTGCAAAAATGACGGCAACGAGTGCCAGTCCATAAAAATCAAATGCGCCGTGTTGGTGGGAGGCCCTGGTATGAATTGTGCTGTTTCCCAGAAATGCAACAATGATAATAATCGGTAGGGCAATCCAGAAAATCCACCGCCATGACAAGGCGTGGTTTAACAGGCCACCATACGTTGGCCCAAGGGCAGGTGCAAAGGAAACGACCATTGCAGCAAGGCCGGTGTAGACGCCTAACTGAAATTTTGGCACGGAAGTCAAAATGATGTTAAACATCAGTGGTGTGGATAACCCTGTGGATATCGCCTGAAACAACCGCCCGAAAATGAGAAAGGTGAAGTTGGGCGCGATGCCGCACAGGATGGTGCCAATGAGACAACAAATGATTGCAAACCGAAAAATCGTTCGGCCGTCAAATCGTTTTAAAAGATACGCTGTGGTGCCCATCACGATGGTCACCAACAACAGATAGCCGGTAGTGACCCACTGGATCGTCGATAAAGAGACATGGAGTTGCGTGATCAACGTTGGAAACGTCAAATTCATAGACGTTTCAATGAGGATACCGATAAACGAGAGTAGCCCCACTGCTAAAATCGACAGTTGGGTGCGACGGGTGACTTTTGTTTCCAAAAAAATCCTTCTTTCGTGGCGATATGTATGGGATTGCTTCTTTAA